>CAZJLP010000036.1:0-22911 GCA_964546955.1 uncultured Opitutaceae bacterium | reverse complement strand
TCAGAAGCAGGGAGGAGGTGGGTTCGCGCAGGGGGCCTGGAATCGATTCGTGACCGGGTTCCAGAAAAGCGAGCTCATGCTTCGGTTCGGCGGTCGCCAGACTGACGTACCACGGGCATTCGAAGCTCACGGTGAAGTCAAAGTGCCGACAGTAGAAGTCGCGCGATTCACGAAGTCGGGAGGTTAGAATGACAGGATAGGATGAGGTGAAGTTCATAGCGACGTTACCCTACCCCTGAACGCGTGAAACTTCTTGAACGTTTCGGACATCCGCGCAGGGCCGAAGCCAAATACCTCG
This sequence comes from uncultured Opitutaceae bacterium, assembly GCA_964546955.1. Classification (GTDB taxonomy): domain Bacteria; phylum Verrucomicrobiota; class Verrucomicrobiia; order Opitutales; family Opitutaceae; genus CAZJLP01. The sequence goes on along the minus strand of CAZJLP010000036.1, from coordinate 22,613 downwards.
CTGAATTGCCGGGTCAGGTGCGCTTGGTCTGAGTAGCCGAGTGCATGGGCCACCCCGCTGATGGACTGCCCTCGCAACAAAAGACGCGCGGACCGATGGGCACGCTGGATCTTGGTTAATGACCGCCAAGAGTAGCCCGTCTGTTGCCGGAAGATCCGACGCAGCTGGCGATCTCCGACCGGCAGTGTCAGCGGTGTTGAGCCGGAACCAAGCGCTTGCCGCACGTCGGCGGCGGGGACGCGAGCGAGCAGCTCGAAGTGCCGGGCGACACGCTGGAACAGGTCGTCCAATGCTGTTTCGATGGACGATTTAATGATGCCTTCCGCGGCGCCCATTCTTTGGAAGGCTGGCAGTTCTTTCGAAGAAATGGGGCTCTGCGGCCAACAGGTGAGGTCGGCGCCCGTGAAGGCGGCGAACCATCCCGGGAAGAAGCGGATGCCGAACCACCGTTTGCCAAATCCCAGATTCACCTCTGTCGGCTCTTCCATTAGGCCCATTACCAAGGGCTCCTCTTCGCCTGAGCCGTCGAACACCCAGTCCAAACAGCCATCGCGGACGATTGGAATGGAGCCATCACCGCCCAGTTCCCAGACCAGAAAACGGCCCTGTGGATCGATGCGATGGCCGTAATGAATACCGCGGTCGGCCCGCAGCTCCATGCCGGGCTGAAGGGGGAGAGAAATGGAGGAGAACCCACTCATCGGGATCTGAGCCAGTGTAGCGAGGTCCGCAATCCCTTCAAGCGGGGGGGCGGTAGTCGCCATTCATTCATCACGTGCCGGCATCTAGCCCATGAGCGGCTTAATCGAGAGAACTTCGAACGCGTGTCCTGCTCGTCGAGAGAAGGCCTTGATGATGAGGTAGAGGCTGCTATGTCCTGTACGCCCGGGCGAGGTAAGAAAACTCGGGCCACTCAGGAAATCTAGGTAAAGGTTGTTGTTCGCCTAGAAAGCGCGCGGCCTTTTGCGTCGGATTTATGAACTCGTTGCGTTCCCAGGCTGCCGTAAGTAAAAGCGGTTTTCACTGCAGGACCCACGAGACTGCTATTCTGCGCCGATCCTTTTACGGAGTTGACACCACTACCATAGGTAATCTATGGGAAAGGGATGACGAAAGATAAAGTTGAGCTGGTGAAAGGCACGCTGGAGATGCTTATCCTGCGCGTGCTGACGCGGGGCGATATGCATGGCTGGGGCATCGCTGAGCGCATCGGGGCTTGGTCGCGCGACGTGCTCACCGTCGAGGAAGGTTCGCTTTACCCCGCACTCTATCGGCTCGAGATGCAGGGCTTGGTGAAGCCTGAGTGGCGGGTTTCAGAAAACAATCGCCGGGCGAAATTCTACACGCTGACCAAGGCGGGGATGAAAGAGCTCGAGCGTGAGAAAGAAAAATGGGATCGCGCGGTGCTCGCGATCGCGAACGTCATGCAATCGAGCTGAGCGCCGGCCTTGAAACAGCTCCACGCATTTTTATTCCGCTTGCGCGCCCTGTTTCGCCGCGGCCGGATCGACGCCGAGATGCGAGAGGAGATGGAGTACCATCTCGAGAGGCGCGCGGCGGATGAGATTGCTTCCGGCGTCTCGACGGAGGACGCGCGTCGCGCGGCCAAGAGAACGTTTGGCAACGTCGGATCGCTGCAGGAAAAAGCGCGCGATCTCTGCGCCATCGGTTGGCTGGATCGGCTGGAGCGCGACGTGCGCTTTGCCTTGCGTTCCCTTCGGCGAAGCCCGGGTTTTACGGCCACCGCGCTGCTTACGCTTGCCCTTGGCATCGGGGTGAACGCCTCCGCCTTCAGTGTCCTCAATGCGCTGCTGCTGCACGTGCCGCCTTATCCGGAGTCCGATGCGCTCGTGCGCCTGTTTCGCTCCACGCGGGACGGCCAGGGAGGCTCGCACGCCCCGGCAAACTTCCTCGATTACCGCGCGCAAACGACCGTCTTCGAACAAGTCGCCGCCCTGCAGCGCACGAGCATCAATCTCGGCGAGTTGGGCCATCCCGCGGACCGCGTGCTCGGCCTCCTCGTCACGCCGAACTATTTTTCATTGCTCCGCGTCACGCCAATGCTGGGCCGGGTTTTTACATCGGAGGAAGAACAGCCGGGCAACAACGCCGTCGTCCTTCTCACCTATCGGACGTGGCTGCAGCGCTTTGGCGGCGATCCCACGGTGATCGACCGGACAATTCGGATCGATGGTGCGCCGTTGACCGTGATCGGCGTGCTACCGCCGTCGTTCGACGATCCGCTGCTCTGGGGCGAGATTGCGTTGTGCCGGCCGCTGGCACTTGCGGAAAAGGGACGCGCCGATCGCGACAATGCTTATTTAACCGTAATTGGACGACTGAAGTCCGGCGTCACAGTCGCGCAGGCCGAGACGGCCATGAATCACCTCTCGCGCCAGCTGGCCGAGACGTACCCCCAAACCAACCGCAACCTCAACCTCCGTATTGTGTCGCTCGGCGCGACGGTGCAGGACAGCACGGGCCGCGGGATCACGTGGTTGGTCGCGGGGCTCGCCGGGTTCGTGCTACTCATCGCGTGCGCCAATCTCGCGAATCTCCAGTTGGCGCGCAACGCGGCCCGCGGGCGCGAACATGCCATCCGTGCCGCGCTGGGGGCCTCGCGTGGCCAGCTCATGCGGCTGGTGCTGACGGAGAGTCTTCTGCTCGCGTTGCTCGGGGGTGCGCTCGCGCTGGCCTTTGCCGCTTGGACCAACGGTCTTGTCGGACGTTCGTTCACATTTGGCGATAGCCGCGGACTTCACATCCCACTCGATCATCGCGTCCTCTCGTTCGCATTCGTGGTGGTCGTGTTCACGGGACTGGGCTTCGGGTTGCTGCCGGCGTGGCTCGCATCGCGCGCGAAGGTCAGCGACGTGCTCAAGCGAGGCGGCCGCGGCGTCGCAGGCAGCCGCGCGCAACACGGAGTGCGCCAGGCATTGATTGTCGGGGAGGTCGCTCTCGCGCTCGTGTTATTGGCCGGCGCCGGCTTTTTCATGCGCGGCCTCGAGCGGCACACGGAACGGGATCCCGGCTGGCGACCCGACGGGCTCGTCACCGCCGGCATCAGTGTGCGCGGGCAGGCCTTCACCACCACAGCGGCGCGCAACGTGTTTTATCGCAATCTGCAGGAACGACTCGCGGCCCTGCCAGGCGTCGATCATGTCGCGATTGGCTCGGAGCTGCCCACATTTGGCTACGATGTGGGCAATTCCTTCGTCGTCGAGGGCCGGCCGCCGCCCGAGGCCGGACGTGGCCTGCAAGCGCGCATCGCCGCTGTCACGCCCGGCTATTTCGAGACGCTAGGCCTTCGGCTGCTGCACGGTCGGGATTTCAGTCCGACGGACACGAACGACAGCCCGCCGGTCGTCGTGATCAATGAATCGATGGCACGCCAGCTGTGGCCGGGCCAGAGTCCGGTTGGCAAACGTATCGGTGGAGGGGCGCCATTCATGTCGAATCCGCGCCAAATCATCGGTGTGGTAAGCGACGTGCGAGCGGTCGGCAACTTGAACAACGTGGAAGGACGCTTCCAGTTCTACCGCGCGTTGACCCAATGGAACATGGGTGTTGCCCGGATTGCGCTGCGCTCACGACTCCCGCCCGAGGTACTTGAGCGGGATGTGCGGCGCGTCGTCGCCGAAATGGATCCCGATCAAGCGGTTTTCAACGTTGCGTCAGTGCACCAAGACATTGCGCGCGGCCTCGCTTCGATCAAGGCCGCGAGTTACGCGCTCATCGGGTTTGCCGCGCTTGGCGTGCTCCTCGCCGCCGTGGGGATCTATGGCGTCGTCACGTACTCGGTGGAGCAGCGGACGAACGAGATCGGGATCCGCATGGCGTTGGGAGCACAGGTACGCGATGTGTTGGCGTTGATCATGGGCGGAGGACTTCGGCTCTCGTTGATCGGTTCGGGCCTCGGGCTCATCGGGGCTTTTGGGATCGACCGGGTGTTGCGTTCCGTGTCGTCAGAGTTCTCGGCGAGCGGACTCGGTCTCGTGGCGATGATCGCGCTGCTGCTCCTTCTCGTGACACTGTTCGCTTGCTGGCTGCCGGCACGGCGCGCGGCGAGAGTCAATCCCGTCAATTCGCTGCGCGCCGAATAAGCTACTGAACGCGGCGGAAGATAGCGCTATCTCCTCCGCGGAGATGCGCGCCGCAGAAGCAATAAGGAGGACGCCCCCGGGACAGGCGTCCTCCTGGTAAACACGAGAGGCTGGTCGGAAAACACACAGGTGCGATGCGCATAGGGCGCATCACCGACTCCTGCTTGTACGCCGGCACGTGATCTAGAACGGATAAAGGAGATTGATCAGCCGGGTGTCGTACGTTTGAGGCACGTTGAAATCCAGCGGGCCTTGCCGCATGATCGTGGCTTCCGAAGTCAACGGATGCGGATGGTCCAGCCCGAGCGCATGGCCGATCTCGTGGACGGTGATTTTTTTGCGCTGAAACCCATCAATGCGGTCATAGCTGGCCTTGTTGATCAGGATGCGCGCCTGATAGTAGGTTTCCGTGGAGGACGGTGAATGACGAGTGACAGCGCCCTCATTGGGATCGACCACCTGGAGATCAACGAGGATACCGCGGAAGTTTTGCGGGAAGCGAGTTGGATAGGCGACTTCCTGAAAGAAGACAATGGTGCCCGTCCGCTTCCATTCGAGAAACGAATCGCGAATGATTGCGCCGTAATTGGCATCGGCGATTTGGGACATTGCCCACTGAATCACGAGCGGCCTTCCCTGCGTATGGGGCCATTTGCCGCCAAAAGTCCCGCCAGGCCGGCCCGGGAACGGTGGGTTGGCGGGCTGATGGGGAACATTGGACGTTTCGACCACCCCCGTGACGGAACTCCAGTGAATAAATCCGTTGTCGAACTTGTTCCAGCGGTCGCCGGGATAGCCGGGAAGATCCTCCTCTCCGGTGACGCACACCCCGAGCCAGCTTAACTCTTTTCCCAAGGCCGACCACTTTGCATGAATTCCTCCGAAGAGATGGCATGCGCCGTAGGTGGGCGTCCACGAGATTGCTCCCCATTGGAAGTCGCTGCGCCGAGCAATTTCGTTGAAGGGACGAATGGTCATCCGAACGGACAGTTCGTCCGTCTTCGGATAACCGAGCCCCTGTTCCCAGCCCAGTTGCGACCACCGATCCAATATAGCCCCGTGAATTTCGTGAGCGCCGGTGGTTGGATGCCAATAGATCGCTCCGTTTACATACCACTGGTAGTAACCAACGCCGTCCGGCGCCAGGCTGAGCGCTCCCGTGGCGGGTCCGAGCCAGCCGGCGCTGCCGCCGAGGCTTTGATATTTGTTGACCACCGCAATTTCACCTTCCGTCACGGGAATAATAACGACGGGGCCGGCAAAAAGCAGCGAACGGGCGAACAGGCCGAGAGCGAGAAGCGAGGCGAGAAATAATTTTCCCACCGGCGATAGTACGGTTGTGTGTTGCATGATCTTCGGGGTTGTGACCGCGATGTGTCGAATCGCCGCACGGCGAAGCAATAGAGCGCAAGCGCCCACGAACGAACCGACGATGTCTGTGAAACGCCTCACCCTCCGTGAGCGCGCCCTCCGCCAGCATGATGGGGTAGTAGCGGAGGTGCGCCTACCCTTGCCCTCCGGCGGTGCGTTTCAATCGGCTCGCTTTTCAAACCGTTGAATGGCGGTTCGACTTCTCGAGGTTTCGACGGACCACCGAGGGCGAGGCGGTAGAATTGAAGCGGGTGAGGGCGGCCTTGGTTCTGATCCTCTTTTCTCGATCCTTACGGCCAGTGCTCGCACCTTGTCCGGTTATGGCGGTCTCTGTCGGGGTGGAAATGGATGTGATTGTCATTGGCGCTGGCGCAGCGGGGCTTGGAGCCGCACGCGAGCTTGGCCGGCGCGGACTCCACGTCGTCCTGCTGGAGGCTCGCGATCGCATGGGGGGCAGAATCTTGTCGGTTTCGTCGCGCGGCGTTCGAGTGCCCGTGGAGTTGGGCGCGGAATTCGTTCATGGCGAAAGCCCGATGCTGCGAACGCTGCTCAAGCAGGCGGGAGTGCGTTTGAACGCAGTGCCCCCGCGCATGTGGTGGCGTGCGGAAGGCGAGTTTCGGCTGGTGACGGATTTTTGGGAGCGAATCGGAAGGGTGGCAGGAAAAATCCCGGCCCAAAATCGAGGTTGGTCGTTTTTGGAGTTTCTCCGCCGACTAGGCACAAAAATTTCCCCTGAGGACCGCGCCATGGCTGAGCATTACGTCGGCGGATTTAATGCGGGACCTCTGGATGAGATCAGCGCTCACGCGCTGCGCGCCGATCGAGCCGGGGCGGACGATGCCGATCATAAGCTTACCGGACGCTATAGTGAGCTTCCTCGAGAGTTATGGCGGCAATGCGAGTGTCACGGGGTCCAACGCCGATTGGGAAGGATCGCGACGGAAATTCGATGGCGCCGCGGCTGGGCGGAAGTAACGGCAAAAATCTCGGGAACGGCTCGCTTCGAAAGCTATCGCGCACGCGCGGTCGTGGTGACCGTGCCCTTGGGAGTGTTGCAAAGCGGCCGGCTCTCGTTTTCGCCGCGCTTGCGCGCCAAAGAAAAGGTGATGGCCCGCCTCGGCTGGGGCCACGCCGCAAGGGTTGTCGTGCGCTTTCGCCGGGGATTCTGGTCGGCGCCGTTTTTACCCCGGGAACTCGGAACTGGCCGCGGCAAAGGGTTCGGATTCGTCAACGCACCGGGGGAGATGCTTCCCGTGTGGTGGGCCCTGCAACCGCGTGCGCCCATTCTCACGGGATGGAGCGGAGGCGACGTGGCGAAAACGTTAGCCGGAAAAAGCCCGGGTGTGATGCGCAGAGCGGCGGTGAGGTCGCTGGCCCGGATCTTTCAGACGACGCGAAAAGAGATCGAAGCTTGGATCGTGCAGGTATGGACGCACCCGTGGACGAGCGACCCGTTCGCGCTGGGGGCCTACAGCTTTGCTGCAGCCGGTCAGGAAGAAGGCCCGCAGCGACTCGGCGAACCCGTTGCTGGCACGCTGTTCTTCGCCGGAGAAGCCACCTCCGAGCAACTGGGCACGGTGCAAGGCGCACTCGAAAGCGGCCACCGCGCCGCGCGAGAAGTGCTGCAGAGATTTACCACGCCGTAAGACTATCGCCCCTCCGAGAGCGGTTTTCATAGACCAATCCGCGTCTATCGGTTGATAGGATCCCTTGCGCTTCCAAACACTGAAGGACAACCCAGCTTCCGATTGCCGCAGTTATTTGCGGTCGTGCTTGGCGAAGGGCCGATGAATCAGGGGCAAGATCATCTCGCTGCGAAAAGCATGACAAAAAAAGAGCGGCCGCCTTTTTTTGCACGCTTTTGAGGAGGGCGGCGATAGATAGTAAAAGCAGTATGATCGACGACCGTGAGCTTCTTCGCCGCTATTCGGAACACGACGACGAGGGTGCATTCTCGGAACTCGTGGGGCGTCATTTGCCGCTGGTCTACGCCGTCGCTCGGCGGCGGTTGGCCGAATGGCCTCACTTGGCCGAAGAGGTTTCCCAGTCCGTCTTTACGGAGGTCGCGCGCAAAGCGGGGACGCTTGCAAACCATCCCGCCATTGCGGCCTGGTTGTTCAAGACTACCCACCATATCGCGGCCACGCTCCTCCGCAGCGAACGGCGCCGGCGAACCCGAGAATCTGCGGCGCACCTTATGGAGGAACACCATCGCGACGGTGAAGGAGTTGTGAACTGGGACACGATCATGCCGTTCGTGGACGAAGCGATCGGCGAGCTGGCCGAAAAGGATCGGGAAGCGGTTTTGTTGCGCTTCCACCAGGGTCTCGACTTCGCCGCGGTGGGAAACCGCATCGCCTTGTCCGAGGAAGGCGCGCGTGCGCGGGTGAACAGAGGGCTGGAAAAGATTCGCATGGGCTTGGCGCGGCGTGGCATCCCCTCCACCGCCGCGGCGCTCGCCCTTGCCATGGCTGCGCCTTCGGCGGTCGCCGCGCCGGTTGGGCTGGCTCACAAGGTGGCGGCTATGGCTCTCCTCCAAGCCGCGGCGGTGCCTTCGCTCGGAACGCTTACTCTACTTACCATGCCGAAAATCATCAATACTCTGACGGCGGTCGCGGTCGTCGCCGGCGGAACCTTCATGATCGTGCAGTCGAGTGCCAACGCGTCTCTTCGCGACAAACTGACGAATCTGTCGCGCGTGGACCATGAATTGGCGCAAGTCAAAGCGCAGAATAGCCGTCTCGCAGCGACTATTCGCGAGACGGAGGATGCTGCGTCCGTCGCCACGGAACTGGAAAAGCTCACGTTAGCGCGCGCCGCTGCAGTGGCTCAGTCCTCCACCGCCACCCGCCCGGCCGCGCCCGGAGACATGGTCGACATCGGTTCGCTCAAGTACGCGGGTGGCGCGACTCCGACACAAGCGTTCGAAACGATCTATTGGGCAAAAAACCACGTCGATATAGGAGTCCTCGAGCGTCACCTCCTGCTCTCGCCGGCCGCGTTCCGGAAGGTGGAAGATGTTTTTGCGCGTCTCCCGCCATCGGTGCGGGCACGATTCCCGGATGTGACGTCTCCCCTGCGCCTCGTCGCGATGACCTGGGCTGCGGGCCGGCCGCTCACCGGCGTCCAGCTGGAGCAACTGGTTGAACTTTCACCCACCGAGACAGTCATGCATGGGAGAACGCGCGGAGAAAAGGGCAGGATCGAAAAGGTAGACCTGCGGCTCAAAAAGGGACCGCACGGCTGGGCATGGGAGCTGCCGGACGGCTCGGTCGATCAGTTGATTACCATGATCAGTCGAACCGTTCAATTGGAGCCCGCACCATGACCGCGAAAACCGCCTTGATCATATTGGTCGTCAGCGTAGGCGCGATTGGCTGTGGCAGCCATCATGTTCATCGCACCGCCGAGCAGTTGCGGGGCGAAAACGAGGTGCTGGAGGCAAAGAGCCGCGAACTTGCGGCGGAGAAACGCCGCCAGGAAGACCTCGCGAAGCGCGCGCCGAGTGCGCAAGAACTCGAACGATTGCAAAATGACCGCGCGAAGCTCGCGGCCCTCAAAGCCAGTGCTGCCCCGGCGGCGGAAAAGACTTCTCCGGTCCAAGCTGCGCAGTCTGCGTTTGCGCCGCGGATTGTGTCGGGCCAAAATCTTTCTCCGGCGGATCAGTGGAAAAATGCCGGCCGGGCGACGCCTCAGGCGGTGATTGAGACCTACTGTTGGGCGATCAGAACGGGCAATGTCGAGGCGCTCGCTCAATGCATTGTCCTGGATTCGGAGGTGCATGAAAAAGTCACACGCTCCCTTGAAGGTTATCCCGGAGGAAAAGAGAAGCCCACGGCGGTCCAGCTGGTGGCCAGTGCGCTGGTGGCCCGAAACAAGACGCTTCAGGGCCTCGGTATCGGCGATCTGCAAGCGGCAGGGGTGGATCACGTCGTTGCTCGCGCACGGTTGGACCACAACCAGGGTCGGATTCGCGAGTACGAATTATCTTTGCGTCGTACCGCGGAAGGCTGGGTGCACGTCGTGTCGGACCCGGACAACGTGTTCAATTTTCGGTTCGGCCCAACACCGCCCAAGTAAGCAGGCGAGGACCGCGGGTTTGTCTCGCGCAGGTTTCGAAGGGACGAAGAAGTATCGATCGCGTGATCACGAGAGAAGGAAAGGCCAACCTGAGAACCGCTTAGTTTCCGGGCTGGAAAATCACGGCCGCGAAGCTCCGGTAGGGACAGGCTATAAAGGCGGACCTTACCGCCGCGGGAACGACCGCGATTCCCGCCACGCTTTCTAGCCAGGTCGTCGCGATTGCGCTCGCGCAAACGGCGGTGCTCCCGGCCGCCTTGACCACGACGCCCATGTCCTCGCTGTTGCCAGCTGCCGCCGTCGCCGCGGTGCTCACCGGAGTGCGACGGCAAGCTACCGGTTTTAAGCCTGGGTTAGGTCACTGCAGGTGCAGCAGCACGCGGGGACCTTGGACTTGGGATCCAGAAGCCGGCGGTTGTTGAGTCAGGAAAAGACGGTCCGCAGCTATTGCGCCTTCGTTGATGAAGTAGTTTCGAACCACCTCCGCACGGGCCTGGCTGAGCGCACGGAACTCGCTGTCCTCGACGGTAATGGTTTCCGCCAATCGACCGCGCATCTCGTCCAGAGGCAGTCCGGCCGCGATTACCGCGGAGGCTTTTTCCTGGTGCTCGATTCGACGCCGCGCATTTTCCCGTTCGGCTGCGCGGCGCTCTCGCTGGGCCTGGAAGGTGATCGCACCGATCAGGCGTGGCAGCCAAGCTTTCGGAGGTTCGGGCGGAGCCTGTATCGGCGGCGGGGGTGGAACCGGTGTGCCGAATTTCGTGCCAGGAGGAAAGGTTTCATCGAACAGCTTTTTGATCATGGCTGCTTCCTCCTGCGCGCTGATCGTCAGTGCATCGGGCGGGGCGATCGACGGATTCATTTTTCGCTTGTCCTCCCAAATCGAGCGCCGCACGCGATCGGCCAACTTTCGCCGCTTCAGCTCATAGCCATCGGCGGCTCGGTCGAAATGGCCCTCGATCGCAACACTCAGCGAAGGGCGCTGGGTAAGTGCCTTCGTCAGTGTTTCCCGTTTGGCGCGCTCGGTCTCCTGGAGCGAGGCCGTACCAGGAGCAAATTCCTGGAAAGCCAGTTCCTCACCGCCTCCAAAGGCGGCGCCCAGAAGCGAAAATGGAGATGTCGCCGCCTTGGTGAGCAGGTTGACGATGACCCGCGAGATCACGCGCCCAACTCGGAATTCAGGATCGTCCCGGTTACCTTGCACGGGAATGTCGATGACGATTCGTCCCTCCGTGTCCTTGAGCAACGCCACGCCCAGACGCACGGGCATGGTCGTTGCCGACGGACTCTGGACCGGCGCACCAAAGGTAAATTGATTTAGGGTCAGGACATTGGCGGCGTTGATCTTCGGTCCATCGACGGCCACTTTCAAATCGAGTGCCAGTTGACCGCGAGCCAGTTCGTAGCCCGCGAACCGCCCGCTGTACGGGCTGAAGGGCTGGAGATCGACATGCTTCACTGCGATCTTCAGATCAACCGAGGGATCGGACTTGAGCGGGTCAAACCGGCCAGCGATCGACACCGCGCCGGAGCCGTTGACGACGGCTTTGAGGTCGACTTCCGCTTGGCCAGGTTTCGATGAGGAAAGTCCGGCGGTCGCGCCACCGAATCCCGTGATCGCGCAGCTGACGGCGGGTGAGATCGATCGATCCAAAAATCGAAAGTCGCCATCGCGGATCACGACACGACCAATTTCGACCTGGGGCACAGGCGGCGGTATGGCCGTGCCCTGCGATGCAGGGGCTGTCTCACCGGCCGGAGTCGGAGTGTCGCTAGCAGCTGCGTTTGAGGGCGTGCCGGCGACTTTGGTCAGGTTGATTGATCCATCTTCGTACCGGATGGCGCGTGCCATTGGGGCGGCGGCCTCGATTTCCTCGATCACGACGGAGACCGCTGGCGCGGCTTTTGCGCGCAATCCCCGAATGGCGAGGAGCTCGATGCCGGCCAGTTCCTCATTGAATTCGCTATCGACCAGACCGACATTTTGGAGCCTCGCTGCTCCTTCGGCGGCGATGTGAGGGCCGTCCGATTGGAGAGAAAACCGCAGCCCCATTTCCATGCTGGCAGCGGCTTGTGTCACACGCACATTGATCAGGGACTCAAGATAGGGACTGAGCGGAAGGAGCTCGAGTGACTCCACCTGGCAACGCAGGTCGCCTTTGAGAGGCTGGATGCCGATCTTCCCGTTCACGCGCACGGCGCCTGCCGGCGCCCATCGGAAGGCGAGCTGCACGGGGATCTCCGTGCCGTCGGCAAACGAGACTTCCCGGAGTGACAGGTTCACGGCGTCGAGTGCGAGGTTCACCGGTCGGGCCCCCGCCTCGTCGGTGAGCTCGATGCGTGTGTCGGTCACGCTCACCTCGGCAATGCTGAAGTCTGTCAAAGTTGACGGCGGTGGCGCCGCTGTCGCCGGCGAGTCGGGGGTCGACTTCACGGGGGGCAGTAAGGCGAGCAGATTGATGCTGCCGTCTGCTGCGCGGCGGACACGAAGCTGGCCGCCGGTGACAGCCACCTGTCCGATGTGTCCTCGCTGCGCGAGGGCATCCGCCTCGATGGCCTTGACTTCGAGAGAGGAGACGGTGGCGACTGCCGGCCCGGTGCCTCGTTCGAACACGGCAAGGCGGGCCAGGTGAACTGCCCCGCCGCTCAGCGTCAATTTGCGCTCTTTGCCCGCGTCCAGAACGTAATTGCCGCTCAGCGAGAGAATGCCGTCAGTGATCTCGCCGTTAAAACGATCCGCGTAGTAAGGGGCGTATTTTTTGAGAACGATGTTCTCAATCCTGACGGAACCCGCGGAACGCGGCGGTGACGCCTGGAGTGTCCCGGACCAGGCCAGCCGCTCGTTGGATTCCGTTTTGGCGTCGAAGTGATAGGGTGCGCCCGCGCTTCCGTTCGCCGTTCGGAAATCGCGCAAGGTAAACGATACGGGTCCCACCGACGATGAAAACGGCTGGGGCCGCGATGCATCGGAGAAGACACATTGTGCATCCGAAATCTGGAAATGTCGGATGACGAGCGGGCGTCCGGGTGAGGCCGTGGGAGAAGGAGGGCGCCGGGCCAAGCGCGCGAGAACGTCGGCGAAATTGAATTCGCCCTTTGCGTCAAATGCGACCCGACCGTGGAGGCCGTCCAGTGAGATTTCTTGCACCATCCACTGGCCGAAGATCGAGGCAAGCATACCCGCGTTGAAGTACAGACGCTTCCAGCCGATCGCGGCAGTCGATCCGTCCCGTTCGTAGATCGTGAAATTCTCCAGGGTGATTGCAGCCGTATAAGGATTGAAGCGCACGGTCTGGACGGTGACGCGCCGCCCCAGCTCTCCTGACAGCCGTTGCTCAAGTTGTGCCTTGAGGATGGGCGGCAGCAGGAAGAAACCGGTGAGGGTGAACAGAAGCAGCAGGGCGGCGGCGACGAGAAGGCGCCTCCGTGTTCGGAAGGAGAGGGTCATGGCAGGCGATGCGGTCGACGCACGAAGTCATCCTTGTTAGGCGAAGGGCGAGAAAGATGCGCGCAAAAACGTCGGCGACACAGTGCCACGTTCTGGCGATTAGGTTCGGCGGCAGGGATATCAAAATGGTGCCGTAACCTTTCGTGGCCTTCGCGGTTGTAAGGTGGGGCTGCTCTTCGACGATGCCTGCGCAAGCCTTACCGTGGCTGCCCTGGCTCGCCGCTTTAGGCACAGCCTCTCCCCATCTATGAAATCTCTTCGATTCGCATTGCTTTTGGCGCCGCTGATTATCAGCGCGTCGAACGGACAAACAGTCCGGCTGGAACTGCAGAAGCCGGTCGAGTTGGAAATCAAGCCAGGGGAAACTCATCTGTTGACCGTGTCTACCCAGACCGGCGAATTCGTCCGTGGCACAGTGGAGCAACAAGGAATCGGTCTGACGTTGCGCGGGCTCTTTCCCGACGGAAACAAGATCCGCTCGTTCGGAGGGCCGGCCCAGGCACAGAAACGATTTCGGTTCGTGGGCGAGGTTCCCGGCGAGTACCAACTCGAGATCAAGGCGGGAGCGACCGGTTCAAGTGGCCGCTATCGTGTCGAGATCGAGGACATCCAGCCGATCGCCGCGCGGTTGAAGCTGACCGAAGATGAACCTGTAAGCCCACGATTAGAGCGGCTGCGGCGCGACCACGCCACGGGGATTCCCGGAGCGGTCGCGGAGTTCTGGCGTGAAATCGAACAAAGCGGCTCGCCGCTGGCAGAGCCGATCCTGAATGACCCGGAGAATGTCTTGGTGACGTTCCTGTGGCGGGAGACATTTCCCCTGCACAACGTACTCGTCATCGGTCCGCTCACATTTCCTCTCCTCGAGCGCTACCAGATGACCCGGCTCGGCGATTCCGATGTCTGGTTCAAGTCGGTACCGATGGCCAGAGGTTCGCGTTTCCACTACCAGCTTTCCCCCAACGACACTCTCAGCCGAGCTGTCAACGCGCAGCGCTTCGCGACCGCGCAGGCTGATCCGCTCAACCCGCGCCGCGACCCGGCCGACCCAGGCGTGACAAAGTATGAAGTTCATTCGATCGCGGAGCTTCCGGGAGCGGCGGTTGGAACGTGGGCCGAGCCGCGCGCCGGCGTTGTTCCGGGCAAACTCACCGAACATCAATTCGCGAGTTCGCTCCTCGATAATTCGCGCAGGGTAACGGTCTACACGCCGAACGGCTACCGGCACGAGGGGACACCGTACCCTCTGCTCGTGTTGTTTGACGGCTCCGCCTATTTGAGCGTTGGCTCCGCGAAGGTGACGTTGGACAACCTGATCGAGGCCCGGAAGATTCCGCTGATTGTGGTAGCTTTCTTCAATACCAAGGATCAAGCGACGCGCACGCGTGAGCTTGTGTGCAATCCGACTTTCGCGGAAGCGATGCAGCGGGAGCTGTTGCCCTGGTTGAGAAAGGAATATCACGTGACGACGGATCCCAGCCAGACGACGATTGGCGGCGTGAGTCATGGCGGGCTCGCGGCCACTTACGTGGCGATGCAGCACCCGGAAAGTTTCGGAAACGTGCTCTCTCAGTCGGGCACCTTCTGGTGGTCGCCCCGCAAGGATCTCGAGGAGATCCGGCTGCGCCGCGGCGAGGAGGAGGGCAACTGGATCGCGCGGGAATTTATTCGCCGAGAGAAACTGCCGTTGCGGTTTTTTCTGGAAGCGGGACTTTACGAGCGCGATCGCTTCGGCAGCGGTGGGCAAATCCTCGAGGAAACGCGACGACTGCGCGACGTGCTGCGCGCGAAAGGGTATGAGGTGATCTATCAGGACTTTCCGGGAGGTCATCATTTCTTCAACTGGCGGGTGTCGCTGGCGGACGGTCTCATGGCACTGCTCGGGAAAGGCTGACGGCTGAGGGACTGAATTCGATCGGCGAGACATGACGGTGATCCCGGTGGGGAACGCTAATCAAAAAAGCGCCGACGGATTAGGCGCGACTCATCGCGGGCAGAGCGGATCCCCACGACTCCATCACGGCTCGATATTCGGTAGGCCCTAGATATTCTATGGTTAGGCTGGACAAAAGCCCTAGAACGTCTAGGGTTCGGCTACGATGGCCCAAAAATCCGATCTGGTCCGCGGCACGCTCGATATGTTGATCCTGCGCGTGCTCTCCCGTGGAGAATTCCACGGATGGGGCATAGCCCAAAAGCTCGAACAGCTCTCGAAGCATGCGCTTCGCGTCGAGGAAGGTTCTCTCTATCCCGCCCTGTACCGCATGGAAGAAAAGGGCTGGCTGAAATCGGAGTGGAGGACGACGGACAAGGGTCAGCGCGCGAAATACTACTCGCTCACCCGATCTGGCAACAAGCAGCTCGAGTCCGAAAAGGAGAGCTGGGCGCGAATGACAGGCATCATCGCGCAAGTGATGGAATCACCCTGAACCTTATCCGTCTGGCCGGCCAACGCCACCTCATCATGAGCTTCTTCGCACGATTGATCTACGGCGCTCGCGCGCTTTTCCGCAAAAAAAAGCTCGAACGGGACATGACCGAGGAAATGCGGTTTCACCTCGCGCAGCGCACGGCAGAAAACATGGAAGACGGATTGTCGGCGGACGAGGCGCAGCGCGCCGCCCAACGGAGTTTCGGCAACCTGAGTTCACTACAGGAGCGAGCCCGCGAGGTGCGGGGTTTCCTCTGGCTCGAACAACTATTGGCCGACGCGCGCTTTGCCGTGCGAGCCCTGCGCAAGAACCCCGGCTTTTTCTCGGTCGCAGTGCTTACCCTGGCGTTGGGGATTGGTGCCACCACGGCACTTTTTACCGCTGTCGATGCGATTCTGCTGCGCCCGTTGCCAGTGCCCGCGGCTTCGCAGCTGGTCTATTTCGGGAGCGGGCGCAACGAGGCGTTCTCGTATCCATTTTACATGCGCATGCGTGAGGCCGCGGGGTCCTTTTCCCGCTTCGCGGCTGTGCAGTATCGTGCGGGGCGACGAGAGGTGATCCTTGACGGCGGCACGGCGGAATCGGTTCAGATGCAGTCGGTCACAGGCAATTTCTTCACGGTGCTCGGCGTGCCCGCATTGCACGGCCGGGCACTCGCCGAGAACGACGACCTCCCTGGCGCCGCTCAACCGGTCATCGTGCTGAGCAATGCTTATTGGCGGCGGCAATTTGCCGCCAATCCCGCGATAATTGGACGCAGCGTGCGACTCGATCACGTGCCAGTCACGATTGTCGGAGTCATGCCGCCAGAATTCGTCGGTTTCGTGGTGGGCCCGGAGCCGGATTTTTGGTCGCCGCTTAATCTCGTCGCGCAGCTCGACTCGCCGCAGCGCAATCCGCTGGCCGAAGGCGTGGAATGGTTGGTGCTATTTGGTCGGCTGCGTGACGGCATCACGCGCGAGCAGGCCCACGCGGAGGTGAGCGGAATTTTTCGGCGGCAGCTCGAGGACGAGGTGGCGTGGAATCCGGGCCGGCCGTCGGCGGAGCGCGAACGCATTTTGAGTCGCACGTTGGAACTGCATTCGGGTGCGGCGGGGTTTGTGAGTGCACGCATTGACTTCAAACAACCGCTGCTCGTGCTGATGGTTGCAGTCAGCGTGGTTCTCCTGATCGCCTGCACCAATATTGCCGGTCTATTGCTGGCGCGCGGCGCGGTGCGGCAACGAGAATTTGCCGTGCGGGCCGCGCTGGGAGCTGGTCGCGCGCGGATCATCCGGCAGCTCGTGACGGAGAGCGTGCTATTGGCTTTGCTCGGGGGAGTGGGCGGCTTGTTGATCGCCCGCGCGGGAACGCAGCTCCTCGGCGCCTATCTCGAACAATCCGGCGCAACGATGACGCTTGCTCCCGATGCGCGCGTATTTGGCTTTGCGCTCGCCGTTTCGTTGTGCGCCGGCGTGTTATTTGGGCTTGCGCCAGCTTGGCGCCTGAGCCGGCTCGACCTCGTGCACGCGATCAACGATCACGGCAAGGCCGTCGCAGGTGGGCGCTCGCGCCTGCAGCCGCTGCTGGTCGTAGCCCAGGTGGCGCTCGCGGTGTTGTTGTTGGCGGGTGCCGGTTTGTTCTTCCGCACGCTCCACAACCTGCGCTCGGCGGATTTTGGTTTTGCGCCCGACAATCTGCTCTCGTTCCGCGTAGACGCCGGCCGCTGGCGGCCGGAGGCGGCCCAGATCGCCGTGCTGGAGCGGCGCTTGCTGGCGGAACTGGAAACGCTACCGGGTGTGCGCAGCGTTTCCATTGCAGGCGCCGGGCTTCTCAGCGGCAACGGCTACCGCACCGATTTCGCCGTCGAAGGATATATGCCCGCACCGGACGAGGAGATGAAGGCCGGCGTCATCTTTGCCGGTCCACGTTTTTTCGAAACGTTGCGCGTGCCGCTTCTGCGTGGGCGCGAATTCACGCTTGCGGATGAACCAGCGCAGGCGGCCGGCGGCCCACCGACGGCGGCAACAGTCGCAATCGTCGGTGAGGCGCTCGCTCGAAAGTATTTCGGCGATGCCGATCCAATCGGTCGGCACATCACACGCGGGGTGTCGAACGGAGTCCGGCTGGAAGTCGTCGGTGTGGCCAAGGACACGAAGTATTCCCGCAATCTACGGGACGCGCGGCCACTCCAGTTTTACTTGCCCTATTTCGGCCGAGGCATGCGTATGCCTCATACTTACTACCTGCGAACGGAGCATAGCACAGCGGCGCTGGCCCCCGCTATCCTCCGCCTCATCACGCGAATCGAGCCACGCCTGAGCGTGCGCGATTTGCGGCCCATGGATGAAGTGATTGACCGGCTGCTGGTGCGGGAACGCATTATCACGCAACTCGTCGGTTTCTTCAGCGGCTTTGCGCTGCTGCTCGCCGCGCTGGGCACCTATGGTGTGCTTGCCTATAACGTGACGCAGCGAACCCGAGAGATCGGGGTCCGCGTGGCGCTGGGCGCCACCGTCCGCAGCATCGTCGGGTTGGTGCTGCGGCAGGGTTTCGGGCTCGTGTGCGGCGGCGCGGTGTTGGGCCTCGTCGCCGCGCTGGGCCTGACGCGGTATGTCGCCGCGTTGCTCTACGATGTAAAGCCGATCGATCCGTCAACCTTGGCGGGCGTCATTGCGCTGCTCGCCGTCGTTGCTTTGGTGGCATGCTGGCTGCCCGCTCGCCGTGCCGCCAAGGTCGATCCGATGGTCGCGCTGAGGGCCGAGTGATCTGGCCAAGCAATCTCTTTCAAGAGCTGAGGACGCGTTCCGGCTGCGGTGTCGGGCTCAATACGTCACGCCGGGTGCGTCTTCGTAAGCTGCGCCGATTCGGCAGAGTTGGTCGAGGGTCGTGGCGAACAGATCGAAGAGTAGCTTCAGCCGGTCGACGTCCTTGACCACGCCCGTGACGGCAAAATTCAATTCGTCGCACTGCGGTGGGAATCGGTTGCCGAACCACCCGTCTCCGTCTCGAACGGCGAAATGGATCGTGGGCTGGGCATCGATGAGCTCCCTCAGCTGGGGGTTGGCGAAGAGCGCGATAAGCTTTTCCCGGTGCGTGCCCTTGATGATAAAGTCGCTATCGAAGCGGGGGTGCCCCACCTCGATGTCCTGCATGCCGAACCATTTGGCAATATCGCTGAAGAACCCTTTGCGATAAATCGTGAACCGAAACTGATCCGGATTCACAAACGGTGCGCGCATGCGGGTGTACGTCGTCGACGTTTTCCCGGTGCTGACGGTAAAAGTGTCGAGTGTGATCGTCCATTCCCCGTGCGATGCCTCGACTTTTGCGCCCTTCCAGAAGCCGCCATCGACAAACTGGGCGCCAGTCTGATCGCACAGTTGTTTCCAAATATCATTCCGGCTGGGACCGAATAGCTTTCGTAAAGCGTTCACGTGATCTTAGAATTTAAGCGTTAGCAGCCATTCTGCCTGTTTTTCCTGCGATCGTCTGCTACAAAGACAAGGAGACGTTTCCACTGAACGGGGCCTTTTTTTTAACCGAGAATGGACGCCAATGGACGCGAATAAAATGAGAGACCAATTCGTGCCGGGCGACGGGGTCCTACAGGAGCTCTTTGTTGTCGGCGTTTGAACCTTTTGAGGGGCGGCGGCATTGTGGAGATAATGAAGTCGTGCTCCAGGCTGTGGTCGCTGCTCCCGATTTTGCTGCTGCCGGCTGTCGTTCAGGCTCATCCTGGCGCTGGTTTGGGAAACGATCTCAAGGGGAGAATCTTTTTCACGGATACGGGTGCCGGGGTTTGGGTGGTCGAGAAAGGGGGCGAACTGAAGCGTGTCAGCGACTCGGCGGTGCATTGGATGGCGGTGTTCGCCGAAGGCGGAAAGTTGGACTTCGGACCCAAGTTTGAGGTGTTTCAGCCTCCCGTGTCCGGGACGACGCTGATCCTAGCATCAGATCAACCGTGTGCTGCGGACAGCGACGGCCGTCTCATTTTCGCCGGAGTAGGCGAGGGCCTGAGTGTGCACCGAAGAGACAAAAGCGCGAAGGAAAGCATCGTCTGTGATGACGCACGGCTGAAGAAGGTTTTTCCCGGGGCGACCGTTGTCACTGGGATCGCTGCAGCAAAGGACGGATCCGTGTATGTGCTCGCGGCTGACGACGCGTCGGGCGCTCATGCGGTGGTCGCGATCGGATCGGGAAGTGAGGTAAGTCTTTTGGCCGCGAATTTCCTGGGGCACGTGCCTGCCGAAACGAAGCGTGACGGTCAGCCGGGGAACCCTTGTCGGGGCATCGCTTGTGACAACCGCGGTGGAGTGGCGGTGGCCGGCACGGCGCATCGCTGCGTCGTGCGAATTGATCGCGACGGCAAGGCGAGGGTCGTTCTACGCTCGTCATCTCCCTGGTCGCCGACAGCGGTGGCGTTTCAAGGAGACGACCTACTCGTCCTTGAATATACCGACATGCCGCCAGGAGCGGATCAGTCTGATCGGTCCCTCTGGGTACCACGCGTGCGCCGACTTGCAGCTACCGGCGAGGTGAGCCTCGTGGCCGAGGTGAAGCGACCGTGAGTCAATTTCGGAGGAAGGTTGCTGCTTCGGCGGCGAGTCGAGGACGCCTCGCCCTCCCTCAAACCGGTCTCAAAGGTGCGATTGTATAAGCCCCGTGGTTGGACGTGCTATTTCGGTCATTGGCCTAAGCGCAACTGGAGGAGGTCGTCGATTTGCGCCGAATGACGAGTGTAGTCGGCGGCGGCAGAGGGTCCGCGGAGGTCGACATCGAAGGTGGGAAGCATCGCTTTCATCCGCGCGTAGCCATCGGGTGAACGGAGGCGGTCGGGAAAGCAGGTCTGGATGACTTGGAGGGCGATGTTTGCCGCCACGGAAGCACCCGGAGAGGCCCCGAGTAGCGCGGCGAGCGAGCCGTCGGGGGCCGTAACGACCTCGGTTCCGAAGTAGAGGCGGCCGGCGTCCGCTTTTTTGAGGGCTTGCACGCGGATGCCGGCATCCACCAGGCGCCAGTCGCCGGCGCGAGCCTCCGGGTAGAACGTCCGAAGGGCGGCGAGGCGGGAATCCATGCTCTGCAACGCTTGTTCGATGAGGAAGCGGACGAGGACACGGTTGTGCACGCCGGTTCGAAGCAGGGTGGCGAGATTGTCGGGCCGAACTGAATACGGGAGGTCGGTTGTTCGGCCGGTCCCGTGGAGAAACCGGGTTGTCCACGTGGCAAACGGGCCGAAGAGAAGGACGCGCTGGCCATCGAGCTGGCGTGCATCCAGGTGCGGTCCGCCGAGCGCGCCGGAGTCGCGCGGCGGCGGGCCATAAACCTTGGCGAGATGGCGGGCAACGACGTCCCGATTCTCGCAAACCAGCCATTGGCCGCCAATGGGAAAGGCGGCGAGGCCGCGCGCGATCGGGAGTCGGGCTGCGTGAAGGAGCGGGATAGTACCTCCACCCGCGCCAATAAAAACGAAACGCGCTTGGACGGAGCGGCGGTCACCCGATTCGGTCTGACGCACAGAAACTTCCCAGCCAACCGCGGCGCGGCGCAAGTGGGTGACACGTTGGCTCGTGAAGATGCGGCAGCCATCCTGTGCGCCAAGCCAGGTGAGGAGCTGGCGAGAGAGCGCTCCGAAGTTCACATCGGTGCCGTGGTCGATCTTTGTGGCGGCGACGGGCTCGCCGTCGCGACCGCTCACGAGGAGCGGTGCCCAATCGCGGAGGATATCGCGGTCCGTCGTGAACTCCATGGCGCGAAAGAAGGGATGCGCGGCCAGGGCTGCGTGACGTGCGCGAAGGAAGGCAATTTGGGAGGTACCGCGAACGAAGCTCAGGTGGGGGATGGCGCGGATGAAGTCGGCCGGCTTGGGCGCGAGACCATGAGCGACGGCATAGCTCCAAAACTGGCGCGATTGCTCGAAGCGAGTGAAGATGTCGACGGCCCTCGTGACATCGACCGGCGTGCCCGCGCTCGGCGGCGGGGGGGTGTAGTTGAGTTCACATAAACCCGCGTGGCCGGTACCGGCGTTGTTCCAACCGTCGGAGCTTTCGCGCGCGAGCTCGGGTGCGGCTTCATGGACCTCGATCGTCAAGCCCGGTTCGAGCCGCTTGAGCATCACACCGAGATGCGCGGACATGATCCCTCCGCCGATCAGGAGTATGTCAATAGGGGGTGAAGACATGCGGGGCAGAAGGTGGCGAGCAGCGGGTAGTGAGTAGCGAGTAGGTGATCACTGGCGCGGGTCGGGGCAAATTTTTAACGCTCATTAGGTGACACAACGGATGTGACGGGTCGCGAACGAACGGAGATTCGGAGGACGGTGAGCGCGGATGGGGAACGCTCATTGACGCTGATCATCGCTAATTTGTGAGCAAGAATCCGGGATTGGTCTCCCGAAGGTTCGAAGACCGTGAAGCGATCGGTGGCGGTTGGCCACGGACGCGAGAATCATTCATGGTCTATAACTGAGCTTGCGTCATAAGTTGCGAACAGCCGAGTTTACAACCCCGCGCTCTGTTCCAACCGGTGTTTGTCATCCTCGAGTGAAGCGAAGGATCCAGTTTGGCGGGGCTCCGACGGAGGCTAAGTGGATCCTTCGCTTCGCTCGAGGATGACAACCGGTAACGATGACAAGGCGGCATGCGGCTCGCACTCCCGCTGCGTCGGATGCGCTTACTTCGACGGCGAGTCGAGGACGCTTCGCCCTACCTCAAGCCGACAGGGTTAAGAGGGCTGCTCTGGGTTGGAAGGTCGTGCGGGCGGGAGTTGGAAGGTGCCGGGGACCTTGCGGAAGGCGATGGCGATCCGGTTCCAACTGTTGATCGCCACGGTGGCGTACGTGAGGTCGACGAGCTGAGTATCGTCAAAGTGTCGCTTCGTCTCGGTGTAAAGACTGTCAGGAACGCCTCCCTTTATGTCGGTCAACGCTTCGGCCCAAGCCAGGGCGGCGCGTTCCTGATCGGAGAAGAAGGGCGTCTCCTGCCAGGCGCTGAGAGCATAAAGACGCTGTTCGCTTTCACCTGCCGCTCGGGCGATTTTCGTGTGCATGTCGATGCAATAGGCGCAGCCGTTGAGCTGGGAGACGCGAATTTTGATCAGTTCAATCAGGCGTTTCGGCAGGGCGGTTCGCGCGAGGTGGCGCTCGATCGAACGGAGGGCATCAACTCCCGTGGGAGACAGGGTGGCATAGTCGAGACGTTC
>CAZJLP010000035.1:0-55312 GCA_964546955.1 uncultured Opitutaceae bacterium | reverse complement strand
CGGATCGTCGAGAGTGGAACCGTGCGCGTTAGCAATGGGATCCATGAGCAGGCGGTGTACTTCGGGTTGATCGGTAAAGTAGCGATTGAACAGCTCGCGCGTCGTTTCCGGGTTGTTGTCGTAGAAATTCATCGACCGCAGATGGTCGTAGAATCGCTCAACGACGGCCGGATCCAATTTGAACTGCTCGACTAGAACCCGGGTGTAGTCTTCGCGGGTGAACGTGGTCCACACGTCCATCTGCGGGTTGACGAAACGGATGTCCTTGAGTTGGACGATCGAATCGGCAATTTCGCGCGTCCAGTATTTCCGGCACGATTTGATCATTCCGCTCGGGAAGCCATGAAGCGAGATGTCGAAAATGTGACCGCCTTTCCGCGTAAACCAGGTCGCCAGCCCTCCGAACTGATAATGGTGCTCCAGGAGCAATACCTTGTGTCCCGCTTTAGCGAGGACGTTGGCGCCGGTGAGGCCGCCCAGGCCGCTCCCTATTACGATGACATCGTACTCGTCGGCGACACCTTTTAACCAGTCATAGGCCATGGAAAACCGCCAGCTTGAGGCGGCCGCTGGCCTCAGCGCAATCGGATTTCAACTGCCGGGCCGTTTGGCCCTGTTCCCGGTTGGTCGATCGGTCAATTCACGTTGGCAGACGTGACAAGAAAGGGGTATCCGGCGACCGGCATCTCGCCGGCAAGATCGAATGCCGCCTTTCCATCTTCGCCTGCGCCGTAGGTGAAGCCGGTGCGGTCGGTGATGGGTCCTATGCGGAAACTGACAATCTTTTTGCCGCGAAAATCCGCCGCCGTGACAATGTAGCCCCGACTCGCGACATTCACCGCCACCGGGTCCTCCAATCGCTGGTCATCAAGACGCCGAAACACAAAACCCTTGCCGTCCGGCCGGCTCGCGGCCCCGATGATCGCGCGTTCGCCGCGGCAGGCGACGTAGAACATATTGTTGAGCGGGTCGGCGGAATGAGGGCGTCCGTCGGAGCCCTTTCCGAGCTGTTCCAGGTGTTCGCCGTAGCGCGTAAAGACCATGTGCACGGGATTGCGGCCTACTTGAAACGAGCCGAGCTCCTTCCACTTCTCGTTCTTCTCCCATTCAAACCGCGCCATCAGGGAGGAGGCGTCGTAGACGCGAATGGTGCCATCCTCCGACGCCACATGGGCCTTGTAACGGTCCTGGGACCAGCGATCGATCCTCAGGCCCGCCAGGACCGCAGTGGGCTTTGGCACCTCGTCCTGCCACACGACTCGAGGCAACACCTCTTTGTTCTCGTCGAAGGTACGGGGGAAATCCGCCGGCTTGGGACCGCGGGTCTTCATCGTGCGCTCGAAGTTTTCTTTCGAACCCAGGTAGCTTTCGCGAACGTACTTGAACAAAGGGGTGAGGTCGACGACAGCCACCTTGTTTTCCTCCTTCGAGGCGACAATGGCGTACCCTTTGTTTGCGACAATGCCCGACCAGCCGGGGTCGCCTTTGTAAACGCTTTCGCGCGTGCCGTCGTCGGCCAGGTCGATCTGACTCAAAACCTTGTTATCAGTCTGGGACGGCCCGTTCCACCAACCATTCGAAGCCGCGGCCACCGACGTTGGCATCGACATCGGCAGATCCACATACCCGAGCAATTTCAGATCGGAAAAGCTCCCCTGGTTTGGCAACGCAATGTGAGGCCAGGTATGGAATGCGAGGTACTTCCCTTCCAATGCGATCACGGCCAACTGACCGCGGCGCGTGTCGGTGTCCCAGATGGTCACCACGGCAAACTCCGTGCCCGCCGTCACGGCGATCGCCGTCGGCACCTTGTTTTTTGGAAAGAGAAGTCCGGGATAAGGACGCTCGTTATCGGCCCGGCTGGTCTGGGTTCCCGCCACCCCCAGCAGACCGTTGCGATAAATCACCAGTGCTTCGTTCTGCAACATTCCGTAATTGCGGGCCATTGCGATCGGCTGCGAAAGCGTGCTCGCACCCACCATGGCCAAGTAGTTCCCGTCCTGCGTTTGGGGGTCCGGGCTGGGCTTTCCGCTGGCGAGATCCAGCCGGGGCGAGAGGGCGAACACGTGGTTGTAATAGGCGTACACCTGTATCCGGTCGATGCCTACGTTCTTCGGATCATCGGGAACGTAGATGACCTGACCACTTTCACTCCAATAGTCGTCGTCCGGGCGGCAACCCTTGGCTCCCAGCTCATAGGGATTGGTGCGATTGAAAAAAGAAAGTTCACACGGTTTCGGCGGATGCTGGTAGTGCCGCGGGCGACTATCCCCCGAGGGTTGCTTCAGGTCCGTGAAGCTCGGCCCAAGACGTTTCTCAACCGCTTCCCGATCCCAAGCGGTTGCCAGCCGGGCGTAAGCAGCCGCATCGAGGCTCGATGCGTTATCTTTGCCCGGTGCGACGGCAGCTAGCCCGGTGAAAGCGAGGGGGAGCAGGAGCAGGAGACGCATGGTGGTAACGGATAGTGTGCCCGGGGGGGCAAATGTTTCCCCGAAACCGCGACCTACCCTTTCTGAAGGATGTGGTAGTTGGCCATCGAGATTCCGCTGAGCATGGCCCCCACGATGCCGAGGAAACCTTGATCGGTTCCGCAAAGGTAGAGATTGCTCAACGACGTGCGACCGGGACGGTTCTTATCGGGCGAACCATAGATCGCTCCCGCTAAATGCCCCGTAAATTTGGCGATTGTGCGCGGAGTGAACATATCGGTGGCAACCGTCGCCGCGTCGAGCGCCTCCGGGGACCCCAAGGGAGGCAGGAAGCGTCGCGTGCTGTGGGCGATTTCCCCAAACCAGTGTTCCTTGGCTTTGCGGTACGAGTCCTCGTCGAGGTGAGCCCAGGAGTCGTAGTTCGCCATGCAGGTGCATCTCAAAAATCCTTCGTCCAGCCGCTCTCCCGGGGGGTAGGCGAAATTGTTGGGAAAACAGATAACGCCACTGTGGACGTCCACCGGTCCGTCGGGTCTCGCATAGTGAAACCGCGGGGAGTCGTTGAAAAAAACGATCGTGTCGTCTCCCCACCCGAGTTCCGCGGGTTGGCGGTTGAGCACGGTGATCGTCTCGACAAACGACAGCCTCCCGGGTTTAGCCTTTGCGGTTTGCGCCGGCGGTTCAACCGAATCGCAAAGCGCGGCCGTTTCAGGGGCCCCGATCGACGAGATCACATGCTCAGCCGTGATTTCCTCCCCCGAGTCCAGGAGGAGCGCCGCCGCCCTCCCCTCGCGCGTCAGGATTCGTTTGACGCCGCATTTCATGCGCCGCTCCCCGCCCGAGGACCGGTATTTCTCCATCAATACGCGGAGAATGACGCGCACACCCTGCAATGGACGCGCGAACCCTTCGAAATAGAGCGCCTTCCACATGATGGCGAACTGGCCGAACTCCATGTCATGTTCCTGCGCACTTCCGTAATACATGAGCGGGCAAAACAGCATGTCCTCCAGCAGCGGATCGCCGATAAACCGGCGAACGACCTCGCGCGCGGCAACCGGCGCGGCGTCGAGGGCCACGTCGTCGTATGATCGCACCGCTTGCGCCAGCTTTCGGAAGCCATCGATTTGTGCGGGAAACCGCGCCGCCACCTCGCTCTCCAGCACCGCAAAGTCATTGGTGAAACGAAGCGCGTGCTCGCCCCGCGGTCCGAACGCGATGCGGGATTGCTTTTGCTCGTGCAGCGCGAATTCCTCGCGCTCGATCCGCAGCTGGCGAAGAAGTTTTCCCAGCGGAGTACCCTTCGTTCCGGGCTTCACGAAATTCGTGACCGCGTGCAAACCCACGTCGTACTTCCGGCCCGCGATGCTATAGAAACTGTTCAAGCCGCCGATCGCGTTGTGCCTCTCGAAAATGCAGACGCGTTTCCCGAAGTGCGCCAACCGGATCCCCGCCGCTAGCCCCGACATGCCGGCGCCAATGATCGCGACGTCGTAGTGGGTGGAGGAGTTCATGGGTCCGATGGGGCGATCCGATCTTTCTCTTTATTCTAGGGAAGCTCTGAATGTTCTTACGCGGCGTCTCGTCCTTCGGCGGGCGGTTCAGAGGCCCGCCCTGCCTTGCGATGCGTTTTCAGAGGCTTCTCAAGATAAAGAGTAAGGAGAAAGAGGGCGGAGGACCGCCGCCCACTCAACGCGCTCCGGCCCGCGAAAATGGGGATCTCCACAAAAAAGCCGGGACTAATCCCGGCTCCGTATGGAAACGTGGCGTCAAACGAATCAGGAGGCTTTCACGCCCAAGGCATTGAACTTCGGCGTGAGGTATTCCGCGCAGCTGTTGAGCGACGCAAGCTGCAGGTAGTCGGCTTCCGGAACTTCCACGCCGTACCGTTTGCGGAGTTCCATCACGATATCGAGGAAATCCATCGAATCGAGCTGAAGCTGGTCGCGAAGACGCACATCGGGTTTGAGGTGGGTCAAATCCTCATCGGGAGCGATGTCCGCGATGATATTAATCACCACCTGTTTACATTCGTCTTTGGTCATGCGAGAAAATGCTTGGAAAACGGGTTCAGGCAACAAAGCGCTTAACGATTAGCGCCGAATTGATACCTAGCATACCGAATGAGTTGTTCAAAATAGCGTCAACTCGTTTTGCCTTCTTGGGTTGGTTGAGGACGAGCCCCGGCAAGGCGCACTTCGGGTCCAAATCATCGACGTTGATGGTCGGGTGCACCGTCAGGTCGTCGAAGGAAGGCAAATTCCCGGCCAATTCCAAAGCGCCCGCTGCGCCCATGGCGTGACCGATGAAGCTCTTGGTGTTATTGATATGAGTTTCTGGGCAATCGACAAAGACGCTTCCGAGTGCTTCACATTCCTGAATGTCTCCCAGCGGGGTGGCCGTCGCGTGGGTGTTGACGAGGTCGATGTCGCGGGGCGTCAATCCCGCCCGCGAAATCGAGTGCCGAACGCATTCCGCCTGGCGGGTCGGATTCGGCAACACGTAGTCGCTGGCATCGGAATTGACGTGGTACCCAGCGATCTCGCCATAAATTCGGGCTCCCCTCGCCTGGGCATCTTCCAATCGTTCGAGGGTATAAAGGCACCCCCCTTCCGAGATCACGATCCCATTGCGGGCCAAATCGAAGGGCCGGCTCGCTTTCTTGGGGTCCTCGTGAGTTGCGAGCGCATTCTGACTCTTGAAGCCGGCAAAGATACCGAACGTATGGATGCTCTCGCTGACGCCGCCGCAGATAGCAAAATCCACTTCACCCAGGCGCAGCATTTGCGTTGCATGGATGAGACCCATGTTGCCGGCGGCACAGGCCGCGCCGATCGTGTAGGCGGGTCCGGTAATCCCCAGGTTAAGGGACGTCTCGCCTGCGGGGTTGTTGGCCACAGTCCGCGGGTTGTGATAATGAGACCAGAACTTGGTGTCGTAGTTGAACTTGGAAACCGCGTAGATCTCGTTTTCCGTCTCCACATTGCCGTGCTCGGTGCAGCCGATGTAAATGCCAACGCGCTCCTTGGGCAGGCCATCGAAATTCACTTTGCTGTCCGCCAGCGCTTCACGCGCACAGTAGATCGAAATCGAGCCAGCGCGGGTCCCTACGCGGACTTCTTTCTTCTTCTGATACTTCAGAGGGTCGTAGTGGCAGACACCGGCCAGAAGGTTGCCCATGTACCGCACTTCGAAGCGTTCGACACCGGCCACGCCATTCAGCAGGTTTTGACGAAATTCCGCCAATGAATTGCCGTTGGGGGCGGTCAGGCCTATACCAGTGATGACGATACGAGTTTGCTTCATGAACAATTCGGAACCGAAAGGGCTAGCCAACCCCCCGCCGAAAGCAATACAAGCCTCGCCCGAATGAACGTACTTGTTGTCGGAGGCGCCGGTTACATTGGAAGCCATTGTGTTCGTCAATTGACTGCCGCGGGCCATCGCCCGGTCGTCCTCGATAACCTGGTCTTTGGCCACCGGGCGGCGGTGCCGAAGGACATCCCGTTCTATGGTCCCGATTTGGCCGACGAGCAGGCGGTCGGCAAGATCCTGAGCGACGAGAAAATCGAGGTGGTCATGCACTTCGCCGCTTTCGCGTACGTCGGCGAATCGGTCAGCGACCCGCTGAAGTATTACTTCAATAATGTGGTCGGAACGCTCCACCTTCTGCGGGTGATGCTCGCCAAGGGAGTGAAGAAATTCGTGTTTTCCTCCACCTGCGCCACGTACGGGGTCCCCCAGGGCATGCCGATTCTCGAATCGATGACTCAGAACCCGATCAACCCGTACGGCCAGACCAAGCTAGATATCGAGAACGCTCTCAAGGCCGTGGCGCGAGCCCATGGGCTAAGTTTCGCGGCCTTCCGTTATTTCAACGCGGCGGGCGCTTCGGAAGACGGAACGATTGGGGAGGACCACGATCCCGAAACTCACCTCATTCCCGTCGCGATCGACGCCGCCCGGGGCAAGCGCCCTCCCCTCCAGATTTTCGGCACCGACTATCCCACCCCCGACGGCACCTGTCTCCGTGATTACGTACACGTGGACGACCTCAGCCGCGCTCACATCGCTGTGTTCGATCGTTTGACCACGCCCGGCACCGCCCTGTTCTACAACTTGGGCACGGGCAAGCCGACGTCGGTTCGCCAAGTGATCAGCGCCGTCGAAAAAGTGACGGGGAAAAAAGTGCCCTTCGTCGAAGCCCCGCGTCGCGCCGGCGATCCGCCGGCGCTCTACGCCGATTCCTCCAAGGCCGTCAAGGAGCTGGGCTGGAAGGTGAAGTTTGCGGACATCGATTCGATCGTCGCGACCGCCTGGAAGTGGCACTCTGCTCATCCCGACGGTTACGGAGATTGATGGGGCTGTGGCAAGCCCGGCCGGCGGAGGCATACGTAGTGTTGGGATAACTACCTGTATACGCCAGCGGTTGCTATCATCTTCAGACCGTCTTTGAACTTGCCTGGACCGCCGTTCGCCTGGTGCGATCGACGCGGCTCTTTTTACCATGCGTAAATTCGTTGCAATCACCGCGGCCTTGGCGTCAGCGGTTTCTGCGGGAGCTGAAATTGTTCCCTTCGTTCGACCCACTCTGGGCCGAGCTGTCGTTGAAAGCGACCCATTGACAGAAGGCATGAACCCCGTGCCTTTTTTCTACATTCCGGCTAGGGTGCGTGACACGGTGGACGTGGCGCGGCTCACGGCGGGAATCAGGCTGAATGCACGCTGGGAGTTCTCGCTGTCCTACGCAATGTATGGCGACACCATCGCCCAGTTTTCTCTCCAGCAAAACCCTACGCTCGTGTACATTTGGCCTCCTGACCGGCCCCACGACCGCGTTCGCATCCAAAACGAGAGTGTTTCGGTCCTCGCCGCCTACCGCCATCCCTTGACCCAATCCATTTCGGTGCACGGCGGCGCGGGCCTCAGCCGCTACTCGATGGAAACGAATTGGTCGGGCGGAGTTTTGATGGGGATGTTGCCGCCGCGTCCCATGCCGAGCGTGATGTCTGAAGAAGACAGTCTCTCCCCTACGGCCACCGTCGGCGCGGACTACGCGTTCAACGAGCGTGTGTCGCTCAGCCTTGGTTACCGATATTCACGAGTAAAAATCGACCTGCTGCGCTCGAATCGACTGAGCGTTCACGAGTTCGAGCTCGGCGTCACCGGTAGGTTCTAGAATTCAGCCCGCTGAATCATCCTTGCGCTCGCTGGAGCGACCAGGAAAGCGGAAGGTGCGGTTGAACGTTGATGCCACGGCACACCTTGACCGTGGCGCAACGCGGTCGCCGGCTTCCGCGATCAGAATTTCAGCCCGAGTTCGTCCACCCGCTTGCGCAGGGTGGCGCGAGTGATGCCGAGGCGCTCCGATGCCTTGACCATGTTGCCTTCGTAAGCCTTCAACACGCGCCGAATCATTTCGCGCTCCAGGCGTTCGAGAATCGGTTCCTCGACCTTCGACAATTCGGTGTGGAGGAAGTCCAGCGCGCTTTCGACGGTCTGCGCGGCCGGGGGTGGCGTCGCGATATCGCGTACCGCCCGGGCACGGGCCAGGGCGAGGTTTTCCGCCGCGACCGTGCGCAGCGCGTCAAACGGCGCAGAGCTCACATCGGCGACTGCGACCGACGGAGCAGGCAGCACCGGCGAAACGTTCTCACTCGCCGGACGGCTGGGAAGTGCCGGGCTTGAGGGGGAAGCAGCCGGCGCGGCGACGGGAACGCTTCCGACGGCCTCGCGTATTTCGTGCGGCAGATCCTTGAGGAGAACGGTGTCTCCCTGCGCGATCACGGCGCTTCGATAGATGACATTCTCCAGTTCGCGCACGTTGCCCGGCCAGTTGTGCCGGATGAGCACACCCATCGCTTCGGGCGCTACTTTGCTGACGCGGGATTTCTTCTGCTTCACCAGATTCTGCAGGCAGAAATCGACGATCTGCGGAATGTCATCCTCGCGGTCGCGCAGCGCGGGCATGCGGATACGGACGACGTTCAACCGATAATAGAGGTCCTCGCGAAAGGTCTTCGCCTTCACCATTTCCTCCAGGTTCTTGTTCGTCGCGGCGATGATGCGGACGTCGACCCGAATCGTTTCGGTTCCGCCCACGCGCTGAATCTCGCCCTGTTGGAGCACGCGAAGGATTTTGGTCTGGGTGGCGAGAGCCATGTCGCCGATTTCATCCAGGAAAATCGTGCCGCCATCGCAGAGCTCGAATTTGCCAAGGCGCTGCGCCGTGGCCCCGGTGAACGAACCTTTCTCGTGTCCAAAAAGTTCGCTTTCGATGAGGTTGTCCGGAATTGCCGCGCAGTTTACCGCGATAAAGGGTTTCGCCGCGCGGTGACTATGTTTCCAAATAGATCGCGCGACCAGCTCTTTGCCTGTCCCGCTTTCGCCGGTGATCATCACGGTGACATCGCTCGCGGTCACCTGACCGATGACTTTGAAGACCTCCTGCATCACCGCTGAACTGCCAACGATGCCTTCTTTGTAGTCCTCGCTGTTGATCGTCGGCTTGTAGTCGCTGACCGCCCTCATGTCGGCGTGCGCCTTGAGCGCATTTTCGGCGAGCGTAAGCACCTTCTGGGGATCGAAGGGCTTCATGATATAGTCGAAGGCCCCGTATTTCATGGCTTCGATCGCGGTTTGTGCGGTCCCGAAGGCGGTCATCAGGATGACCATTTGCTTGGGATGGCTCGAACGGATGTGCTGGAGCGCCTCAATCCCGCTCATACCGCTCATCCGCACATCGAGAAAAACCAGGTCCGGGGGCGATTTTTTGACCTGGGCCACGCCTTGTTCTCCGTTCGGCGCCTCGACGACTTGATACGCACGCGATGAAAGCACCCGCGTGAGCGAGTAGCGGATTTCTGGATCATCGTCGATGATCAGGATGGTCGGAGGCTTAACGGCGGGCTCGGGCATAGGAATATTGCCCGGACATGCGGGCATTACTCGCGAATTGGCAAAACATGCTTTGATTACGCCAAATGCTCGCTTGGTCAATTAGGTTGTTCCGCGTTCGCGGCATTCAACTTTCGCTTCACTTTACCTTTCTGTTGTTTCTGGCATTCATTGGCTGGCTCGCATGGAGCGAAAGCGAGGAGGGTTCGGAATGGCTGAGCGTCGCGGTCAACGTCGGGTTCATTTTGGTCTTCTTCTTTTGCGTCGTGTTGCACGAATTGGGCCATGCGTTCACCGCCCAGCATTTTGGCGTCCAAGTCCCTCGGATTTTGCTGCTTCCCATCGGGGGGATGGCCGAGTTTGACGCCATCCCTCGAAAGCCGGCCTCAGAGATCCTAATCGCGTTGGCCGGCCCGGCGGTGAATTTCGCCATCGTAGGACTTCTTCTTCTTTTTGTGCCCTTTCCCACGGCCGAGCAGATGGCGACGCTGGAACTGCAGGACTGGCAGTGGCCGCTGGTCATGAACATGGGAATGGGACTCTTCAACCTCGTGCCCGCTTTTCCCATGGATGGCGGGAGGGTGCTGCGAGCGGTCCTCGCGACCCGGCTCACCTATCTTCAGGCGACCTTTTGGGCCGCGACGGTGGGCAAGGTGATATCGCTATCCGCGGCCGTCTATTTTCTGTCCGAAGGCAAGTACCTCGGCGCGGCCGCCGCCGCTTTCATTCTGGTCGTCGGGGAAATGGAATACCGCATGGTGCGCCGACAAGAGATCGAGTCCGAACGCTGGAGGCGTTGGGCTGCGCGTTTCTACGGCGAGGCGGAGGACCCGTCACGCGCGGCGTGACGCTCCCTTACCCCTCACCCCCACCCCAATCCGCGTCGCAACGTGTGCCGGAGTGTGGCGCTGTAACTGTCCATGGTCCAGCGTCCCCGCAGGTAGTCGGGAAAACGCTTCAGTCGCTGCCATCCGGTCAAATTCGGCGTCGCGCGCACGAAGCGAAGCCAGAGCGCCGCGACTTTGTTGCGCGGCGTGACGGAGAGGTTGCTGCGGTGGGCCCATTTTTCCCAACGGGTGCCGACGCCGGCGCGGAATCGCTCGGCCGCATTGATCGGGATAAGCTCGCGGCAATACGGCGCCAGCACGTTCAGCGCCTCGCCCAGGGTATAGCTGAGCAATCGTTCCCGAGCCTCCCTCACCACGAGGGCCCAGCGAAATTCGGGGCCGGCTTTCCTCAGGATCCAAACCGCATCGGCGATCCAACGAAAGGAGGACTCCCCGCGCTCCGCCCGAAGGCCGTGGACGCAGACGTGCAAAAAATGGTCTTCGGCGCACAGCGTCGAGAAGGAGCGGCCGTTGACCCGCACCGCCATGCGTCGCGACCAAAATCCATCATCCGCGTTTTCGCTGCAGCATTCCTCCAGGCTGAACCAGTGCAGGTCAAGATTGCCCGAAATGGGATGAGCGAAATGCGCCGCGTGCTGCAGGCGCAGAATGGCCCCGGCGCTCCAGCCCGGCACCTGTGTCGGCTTCAGGCTTTGCCTCACTGCACCCCGCTGTTCGAGCAGTTCGATCGCCTTTTCGGCGAAGGTGGAGGGGACAAGGAGGTCGACGTCGCCCATCGGGCGCAGGCCTGCATCGGGATAAAATGCGAAAGCAAGGGGAAGCCCTTTGATCAGCAACGTCGGTATCCCGGCCCTGCCGAGTGCCTCGATCGTATCCGCTGTTTGTTCAAGTTTCCGCTGGTTCAGCGCCCAGCATTCACGATGCGCTTTTTTCAACTCCGGAGCAAGCGGATGGGCTAATCCCAGCCGTGCAACCTGCCATCCCAATGAGCTGAGCAAACGCGCCGACGCCCGGCTCAGTTTGAGAGCGCCCGGTCGATCGAGGAGAGACCGGATGGATTCTCGGGCGCGCTGCTCATCCCTCTCGAGACACGCTTCCAGCAGGAGTTCCTCCTCCGGACTGGGAAGGCAAGACTGGAGCTGGCGTGATCGGTCCATCGCGGGTCGTGAGTTGCTGGTCTGGGACAAGCGGATGAGTGAAGGTAGCTAAAGAAAAGCCCGGCATTGCTGCCGGGCCTTGAGATCCAAATTCAGGAAGACGAAATCAGCCCGGAGGCAAGACGACACCGCTGCTGGGAGCAAGGGTGACATCCGTGATCGAGCCTTCGACTGTCAGGACAGGTTTCTCGTACGTTTTTTTCATTGTGATCAAGGGGAGCGGCTGTGTCCACGGCGCCGATAGCTGGAACCGGCACTGGGCGAGAACATCGTCGCTCGATATGTACA
This sequence comes from uncultured Opitutaceae bacterium, assembly GCA_964546955.1. Taxonomy (GTDB): domain Bacteria; phylum Verrucomicrobiota; class Verrucomicrobiia; order Opitutales; family Opitutaceae; genus CAZJLP01. Next base: position 43,693 of record CAZJLP010000035.1, on the reverse strand, counting down.
GTCAGATGCAAAAACCCGTCGTCTAAGTCAAGAGGAGCTTATCCACCCACTCTCCTACCCTCAGCAGGTTTGCCGGCTCTTTTTTGCGTCTTACAACCACGGTAGGCACCGCCCGGGCCAGCGCTTGGCAATGTTCAAAAACCCGTCCCCGGGCGGACGCTCCAGAGTTATAGACCAACGCTCCTGTGGGGTGCTGAAAATTCAAGAGCGCAATCATGGCCTCTCGCTCGTTAAGCAGTTGGTGATCCATCTCTTCGCCCGGTTCTAGAATCACGAGACCGGCGATGTGGCGGGGAACGGAATCGCCCGTATTTTCGAGCGGGATCTCCATCAACCGTTTGACGGTTCCCCGATGAAGGACCGGATGCGCCGCAGGGTCTAAGCCTAGAAGCTTAAAGCTATCGGGAAAGAGTCTCAATGCCGTGTACCCCCGATGCATCTTTGGGGTTTTCCCTGACAAGTCTATTGGGGCCACATCGTCAGCATGAAGACCCCATCCCGAGCCCAATAGCGCGGCTGCCTGAGTCGATTTTCCCGCGCCCGCGTTGCCGCAAAAAATCACGAGTCTGCCTCTGTGGAGCAGCGTGGTGCCGTGCATGACGAGGTGGTCCTCTCTCGCCAGGAGGAACGCGCTAAGCGTTCCAGTCAGCGTGCTGACGAGTTCGGAGGATTCTCGGCCGGCAGCGTGTTGGACGGCGATGCGACGGTCGGTAATCGTGAAGCGAGCGAAGCCGGGCGCGTCGAAAACGTCGGGCAACCCGGAAGGAACCAGGGCGTCATCGGTCGGAACGTCATTCGATGACGGCGTGGACCCCGCATCCACAATATCCCAATCGACCTGATCACCGGCAACTTCTGGCGCCGGCAGTCTCACAAAGCTGCGCACGCAGCGCCCGAATGCGCGATAGGTTTTGTTTGCCACAGGGCGTCGTTTTCGAGTGACAGAGAGGAGCTGCGGGATTCACTGAAGTCCAATGGTGACTCGGGCAACCGTAATCTCGGCCGTCAGTGGCTCCAACGTCGCGTCCAAGACGGGCGATGAAATGGTTATCATGGGTCTCACGACAGGCCGCTACTACAGTTTGAATGCGGTGGGGGCCCGCTTTTGGGAGCTGATTCAAAAACCCACGACGATTGCCGCTGCCGCTGCCTCGATTGCCAGTGAATTTGAAGTTGCTCAGGCGATCGCTGAAGCCGACTTAGTCGAGCTGGCCGCTCAGTTCGTGCGCGAAGGTCTGGCGTCGGCCCAAGGAAGCCAGCCAGGGTGAGCATGCGGGTGGTCCGGCAGTGCCGCAGCCTCGCCGCCGTCGCCCGGGCGCGTTTTCTCGTTCGTTTTTTCCCGCTGCGCGTGGCGCTTCGGTTGAATCAAACCTCGATCCATCCACATCGCTCCCCCTCTGACTTCGACCCATTGGAGCTCGTGGGCTGGGCGGCTTCCAAGATCCCTGGCGCTACCTGCGTCCCGCGCGCGATGGCGGCCCAACGTCTTCTGGCCAAATCGGGACGCGCGGGCACCCTCATCTTCGGGGTGAGACGCCTGCCCAACGGCCGCCTGGACGCGCATGCCTGGGTGGAGGAAAACGGCGTCGTGGTGCATGGCGGCGTTCCTCACTTGGCCGAATTTGCGCGACTCCCTCTGGGCGCGGTGCCTCCGGTCTAGCCAGGCCGCTTTTCCGAATTTGGGTCGCGCGACCCGATCTCGGTCTCTCCTGGATCGAGGCTGTGGGTGTTTGGGCGTCACCCGCTTCGCGACCTCCTTCTGTAAGCTGGTGGACCCGATCAGGTTCGAACTGACGACCTCCTCAATGCCATTGAGGCGCTCTACCAACTGAGCTACGAGCCCGTAACCAACTAGAAGGTGTGGAAAATCAAAGTTTCATCAACGAAGGCAAGGACTTTTTCATTGGGTGTCCCTCGCCTTGACCAGAGTCGTCCGGGTGTGACTTTTCCCGTCCGGGACCCGACCGACGGATTCCAGGGTTCGAAAAGCCTCCACCGCCGATTGATCGAACTCCCGGCTGCCGGAGGAACGGACCACTTGGACATTCGAAATCGCCCCATTGGGCGCGACCGTGTAGCGAACTTCGGTCTCCAGTCCATCCGCCGCGCCCGGCGGCGGAGTATGATTGGCCTTCGCGCTGTTCCTAAGCAGCTGGAAATATTTTTCGAGCAAGTTGCCTTCCTCGGCGGTGAGGGCTTTCCCGCTCGCTCCACCCTTGGTATTGTCAGTCTTCACATTGGCGCCATTTGCGACGCCAATCCTGTACGCTTTCGGATCCAATAACTTTGGGGCGATCGGTCCGGTTGCTTTCGCGACCGACGGCGCCTTAGCCGGGTTTAACTTGCGATACTCCTCGATCGAGATTTTGGGAGTCGTTTTGGCCGCGTCAGGGACCTTCGTGACAACGGGTTTGGGATCCGGCAATTTCGGCGCGGGCGTTTTCACCGGTGCGACGGGCGCCGGCTCAACGACGTCTGGCTCGGGTGCGGGTTGTGGTACTACGGGCCGCGGCGGCACTTTTATCGGAGTAGGAGGAGGAAGTTCTATCTTGTCGCTCCCGTCCGGACGTCCGGCCTGCGCTGCGACGGTCGCGGAAATGTCATTGCCGTCTCCCATGACGAGGTCGAAGACCTTTGACTGAGCCGCATCATCGTCTCGCATCACCACGGCCGAAACGATCATCACCGCGACGAAGACTCCGTGCAGGATCATCGACACCACGTAGGCGCTGGGTGAGCGGGCGGTCATGGGTACGGGCAAATACTCCGGAGAAGCTGCTTTCAAATGTAATCCCCTCCTCTCCTTTAGCGAGCCTGCGTGTCGATCCGCACCCGCGTGAAATTCACTTTGCCCAGCTCATCCAGCAGCGACACAACCTTCTGAAGCTGTGTGGTTCCGTCACCGCGGATTCGAATATCGGTCTTTTTTGGATCCAATCCCGAAGTCTTTAAGCGAGTGGCAATCTCCGCCACCGAAATGGGGGTGCGGTTATCCTGATAGTAAAACAGCCCTTTCGCATCGATTGAGATTGCCACGTTTTTGATGTCGTTCGGCGGCCGTTGGGTCGGCGACTTGGACTGCGACGGGAGATTGATCGGAATATTTTGCTCCTGATTGATCAGCGGCGTGGTGATCATAAAAATGATCAACAACAGGAACCCCAAATCGATCAGGTTGGTCACGTTGAGCTCCGCGATCGGATGCGACTGGCGATGACGTCTGAAAGTTCGGGCCATGGGAGAACTAACTCGATTCCAGTTCGATTCGATCTGCCAGCGAACTGGCGAAATTTTCCAGCTCGGTGATCAGCTTCTTGGTCGTCGCGAAAAGGTAGTTATACCCGAATACGGAGGGGATGGCGACGACCAGGCCGGCGATCGTCGTCAACAGCGCGGCGGAGACGCCGGGCGCGAGGGTCATGATGCTCGCGGTCTGCTGGATCGAAACGTCGTTGAAGGCGATCATCACGCCCCAGACGGTGCCGAGCAGGCCCATGAAGGGTGCGCCGGACACGATTGACGCGAGGAACACCATGCTCGATTCGTAGCGGAGGATCTGACGGCCCAGGGAGCGCTGGAGGGCGTTTTCCGCGTGTTCGAGTCGAAAGCGAGAGGTATCGGTCCCCTTTTCCTTCCCGATCGAAGCGGCCCGCCAGTAGGCCTCGATCGCGTCGGCAAAGAGGTCGGCATAGGGGATGACCCGCTGGTTGCGGAACGATTCCGGCAGGTCCATGATCGTCCGTTCATCGCGGAGACGTTGCTCGAAGGCGTGATTGAGGCGCCGCAGGGCGGCCAGATCGTTGCGTTTACCGATCATCACCGCCCAGGCGATGATGCTGAAGAAGGCGAGACCGGCGGTGATGATTTGGCCGACGAGGTCGCCGCGCAGAAAAACATCCCAGAGATTGGCCGTAGCAAGGGGCGTTATGAGCATCGAATTGGCAATGACGCAATCGTTGGTGCCTTTGCCTCGCACGTTCAATGGAAAACCTGTAAGTTTTTCATGACAACTGAGTCATCGTTTCTGCCCGATGCCCGGCGAACCGCGATCGAGGTGCGATGCCGCAAGCCGCACGGCCCGGCTTCCGCGCTTTCGTCGCCGGAGGTGGGGGTTCGGCGAGCGCTCGTTCCTCCGGCCAGCGTTTGGAACTTGGAGTGGCCCCCGATCCTGGATATGCAGGAAATGCAAAACAAAGCCGTACGCGGGCCTTGAAACATTCCTCGCGAACGGGAAAGAATTCCCCCACCCTATTTTTATGCCTCTCAAAGAAAAGAAACCTGCCGGCAAACTGATCTCGTTCGAGGGATCCGAAGGCAGCGGCAAAACGACCCAGATCGCGCGGCTCGCGCAGCATCTGCAGAAGCTGGGGCGCGACGTGGTGTCGACCCGGGAGCCCGGCGGCACGGAGATCGGCGAACAAATCCGGAACATCATCGTCCATAATTCCAAGGGCGACGAAATGTGCGCCGAAACGGAACTCCTTCTGTTCGCCGCCGCGCGGGCCCAGTTGGTCCGCGAGGTCATCGCCCCGGCCTTGCTGCGCGGGGCAGTCGTGCTGAGCGACCGCTTTCTCGACTCTTCCACGGTCTATCAGGGCGTGGGGCGCAATCTCGCGATGGATCCAATCAATCAGATCAATCGTTTCGCCATTGGAAATGTCATGCCGGACCTCACGATCATCATCGACGTGCCGACCGAAGTCAGCCTGGCCCGCATCCGCCAGCGCGCGAGCGACCTGCCAAATCGCATGGAGCGCGAGAACATCGATTTTTACGAAAAGGTCCGCGAAGGGTATCTGGTATTGGCCAAGGGACTACCCGAACGGTTTTTCGTGGTCGACGGCACCGCCACGGAAGAAGCGATCGACAAAAAGATCTGGACGGAAATTCAGAAGCGTCTGGGCGCGGTCGCGGCGAACCACACCGTCAAAGCCGGACGCTAATCCATGTTTCGCCGGGCCGCGGTCGCCCCCGGTGGGCGCACCCGCGTGTCCCTGGATTCGTTCGCGCCATCATGATGTCCGCTCCCCTCGCTTGGCCTCCCGCGCTTGCCGGCACGCCGACCGTCACGGTCATCGAGCGCGCGATCGAGCGTCAGAGACTCTCCCACAGCCTCCTCCTTTCGGGGGATGATTTGGAAACGGTCACGGCTGCGGCATGGTCGATCGCGGATCGGCTCCTGCGCACGCCCGGCCAGCCGGTCTCGGGCTTCGCGCCTGAGAATCACCCGGATTTCTTCGCCCTGCGCCCTGCCGGCAAGATGCGTCAAATCTCCGCCGAGTCGACGCGCGGTTTGATCGCTAAAGTGCAAGTCTCGCCCACTCTGGCCCCGCGCAAGGTTGCGATCGTTTTCGAGTGCGACCGGATGAACCTCGCGGCGGCTAACATTTTTTTGAAAACGCTCGAGGAGCCGCCGGCGAATACGACCCTTCTGCTGCTCACCACACGACCCTACTCCCTCCTGCCCACGATCCGCAGCCGCTGCCTTCATTTCCGACTGCCAACGGTCGCGTCGGCCTATTCCCCGGACGGCTGGCCGGCCTGGCTGGAGGACTATCGCGCCTGGTTGGGACGCTTGTCGCAGGGTGTCGCCGAGAAAAAAGCCGTGGCCGACTCTGTTTTCTGTGCCTACGGGCTGGTGGCTCGTTTCGGCGCTGTGCTCGATGCGGCCACCGAAGCCGTCTGGAAACTGCAAAAGGAAAAACTGCCCGCCGACTTGGACGACGATCAGCAGACCGCCATCGAGACAGGAATCGCCAACGGCCTACGGTCGCGGCTTTTTGCGGAGATCGAGCAGGCAACACGCGATTTCGCCCTCCCCGGCCTGCGGGCAAATGATACGACCGTACGACGCGCCCTGACGGCCTCGATTCAAGAGCTGGAGCGGGCGGTCGGACTTCTCCGCGTGAATCTGAACGAATCGGCGGCCCTCGAAGACTTTATGCTGTCGGCGATGCGGCTCTGGGCAAAACGGTAGGCGCCCCGCCAGGCTCGTCGTTGCTCATTGCTTATCGCTCATTGCTCATTGGCTTTGAGGATTGTACTGCGAATAGCGGGCTTCCTGGCTCGATTGGATGAGCGGGGCATCAGGCCGCTGAGTCCCTACCGGCCGATCATTTCAAAACCCCCTGCACGAACTCACCCCGTGTTTCCATATGAGGATTGTGCCCGGAGGAGGGAATGACCCGCAGCTCGGCGGCCGGGAAATGCCTTTTGATCTCCGGCACGTCCTCCGGCTCAACATAACGCGAGCGGCCTCCGGTGAGGAAGAGGGTCGGACCGGCATACTGGTCCGATTCGGCCAGTGGATTTTTTTCCAGGATCGGCAGGGCTGCGGTCAGTACGCCGAGATTGATCGCCCAACGCCACGCTCCCGTTGCCGAATCCTGCTCCAAGTTGGTCGCAATGAATTTCCGCATGGCCCAGTCGGAAATGCGCGACTCGAAACGAAGCTCGGCCTCAGCTCGGGTGCGCAAGGATCGGAGGTCGAGTTCGTTCATGGCCGCAAACTCCGCGCGGTGAGCAGCCGAGAGATAGTTTTTGGGCGCGATGTCCACGACGATCAACCGGTCCACCCGGTCGGGATGGCGCGCGGCGAGCAGCATGGCTACTTTTCCGCCCATGCTGTGACCCATGATCGTGGTTTTACGAATGCCGTTGTCGTTCAGCCATTCGAGCACGTCATTTACCATCGCGCCGTACGTCATCTCGGCATCGTGCGGGGATTTTCCGTGGTTGCGCAGATCGAGTGCCCTCACGTGGAAACGTTCGGCCAAGTCGGCGCCGGCAGTCTGCCAATTGCGCGAGGAACCCAGCATCCCATGCAGAATGATCAGCGGCGCCAGGCCGTTCCCACCGAGATCGCGATAAAATAACTGCATGGCTGAAAGGTGTGAGGTGCGAGGTGCGGGTAGCGAGTAGATTCAAAGTTCGAGGCCCCTCCTCGAGGGCGGTCCGCCGTTTGTCCTTCCGGGACTTGATTTCTACTCGCTACCCGCTACTCGCTACTCACTACTCATTCGAATGTCCGGCGAGAAACTCACCCCGATGATGCAGCAGTATTTTGAGGCGAAGCGCGGCTTGCCGCGCGACACCTTGCTGCTTTTCCGGCTCGGAGACTTCTACGAGATGTTTTTCGAGGACGCCGAAATCGCCGCGCGGTTGCTCGGGATCACGCTCACCCGCCGCCAGGAGCATCCGATGGCCGGGATTCCCCATCACGCCGCGGACAACTACGTCACGAAACTGCTGGCCGCCGGCAAGAAGGTGGCAATCTGCGATCAAGCCGAGGCCGCCAAGCCGGGCAAACTTGTGAAGCGTCAAGTCACCCGGATTCTCAGTCCGGGCACCACGCTCGCCGCGAATCAACTGGAAGCATCCCGCAATCACTACCTGTGCGCCTTGTGCCTGGACAAGACCGGTCTGCACGCGGCCTGGCTCGATCTCTCCACGGGCGAGTTCAAACTGGCAACCGACGCCCGGCCGGAAAATTTATTACCTGTACTCACGGCGCTTGCGCCCGCCGAAATCATCGCCGCGGAAGGAGCGATCGACTCCTGGCGCCAGGCTCCGCACGAGCAAACCGCGGTGCATTCCCTGCACCATTTTTGCACAGGTCGCCTCGTGACCGAATTGCCGGCGTATCACTTCGAAACCGCCGAGGGAGCCCGTTCGGTCATGACTGGACTGGGAGTGCTCAACCTTCAGGGTTTTGGCCTCGCGGATAACCATCCTGGCCTCGGTCCGGCGGGCGCGCTGGTTTACTACGCGACGGAGAATCTCTGCGCCAAACCCGAAAACCTGCGAGCCCTGCGGGAATATCGCAGCGCGCAAACCCTCCTCCTCGATCCCGCCACCCTGCGCAATCTGGAGATATTCTCGGGCACGCGCGGAACGCGCGAAGGGTCTCTGCTCGCCGCGATCAATCGCACGCAAACCGCCGCCGGCGCGCGCTTGCTTGAACACTGGCTCACGGCCCCAACCCTGGACCTGCCTGAGGTCAATCGGCGGCAGGCGATCGTGGGCGAGCTGATGCAAAAGCCCCAGCAAGCCGCCGATCTTTCTTTTTCGCTGGCACAGGTCCGCGATATCCCTCGCATCCTCGGTCGATTGCAGAATTGGCTGAGAAATCCACGCGAACTCGGAGGGATTCGCGACACGCTCAAGCAACTGCCGGAAATTCGGGCTGTGCTCGCCCAATTTGCGCCCAACTCCGAGTTGCAGGCCCTCCACGGGGCCCTGCAGGAATTCGGGGCGTTGCGGGAATTGCTCGGGCGAGCGCTCGCGGACGAACTACCGGCGGACCTTCAAGACGGAAACTACATCCGCGCAGGTTACGATGCCGAACTCGACCGGCTTCGCTCGCTCACCACGGACAACAAAACCTGGCTCTCCGATCTCGAGCGGAAGGAGCAGGATCGAACGGGCATTCGCAGTTTGAAGGTCCGGTACACGAACAATTTTGGGTACTACATCGAAGTCACGAAAGCGAATCTGCATCTGGTTCCAACCGACTACATCAGACGGCAAACGACGGTGGGCGGTGAGCGTTACATAACGGAAGACCTTAAGTTGAAGGAAAAGGAAATCCTTCACGCCGAGGAGAACTCGCTCAGCCGCGAACTCGAGCTCTTCAGCCAGCTGGTCGCCGCGGTGCTCGATGAGTCGCTCGGTCTGGCGTCAACGGCGGAAACCCTCTCCCGGCTCGATGTGCTGGCGGGCTGGGCGCTGCTCGCGCGCGAGTGGCACTATTGTCGTCCCATCATCGATCGTTCCGATGTTTTGGAGATCGTCGAAGGCCGTCATCCCGTCGTCGAGCAAATGCTGAAATCGACGGCGGCTCCCGCCACCGCCGCAGGCGGCGCGTTTGTGCCGAACGATACGTTGCTGGCCTGCGACGATGCACAGATCGCCTTGCTCACCGGCCCCAACATGGCCGGTAAGTCGACCTACATCCGGCAAGTCGCCTTGATCGCCCTCATGGCACAGATCGGCTGCTGGGTGCCGGCCAAGTCGTGCCATGTGGGCCTGGTCGACCGCATCTTCTCACGGGTCGGCGCGAGCGATGACCTCGCTCGCGGCAATTCGACGTTCATGGTGGAAATGAATGAGACCGCGAACATCCTCAACAACGCCACCGAACGAAGTCTGATCGTGCTCGATGAGATCGGCCGCGGAACGTCCACCTACGACGGTCTGAGCATCGCTTGGGCGGTGGTCGAGCACCTGCATCGGGGGGAAACTCGGGGGCCCCGAACGCTTTTCGCGACCCACTACCAAGAACTCACTCAACTGGAAAAACACCTGCCGCGGCTGCGCAATTTCTCCGTCGCGGTGAAGGAGTGGAACGATGAAATCGTGTTCGTGCGCCGCGTTATTCCCGGGGCGGCCGATCGAAGCTACGGTATTCAGGTCGCGCGGCTGGCCGGCCTGCCTTTGAGCGTCATCGACCGCGCCAAGACCATCCTGGCCAAACTGGAATCGGACGATGCTTCGGTCGAATTGACCGCGCCCATGGCGAAGCCGAAGAAAAAAATCTCGGTCGCGGAGCCGGACGATTCGCAGCTTAGTTTGCTTTGAGTGGTGAAGCGTCACTTGAGGGCTCAGCAGCTCGCGCGTGATCTACCCGCGCCAGCGACGGACGCCTTCGCTAGTCACACCCATTATTTACCGGAGGCTGACCCCTTTTCCATCGAAGGCCGCGCCACAAAATCATTCGGATGCGATTCAAACCACCGGCTGCGGCCCTGGCTCCGGGTTCGCATTGCCGCTTGGGGGTCGGCATATTTGATTGCGTTACGGCGTTCCAGTTCGCGCTGTTGCGCCTCTGAGAGCGGGAGCGCTCCTTTGAGGTGCCGATCCTTCTCCGGCCCTAGGTAGAGCACGGCGTCGAGGTAGACGGACAGAGGCTGGTCGGAGCGTTCTTCGAGACTGGTGCGGAGCGAGTCCGGCCACGGCTTCCGGGGAAGATTGGCAGCGTCAACGAAGAACGGGGCGGATGGATCGCCCAGATCGGCAAGGTAGTCGCGTTCTTTGGGCTCCAGTTCACGCACGGTGCCAACGACAAAAAGCTTGGCGCGGCCGATCTTCACCTCGAGGTCCGTCATGAAATTTCTACCGCCAAAGCGGATGTGAGCCTCGCCGTAAACCACGAGGGTGCGATTTCCAGGCACCTTCGCCAAGTGTTCGCCTAACAGGTGAGGGATGAGATTCGTTTTGTAGGGATATGGGGAGAGATCGGCGGCGGTCTTCACTCGAGGCCAATCGAAGCCTTCATTGCCACCGACAAGCCGGATCCGCTTCGCAGGCTCCAGGGTCCGGTTCACGGCGCGGAGGGCCTCGAGCGTTTTCCAGACCTGTGGCAGCGTGGTCCAGAGTTCGGGGGAATCGTTGTCCAGGAAGATGGCAGCAAGGTCATTCTTGGGAACGGGCTCCAGTTCGAGAATGTAGCGGTCGAGCAGGCGTTGATGCCCGGAGCTCGCCCACTCTGTGACGATGTCAGTCACACGACTAGTGAACGCAGGGCGCGACAGGAGGCAGGAAAGGAATTCCTCGATCTTGGCATCGCCGTGCGTGCTGCCGATGAATATGAACGGGTGCTGGTCGAACTTGGCGGCGAACCCGTCGGCGGTAGCTTGGGCCGCAGGACTGCGACACCAGGCCGGAAGATCGAGTTGGAGTTCGCTGGCACGCACTCCGCAGGTAAACGGCGCTACGAAGGAGGAGAATGCTAGCAGGCCGACGAAAGCGCTCCGCCAAGGAGTTTCTGGGACTGGGATTGTCCGATCGGATTCATTTCGCTTGGTCGCCAGCGTGCCTGTCTCGTGCCAGAGGTTATGCTGATCTCGCCCTCGTGTGCGGTGAAACATGGCATATGAACATCTACGCAGCGCTGGATGGCGTCAAACCGTAGCTTCGCGCAGTGATTTCTGCTTCGACCGCGAGTTCAGAGGCTCCCTAGGCGAAAGCGCACCTCCAAAACTTCTCTCATTGGGAAAACCCAATGAGCGGTAGAAGGCCGGCCTTCATTCGTTTTTCCGCACGGTCAGCAGCTCGCACTTTGTCGCGCGTCTGGTCGCAGCATCGAACTCCACCAAGGCGCCGGAAAGCCGTACATCGCCTTCGGCCACATCGAAGCGGCGAGGCATTCCGTCGAGGAACCGGCCGATCACCGGTTTCACTTCGCGTCCAAGCACGGACGCGTACGGTCCCGTCATTCCGACGTCGCACATGAAAGCGGTCCCCTGCGGCAGCACGCAGCCGTCGGCCGTGGGCACATGGGTATGGGTGCCCAAAACGGCCAGAGCGCGCCCGTCCAGGTACCAGCCCATGGCCTGTTTCTCGGAAGTCGCCTCAGCGTGGATCTCCACAAAAACCGCATCCGCTTTTCCCTGCAATTCAAGCAGGAGGCGGTCCACCGTCGCAAAAGGACACTCCGCTTTCATCGCGATATACTGCCGTCCCACGACCGTGAGCACGCCGAGGCGAAATCCGTTGGCTTCGACGATCACGTGATTGCGGCCGGGACAGGCCGCCGGAAGATTCGCCGGACGACACACGCGTTCGAAATTCGCAATTTCCAACTCCCAGCCTTTTTGGTCCCACACGTGATCCCCTAGCGTGATCGCGTCGATTCCGCCATCGAGCAGCGTCTTGGCTATGGTTGCGTTGATTCCCGCCCCAGCCGCCGCGTTTTCCGCGTTTGCGACGACGAAATCTATCCCCAGCTGCTCCCGCAGCGCCTTCACCCGCTCGATGGCGATTTCTCTGCCAGGCCGTCCAACAATGTCTCCGATAAAAAGCAACTTGGGCATGCAGAGAGATTCTGGTCGCGACGAAGGACGTCGAGCGCTGAATCGAGCGTGATTCACGACGGCCGCCACGGGTCCCACGCCCCTCTCCGAGGTCGCTGCGGGGCGGCCCGTTTCGACCCGTTCAAAGTTGGCGGAAGGCGGCGAGTCCCTGAATGAATCCGCCCGGGACATGGGGGGATGGCACCACGCAGCTGTTCAACCTTTACGGCAGCATGGTTGCAGGGCCCCGACGGCGGAAAATATGGCGGGCTCTCAGTTCTTCCAACCCATTAAAAAACATACGCTTATAGATCACCGTCTTCACTGGCACGTTCCTAGCAAGGTAATTGATGCCTATGATAACCTTCCCCATCGTTCCCTATCGCGTGCTGCTTTCCGTTCGTTGCCTTTCTTTCTCTTTGCTTGCGACTCTATCCCTGCCGAGCGTGCAGGCTCAGGGCGTGGAGGGTGGCGAGGGCACCGGTTCGCTGCCCTCTTTCGACATCAAAATGGCGCCCACAAAGCTGGAACCGATTCTTTTCCCGCCGCCCGTGCCGCCGCTGAACGAAGGTTTTGCCACCGTCTCCGAGCAGCGCTTGGCCGCGAAATTTCCGAAAACGCTCAGGGTGTTCGCGAACGATGTCTTCTGCGCACCCCTGAGTACGCGCATCGCGACCGCGGACTTGAACGAAGAACTTCGAGCTACACTCCTCTCGTACCGCACCGCAAAGGTGAGCCTGCAGAACGAACTGCGGGCAAAACTCGAAGCGGTTGCCACGTTGCCTTTCGGCGAGCGAATTGCCTCCTTGGAGAAATTTGCGGCAGACCAGGCCCCGCGAATCTCAGAACTCGAGGCCGTCGCGGCCTCGCTCCGGGCGCGATTGGCGAAGCGGATGACGCGTTGGGATGATTATCGTGAATGGCGGCTGGGGCGTGGCGTATTGAAGTCGCGGGGCCCCTCTACCGCTTCGTTTGAGGCTGAAGTGGCACGTAGTCTCGCCCACTATGGAGAGGGGCTCTCCATGACGCAGCGCCGGTTGCTGCGCGAAGTGGCGGCGCACCGCCAACAGACCCCCTGGAACGCGGCGCCGTCGAAAGCCAGCGAAGGCAGACTGATCTATTTCTCCCCGGAATTGGCAGCGGTGCGCATTCCCGCCGACTTGCCCGCGGCATTGGAGGCGAAGATCGCAACTTTCGACGCCTCCAAGGCTGCTCTCAAGAATGAGCTCGCCGACGTGGTTTTTCGCGAAGACGGCCGTTTTTTCGGCCCATCGCCTAAGGCGTTTCAATCGCTCGCCGCCCAACATGAGGCCCAGATGAAGGACCTGGAAGCGCTGGCGGAAGAAATCCGGAGAGGCCTCGCCCAAGCGGGCGCAGTTCCCCGGGCTGCGGGCCATCAGAACGATTACCGCAATGCGGTTTTCGAGCCGGGCCTCTCGCCCGAGCAACGGCGCCTCTTGTTTGACCGTGCGGTGGAGCACGTTTTCGCCGGCGCTGCGCTGGCCGGCACGCCGACGTTTTAGCACCGGGGCAAGCAGAGGGGTCACCCTCCTGCGAGGACAGGTTTTCCGCGCTTGCCTCGGAGGGCTCCGGGCGCATTCTCTGACCCTTCATTCTTGTCCTACAAGCGCCTATGAAATCGTCCACCTCGCCCACTTCGTTTCCTCAGCCTGAAATCGGCAAAGAGATGAAAGGTTCCGACTGCGTCGTCGAGTGCCTTATCCGTGAAGGGGTTGACGTTATTTTTGCCTACCCAGGCGGAGCCTCCCAGGAGCTTCACCAATCCCTCGCCCGCACGGATAAGATCCGCACCATACTGCCCCGTCACGAACAGGGAGGATCTTTTGCGGCCGAAGGTTATGCCCGCGCCACCGGCAAAGTGGGCGTTTGCATGGCGACCTCGGGTCCCGGAGCGACCAACTTGGTCTCGGCCATCGCCGACGCCTACATGGATTCAACCCCGATCGTGGCCATCACCGGCCAAGTGTACTCGAAGTACATTGGGAAAAGTGCGTTCCAGGAGACGGACTTTTTCGGCATGACCCTGCCGATCGTAAAGCACTCCTATTTGGTGATGAACGTGCACGACCTGCCGCGCATCTTCAAAGAGGCTTTCCACCTTGCCCGCACCGGTCGTCCAGGGCCGGTGATCATCGATATCCCGAAGGATGTCCAGCAGGCGAAATTCACCCCGGTGTACCCTGCGACGGTCGAATTTCGCAATCCGCTGATCACGCAAATTCCGAAAGCGACCGATGAGCAGCTCAAGCAAGTGCTTTCTCTGATCGCGGAAGCGAAGAAGCCGATCCTCTATGTCGGCGGCGGCGTTGTCTCCGCGGAGGCGCATGCGCAGCTCAAATCCTTCGCCGAGAAGACGAACATCAACGTAGCCACCACCCTGATGGGAGTGGGCGCCTTTCCGGAAACGCACAAACTGTCGCTCCAATGGTTCGGCATGCACGGTGCGGCTTATGGCAATTGGGCGGTCGACCAATCGGATCTGCTGCTCTGCTTCGGCGCGCGCTTCGACGACCGCATCACGGGAGCCGTCGATAAATTCGCGACCTCGGCCAAGATCGTCCACCTCGACATCGACGCGGCCGAACACAACAAAAACAAGCGCGTGCAGTATCCGATCTGCTCGGATCTGAACCATGCGTTGACGCGCCTCAACGAACTCATCGCAGCGCTCAAGTTCACGCCGCCCGACAATGCCGCCTGGCATCAGCAGCTGGCCGAATGGAAGCGTGACTATCCTTTCGACAGCGCCGCCGGTTTCGGCAAGAGCCCGCACATCCTTCCGCAGGAAGCCGTGGCCACGCTTTACGAGCTGACGAAAGGCGATGCCATCATCACCACCGGCGTGGGCCAGCACCAGATGTGGGCCGCGCAGTTCTACCGCTTCGATAAACCGCGCCGCTACATCAGTTCGCTCGGTCTGGGCGCGATGGGCTACGGCTACCCCGCGGCCATGGGTGCCAAGGTGGCTTGCCCCGATAAACAGGTGATCGATATCGACGGCGACGGTTCGTTCGTGATGAACATTCAGGAACTGGCCACCTGCCACATCGAAAAGATCGCGGCAAAGGCGATGATCTTGAACAATCAGCACCTCGGCATGGTGGTGCAATGGGAAGACCGCTTCTACGGCAGCGTTCGCGGCAATACGATCCTCGGTGACGAAAACAATGTGGGCAGCCCAGACAATCCCGGCGGCCTCTACCCGGATTTCGTCAAGATCGCCGAGGGATTCGGCGTCAAAGGCCGCCGCGTTCTCAAAAAGAGCGAGCTGCGCGCAGCCATTCAGGAGATGCTCGACCACGACGGTCCGTACGTCCTCGACGTCATCGTCCCCTACACCGAACACGTGCTGCCGATGATCCCGGCCGGCAAGACGGTGAAGGAAATGATTCTCAAATAACAAAAGGCCCGCTTCGGCGGGCCTTTTTTTTGAGCCTCAGCTGAAATCCGCTGCTGCGATCGAAGGTAAGGCGAGGCCTCTGGACTCGCCGTGGGTGGTCTCGATGAGGCTATCAGGCCTACTTTTTCAACTGCGCGGCTCGGATGCACGCATGCGGCATTTCCTGGGAGGACGGCTCGGCCGGAGGCACTCGCCCTGCCGCCTCACTTCGAGCGCATGACGTACACCCCGTCCCAATCCTTGCCCGGCGGGTTCAGCTTCATGAGCTCGCAGCGCTTTAGATAGAGGAGCGAGGGATTGATCTGATCGGCCCCGGTGGTCTGGTGCCACTCGAGCTCCGCCGCTTTTTGAAAGAGCGCCCGAGCCGCGACCCAATCCTGGCGAAAGTAGTGGTCCAGGGCTCGGCCAAACACGGCGATACAATCGTGCGCGGACTGCGGAAGGTGCTCCTGCAGCCCGGCCAATTCGTAGATTGAAACGGGTTGAGTTCGGCCTTTCACCACGATGCGGTCGAGAAACCGGAAGACACACCGTTCGCCGAATTTCTCCGCTGCCGCTTTGGTCGCTTCGGTCACGAGCGTCGCCGCACCGTAAGTGCGGGCGCCGCTTTCCATGCGAGCGCCGAGGTTCACATTGTCGCCCATCATCGTGTAGTTGAAACGCGTGAGCGATCCCATGTTTCCGACCACGGCCCGCCCGCTGTTCAAACCGATTCGTGTATGCATGCGCGTCACACCTTCAGGCCACTTGCCGGCCTCGGCCCCCCACTTGCGCCGCAGTTCGCCCAGGCGCCGCTGAACCAGCTGCGAGCTCACGCACGCGCGATAGGCGTGATCGGGCATCGCGACGGGCGCGCCAAACATGGCGACGACTGCGTCGCCAATGTACTTGTCGAGGGTGCCGCCCTGCGCGGTGATGATGTCGGTCGCGGCGGTCAGGTATTCATTCATCAGCTCGACCACGCGAGCGGGTGAAAGCTGTTCCGAAAACGCGGAGAAGTTCTCGATGTCGCTGAAATAAGCCGTGATCTCGACCTCCGCGCCGCCAAGCTTCGGATCCTCGCCGGACTCGATCAGCCGGCTTACCAATTGCGGCGACACGTAGGTGCCGAACATCCCTTTGATCCGGCTCTTCTGCTTTTCCTCCGCCACCAGTTGCCAGATCACGGTGGCGAAGCTGGTGGTGAAGGCGGCGCCAATCGGGGCCGTCATCGGCAGCACCAAGTGGCTTCGCGCGAAAACGAGGTAGGCCAGGCCGACATACGCGGCCAGCAGCAGGACACTCCCCGCCCGCCATACTGGATTTCGCCCGCTGCCGAAAGCGGCCAGCGCGCACACCAGCCCGGTCAGCAGGAAGACCAGCGCGGCCCGGAACGCTGGCGAAACTTCGCGCAGGTATTCTCCCGATACGATGGTCTTGAGGAGGTTTCCATGGATGCCCACCCGCGGTACAGGCTTGGCGTCAAACGGCGTCGGCGAAAGATCGTGCAGCAAGGGGTCCACGGGGCCGATCAGCACGACCGAATCCTCGAAACGTTTGAAATACTCCACTGCGATACTCTTTTCCTCAGGCTTTTCTGAATTCAGCATCTGCGCCAGAGCGAGCACCTGAACGAAACTTTCGTGATGGTTCTTTCCGGGCGAGTGCCAACGGGAAAACCAGTTCACTTGCACATCCTGCCCATCCTTCAGCGGAATGGCTGCCTGAACCGCTCCATCCACCCTGCGCATTTCCAGGCGATCGGGAAAGACCTGGAGCTGCGGCTCATCTAGACCCCAGTATACTCGCGCTAGCTGCACCGCCATGTGGTAATAATGCTTTTCCGCGGGTGCGAAGGTGGGGACCCAGCGAGTGCCGCCGTGGAGTGTATCGATCAGCCCCACGGGGGTATCCCATACGATGTGGGGCGAGTGGCGAAATTCAGATTTCTCCGGAGCCTCCGCTTTGGCTTGTGCACCTCGCACCCGTGGGAGCTCGCGGATGATCGTTTTCTCATTCACATCGCGATCGCTCGCCGCCGCATAACCCGCCGCAACGATGACCTGCGGATTGTCTCGGAGGAACAACCCCAACTGCCGTGTTCCCGCGCGGAACCGTTCATCATCCACCAACTGTGGCTTTCCCTTCTCGGAGAAGATGTAGTCTATCCCGATTGCCCGCGCTTTCCCCGCGGTGAGAAGCGCGCGGCCGACCTCCACGAAAAACGAGCGATCCCAGGGCTGGTTACCCAGGTCGGCGGTGGAGGCTGCATCGACATCCACATAGACGACGTTGATCGGCGCCTGCTTTTCGCCGCGAAAACGGAAGCGGGAATCGAGGAGTTTGTTCTCCAGAAAATCGAGCAAGCCTACTTCCCCGAGTACGCACCAAGCAGCCGGAAGCAGGGCCAGGAGAAGACAGCGGATCAGGAAGTGCTTCTTAGGCTTGGCCACGGGCACACTATGTAGGGAGAGTCTGACTACCCTGCCAGTCTGGAATCATGAGGGTGGCTTGATGTCACCCGTCAGCTGCGACCGAGTCAGCGTTTTCCGGCGGCCGGAGTAGTTCCAGGCGGGGGACTAACCGGCGGCGGAGAGGCGTTCGCCGTAAAGGAAGAGGGGGACGACGCATTGGCCGTCTGTACGGCGGCCGCCGTCGCATTTGGGTTCAGCACGGCCGGGTTTAGCGCGGCATTCGGCGTGAAACCGATGCCTTCCGTGATCGCGAAAAGGTCCTGTAGAGATTCGTTGAGATCGGCCAATTCCGCCGGGGGTATGTCTTCCACATTCACCGGCGGCAGCGAAAGCACGGTGTTTGTCGCGGGATCGAAGGCGATACCCCTCAGAACGACTTGCTTGCGGCCAGGAACGTAGACCGCCGCCGCGAGCGAGCCGAAGTCGAGGTGGATCAAACCCTCCGCCATGCGCAGCGCGTACGAGGCCAGACTTCCCGAGGAGCGAAAATGGATTCCGAAACTCGTGCCGCGGATGCCGGCGGCGCCGACTGGCGTGCGGATCTCGAAGGTGGAGCCTTGGTCCTTCTGCAACGTCTTCACGTTCGAAATGATCTCGCCTTTGCGCAGGTTCAATCGGGTCGTGGACTTGCTCGGCTCGGCCGTCATCTGGCCGATCTTCACCGCTTGGGCGAACGGGTCCTGAAGAAATTCGTCGATCGAGAGAACGGCGTCAGCGCCAATAGTCAGCGTGGTCCCGTTGGAGAACGCGAGGACCAGGCGTGAACTGTGGCCGGTCGTGACGAGCTTGTCCTGCGTGATGACCGATCCTTTTGCGAGGGGCACGCGCGTCTGCTGAGCGTCGCTCACAAACGCTACGCCTTCGACCAAGGCCACCACAATGGTTCCCAAGGGTCGCTGCTGGGGTGCGGCCGCTTGTTGCGCGGAAGCCGCTGCCACTGCCCAGAAGAGCAGAATGGCAAGGAATGACCGGCGTGCTAGAAGGGTACGGGACATCCGTTTCAAGAGTAGTATCGGTACCTATTGGGTGCGGCTTAAGTTCTCCCGCAAGGTTAGCGCCAACCTATTAGAAGGGTCAAGATGCAAACAGGTCTCAATAGCCGCATGGGCTAAGGGGCGACCCGTGGGCGTAAGGCTCTGATGATAAGCATAATAATACCAGACGGAGGCGGTGTTTGGGGCGAGTCTCAACGCCCGAACGAAAGCCTGGCCCCCTTCCGTGTGACGACCCTGAAGGTCGAGGGCCACTCCGAGACGGATCCAGAACTCAGGCACGACCGTGGACACGGCCAGCGCCGCACGACTTGCTTCCTCCGCCAACTTGCCGGCTTCGACCGTCGGGGGCGGGGCGAGACGCGTCGAAAGGGCGATCACGTAGGCGCGATCGGACCAAGCCTGGGCATTTTGTGAATCCAAAACGAGCGCGTCGGCAAACATTCGGCTCGCCGCTTCAAAAACGATTTTTTGTTTAACGGGCGGCGTTTCCCCTGCACCCAGGGCGAGCCGGTCAATCGCGCTGCGCCCCTCCCACCGCGCGGCTTCCGCTCGGAAGGTGCGAAACGGTCCCGCCAGAAGGAAGATGACCGCAAGACTGGCGAGAACGAGCGCTATGGTGCGGCCCGTGGCGCCCGGTGCGGCCTCCGGCGCAGTCCAGCGCCAGCGCCGCGTGAGGCCCTCGGCTCCAACCACGACAGCCAACATGCCAAGCGCTGGAATTTTGAGATGAAAGTCGATCGCAAGCGCGAGGCCGAACGCAACCAGGCCCACCACGAGACCCGAGGTGACGGAAGAGGCATCCCAACCCCAGGGTGGCTCCTCGTACAGAGGCCGGACAGGCTGCTTAGCGGCACGGCGCACGATCCATCCGATCGCTCCGAAAAACAGCAAGAAGCCAGCAGCTCCCAAGTCGCTTAAGGTATTCAAGTAGTCGTTATGCGCCCATTCCGGCTCCTCTTTGAAACCCGGCGGCCGATGCTCCTCGAATAAGACGTTATAACTGCCCGCGCCTGTGCCCACCACCGGCGCAGTCGAAAAAAGCCGCACGGCGCCGTTCCACAGAATCGGCCGCGAAACCTCCCCCTGTTGCCGGGCCATGGTATCGAAGCGCTGCCGAACCCGCGGGACGTTCTGATAAACCATGAACCCGATCATCAGCAGCGCCGTGAAAGCCGTGACGGAAAGCGTCAACCGGACCGGCCAACTATGGCGGCGCACGAAAAGCGGCCACATGGTGAGGGCCAGCGCGAGAAAAAGCCACGCCCCGCGGCTGATGGTTAACCCCAGGCCAAAAAGAAAAACGAGGGCGAGATAACCGCCGACAATGCGCTGGATCGCCGAGGCTCCGGATTGCCACGTCAGCGTGAGCATCGGCGGGATCAGCAGCAGAAGAAAGGCCGCCAAACTATTCGGAATCCCGAACGGGCCGCTGGCGCGGCCGATAAATTGGTCGGCCTGAGTCCGCCCCAGCATCAGCCAATCGGGCGCGACGAAACGCTGGTAGGAGGCCAGTATGACCGCCACGACACCCAGTCCTAGGACCGTCCCGAGAATCAGTTTTCTCGGTCCCGGCAGGGGCAGCAGATTGACGGCGACCCAAAACGTAACGCAGAGATGTGCCCACCCGAGCCAATCCCGCCACGCAAGCCAGGGCACGGGTGAAACCCAGATCGCGTTCGCCGCCGCGTAAACGATGAAGGGTACCAGCATCCACCCGGCGGGATGGTAGCGCCGGCCACTCCAGGCCGCGGTACCTATTTGTACGATCAGGGCCGCCACATTCAGAACCCAGGTCCACACCATCGTGCCCGGCAGGTATCCACCCAAGCACAATGTCGTCCACACGAGGTTTAGCGAAAGCAGCACGCCGGTCGTCCAATCTCCCAGCGTTGCCGACGTGCGGTCCGAAGGATGTGGCATGAGCGGTAGCGGCTCAGGTCGACGGAATGACCTGGGCGCTGGAAATGCAGGGGCGTCGTCGCGAGATGACAAGGGCATTCGCGCGCGTCGTCCCTCCTGCCGCTCCATGGTTACCCAATCCCGCACAGCTTCCCGACCTTAATCGGAACGACAGGAGATGCGAGGTCCGAATACGGAGAGGGCTGAGTTTCATCGATCTTTCGCGCAGACCATGCTGGGGAGCTCGGCGTTTTGCGGGTAGACCCTTACCTCATCGGCGCACGTTTTGAGCGCTTGAGTCGGAAGTCGCGGACGGAGCGAGGATTGAACGCACGGTTCCGTCGCGGGCAGGATCATGACGCCGCGATTTCGGCGGACTCCTCCCGCATGAGTCGTTGCAACTCGCGATGATTGATTTTGCCCGTGCCCAATTTCGGAATCGCGCGCACCACCTTCAACTCGCGCGGGGCGCACAGGTTGCTTAGGCCTTTCGCCCGCACCGCCGCCCGAATATCCGCCAGTTGGAGGCGCGGTTCGTTGGTGACAGCGATCAGTGCCTCGCCCTTTTCTTCGTCGGGCCGGGTGACCACCGCCACGTAGCAGCGGAGACCGTATTGAGGGAACGCTCCCGCCAGAGCGTCTTCCACGGCGGTCAGGCTGACCATTTCTCCGCTGACCTTGGCAAACCGTTTGAGGCGTCCTCGGATGGTCACGAAGCCATCAGCGTCGAGACTGACGATGTCGCCGGTGTCGTACCAGCCGTCCAGCGCCTGGAACTGTGCATTCGCGTCGGCGTTGAGGTAGCCTTTCATCACGTTCGGCCCGCGCACAAAAAGTCTCCCGCCCTCTTCCACCCCATCGACCGGCTCCAGCTTGTAGTCGATGCCGGGAAGGAATCGCCCGGCGGTGCCCACGTTCGGTTCCATGCGGCTATTTAGGCTGATGATCGGGCTGCATTCGGTCGCTCCAT
The DNA here is from genome assembly GCA_964546955.1 of uncultured Opitutaceae bacterium. Taxonomy (GTDB): domain Bacteria; phylum Verrucomicrobiota; class Verrucomicrobiia; order Opitutales; family Opitutaceae; genus CAZJLP01. The sequence goes on along the minus strand of CAZJLP010000035.1, from coordinate 22,163 downwards.
ATCCCTCCAAAATCCGGATGCCGAAACGACGAGCCCACAAGTCGATCGTAGCTCCCTGCACTTTTTCCGCGCCGGCCACGAGATATCGAATGGAGTTGAAATCGTACGCATGGGCCTTGCGCGCGTAACCGTTGAGGAACGTGTTGGTCCCAAACATCACGGTGCAGGCCCGATCGTAAATGAGCGCGGGCACCACCCGGTAGTGCAGCGGCGAGGGATACAGGAAGGTATAGCAGCCGCGCACGAGCGGCATGAGAATGCCAGTCAGCCCGAAGCTGTGGAACAGCGGCATCGCATTGAAGAAGCGATCGGCATCCGTGAGGTCGAAGATCGCCGTCACCTGCCGAATGTTTGCGAGCAGATTGCCGTGGGAGAGTTGCACTCCCTTCGGGACGCCTTCGGAACCGCTCGTGAACAGAATCACGGCGGTGTCATCGGGTTTGAAACGGTGATTCTCCACGCCCGCGCCGACTGAAAAGCGGTGGCGAAGCGCCGGCACCAGCTTGTCGGCCACACCCAACTCCGCGCGCACATCTTCCAGATAGTGGAGGGTCAGCCCGGCGCCCTCCAAGGCACTGAGGTCCATTTTCGTTTTTTCCGCGAAAAGTCGCGATGTCACCACGTGTTTCAACGAGGCCAGCTGGGCGCACGCCAGCATGGTTTGCATGCCGGTGGAGAAGTTGAGGATGGCAGGGACCTTGCCCGCCGACCAAAGGCTCAGCACCGTGATGGGCGTGCCGTTGACATTGGGTAAGAGTACTCCGACCTGTTCGCCAACGGGGCCGCTCAGGCGTCGCCGCCAGGCATTCCCGAGCACCGCCGTCGCGGTCATCAATCGCCGATAGTTCAGCTTGGCGAAAGTCACGTCTTCGAGCGCGATCTGGTGCGGTATGTTCGCGGCCGTTTCCACGATGGCGGCCAGCAGGTTCGGCTGGCCGAAGGCCATCTCGACTTCGAAATGCTGGCGCAGGACTTGGTCGCGCAGCCATGCCGTGAGCTTTTGACGCGCCACTGTATGCGAGAACTGACTCATCGTCGGCGCCTGCAAGACATCGCTGAAATGAACCGACACGCGCGGAAACCATTTGGTCCAGCCCTGGTGCCGGACAAAACGCACGCGGGATGCCCCGCGAAGATAGCAGGTGATCACCTTGGCCCGCGTCTTGTGCACGAGAAAGCCGGTGCCGTCGTAAATTTTCATGATGGCGCCGGTGAGCGAGATTCGTCCTTCCGCGAAGAGCACAAGCCGCCCGCCCTTTTCCAGAAATTCGGTCATGGCCCGCACGGCGTAGGGAGAAGCCGGATCGACCGGGAACGTGCGCCGATTGACCATCACCTTTGTGTGGAACCAACTTGCTTGCGCGGTGGTGCTCGAGGTCACGAATTTCCATCCCTCGTCGAGCACCACGTACAGAAACAGCCAGTCCAGCCAGGATACATGGTTGGGAATCAACAGCACGGGGCCCGGTTGGTTCAACACGCCGACGTTGTAGGCGCGGTAGCGGAAAAACAGTTTCAGCAGGAGCCGGGCGAAGAATTTCATGACAGCGGATTTATTTCCGGTCCGCAACAGGGGTCGGCGCCGGCCCGCCGCGCAGATTGAGGCCAACCACGATGATCACCAGCGTGACCGACACCACCGCGAAAGCATGGGTGGGCATGAGTTTGAAGTGCGTGAGCAACGCTAGAAATCCGGTCCCCACGAGCATCGCGACGTAATCGACGAAGTTCTGAATCGAGATGGTTTTCCCCAGCTTGGTCTGGTCGCTTTCGGCCTGCAGCGCGGCGTTGAGGGGCACGATCAGAAGTCCGGCGGCAATGCCGGTGATCACCAATGATCCGAGCACGACCGGCACCCCCCAAGCGCCTCCCGGAAATGCCAAAAGGAAAATGCCGCCCGCCATAAAAAAGCCATAACGCCGCGCCCAAGTCAGGTCGCCGATCTTATGCAAGAACCCGACGACCATGCTGCCAGCCACGATTCCGACGATCAGCGCCACCATCAGCAGATTGAGTTTCACGTTGCTCACTTTGCCCAGCCCGGCCTGTTCGAATACCTGCAGCCCCCATCCTTGCATATTGTTGCGGAGGATGGCGCCCGCGAACCAGAACACCGCGCAACCGAGAAGGATTCTGCCGAGGCGTCGGCTGGCGATCAGCGACGCGAGGGTCGAGGCGAATTCGCTGACATTGCGCTTGAACCGCGCATGTGGATTCGCCGGGGTGCGTTTCATGCAGGCGTTGAAAACAAGGGCGGCGCCATAGAGGCCGATCGTGGCCCAATAACAAGGCTCCACCGCGCGAACCTGATCGTAGACCAGACCCCCGCAGAAAATCCCGCTCAAAATAGCCACGAGGGTGAGCATCTCCACCGTCCCATTGGCCTTGACCAACCGGGCCGCGGGCACGATTTCCGGCAGGATGCCGTATTTCGCCGGCGAATACATACAAGCCCCTATTCCCACGATGGCGTAGCCCACGACCTGCCACAGACGGCTGCCGGAAAAATCGCCGTCATGCAGCGTGATTCCGATCAAGCCGACGACCGCGCCAACCAGCTTCAGCAGGTTGCCGCCGAAGAGCCAGGTCGTCTTGGGCATCCGGTCGTTGGCGAAGCCCGCCAAGGGGGCGAGAAGAATGAAGGGCACAAAAAACACCGCGGCGAAGAGGCTATTTTGGGCTGTGACGTACTGCTCCGTCACCTTGCCTGCGGTCTGCTGATACGTGAGGGGGGCGACGATCGCTTTCAGGAGAAAATTATCTCCAAAAGCTCCGAGAAACTGGCCGACCAACAACAGCGGGTAATCGCGCGTGAGTTTCGCATTCATGATGGGTGGGCGACGGACCTCGAACGCAGGGCGGACTTCCGACCGGCGCTGGGGCGGTTAGCCGCCGCCAGAATCGTTTCCACTGCAGTCGGGGCCGTTTCTCTGATCTGGTTGATCATTTCGGTCACTGCTTTTGCCTGCTGGGCGGACAAGGTGCGACCCATTTCCGTGAGGGCTGCGTCATAGAGCGCCGAAACCTGCCGATAGATTTTCCGCCCCCGCGGAGTGACCACGACGCGGTAGCCGCGGCGATCCCCGAGGTCGCGGACCCGGCGAAGCCATTTCCTGCTCTCCATTTGGTCGAGGACATAGGTCGTGCTCGAAGGGTCGACGACCAGCGCCGCCGAAAGATCGGAGGGGCGCAGCCCCCTCTTTTCGTCCGCGAGGAGACTGAGCACGTTGAAATGGGCCGCCGTCACCCCGGATCCGCGAAAAAGCCTTCCTGCTTCCCGCAGCAACACGCTGCCCGCGGCCACCATTGCGTTGGTCAATGTTTTGAGATCGCGCGCCGTCATCGTTGGAAAGTCGATGGTTGGAATTCCAAGTAAGTGGTGGCTCTCTGTCAAGCGTTTGAAGGTAGGCGGGACCTCTGGATCCGCCGTCGCGTGAGACAAACGTTGCCTAGAATGCCCCGTTCCCGGTGACGGGTGGCGTCAGAACGCGTCTATCGACGGTCGATCTCCGCTTCGAGGCGGGACCGCCGTTTCGACTTCGCTCAAGGCCCCGAGCCTCTCGAGGGGGAGGCCCCGCCCTACCTTACCGTCTGCAGTGATTCTATTAGAAACCAGCAACGAGTGCCGCGAAATGAGCCGCCGCCGAGTTTACGCGCTGGCAACCCACTTCAGGATCGTCGTGCTCAGAGGGGGCAGGGTCATAACCACGCTCTGCAGGCAGCCATCGTACGGGGTCGGCTCCGTCGCAAGCCCGCCGCCGTTCCCCATCCCGTTGCCGCCATAGTAGTGGCTGTTGGTGTTCAGCACTTCTTTCCAGAACCCAGCCCGGGGCACACCGATACGGTAGCCTTCCCGGATCACGGGAGTGAAGTGGCCGACCACGGCAAAGATCGTCTGTCCGAACGGATCCTGGCGGGAAAAAGCGATGACGCTGGAACCGGAGTCGTTGCAGGAGAGCCACTGAAAGCCCTGGAGATTGAAGTCGTTCAGGCTCAGCACCGGTTCGCTGCGGTATAGTTGGTTCAGGTCGCGGACGAGGAGACGGATGCCTTCGTGATCTTGGTACTGGCACAGATGCCAATCCAGGCTCGCTTTGTAATTCCATTCGGCCGATTGGCCGAACTCGCTGCCCATGAAGAGCAGTTTCTTGCCCGGCCAGGCCCACATATGTGCGTACAGCGCGCGCAAGTTCGCCGCTTTTTCGGGAATGTGCCAGGCGCCCATTTTGAAAAGCATGGAAGCTTTTCCGTGGGTTACTTCATCGTGCGAGAAGACCGTCACGAAGTTCTCGGAATACTGGTACAGCATGCCGAAAGTGATGTCATTCTGATGCCATTTCCGGTGGATGGCTTCTTTCTGAAAATAGCGAAGCGTGTCGTTCATCCACCCCATGTTCCATTTGTAGTCGAAACCGAGGCCGCCGTCTTTCGTCGGTTTGCTCACGCCGCCAAAGGAAGTCGATTCCTCGGCGATCATGATGGTGCCTGGAAAGTAATGGTGTACCAGGTCGTTGGTCGCGCGGAGAAATTCGATCGCTTCCAGATTCTCGCGGCCGCCGTACTTGTTCGGAATCCACTCCCCTTCCTTTCTCGAGTAATCGAGATAAAGCATGGAGGCCACGGCATCGACGCGCAGTCCGTCGATATGGTAGCGGTCGAGCCACGAGAGCGCGTTGGCCACGAGAAAACCGCGCACTTCGTTGCGGCCGTAGTTGAAGATCAGCGTGCCCCAATCCATGTGCGCGCCCTGGCGGGGATCCGCATGCTCGTACAGGTGCGTGCCGTCGAATTCCGCCAAGGCGAAGGCGTCGCGCGGAAAATGAGCAGGAACCCAATCCAGGATCACGCCGATGCCGCGCTGGTGGAGATGGTCGATGAAAAACGCGAAATCCTCGGGCGTGCCGTAGCGATGGGTCGGCGCGTAAAAACCGGTGACTTGATAGCCCCAGGAGCCGTCGAAGGGATGCTCCGCCAGCGGCATGACTTCGATGTGCGTGAACCCCATTTCCGAAACGTAATCGGCGAGCATCGGGGCGAGCTCCCGGTAGGTGAAGAGTTTGTTCGCATCCTCCACCTTGTGCTTCCACGAGCCCAGGTGCACTTCGTAGATGGAGATGGGTTGGTCGAGCCGGCCGGCATTCGCCGTGCGCCGGGCGATCCACTCGTCGTCGTTCCATTTGTGCTTTCGCGTATCGTACACGATCGACGCGTTGTTCGGCGGTGGCTCGAAGTACGTGCCATACGGATCCGTCTTCAAGTGCAGGTGTCCCTGGCGGTCGTAGATCTCGTATTTGTAGAGTTCCCCTTCGGCCAAGCCCGGAATAAAAAGTTCCCATACGCCGGAGGCCCCGAGCGTGCGCATCGGGTGAAACCGTCCGTCCCAACGATTGAAATTCCCGACGACCGACACGCGCGCCGCGCTGGGCGCCCACACCGCGAAAGTCACGCCCGGCACCTCGTTGATCGTGCGGACGTGCGAACCGAGTTTTTTGTAAACGTGATGATCCGTGCCCTCGTTGAAGAGATGGAGATCCACGTCGCCCAGCGTCGGCAGGAACGAATACGGGTCGTTGAACTGCCGAATCTCGCCATTGTGATGGGTCGCGCGGAGCTGGTAGCGAAATACGTCGGCGCGATCCGGAATAAAGACCTCGAAAAATCCCTCCGGAGCGAGTTGCTCCATCGAATAGCGTTTCTCCCCCGCGAGTTCGACCACTTCGCACTTGGCCGCATCGCGAATAAACGCACGCGCCACCACCCCGGCCGTTTTGCCTTTCTTAAGGGGGTGCATGCCCAGGTGGGCGTGAGGTTGCGCGTTGGTGGCCTTTAAAAAGCTGTCCAGTTCGGTCTGAGTGATGATCACGACGGGAATGGTTTCGACGCGAAGATGCGCACGTTACGTTAAGTCGTCTAGTCGCGGAGGCGAAACGGCAATACTATTTCCCGTGTCGCATTTTGCGACAACAGCTATTTCGAAATTAACCGCGAATGGACGCCAATGGACGCGAATAAGACGATCCAATACCAAACGGATAACGACCGGACGGAGCCAAGCTCGGGCTAGCGCGAAGTGTGGGTATTTACTTCGCGTCCATTGGCGTCCATTCGCGATTAAATTCATCCCGTGTTTTTGAGGCCGCCGCTGATGCCGTTGATGGTGAGTTCGATCACGGCGCGGACGCTTTCCTCTTCGGTTTTGCCCAGTTTGCCGGACCGCAGGCGGCGCAGCATCTCCACCTGAATGTAGTTGAGGGGATCGATGTACGGATTGCGCAATTCAACCGACCGGAGGAGGACCGGTTCCTTCGCCAGGAGCTGTTTTTGCCCGGTGATCGCCAGGATGGCCGTTTCCGTGCGGGCGAACTCGTCGTCCAGAATTTTTTGAATCCGAGAACGCGTGCGCGGGTCCTCTACCAGCCCAGCGTACAATCGGGCGATGGTCATGTCCGTCTTGCGCAAGGTCAGCTGCGCGTTGTCAATCAACGTCTGAAAGAAGGGCCATTCCGCATACATGGCCTTCAAAGCCCGCTTACCCGCGCCTTTCGGTCCGAGCACTGCGTACAGGGCTGACCCCAGACCGAACCAGCCCGGAAACACGAAGCGCGATTGCATCCATGAGAAGACCCAGGGAATGGCCCGAAGGTCTTCCACGGCTTGGGCCGCTCGGCGAAAGGCGGGGCGGGAACCCAGCTTGAGCGTGCTGATTTGGTCGATCGGGGTGGCCTGTTTCCAGAATTCCAAAAATTCGGGATCGCCCCGGACGGCCGCTTCGTACGCGGAGCGGCCCGCCTGCGACATGATTTCCATCGCCTTCGTCCATTCGACGGGAACAGGGGAGCGGTGCTCGGCCGCGTGCGATCCCAGCAGGACTCCGTACGTCATTTGTTCCAGAATGCGGTGAGCGAGATCGGGATCGTGATAACGCGTCGACAACACCTCGCCTTGTTCGGTGACGCGGATACCCCCATCCCGCAAACCCACCGGCTGGGCCAGAATTGCCTTTGCGGCCGGCCCTCCCCCGCGGGCGATGCTTCCTCCGCGGCCGTGAAATAGCGTCAACCGAACGCCGGCCGTTCGGCATACCTCGGCGATCGCATCCTGCGCCTTGTAGAGGGCCCAGTTCGCAGTGAGGTAACCGCAATCCTTGTTGGAGTCCGAGTAGCCCAGCATCACATGTTGATGGCGTCCGCCCCGTTCGAGGGCGGACCGGTAGGCCTCGGACGCGAACAGCTCGCGCAGGATATCCGCGGCCCCTTCGAGATCGGCGAAGGTCTCGAAAAGCGGCGCGATGGGGAGCGCCACCCCTGCAATTCGCATGAGGAATTTCACTTCGAGAACGTCGGACACGCCGTTGGTCATGCTGATGACATAGATGCCCAGGGCCTCCGGCCCGAACTTGGCCATCACGCCTTCGCAGAGCCTGAGCGGGTCGAGCACGTGCCGGGTGGCGTCCGTGTAGCGGGTCTCCGAACCCAGCCGATCGCCCGTCGCCAGTGCCTCCGTGAGAACAGCGATCTTTTCTCTTTCGGTCAGACTTGGATAATCCGGCCGAGCCAACACTTCCGCGACCGCTTGTTCGTGTTGGGCCGAATGCTGACGCAAGTCGAGGCGGGCCGTGTGTAATCCGAAAACGGCGAGCTGGTGCTGCACGGATTTGAGTTCGCCCTCGGCCAACAACGCTCCTTTTCCCAGGGACAAACTCGCTTGGATCGTTTTGAGCGTATCGTCGACATCCAGCGCGCGGAGACAGGCAAGCGAGCCCGGGGAGCCCGGCGCACAGGCCTCGAGCGCATGGCCGTCGCGCACCTCGTGCACCGCCTGGGCCAGACGCTCCCGCAGGCCGCCGAGCAGCAAGCGGTAAGGTTCGTGCGGATACCGATCCGCCAGCTGTTCCACGTGGGGCGAAAGATGGCGATTTTCCTTCAGGAGCTTTCTCAGCGCGGGCGAAATGGCATCGCGCCGATCGGAAATTGTCAGCGAGCGCGCCAGCTCCCGCGCTCCCAGGCGCAGTTTTTCGATCGCCAGGCGACGGTGCAAGAGAAGCACGTCGGCCGTGACTTGCGCGGTTACGTTGGGATTGCCGTCGCGATCGCCTCCCATCCACGACCCGAACGTGAGCCACCGCTGCGGGCATTTCACCCCCGGGTAATGGCGCGCCAGCGCGCGTTCGAAGTCCGCCTGCAATCGGGGCAGCGTGTCGAAGAGTGTGGTGTCGAAATACCACAGGCCCGTCCGCGCTTCGTCGGTCACTTCGGGGCGGGCCACGCGGCTGCGGTCGGTCAGCCAGAGCGACGCGATCTCGCGTTCGAGACGGGCCGCGTCGCTGTCGACCGCGATCTCGCCGAGAGGATCGTGGCGATGCCGGAGAATTCGGGCCAGACGCTGGAGCTTGGTCAACAGGGTGCGGCGTTTCGCCTCCGTGGGATGAGCGGTGAAAACGAGCTCGATCGAAAGGCGATCGACCAGCGACTGCATGCCGTCCGTTGTGACCCCGCTCGACTTCAACGCGAGGATCGCGGCCTCGATCGACTCCCTCATGGGCGGCTCGGCCAGATCTTTGCCGTCAGCCGCCGCGCGCGCCGATCGTCGTTGCCGCAAAAGCAGGATGCGGAAGTTTTCTTCGGCCAGATTGACCAGCTCGAAATAGAGCGTGAAAGCCATGGTCTGGTTGAAAGCCTCCGCCGGCGTGAGCTTGGCGACTTCGCGAGCCAGTTGCGTCGCGGCCGAGGGGTCCCCCTTGCGGCTCGCCTTCGCCAAGGTGCGCAGTCGCTCCACGCGTTCGAAGGTCTCCTGCCCTTCGAGCTTGCCAATCACTCGTCCGAGCGCCGCTCCAAGCGAACGGATTTCCGTGCGCAACTGGGACAACTCCTTCAAGGCGGTGGAGGATGAGCGGGAGGGAGAGACACGGGCGGACATGATTCAAAGTAGCGAATAGCGGGGAGCGTGTAGCGAGTCGAAAAAGAGATATCCTCGCAAGGCGAGCTCACAGGCGCGGAATCGCAAACAGCTCGTTTTCCGCCCCACGTTCAGCTTGCTTGCCGGACGCGCGGGCTCTTTGCTCCGCAAAACATGCGCCGCTTTTATCCGGTCCTTTTCTGCCTGTCTTTTCTGGTCTGCGCGAGCGCCCACGGACAAGACAAAGACGGCTTCGAGTTTGCCGCGGATAATACGGATATCCGTCAGGACGCCAAAACGGGCCGAATGGTCATCGCCGCGACGGGCAATCCTCGCCTGGAGTCGAAGGACACTCTCCTCCTCGCGGACGAAATGCTCGTCTATACAGAAAAGGAAGGCACGCAGACGTATGTGGCGCGCGGCAACGTGCGCCTGACCCAGGGCGCCCAGCGCATCCTGGCCGACGAAATTACCTACCACCGGCCCGACGGGACCTTTACGGCGTCCGGCGTCCGGATGGGTGAATGGCCGTTCTACATGTCCAGTTCCACCATGAGCGGCACGGTCCAGCATTTGGTCGCGAATGGCACCAAGATCACCTACCATGAACCGAGTCGTTGGACTCCCGCCTTCACGGCCCGGAAACTCGTCTACGATCGCCCGGAGAAAAAAGTGCACGCGGAAGATGCCCACCTCGGGATCGGCACGACGGTGCCGCTGAACTTCCCCAATTTCGAGCAAAACATCGACGAACCCGCGCTCTCCTACATCTCGGGCAACGCGGGTTATCGCTCCTCGCTCGGTGCTTTCATCGGCCTGGGGGCGCACATACCGGTCAAGCCGGGTGTGCAGATTGGCGGAGACGTTCACTATTACACGCGACGGGGAGTGCTGGCGGGTCCCTCCGCCACCTACCGCCGAAGCACGGGCGGGCGCGAAGTCCGCGGCGAACTGTACAGTGGCTTCATTCACGACGCAGGCTCACGACTCTCGGATGTCTTGAACAAGCCTATCCCGGCGGATCGCGGGTTCCTGGGGTGGAAACATCATCAAGAAGTCACCGACCGGCTGACCGTTTTCGGCCAGGTAAATTATTGGTCGGACTCCGAGGTACTCCGGGATTTCGAGGGCGACCGTTATTATAACGTCCAGGTTCCGGACACTTTCGCGGAAGCCGACTACGTGCGCGACAACTACGTTGTTTCGCTTCTGACCCGCGCCCAGCCGAACCGCTACCATTTGGTCCAGGAGCGACTGCCCGAACTTCGTTTCGATCTGCTGCCGACGCACGTGGGCGGGGGCCTCTACGAACGCTTCGAAGCGAGCGTGGTGCGTCTCGAAGAGAATTCTCCCGTGCCCGGCTTGCCGACCGAACGCAGCGATCGCGCCGACGCTTATTATGGCCTCGAGCGGCCTTGGTCGCCCAAGGAGTGGCTCACGTTTGTCCCGGTCGCGGGCGGGCGCGTCACCCATTACGAGCGAGCCAACGCCGGCCGCAGCCGCTACACGCGCCTCATTGGCGAAGTGGGCCTCGATGCCCAGCTGATTTCCAGCGGGATTCACGAGTACAAGAATGAACAGTGGAAAATCGACGGGATCCGCCACCTGTTGACGCCCAAACTTTCCTATCGCTACCAACCTTCCGCTGAGCGAGGGCGGGAGTACATCCCGCAAATCGACGACATGGCTTTCGCCACGTACCTTCAACCCCTCGGATTGGCGGATCAGCGCAACATCGACGACTTGCGCGAAACCAACACCTTGCGCCTCGGCCTCGACAATCTCTTTCAAACTCGCGCCAAGGGATATGGATCGCGCGATCTCCTGCGTTTGAATGTCGCTGCGGATCTGCGCTTCGCGCGCGAGACAGGACAACGAGCGCTTTCCGATGTGCACACCGAACTCGAGTTCATGCCGGCGCCGTGGGTCCGCTTCGAATCGTATCAACGAACGTCCGCCAGTACCTTTGCGGTCCACGAACTCAACACCGGCTTCACCGTCCTGGACGGCAAGGCGTGGTCGGCCCGCGTTTACAATCACTATCTCAAACACCAGATCGCCGAGTACATCGCGGAGGGTCGTTATCGCGTGAACGAGGCGTACACCACCATTGCCCGCCTTCACTACGACGCTCGCCGCAGTCGTTTCGTCGAGCAGTCGCTCGGCCTCCAGCACAATTTGGACAACCTCTGGTCCATCCGGTACGGTTTGTCGCTGTACAGCGGACGCACCCGCGAGAGCAATTTCGGTTTGCGGATCGAGGCGCGCTTGGCCGGATTCTGATCGCCAGCGGTCGACGCGCTCGCATGAACACCGTCGCCGCAAACCAGGGCCGGGTATTCCTCCAGCTGTTCGATGAGCTTGAGCCGCACCTCCGCACCGACCGCAACCTACCGGCGCGAATTCAGCAACGCCTTGCGCGGGAGAAACGTTTTGGCTCGAGGGATCGGCGGTTGTATCGCGAACTGCTCTACACCGCGGTGAGGTTTCTCCCGTGGGTCGAGCAGTGCGGAGCTCGCTCGGAAACGGAGTCTCTCCACGCGGTAATCGCACTCGCGGCCGATCTGCCCGCGACCCGAGACTTAAAGGCCGCGCTTCCCTCTCAGTGGGCGGCTCTTCCCCCGACAATCGCGGAAAAATCGCAGGCGCTGGGCGTGGATGCCCCGCTCCTTCCTCCGTGGTTTCGATCTCATTGCGAAGCGGCTTTTGACGAGCCCAATCTGAGTGTCTTGCACTCGCGTGCGCCGCTCTGGTTGCGCCTCCAGACAGAGGATGGGCAGGCGGTGTTGAACGAGCTCACCGCGCGCGGCTGGGCCTGGCGCCGAAGCGAAATGCTTCCGGCGGCGGTCGAAGTTCTAAGCGAGGCGGACGTCACGCAAACGGACGGTTTCAAACGCGGCTTGGTCGAAATTCAGGACATCGGTTCGCAATCCATTGTGGAATCGATCGGCGTGCGCCCGGGGGAACGCTGGCTGGACGTTTGTGCCGGCGCCGGCGGCAAGACGTTGCAACTCGCTTTTTCACTCGGGGGAAGTGGCCGCGTCGACGCAACAGATCCGCGCCCCTCGGCGCTCGACGAACTGCACGAGCGGGCCCATCGCGCGCGCATTGCAAATATTTCGACCCTGCGCTCTGCACCGACCGTCGGCGCCTACGACGGTGTCTTGGTCGACGCGCCTTGCAGCGGCAGCGGCACCTGGCGGCGAGCCCCGCATCTCAAATGGACGACCAGCGAGGCCGATTTGAGGTCGGCCGCCGACCTCCAGCTCGAGATCCTGAATCGCGCGAGTCCCTGCGTGCGGCCGGGGGGTGTCTTGGTCTACGCGACGTGCTCCCTCAGCGTGAAGGAGAACGACCAGGTGGTCGCCAGCTTCTTGGAGGCGAATCCCGCATTTTCCGTCGTTCGTCCCGAACGGCTGCTAAAGGGCGTGGAGACCGCAGCCGGCGGTCTGCTTTGGCTGCCCGCAGCCAACAATTCAGACGGGTACTTTGTGGCGAAGTTGAGGCGGACGTGACCTTTAGCCGGCCTTGCCACATTTTGATTGCCGCCCATCCCGGCGGCCCAAACATCCTCCGTCGTGGTTCCAGACGCTGACTACCGGATCAAACTCCCTGTTTTTGAAGGCCCGCTCGATTTGTTGCTGTTTCTGATTCGGAAAAGCGAGATCGACATCTACGACATTCCCATTGAGTCAGTCACGAAGCAGTACATCGAGGCCATCCGCTCGATGCAGCAGCTCGATCTTGAAGTCGCAGGGGAGTTCTTTGTCATGGCGGCGACGCTGATGGAAATCAAGAGCCGCATGCTGCTCCCGAAGGGTCAGCATGCCGTCGATCCCAATGCCGAGGGCGAGGAAGAAATGGATCCTCGCTGGGAACTCGTGCATCAGCTTCTTCAATACAAGAAATTCAAGGAAGCGTCGCGCAAGCTGGACGAGTTGATCACCTTCCAGCGCGACATGCTCGCCCGGTATGTCTCGAGCCTCAGCCTGAACGAGTCGGAGCGCCCGCTCAAGGGAGTCGATCGAATCGAACTGTGGAACGCCTTCAACATCGTCCTGCGCCGCTTGGCGGAAAAACTCGTCGTGGGCGAGATCAAGGACGAGCAGGTGACCGTCTCAGATCAGATGGAATGGCTGTTGAAGCGGGTTGAAACCGACAAGTCCTTCATTTTTTCGGAACTGTTTCCGGGCAAGGTCACGCTTCGAATGCTCGTGGCCACATTCCTGGCCGTTTTGGAGCTCACACGATTGAAGCGGCTGCGCATCCGTCAGGATGAAGCTTTCGCCGACATCGTGTGCGATGCGGTTGAACAGAACACGCTTGAAACAGCCGGTGCGACGGGCACCTTGTTGGTGTGAGAGAAAAACCCGCCAGAGCTTCAACGGAACCCAAGGCAAAGAAAAAATCCGCCGGCATCCTCGGGGTCGGGCTGGACAATGCGGACGGTCACAAACGGCTGACCCAGGGAGAAAAATTCGTGGTGGTGGGCGGATCCGCGGAAACACACGACCGGATGACAGAGACCGTTGTGAAAACCTTCGAGGAGCTCAAACAGCGCGGGAAACAGCTCGAAACGGTTTCGCACCCTGAGCTGTCCGAAATCATCCACAAGGTTGCCCCCCGCTGAGCCGTTCAGGCGGCTGTACTTGAGTTTCCGTCAATCTTCCTTTCGTTATCGGAACCACTAAAAACCATCATGTCCGACAAAATCGCCAATCTGACGAACGACACTTTCAAGTCCACGATCGCGGGAGCCCCCACGCCCGTTCTGGTCGACTTTTGGGCTCCCTGGTGCGGACCGTGCAAGGCGATCGCCCCCATCCTCGAGGAACTCGCTGGCGAGTTGGACGGCAAACTGCAGATCGCCAAGGTCAACGTGGACGATAATGACACGGTTGCGGCCGAATTCGGGGTCCGTGCGATCCCCACCATGCTCTTGTTCAAGGGCGGCCAGCTCGTGGATCAATTTGTCGGAATGATGCCGAAAGCGGCGCTCAAAGACAAACTCCTGGCCAAGATCTGAGCCTGGTTGGCCGGCCGGTTCTAAGTTTGCCCGGCGCTGATGTAAGGCGGCTCGCCTGTTGCTTTCTCCCTCAAGCCGCCCTGCAGCGGACGCTGGGAGAGATCGCGTAAGCGCGTTTGTATTGTGCAGGTTGGGTAAGAACTGTTCCGATCGCGCGAATGGCGCATCGCTGCAAAGCGCTTAATCGCTTGCGGGAACGGTCGATAGTTCAGGGGTGGTCCCCACCCTCGCCGAGCAAACCATCAAACGTGTCGCCGCCGGTCTGGAGAGCGGCGAAGCCGCGGGGCTGTCGGAGATCGTCGAGCTGATCCAACAGCTGTCGAACAATGCGCTCGAGACTTCGGTGCAGGACTTGGCCGAACTGATCGGCAAGGATATCGTCGTCACGGCCAAGGTGATCGCCGCCGCAAACACGATTGGCTACAATCCGAGCGGAGTGGATGTCTCCACGATTACGCAGGCAATCCACGTCATTGGTTTCAACAAGATCCGTCAGCTCGCCGTTTCATTGCTGCTGGTCGAGAATGCCGAGCGGACTTTGAATCCTTCGGAAAAGCGCGAGATCGCCGCCCTCGCGCTGTGCAGCGGCTTGATGGCGGAAACGGTCATGACTCGCCACGGCTCACTCTCTCCCGAGCACGCGTTTATTTGCGCCTCCTTGCGCAGCTATGGCCGCCTGTTGATGACCACCTTCATGATCGACGAATACCGTCGCGCCCGAATCATGGCCCTGGAAGGCATGGGCGAAGACGAGGCTTTCAACCGTGTTTTCGGCCTTACGCCACTGGAACTGGGCCACCACCTCCTGGCGAGCGCCCATCTCCCCGGCGCAATTTTGAAGTCGCTCCGTGCGCTTCCACCGGACGCAGTCAAGCTCGCCACCCAAAGTCCCGACGTGCAACTGCTCGTTCTGGCGGACCTCTCGGTGCGAGTCTGCGAACTCGCCCTTCGTCCCGACGTGGACACGAACGAATTTGAACACCGCGCCCAATCGCTCGCGGCGCGCAGCGGTCGCGCCTTCGGTCTCGATATGGACGGTCTCATGGGCGTACTGCGGGACGCCGGACAGCAACTGAATGTTTTCGCGACGACCTTTGGACTCAGTGGAATCTCCGGAACGCTCGGTCCGAGGATCCACGCGCGAGTAACCCGCGAGGAGCCGGCCGTGGCCGAAGCACGGGCGGTGGCCAAACTCGCCGCCGCCGCTGCTGCGCCTCCTCTCGCGATCCCCTCCCGACCCGTGCCGCCAGCGGCAGAAACGTCGCGCCCGGCCGCGCCCGGCGCCGGCAAAGACGGAACTCGTCCGCCGGTCAGCGGCGCTCCCCCCGCCATAACCGTCCGATCCGCTCCACCGTTGCCGGAGGAACCCGTGGCGCCGCTTCCCACCGCCTCATTTTCAGCCGTGGACCAAACACAGCCGCCGGCCGAACCGCTGACGGCGGAGGCATCCTTTCAATCGGCTTTTGAGCACGGCATCGACCAATTGGCTGGCTTGTTGGACGAAGAGCCCATCGACATGCGGCGCATTTATCTTGTGGCCTTGCAAGCGGCGCTGCGGGGCTTTTGCGCCAGCGACGGCATTGTTTTCCTCCGCGAACATTCAAAAGGGCCCTACTCTGCCCTCTATGGCAAAGGCGCCCTTTACGACAGCGTCCGAGGTCAGGGACTTTTCCGAGAAACGGACCGAAACGTGTTCGGCATCTGCCTGCAGAGGATGGAAGACGTGCTGATTTATGACGCCTCCGACACCAAGATCGCGGCGCATCTTCCACCGTGGATAAAGACCGGCAAGGTGGCCTCATTCGTCTTGCTGCCGATCATTGAAAATCGACGCCCTTTCGCCGTGCTTCTTGCAGCCTGGCCGGACAAGAAGACCGTCGGTTTCAGCGTGGCCCAAATTCGGCAAGTCCGCTCGATGCTCAAACTTATGGGCACGGCGAGGAAACTCTCCGGCAGTTAGGCAGCGGCGACAAGAGACGCTGCCCTGCAGGTTCGCTAGGACTTTGCCACGGAGTCCTTAAAAGCCTACGGCTGCCGCGCGGCAGCGATGAGAACCGACGTGATCCACGCCGTCGTCTCGGCGATCGGCCCGACCGTGTCGATCAGCTCCGGGACTTCGAACGGAAGCGTCGCGCCGTGGTCGGTCAGCGTGCGCCAGACCGGGTGCGACGACGGGAGCAAACGCGCGCGCAGCTCTTTCATGTTCATGCCCGCTTCGATCGTGACGGTGCGCGCGATCACGTCCGCGACGAAGACGGTGGCAACCAGCGGGGCACTGGCGGCATTCTTGACGATGTCGGGGCGATGATGAAAAGCGGCAATATCCTGCAGAGGCTTAGGGGCGCCGGCCAGCTCGAAGAGCCGGCGTCCCGCCTCGGCATGATCGATGCCGAAAATTTCTTCCTCCGCCCTCAGCAACGACATTTCACCGCTTTGAGCCATGCCGAGCGCTACGGCATAGAGACCGGGCTCACTGGCGGAAAAAAACCAACGACCCAGGTCCTGGGCCAGCCCGCCGATCGAGAGCAAATGGGCGTTATCCAAGCGAAACATGCGACCCAGTTCGAATGAAAGAAGGGACGTCGCCACCGTGTGCTCGAGCAACGGATGCAGTTCGAGTGGAGATTTGATGCGCCCCGCCACCGCCAATTGGGCCGCCGCGGCGATGGCGATCCCCTTCGACAGGCCCTGGATCGGAATCGCCCGCCTGATCTCGTCCTCCAGGGAGGAGGTTTCGGGGTTGAAACCCAGCTGGGACGCGATCTTCAGGTAAACCGAGCTAAAGTTTCCCATTCCAAGAATCACCTGCGCCGCGTCTTCATTCGTCATGCGCGGCTCTTCCGCCACGAGTTTGGCCGTCTCGAGAAATGCGTTGAACGGCGCCTCTTCGCGTTTGCGAGCGATCAACTCATCGATCTCCCCGCCGGGAAACAAGCGACCTCCATGAAGGCGGCGAAAATGGTCCCCGAAAGTCCAGATGGGGCGTCCGGCCGTCTTTCGACAAAACAGCGACGCCAAGTCCGACGGCGGAGAATAGACGGGTTGTGGCTCCGCTTCGGCCAGGTGCGGCGCGTTCGGAGCAAGCCTGCGCACGGCATCGCCCATCCCCAGATGGGTCAGGGTCCGCTGGCGCAGCAATCTCAGCAGGACGTCGATACCCTGAAGGTGATGAAGCGCCGCCTTGAAGTCCGCGTCCGCGGTGACCGACTTGTAGACCTTTTTTATCACCGTCTCCAGCGCCGGCATCCCCAGGAGCGCGCTTTGATTGCGCAGCTGAGTGAGGCATTCGTTGATCTTCGAAGATGCCCCGCGCGTTGCCAACGCCGCGCGCAGTTCCTGAACATTCGCTTCGAGCAACGGCGCGGCCGCATTCAGCGAGGCATAATAATCGGCTTCGGTGATTTTTAATCGCTCGCACGCCACGGCCGGGTCTTCCATTAACCGCGTGGTCCAGGAGGCATTCACCGCCTTGTTGACCTCTTTCAAGAGAACGTCGCCCTTGTACGGTTTCACCAGCACGCTCTGCACCCCGTGCTCCACATACTTCATCAGCGAATTCCGTTCGGTGTGCGCCGTGTAGACCACCACGGGAAGAGGTGAATACACCGGATCCTGCCGGACGCTCTTCAGAAATTCCCAGCCCCACTCGCGCCCGAGTTGATTGTCGAGAATCACCAAATCGACCAAGACATAGCGCCGCAATTGATCCCAGGCTGCGGCCACGGTATCGGTCATGACCGCTTCGTGCCCCGCCCCCGTCAGCACCTTGGTGAGTACTTTTTGGGACAGCTTGTCGTCTTCGACTGCGAGGATTACGGCCATGGTGTGGGGAGCTACGCGCGCTCACGATCCGCGCGCGGTCGCGAGGACTGCAGACGCGCAATCGCGGTCGATCGGACCGATCGACGAGATCAATATCGGCGCAAAATCGCTGGCCTTGAGCCGGTTCGGGGCCCGCGCCACCCTCCGATCACCGCCCAAAAAACAGACCGGCGCTTAAGAGCAGCGAATAGAGCGCCAGAAACTTTCCGGAATCCCCAAGCAGCTGAACCAGGGCGGCCGGTTGGTCGCTTTTGGCTAGGCGACGGCAATGACGCAATCCGAGCGGGGTCAGGAGCAGCGGCAGCAACACCAGAGCCGGTTTGCCCCGCGCCCACAACGCAAGAGGGATCGCCGCGGCGACGAGAAGCGAAAGCGCGAATTGAGCGCGAGCCGCCGCGCGTCCGAAACGAACGACGAGCGTTCGTTTGCCCGCTTTCGCATCGGTTTCGAGGTCGCGATAGTTGTTCACGACCAGGATATTCGCAGCCAGAGCTCCCACTCCCGCCGCAGTCAGGACCGCATCTCCGGTGACGGTCCCCGCCTGGACGAAGTAGGTCGCGCACACGGCGACCAGCCCGAAGAAGATGAAAACGAAAAGATCGCCCAGGCCGTTGTACCCGAGAGGGTATGGGCCGCCGGTATAAGCGACCCCGCTCGCGATGCTCGCCACGCCGATTACGAGCAGTTTCCACCCGCCAAACGGCAAAAGCGAGAGGCCGACGAGAAAAGCCGCGACAAACACGAGGCCCGTCGCCCGCCGCATCGTCGTGGGCGAAACCCAGCCGGAGGCAACGGCCCGCTTCGGCCCAACCCGGTCGGCCGTGTCCGCCCCTTTCACGTAATCGAAGTAGTCGTTGGCGAAATTCGTGCCGATCTGAATCAGCAGCGCGAACGCCAGGCAAATGATCGCCGCCACGCCGTGGAAACTGCCGTCGTGCCAAGCCAGCGCCGAGCCCACGAGGACCGGCGCCACCGCCGCCGGCAACGTCCTCGGCCGCGTAGCGAGAACCCAAATACGAAATGACGACGGCTGAACGAACTCGGTCACAACGTCGGAGTTAAGCGGGTGCGCGGCGCAAATCCACGCCAAAGCACGAGGGATCAAGCCCGGATCCCCGACCTGCATGCGAGGACGGCCGGACCCACCCTCGTCGCCGGACTGATGACGCATGCCGATCCGATCTCTGCCTCGAAGACAGCTCGCCCGCGCTTACAGAATCATACCGGCGCCGACCGTCGCGTTGGTGAATTCGTCGACAAGGAGCAAGCTGCCGGTGTTGCGATTGCGCTTGTAGGGATCGAAAAATAGCGGGCTGGTGGTTCTGAGCTGGACGCGGCCGATGTCGTTCATGCCGATCTCGAGGTCGCCTTCGACTTTGTGCAGCGTGTTGATGTTGACCTTGTAGCGCACCGCCTTGACCACGCACTTCACTTCCTTGGTGGTATGACGCAGGACGTATTTCCCATTGGGCTGAATTTTTTTATCCGAGAACCAGCAGATCATCGCTTCCACGTCCTGGCTGGCCTGAGGCTGGTTGTTCGGCTTCACGATCATGTCGCCTCGCGAGATATCGATCTCGTCTTCCAGCGTCATGACACCCGACAAGGGGGAAAAGGCTTCCGTCAAATCGCCATCCGGGCCGTGCAGGGATTTGATCTTCGACGTGAATCCGGACGGCAGGGCGAGAACCTCGTCGCCGACCTTAAAAACCCCGCCGGCAACCCGCCCGGCGAAACCTCGGAAGTCGTGGTGCTCGTCTGAGTTGGGGCGAATCACGGTCTGGACGGGAAAACGGGGGTCCACGTGGTTGGCGTCGCTGCCGATGTATACCGTTTCGAGAGTATACAGCAGCGAAGCGCCCTGGTACCACGGCATCTTGGTCGACTTGTCGACGACGTTGTCGCCATGCAGCGCGCTGATCGGAATGAATTTGATGTCGGAGACCTCGAGACGGGAGGCAAATTCGGAGTACTTCGCCACGATTTCGTCGAAGACCTCCTGTTTGTAATCCACCAGGTCCATCTTGTTGATGCAAACGACCAAGTGCGGAATGCGGAGCAGCGACGCGATGAAGGAGTGCCGGCAGGTCTGTTCGATCACGCCTTTGCGTGCGTCGATCAGGATGATGGCGAGATTGGCGGTGGAGGCGCCCGTCACCATGTTGCGGGTGTATTGGATGTGACCGGGAGTGTCGGCGATGATGAACTTGCGTTTCGGCGTAGCGAAATAGCGATACGCGACGTCGATCGTAATGCCCTGTTCCCGCTCCGCGCGGAGGCCGTCGGTGAGGAGGGAAAGGTTGAGATGATCCTCGCCCCGCTGTTCGGTCGCGCGCTCGATCGCCTCCAGCTGATCTTCAAAAATCGCCTTCGAATCATAGAGCAGCCGCCCAATCAGGGTGGATTTTCCGTCGTCGACGCTTCCCGCCGTCGTGAAACGCAGGAGATCCATCGAAAGATAGTGAGTGTCGGACATGGTGGGAATGTTGAGAGTTGAGCGGTGAGAGTTGAGAGAAGACGAGGGTCGAGCGAAGGCCATTTCGGCTCTCAACTCTCCCCCTCAACTCTCAACTAGATCAGAAGTACCCGGCTTTCTTGCGGTCCTCCATGGCGGTTTCGGAACGCTTGTCGTCGGCGCGCGCGCCGCGTTCGGTCACGCGGGCGGACGCGACCTCCTGGATGATTTCAGCCAGCGTGGACGCCGTGGACTCCACCGCCCCGGTGCAGGTGGCATCGCCCACCGTGCGGAATCGGACCTGCTTTTTTTCGAACTTCTCACCCGGCAGCAGGGTGATGAACGGAGTGTTCGCGAGAAGCACACCCGCCCGATTTACGATCTCCCTTTGATGGGTGAAGTAAATGGAAGGAATCGCCAGTTTTTCGCGGGCGATGTACTGCCACACGTCCATTTCGGTCCAGTTGCTGAGCGGAAACACCCGAAAATGTTCGCCGACATGCTTCCGTCCGTTGAAGAGATTCCAGAGCTCCGGCCTTTGGTTCTTCGGATCCCATTGGCCGAACTCATCGCGGTGAGAGAAGAAACGTTCCTTCGCACGAGCTTTTTCTTCGTCTCGGCGCGCGCCGCCCAGGCAGGCATCGTATTTCTGCTCCTCGATCGTATCGAGCAACGTGACCGTCTGCAGGGCGTTGCGGGACGGATTCGGGCCCTTTTCTTCGGACGCGCGCCCGCGTTTGATCGAGTCTTCCACATAACGCACCACGAGACGACCGCCGGTTTTGCGCGCGAGCTCGTCGCGAAATGCGATCGTCTCGGGGAAATTATGGCCCGTGTCGATGTGGACGAGGGGAAATGGGAATTTGGCGGGAGCGAATGCCTTCTGAGCGAGTCGCACCATGACTATAGAGTCCTTGCCGCCGGAAAAAAGCAGCGCGGGTCGCTCGAATTGGGCCGCGACCTCTCTCATGATGAATATCGCCTCGTGCTCCAGTTGCGCGAGGTGGGTGAGATTGTACGAACTCATGGAAAATGAACACGGGGGGCGATGTAGGCGTGGAGACGCTCCAGGGAGGCTTCCGGCGACTCGCCTTCCGTCTTGAGGGTGAAAATGTCGTTTCCACCCGGCTCCGGCGGCTCAAAGGCCGAATCTTTTCCCGTGAACTGCGCGACGCCCCCGGCCTTGGCTTTGGCGTACAGTCCTTTGGGATCCCGTTGAGCGCAGACTTCGTAGGGAGCGTCGACGAACACCTCGATAAAGTCCTCAGCGCCGACAATACCGCGCGCGAGGCTGCGCTGAGCGCGCAACGGAGTGATGAAGGAACAGAGAGTAACGATCCCGGCCTGGACAAAGAGCTTGGCTACCTCCGCGACGCGGCGAATGTTCTCGGCCCGGTCCGCGTCGCTGAACCCGAGGTTTTGATTCAATCCCGTCCGAATATTGTCTCCGTCCAATAAGTGGGTTGCCCTACCCTCCCCCTGAAGACGGCTCTCCAGCGCAATAGCCAGCGTGCTTTTGCCCGAACCCGACAGACCGTAGAGCCAGATTACCCGCGCCCGTTGCTTAAAACGGGCCTCCTTCTCCGTGCGCTTGATGACGCGCGAGAAGATGGGGTGCAGATTCGTGGACATTGGTTTATCTTGAGTGAGTCCATGAACCTTTAGAAGTTAAGTCGGCCACGCAAGTTTAATGTATATCACTTTACTGATTAACGAGTAACTGCTCGCATTTTCTTTACCGTATGGAGAAGCCTTTGAATTGCGGCAGTCCTTCGGCGCTTTTTCGTTCCATTTTGCGAATATACCCATGCATGCGGTCTTCCACCGCTCGCACAAACAAATCGACTTCCTCCCGCCTGCCTTCCGCCTGCATGTGGACGCGGCCGTCTGGCAGGTTTGTCACAAAGCCTGTGACCTCGAACTCCTTCGCGACCTGGGAGGCGGCATAACGAAAACCCACGCCCT
>CAZJLP010000034.1:54611-55922 GCA_964546955.1 uncultured Opitutaceae bacterium | reverse complement strand
CCTCGCCACTTTGCGCGGCTTACGAAGCACCGCTTTCGGCCCACGCATCGCGTGAAGCATTAGCGCGTCCACTATTCCGTCGCCATCCTCCCGGTGTCTGCTACCAACGCGGCATGAACTTTAGCCGGTCGCGAACGTACGGCCATTCTGGCCGTTAGTCCCCAATCCCGTGATGGTCGCGCCGCTCGTGCCGTTGGCATTCTGGCTAGTTGCTGCCGTGTTTATCTATTTGAAAGGCGGGCCTGGCACTACTCTCCGGGACGCGCTGTTGATCTCTACTGCAGTGGCCACGGCCTGGCTCGTTGTCGGCATCGAGCTGCTCGGCCTACTGGAAGCTATTCGTTTCTGGCCGCTCCTGCTCTGGTGGTTGTGTCCGCTCTGCTTGACCGCCGTCTTTCTCATTCGCGCCGTGCGATCCCGAGGCGGCCTGGGCGGTTTGCTGCACTGGCCCGCGCTGGGCGTGTTCGAGTGGATTGTGGCTGTTGCAATCGTGGGCCTTCTGGCCTGTTGCCTATGCCAGGCGATCGTGGCTCCGCCCAACAACATCGATTCGCAGGAGTATCATCTCCAGCGGCAGGTCTTTTGGATGCAGCAGGAATCCGTCGAGCACTTTCCTACGAGCAACCTGCGCCAAGTGGCG
Source organism: uncultured Opitutaceae bacterium (assembly GCA_964546955.1). Taxonomy (GTDB): domain Bacteria; phylum Verrucomicrobiota; class Verrucomicrobiia; order Opitutales; family Opitutaceae; genus CAZJLP01. The sequence continues at coordinate 55,282 of CAZJLP010000034.1, read as the reverse complement.
ATGCCGCCCCTGACAGAGTTCGCCGGGCTCACCCTGATGGTGCTGAGTGGCGGCGATCGCTGGCATAATCTGGTTCAGGCGGGCGCGCTCATACTGAGCCTGTTTGCCGTCTCCCTGATTGTGCGTCGACATGCGAAAGAAGCGACCCCGCAATTGCTCGCCGCGCTTTGGGTCGTCACCCTGCCACTCACGTTTCTGCAAGCATCGACCACCAAGAACGACGTGGTGGCGCTTTTCTGGACCTGCCTCCTCGCTCACTGGATTCTGCAGCTGGATGCGGTTGAACGCCCCCGTTGGTCGAAGCTCCTGCTGCTGGGGGTTGCCGCCGGAGCGTTGTTGTTGACCAAAGGGACGGGGCTTCTTTTTGCCGCGCCGCTCGCGGTCTGGGCCGCCGTGCTCCTGCTGCGCCGCCACCGGCGGCATATTTTGTCTGCCGCCGCGTGCGTGGGGGCGGTGGCCCTCGCGATCAACGCAGGGGCTTTTATTCGCAACGTTCGAGCCTTCGGCACGGTTTCACCGGATCAACCCGGAGTGCATGACGGGCCTACCCTCCGAAACGAGGATCTTTCGCCGCGGGCCTTCCTTTCCAATGCGGCGCGCAATCTCGGCCCGCACTTCGTCACGCCGTGGCCAGGGCCCAATGCCCAGCTCGAAGCGGGCATGCATCGTCT
>CAZJLP010000034.1:48638-54601 GCA_964546955.1 uncultured Opitutaceae bacterium | reverse complement strand
GATCGACGATCCGAAAACGACGTGGATGCCGGGTGGACGATTTCGCCCCTACAAATTTCAGCAAGCCGATGAGGACCGCGCGGCTGCGCCGGCCCATTTGTGTCTGCTCTTGCTTATGCCGTTGGTTTGGTGGTGGGGCCGGCCGGCGGTGCCGCGCTCGACGGTGCTCGCATTGATTCTCGTGAGTGTGGGCGGCTTCGTCTTATTCTCGTGGCTGCTCAAGTGGCAGTATTGGCATGTGCGCTTGGTGATCCCGCTTCCCGCCTTGCTCGCGCCGGTCTTCGGCTGGGCTTTCGGCGTACCGCGCCTGCGCATTGGCCGCTACGTTGCGGCGGCGTTCCTTGTTGTCACCGTCGCCGCATCCGTCAACAGCCTCCAACGCCCGCTGTGGGGCCCGAAATCGATCTTTTCGGCCGACCCTCTCGTGCTGCGCTCTTACCTTTTCCCAAATCGAGTGCCCGAATACAAAGCTCTGGTCGAGGTGGTCGCGGCGGAAAGACCGGCCACGATCGGTTTTATGACGGGCCCCGCGTCGCCTGACTATCCGGTACAGCGCCTTTTGCTCGACCAAATAAAGCCTGCACCGCGCCTCATGGCCTTCAACAGCCGGTTCGCCGTTCCCGGCCGCGCGGAACCGGATCCAGACGTCCTCCTCGTCGCGCGTTATAGCCAGCAGCGCGTCCAGCACCAATCCACGGGCACGTGGTATCGCCAGCAGATCAGGATTGGCCGCTACGCCCTGTTTGTCAGGGACAAGACAGCCGCACCGGCGGTCGAAGAAACACGAGTGCGGTAAACGCAGCCCGCACGCAAAATCGGTTTCGAGATCCATGTGATCTGTTCCGTGGCGTTTCACATTTAGAAGGACTCGACCGCTTAATTACGATTGCAGATTATGCTGGATCGGACTGTCAACTTGGCGAGCAGGATACGCGCTTCGGTTGTTGTGGCTTATGGGAGTGCTCGTGCCAGCGATTTCATTGGCCTCGTTGGGACGCGCGCAATCTATCGACGATGTCATGAAGGCCGAGATAGCTCGGCAGCAAATCCTGGGGGCGGCTGTCGTTGTCTTGCGAGCGGGTGAGATCTCCAGGCGGGGGCTTATGGCCTGGCGGATGTGCTGGGCGTCATTCAAAAGCTGACGCTGGTCGAACGAACAGAAAAAGACGGCGAACGCAGCTATCGCTACCAGGCTCGCTTCGCTCGCACCACCATGCTCTTTCATTTCGTCCTCACCAAGGACGCTCGGATTTCCGTCATGAGGCCAGAGCAGGTGAATCGGTAGCAAATCGGTGAATCTGAAACGAGTCGAGGGCGGTGAGCCTATGCCCACGGGCGTAAACGAACGCGCACATCCGCTGGCAAAGAGGACGGATTGATGCAGCTTAGCGTATGATTCCTTTTTCGGTGTTGGACCTTTCGCCGATCGTCGAAGGCGGCACCGTCGCTGATGCCCTCCAGAACTCCCTGGATCTGGCGCGCCACGCTGAACGTCTCGGCTACAAACGATTCTGGCTGGCGGAGCACCACAATATGCCCGGCATCGCGAGCGCCGCCACGGCCGTGGTGATCGGCCACGTTGCGGCCGGCACGGCGTCCATTCGGGTGGGCTCGGGAGGGATCATGCTGCCGAATCACTCTCCTTTGGTGATCGCCGAGCAGTTCGGGACCCTTGCCAGTCTCTTTCCGGGCCGCATCGATCTGGGGCTTGGCCGCGCCCCGGGCACCGATCCTCTGACCGCGCACGCGCTGCGGCGAGGCACACGGAATTCCGCGGACACTTTCGCGTCGGATGTCCAAGAGCTTCAGGCGTATTTTCAGGCCTCGGTCGAGGGCAAACCCGTGCAGGCAGTGCCGGGTGCCGGCCTGGACGTTCCGCTTTGGCTGCTGGGATCGAGCCTCTACGGGGCTCAGCTGGCAGCCGCGCTCGGGCTGCCGTACGCCTTCGCTTCCCACTTTGCTCCCGACCTGCTGATGACGGCCTTGGAGATCTACCGCCGCGAGTTTGTCCCGTCGGAGAAACTGCCTCGTCCTTATGCCATGGCCGCGGTCGGAATTGTTGCCGCGAACTCCGACGCCGAAGCTCGGCGACTGGCGACTTCCCTGCAGCAAAGCTTCCTCAATCTCCGCCGCGGCCGGCCGGGAAAGCTGCCGCCGCCGGTCGAGCGCATGGACGAGCTTTGGACTCCAGCCGAACAAGCGCTGGTCGAGAACGCCTTCCGCGAAGGCATCGTCGGCGGGCCTGAGACCGTGCGAACAGGGATCGAAAATTTCCTCTACCGAACCGAAGTGGATGAGCTCATGGTCACGGCGTCCGTCTACGACCGCGACGCGCGGAAGCGGTCTTTCGAAATCGTCGCCCATGCGCGCGCAGCGATCGCGGACGGACCGCTCGTCGCGCCCGGACACCGGCGCTAAATCCGCCCAGGCGGAGCACGCGTTCGTCACTCCGACACGGAAAATGATTTCGGTTGGTTTGAGGCGGATGCTGTCGCGCTCTCGTTACTACACGAAATCGAGCACTGAGGTGAATCCTGCCGTCCCGGCATGGTGGTTTGAACCCGGCGTAGGCAGCAGAACAACGTCCCTAACCTGCCGGGACGGCAGGTTCCACTTCAGTTGAATGACGCTACGCGATTAATCCCTTGACCTTCTAAGGGAGAGTCGCAACCCTAGACCTACTGAGGAAGCCGACCCATGAACAAAATTGATCTGCCGCAAGGAACGTTGGATTTGCTGGTGCTGCGCGTCCTCAGTGCGGGGGACATGCATGGCTGGGGGATTGCTCAGCGCCTCGCCATTCTGTCAAAGGAGGCCCTTCAACTGCAGGAAGGCACCCTCTATCCGGCACTCTATCGGATGGAAGCGAAGGGTTGGATCGCGTCGGAATGGGCGCAGTCGGAAAACAACCGCCGCGCGAAGTATTACCGGCTGACAAAGATCGGTCGGAGGCGCCTCGCGACTGAGCAAGACAGATGGGACCATCTCGCCGCGGTCATGGCTGCGATCGCGAAAGGAACTAATCCGGCGTAGCGCGGCTTTCACCATGGATTGTCTCCATCGACTTTTCTTCCGCTTGCGGACGCTCTTTCGCCGCCGGCAGCTGGAGTTGGATATGGCTGAGGAGATTCGCACGCATCTCGAACGCGACGCTGCTCACCGCCGTGCCGCCGGACTAGACGCCCGTGAGGCGCAGCACGCCGCCGAGCGCGAATTTGGCGGTGTGGATCAAATCAAGGAGCGCTGCCGCGACGAGCGCGGCATTCCTTGGCTTGAGGCGGTCTTGCTTGATCTGCGTTATGCGTGGCGCGGGCTCGTTCGGCGGCCGGGATTCACGCTGGTCGCAGTGGGAATTCTGGGTCTCGGCGTGGGGGCGAATACGGCGGTCTTCACTCTCTTCAACGCGGTGGCGTTGCGCCCGGTGCCCGTGGCCGATCCCGACTCTGTCGTGCACGTCAACTTCACGGATGCGGCGCGCAATGTCGTGGGCCGGTTGTCCTATCCCGACTATGTCGATTATCGTCGAGAAAATCGATCGCTGATGAACGTCGCGGCGTGGGCTCCGACGCCAGAGTTGGCGGGAATCATCGACGAAAGCAAAGCGGCTGAATCGGGAGTCGCTGCGCCGCCTCAGGCGTTTCGCGGGCGGTACGTCTCTGACAATTATTTCCCGTTGTTGGGCGCCACGTTTACGGTGGGGCGCGGCCTATCCCAGGGTGCCGCGAACGAACCGCCGGCCGAAGTTGTGCTGAGCGATGCCTGCTGGCGGACTCGCTTCGATACCGCCCCGGCGGTCGTGGGGCGCACGCTCGTTTTGAACGGCTCCACTTTCGCGATCGTAGGCGTCGCCAAGGCCGATGTGCGCGGCACGAGGTTCGAGCCGGTGCCGGACGTGTGGGTGCCGCTGGCGTGGCAGCCGGCGCTTGATGCGCGACGAAACCGGTTGCGGACGCGAACCGATTACTGGCTGAATGTCGATGGACGACTGCGGCCCGGCGTGACGCTGACCGAGGCACAAGCGGAGTTTTCCGTGCTGGCCGGGCGCCTCGCCACGCTTCATCCGAACGAGAATGCGCCGATAGGTCTGTTGACACCGGCGACTTACCTGAGCGCGAAAGATCGTCAGAAAGTGACGCCGGTTGCGACCGGCGGCCTCATCGCCGCAGCGATGATCCTGCTGATCGCGGGTGTGAATCTTGGCAATCTGCTGCTCTTCCGCACCACCTCGCGGCAGCGCGAGATTGCCGTGCGGCTCTCGCTCGGAGCGGGTCCCGGACGGATATTCCGGCAGCTGCTCACCGAAAACGTGCTGCTCATCCTAGTCGGTGGCGCGACGGGATTGCTTCTATCGCTATGGCTGACGACGGTTCTGAGTGCTGCTTTGTTCAGTTCGGAGACTCGCGCTGCGCTCGTCCTGCGGCCCAATGCGCCTGTGTTTCTCTACGCACTCGCTGCCTGCGGCGCGATGGTGTCGTTGTTCGGATTCGCGCCGGCGTGGCGCGCTTCGCGTCAGGAGTTGGCGACGACGCTGAAAAACGACGCGACGGGATTTAGCTCACCAGTGGGACGTTCGCGGCTGCGCCACGTGTTGATTGTGGGGCAGACGGCGCTTTCGCTCGTGCTGCTCGTCGTAGGCGGGCTACTGCTCCGCACTGTGCAACGGGGTTTCACGCTCTCTACCGGCATCGATATCGAGCGCACGATGTCGATCGATCTCATGGCCCACGGCGGACGCATGGACGAGGCGCAGGCGATGCGATTGCAACGTGAACTGGCCGACCGGCTCGGTTCCTATCCGAGTGTGCGCGCCGTTGCGTTGGCGAGCGCGGTCCCGCTTCAAGGCCAGCGCAACGTCACGGATTTCGAAATCGCTGACCAGAGCGGCGGAGCGGGCCAGCGCAGGCAGTTGTCAGTCAACCAAGTCTCCCCGGAATTCTTCCACGTGCTCGGGTTGTCGCTGCGGCGTGGGCGGATGTTTACCGAACACGAATTGATGGGGCGGCAGCCCGTGGCGATTGTGACGGAAGATCTGGCGCGGCGTATTTGGCCGGGCGCCGATCCGATCGGGCGGCGTTTGCGGGTGGGGAAAACGGGCCCCTGGCTCGACGTAATCGGGACTATTCCGAACACCGCGAATCGAGCTGCCTATGAGGACGAGGCGGAGGTTTACCTGCCATTCGACCCTGCGGCGCGACGCGATCTGAAAATGCTCGTGCGAGTAGAGGGCGAAGTGCCAGGCCTGCCAGCGTTCGTCGCCAGAGAAGTGAAGGCTTTGGACGCCCGCCTTTGGGCTGAAGTGAAATTGCTCAGAGCCAACGTGGCCCAACGGCTGAACGGCGAGACGACGATCGCGTTGCTGTCGTCGATCGTCGGATTGCTCGCACTAGGGCTGGCGGCGGCGGGGCTTTATGGCGTTTTGTCGTGGATGGTGTCCCAGAGAACGCGTGAGATTGGCGTGCGGATGGCGCTCGGTGCGGATCGTCGCGACGTGCGTCGGATGATCGTGCGACGCGGGTTGAAGCTCGTAGCAACCGGCGTAGCGGTGGGGGCAGTCGCCGTGGCGGCACTGGGGCCGGTGCTAAAAACCATGATCTACGACCTCAGTCCCCTCGATCCTACAGCATTGGGTCTTGGTTGCGCGTTGCTTCTCGGTGCGGCGTACCTCGCGTGTCTTGCTCCCGCGCGCCGGGCTACGACCATCGATCCAGCGGTATCGTTGAGAGCCGAGTGACGCACAGTGTTGCGAACGAAGCAGGGTTTCGCGCTCTTTTTTGAGGGGGTCCTTAGGGAAATGCGTAAATTTTTTTTAAACGACTGCATTGTGCAGCGGCGCGGTCCGATGACTTAATTCGTGTTTAACCGTCCGCTGTTAATCATTCTGGCCGCGGTGATTGTGGTCCCGCTCGTTCTCAACACGGTCAAAAAGAAAGTCGGCAAGACCCTGGCGGGTGCCGTGCAGATGA
>CAZJLP010000034.1:23540-48628 GCA_964546955.1 uncultured Opitutaceae bacterium | reverse complement strand
GCGCCGGCGGAGGTGGAGGAGCGATTGAAGAAAATCGAAGCACAGCTGCGGGAAATCGAAACACTCATCGCAGCGGGGCAGTACCAAGCGAGCCGGGCACTGTATGACTCGATATTTTATGAGCTACGTCGGTCCCGGCACGAGGCGGGGGATGTCACACTCAAAGAAAATCGGACGCTGGGTCGGGAGCTCGACCGGCTGCAAGCGCAGGTTGGCCGCGCCGCGTCAGCTCAGTTCGAGCGCCTTGCAGCTCAAATGGCGGAAGGCGCTCCCGATACTTTGCCCTTACAGCGGCTCGTGCGGAATTTCGACACGGTCGGCGGAGTTCGATTGCGCGAGGAACTGGATCGACGCATTCCAAAACTCGACAAGGCGCGCCGCCTGCGCGCAATTCGCTGGGTGCGCCTCAGCACGGAGGCGGTGGACGAGGATTTTGAGTCGGCTGTGTTGGATCATCTGCGGAAGACAATCGCGCTTCCGCCCGGATTTGCACTCGCGTTCGGCCCGGCGCTTGGGCCGGCGGAAAACCTGGCGACGTTCGCCACGGTGAGGACCGAGATCCAGACGCGATACAAAGACTACATTAAAATGACCGCCGAAGAGGCGAAGAATCAGAGCCCGTCGTATTTTTCGCATCGCGAGGCGCATGGACTTTTGCATTCCCTCTCGGTCTCGATCAAAGTGGAGAAGGCGACCGGTCTTGGGGCCACTCCTTTTTCGGGCGCAAAGCGACGGGCCGAAACGGTGGATCAGATTTCGCTGGAGCTGATGATCCCCCAAACGGTTTCTGTCCCATCAGGCGAGACGCCTCACGACTATTTCAAGCGTTCGAATCGCGAAGGACGGGCCGACTTGCAAGCCAAGTTGTCGGTGCGTTTGGCGCAGATGCCCCCCTTGAATTTGTCCTCGGAGCGGGGAACGGGACCGCTATCGCTGAGCCACGCTTTGGCGAAGCGGGAGGAGTTTGTGAAAGCGGCTCGGATCGAGCTCCCGGCCGGCCGCTCCGCCTCGACCGTTGCTTGTATCGCCATCGAGCTGGGAATTGAGGAATTGGCCGGTGCGATCGAAGCCAGGCTTCCCACGTTTCCCGCTGCGCAATGCAGCGAGATCATTGAGAGTCTCACGGCGCGGCCCTGGTACAACGGGACCAAGACGCTTTGCCAGCTTGTATCGACCGCGGAGCTTGGGCTGGCGCTCCTGGCGACCCAGGCTCTCTGCCGCGACCTGGATCTGCCGGCGGTACGAAAAACGGTCTGGGACCGGATTTTGAAAGAAAAGCGGTCGATGCAACAACAGTCCATGCTCGAGGCGCTGGTCGCGCATTGTCCGGAGGAGTGCATCGGCGAGGTTTCCCAGATTTTTCCATCCCTTCCTGCAGAAACCAAGTCGGCTGCGTTGACCGCCTTGATGAAAAGGAACCGCGAGACTGCTCTCTCGTTCGCGCGTTCTTTGGTTGAGCAAGGTCAGCCGAATGTCGCAGTCGAGGTGGTGGAAGCACTAGGCAGCGCACTAGACTCAATGTACAATGCCCGGCGTCGCGAACTGCGCTCCGAAGAGGTGGAGTTTTTTCTCTCACTGGTCCAAGAGGGCAAGGGCTCGCTCCGCAGGCGGCTGATCGAAAAATTACCCGACTCGGACGATATCCTGGTCCGCTTGTTCGAACTCGATCGGCGTCATTGGAGTGAAACGGAGAATCTTGCGCTCTATGAGAGGTTGTCTCGAACGTACCATAAGGAGCGCTACGCGCGCATGATCGGCGCCGTTCTCTCCAGTCTGAAAGCGGGACGGTACAACACGCCGGCGCTCTATGCCGAGATGGACAGGTTGTTAGGCGGTCTCACTAACCAAATGATGAAATTCAATCAGGAAGACGTCGCTCTGCCGCTTCTGATGGTAATCATCGATGAGCCGCTCGGTGCGCACAAAACGATCTACGTTCGTTCCATTCTTCAATTGTCGTCGGCGATGCAGGAGTCGGCCGTGCGGGCGCATCCGTCGGGTCGGTCGTTCCTGGAAAAAGCGCGACAGCATCCGGCGCCGGAGGTCCAGGCGAAAGTCAGGAAACTGATTCAGGAAGCAGCCAAGGCCGATCCCACATACCAACCGCTTCTTTAGCGCGGGCGAGGTTAGCGACAGACCAAAGCAGTGGGCGGAGAACACCGGTCACCCGTAGCGTCTCAAGGCGTCAGTTTAACGCCGGGAGTCTCCGTCTCAAATTCCCTCTCGATCCTAGCCGCCAGGGGATGATTGGGCGGGCGTTCACCTCATCCCGCCACTGGCGATATTGCAGATTTCCGTTAGACTCTCGAAAAGGCTGCCAGCGGAATGCTAGGATTCACCCGGGAAAACCACGTCGACCATGAAAAGCGTCAAAGTCACTTACACCGTCAAACCGGAGTTTGTTCAAAAAAATCAGGAAAACATAGATCGGTTCATGAAGGATTTTAGGAAAATCACCGATCCCGGTTTTCGCTACACCGTGTATCTATTCGCCGATGGCAGAACCTTCCTGCACGCGTCGTCTTATGCGAATGAAGAAATTCAGCAGCGCGTGTTGAACATCGAATCGTTCAAGTCGTTTCAACGCCTAAGAGACGAGAGCGGGTTGGACGGCTCGCATCGCGTAGAAGAGTTGAAATTTGTCGCATCGTCCCACGATTTCCTCTCGTAGTGATTCCATGACGGGCCCGCGTTATCCGAGTCCTCCGCCGTATTACCACGGCACTCGCGCTGACTTGAAAGTGGGCGAGCTGATTGGGCCGGGCTACACGTCCAACTATGGCGCGAGGAAAAAAGCGAACCATGTCTATTTCTCCGCCACTCTGAATGCCGCCATCTGGGGAGCGGAGCTGGCGGTCGGAGATGGTCCCGGCCGAATCTACATCGTCGAGCCGACGGGCGCTTTTGTGGATGATCCCAACCTGACGGATAAAAAATTCCCGGGAAATCCGACGAAATCTTATCGTTCCCAGCACCCGGTGCGGATCACGGCGGAGGTCAAGGACTGGCAAGGGCATTCTGCCGCAGAGATCGAAGTCATGAAGAACCATCTTGAGCGTCTGAAACAGCAGGGGATAGAGGCAGTGGATGGTTGATCGCCGAGAAGTGCGGCAACTCAGAGTTGGTCGCGAAACCCTTCACGTTGTTTTTAGCTGTGGGCGGGGTAAACCTTTTTGGCTTTGCCGGCATTTCTTATGCAGAGCCAGAGATCCGAACACGTAGCACAGAAGGCACAGAGAACGCAGAGCGACACGTTTTATCCATGATTCCACGCGGCCTCTCGGCGTTTTGCATAGCCTTCGCACTCCTACTCGGCGGACTCAACGCAGACCAAGCCGATTCGTCCACGTCGGGTTCGCGACCCGGTGCGTCACGGGCCTCCCCTCCTGAGAAAAAAGCGGGCGCGACGCTCGAGGTCGCGGGGCTTGCACTTCGTTGGTGTCCTCCGGGACGCTTCCGCATGGGGAGTCCGCCAGACGAACCGGGCCGACGCAGCGAAGAGGGACCGGTGGAGGTGACCTTGTCGCGGGGATTCTGGATTGGCCAATACGAGGTGACGCAAGCGCAGTGGCGGCGGTGGATGGGGGAGGTTTCGCGGGAGCTTGAAGCGGGCCGCGGCGATAACATGCCGGTGTATTGGGTTAGTTTTGTGGAAGCAGAAGCGTTTTGCCGACGTCTGACCGAGACGGTGGCGCACGAGTTGCCGTCCGGTTGGGAGTTTCGGCTGCCGACGGAGGCGCAATGGGAATACGCGTGCCGCGCGGGCACCGCGACCGCGTTTGCCTTCGGTGACACGCTAACGAAAGAGCAGGCGAATTTTGGGCGACCGTTTCGCGGCGCTCCGCCGGGTTTCCCTGATGGGTCCGCCACGCCGGTGGGCGCCTATTTGCCCAATGCGTGGGGAATCTACGACATGCACGGCAACCAATGGGAATGGTGTCGCGACTATTTCCACCGGCCAATTCTCGGCGGAGTCGACCCAGATCGGCGCGAACAACCAGGAACCCAAAACCGTGACGGATCGTCGTCACGAGTCCGGCGGGGTGGGGCGTGGCCCGAGAGAGTGCACTTCTGCCGCTCAGCGGCGCGACTTCCGTTCGAACCCGAACGCCGCTCCAACCACATCGGCTTCCGGGTGGTTCTGGTGCAGCGCTAACGGACGCCAGAATCACAGATGCGCATCAGTCCGCCGCTCGACCTCGACTCACCGTTCACGCTACAAACAGGACGCCAGCGGGGGAGCCGTGTACATCGGCAAAGAGCGCGTGCACGAGGCGTTCCGGCGGCTGCTCGAAAAGCATTCGCCCGGGGAGCCCCCGTTGCCGACCACACTCGATCTGTATCGAGAGCTCAAGGCGGTCACGCCCCATGTGCATCAGACCCTGCTCCACGATCTTTTCGAGGCGAATACTTTCTGGGAGCTCCGCACCGACGCGGTACGCGCATAGCCGACCGCTGCGGGAGCGTGGCAAGTGACGCTCGACCTGCGCGCACGCAAGTTCGTGGTCGACCTTGAAGGTCGCGAGACGAAGGTGCCAATGGACGATTCGATCGAGATCGGTGTTTTTGCAGCCACCGGCAAAACGCTTTACTTGCAGAAGCATCGCATCGGCGCGGGCAAGCAGAGAATCACCGTGACTGTGTCGAGAAAGCCGGACCGCGCCGGCATCGATGCCCCGGCATTTGCTGAATGACTGGCAAATAGGGGGCAATCTCGCGTCCGTAAAGCAGCGCGGCGAGGCGCTTCCCTACTCCCGAACGGGCCACTTCGGGCGTTCGTCCTGATCCGCGCTCCACTTAAACGCCAGCCTTCGCGCTCGACTGCTCCCGGGCTTTTCGCCGCGCTGCACCGGGCGCCAAGCCCATGAGGCGTTTGAACGTCCGGCTGAACGCGGCTTCGGATTCGTAGCCGAGCCGGTCGGCCAACTCGGCTACCGGCGCGTTCTCCTCCTTGAGCCAGCTCAGCGCGACATTCATTTTCCAGCGCGCGAGATAACGCATGGCAGGTTCGCCCACCCGTTCCGTAAATCGCGCGGCAAAAGCTGAGCGGGACATGGCGGCTTCGGCGGCCAGCGATTCCAGGGTCCAATTGCGCGTGGGATCGCGATGGACGAGAGCGATGGCGCGTCCAATTTGCTTGTCGCGGAGGGCGCCGAGCCATCCTGTTTGCGCGGCCGGATCCATCGCGATCCATGAGCGGATGGCCTGGACGACGAGGATGTCAGCCAGACGCGTAATAACCGTTTCCCCTCCGGGCCGCGGCTCCCTGGCCTCGGCGGCGATGAAGCGTAGCGTGCTTTGGATCCATTCCACTTCGGGCGAACCCCACGAGTCCACGCAGATCATCCTCGGCAGGATTTTGATCAGGCGCTGCGCCGCGGAATGGTCAAAACCGACGACGCCGCAAATAACCGTCGTTGGCGCTCCGCCTCCGCCGTGGCGCAGAATCTCGTAGCGTTCGCTGACTTGCTCCCGGGGGACGTCGAAGAGTTTTGCCGCTTTCACGCGCTGGTCGCTGGCAAGGCGGTGACCTTGACCGTGCGGCACGAGGGCGAAGTCGCCGGCTTGGAGCAGACGGCTTTCGGCTCCGGGCACTTCGAGCCAACAGCGTCCGGCGGTCACGACGTGGAACATCAGACTGCCCTTGAAGGCTGGCAGCGCCAAAGCCCACGGAGCCGTGAATTCAGAACGGCAATAGAACGTACCGCTCATCCGCAGGAAATGCAGCGCCTCACCGAGTGGGTCGAAGGACGTGGTCCAGGGTTCTTTCATGGCTCAAGCGTGGCTGAAATTGCCCCATCGTCCAGCCGCGTGGACGAATGAGCAAGAATCGGCGACGCCCGGTCATTGTGGCCTTTCGTGCCCTGGGGCATACTGGCGAAGCGTCAGCACGAAATAACGAAATCAAAACAAGGAGCTTAATATGATCACGGTAATGGGAGCCACGGGGCACACAGGAAAAAAGATTGCGGAAATTCTTCTTCAGGCCGGCGAGAAAGTCCGGGTGTTGGGTCGATCCGAAAGCAAACTGGCGGAACTCAAGCATAAGGGAGCGGAAATGCTTGTGGGCGATGCCAACGACGCGGCTTTTCTCGCGCGTGCGTTTCGGGGTGCGGACGCTGTCTACGCCTTGCTGGCGGCCGATGCGACCGCCCCCGACTACCGGGCAGCGCAGGACCGAATGGGCGAAGCGATTGTGAAGGCCCTTCGCGAAAGCGGCGTCAGGCATGTCGTTGCTTTGAGCAGTCTTGGTGCGGAAGTCGTCGGTGCGACGGGAGTAATCGCGGGTTTGCACGCGCAGGAAGAACGACTGAAGCAGCTCTCCCCGACGAACGTGTTTCTGCTTCGCCCGGCTTCGTTCTTTGAAAATCTGCATGATCGTGTTCCGCTCACCAAGCAGGCGGGAATAAGCGGCGACTCCCTGGCGACCGACCTCGCGACGCCGATGGTCGCCACGCGCGATATCGCCGAAGCGGCCGCCAAGGCGCTCAAAGCCCGAGATTGGCACGGCGTGGTTGTGCGCGAGTTGCTCGGACCGCGCGATGTCACCCAAGCAGAGGTCACCCGTCGTTTCGGCGAGCGCATTGGCCGGCCCGACCTGAGCTATGTGCAATTTTCCGACAAGGAAATGATAGACGCCTTGGTCCAAGCGGGCTTGTCGGAAAGTTTTGCCCGGCTCTATGTCGAAATGACTCGAGCGATCAACGAACAGAAGCTCAAGCCGCTCGCGGGCCGCACGGAGGAAAATACCACGCCGACTCGGTTCGAGGACTTCGTCGATGAGTTGGTGCAAGCCTATCATGCGCTCTGAAAATCCCGGCGCAGGCGCCCTTCAAGCCGCGTTGTTCTGCAGGGGGAGTGGGCACCGGCGACTGGTGGCGTTCCCGACAGGAGATTCGGTAAACCGACACTATTAATTCTTAGCCATTCCGGTAAGTTGAAGGCGATGACTGTCACTGACTTCAGGCGCGTCGGCACATGTGATCTCGACTCCGTAATCATAACGGACCAACTCGAAGGCCGTTCTTCGCGTCGTCCTCACCCTGAGCTAGAGACTGCCGTGCTCCTGAAACTGCACCGCGAGCTTGCGGTGGACCCGCAAAGTTTTTTTCAGAAACTGGTCGAGGCTGTGTTGGAGCTCTCCCGGCCGGGATCGGCGGGGATCAGTCTCCTCAAGGAGGTCGCGGACTGCTTCGTTTGGCCGGCGGTCGCCGGTCCGCTCAGTCGATTTGTGGGGGATGGCACCCCGCGCGATTTTGGCCCGTGCGGCACGGTCCTCGACCGCGATATGACCTTGCTGATGGCGCATCCCGAACGGCACTTCAGCTACCTCGAGCCCATCACCCCATCGCTTGAAGAAGTGCTGCTGGTCCCGTTCTACGTGGACGGCCGCGCGGTGGGAACGATCTGGGCCGTAAGCCACATCCCTTCCCGGAAATTTGATGCGGAAGACCGGCGGCTGGTCGAAAGTCTAAGCGATTTCGCCGCGTCCGCCTACGAGACGCTGGCCAACGCGGACCAGTTGGAGCCACTGCTCCGGCGAAAGCTGCTGTGAGAGTTTGCCTGGGTCTCAGGCGAGGTGGAGCCACCGTCCCGGCGGCTTTTGGGTGCCGAGTGCTTATAACGTGTGGTCGAACATTCCGCACGCGCGGGATTCCACTCTCAGACGACACCGGAATTCGGAATCGAGAGAAAGATGGCGGGGGCCGCCGCCCGAGTCAGCTCGCCCTCGAGGCGCACCGGCTGTGCTAATCCATGCTTTGCATTGCCCCCCTCTCCGCCGCTCTCTTCCTTCGTGCGACGCCTCTGGGGTTCTCATCCCGCGACATCGGGAGACAAAAAACACCGAACTCGGTCGGTGGTAATACTGTTCGCTGGCGTCCCCACGGGGATTGGTTGGCCCATGGCCAATCGCTTCGCGATCGCTGCGTTGCATCGCCCCATCTCCGCGGCTCGTTGGCCGCTCCGTCAAACCCCTCCGGGGTTCTCATCCCCGTGACATCGGGAGACAAAAAACACCGAACTCGGTCGGTGTAATACTGTTCGCTGGCGTCCCCACGGGGATTCGAACCCCGGTCTCGACCGATGCCATTGTAGTAAAGCTACTTACGTTACGTCAAAACGAGTTATGAAATCGGCGTCATTGGGAAAACTCTGCGTCATTGTCACTGTCATTGTCACCTAATCACCACCATGGCCTCCCTCCGAAAGAAGCCAAATTCCCGTTTCTGGATCGCCTGTTTCACGGACGGCGACGGCATCCAACGCCAACGCTCCACGCAAGCCACGGACCGCACCACCGCACTCGGCATGGCGCAAAAGTTCGAGGCCGCCTATACGATGAAACTCACCGAGGCGCAGGCCCGGAAAGTTGTCTCCGACATCTACGAGCAGATTCATGGCGACCAACTCTACCACGCGACTACGCGTAAGTTTTTCACCGACTGGCTCGCGAATAAGAAAAGTGAGACCAGCCCCGGGACGCACAAGCGGTATCAGAACGCCGTGGACAAATTGCTCACCTTCATGGGAGAGCGCGCCGACCGCGACATTGCCTACGTCCACAAACGCGACCTCACCGCTCTTCGCGACAAAACGGCCGCTGAGCTATCGGCTTCGACGGCCAACACGGATCTAAAAATTCTTCGCGTCGCGTTTCACCAAGCCGTCATCGACGGTCTCCGCCTGGATAATCCCGGCGCCGCCGTGCGCACGCTCGAGGAACGCAAATCCTCGGATGCCCCCGAGCGCCGCCCGTTCACAGAAAAGGAATTGAAAGCATTATTCGCCGTGGCTGACGGCGAATGGTCGGGCCTGATCCTCGGCGGACTTTACACCGGCCAACGCCTGGGCGATCTCGCGTCGTTGACCGGACGGCGGATCGACCTCCAGGAAGAGTTGCTCACGTTCCGTTCGCAGAAGACGGGGCGTGACATGGTCATTCCCATCGCTGCGCCGTTTTTGGCCTACCTGAAAAAGAACATTTCCAGCGATCTCGATGCGCCCGTTTTTCCGAAGGCGCACGAGGAGCGGAAAGAGGCGGATGGTGAATCGCGCCGGCTCTCGGCGCAGTTTCATGCACTCCTCGTGAAGGCCAGGCTCGTCGATGCCCGGCCCAAGGACAAAAACAGCGGGCGCGGGCATTCGGTAAAACGGACTATAAGCGAGCTGACTTTCCACAGCCTGCGGCACAATACCACGTCCTGGCTCAAAAAAGCCGGCGTGCCGGAGTCGGTGGTTCGCGACATCATCGGTCACGAATCGGAACTCGTCAGCCGTAACTACACGCACGTGGACGACGCGACCAAGCGAAAGGCCATCCGCAATCTGCCGAACATCACGGCGGCCTGAGCTGGCGGGTGTCGTCGATTCGTTCGCGAAATATGCTCCTAATATATTCCGGCGGCGGTAAGATCCAACAGCCCCTCCGCCGTGCCCATCACCCCGACTACGATCAAACGTCTCTTCGCCCGCTCAGGCAACCGGTGCGCCATGCCGCGCTGCCAGTCCGTGTTGGTCAATGGCGAGCACGTGCTCGCGGAAATCTGCCACATTCGGGCGCGGCGCAAGGGAGGCCCCCGCTATGATCCTGCGCTGTCCGCAGCCGACCGCGACGGATTTGCCAACCTGATTCTATTTTGCCCCACCTGCCACACTCTGGCGGACAAGGATCGGAAGACTTACACGGTTGATTTTCTCACCCGAGCCAAGGCGTTTCACGAAGGTCAGGCAGCGGTGGAATTGACGACACCCGTGGTCGATCAGGCCCTGCGGATTTTCGCGAAGATCAGCGAGAGCAAGTCAGCCAAGGCGGTGGCGAAAGGTCGGGGCATCGCGGTTGCCATCGGCGGAGACAACCACGCGCCGATCAACATCAAGACCGGGGCGGATCGCGGCGTCCGCGGCTACCCCGCGAACAGTATTGGAGCGGACGCCAATCTGATCAACTACATCGAATACTTGTGCGGGCTTTATGTGGACTATGCCGCCTCCATGTATCCGGACGAAAATGATCGGTGGATCAGAATCGGCACGGCCATCAAGCGAAAGTTCCGCCTCAAAAAACGCACCCGCAGTCATTTGTCAGCCGAACGCTTCAACGATCTCGTACTCTTCCTCCGAGAGAAGCTGGCCGAAACGCCACCGGGAAAAAAGCACCTGCGGGATGGCACAAAGATGTGCCGCACCTTCGAGGAATTTCGGCACGGCGAAATGTAGTTCCGCCTCCGCTACCAAATGCTCGCAACCGGCGCCCGCACCCACGGCGCACTCCGTGCGGCGATTTAACCACGCAGCACGGGAGCCAGATATTCCCTGACCGCGACGACCACGTCCGCAAATTGCCCCGGCAGCCCGATGAGCCCGTTGCGGCGGATGAACGCGGCCCACTGCGTTTGCTTGGTCGCATCGCTGGCGAATGCATCGCTCAACGGGTCCGGCCACACGGGCAACGGCGTTTGCCGGCGGGTGAAGGTCGCCTCGATCGCGCGGCGCAGTGTGGGACCGTCGAGTTGGAATCGACGCGTGAGAAACCATACGTCGTGAAAATCCTTCATCCGCGTGTTGGCGATGCCGAGCTTTGCCATCGCTTCGAATTTCTCCGCCACGACCGTGTAAACTGGATATGTGCGCACCTGTGGGGCCGGAAAATCCAGTAGCGTAGGGAAATTCGCCGTTTCCGGCGCGGGCGTGACGGCATCGCCGACGCCGACATCGATTTGAACGGGCACCTCCGCAGGTCCGAGTTTGGCCATGATCCGGACGCGCACGCCGCCATAGGTATTGTCTTCCCGGATTTCCTCGGCGCGAACGGAAGCGGGGTCGAACACCAAGCCGTCGTTCACGACCGGCAACGTCACCACCTCCTGAAACAGTTTTTGGAGGTCCTCTTTCTCCGAGGGACCAAAGCCCAACAGATCGAGGTCGCGCGTGGGGCGATGCGTCTTCTCGTCCCAGACGACGAACAGCATCGCTCCCTTCAGCAGAAAACGGTCGGCGTAAGCGGACTGGCTGAGTCGAAAGAGAAGCCGTTCGATTCCGTAGCGCAGCAGCAGCAGATTGAAGTCGTCACCGCGTTGATTGGCTTCGTTCTGCAAACGCGCCTTCACGGACGCCGCCAGATTCTTCGGTGCCGCACTCATGTCAGCATCTCCAGATAAGGCCGCATGATTCTGCTCACGCGGCACACCGCTGCCGCCGCCGCGAGATCCTTCATGGAGAATTTCTTTCCCCGCCAGCCTTCACGGAGCGCCTCGACCGCAACATCGAGGCCGTATTTCTGCCGATACTTGAAGCAGTCGGCCACTGTCTTCGCAGGCGAATAGACCCGCACGGTTCCCCCGGCGAGGATGTGTTCCTCAATCCCGAAGGTGTAGGCCGAACCCGAAAACTGGGCGAAGCGCAGCGGCAGGTTCACGCCACGCGGACGATTGCTGCCGCGCGGCAGCGCGAGCCACACCTGATGCGGTGATTGCGTCCCGATCCCGTGGAATTGCAGCGCGGAAACGAGGCAGACGACACCACGCGGCACCCGCTTGGCCGCCTCAACTAGAGATTGGTTTTGGTCGCCGTCGAAGCCCGCCGAGGCGTAGAGTCCACGTCCAAGCTGGCGAACTTGCTCTTGGCTCACCAGACGACGAAGATACTCGCGAGGGTAGCCGGCCACGACCATGTCGCGCGCACGGAACACCCCCAGACGGCTGGCGTGGTCGCCGGCAGCCTTGAGGAGAGTCTTTGTGTTACGTTCTCTTTTCATTTATTCACTTATGGTGTGAATACGTAACAATGACTCAAGGCGAAAACCCCGCCATGGGGATATGAGGAAACTCCGGGAGGAACTAGCCATAAGCAGTTTCAGGCCAACTCGTTGAGGTAACCCATCAAGCTGTCGTAGCTGATCAGCCGGATGCCTCGGAGCGCACCCCGCTTGCGGAGGACAACGCTTTTGACGGGCGGAGTGCCGTCGTTGGCCGGACCGGGGATCGTGAGTTCGTTGAGCGTGCTCCGGGACAGACCCGTGAACCGGCACCGGCTGCCAGGGGCAGGCAGACGCAGCCATTCCGGCTTCGAGGTTTCACCGGTCACGGCAGCGGGAGGAGAAGGAAGGGTCGCGTTCATGATGCTTCGTTTCGGTTGAGGTTGTTCAGATTCAGACGCTCACGGTCAGAGTCGCCTCGTGGCGCAGCTCCTCGCGCAGGACCTCGCGGGCCTGCACCGTGTTCGCCAGTTGCTCGATCATCGCATCGTGAAATCGGTTCACGCGGTGATGCACGGGAAAGCCGAAATCGGTTTTCACTGTGCTCCACTCCACCGAGGCGACCATGCGCTGCTCGCGGTGATCAAGAAGACGCACGCCGCCGCCATCAAATGCCGGGGCCTGGTTCAGGAATGCTTCGACCGCCTCCGGCGCCGAGTCGGTGCGAAAGACAGGAAGAAAAAGTCCCGTGCGGTTCTGCCGATGGATTTGATAACGCGCCACCGACGCTTCCGCGTCGGGACCCGTGATGGCTGAGGGTTCGTGGTTGGTTTTCATGAATGCGGTGAGTTTTGCTGCATCTATCTCTGCGCCAGTTGGCGTCTTCCTCAACGCAGCCGCCCTGCCGAAATCGCGGGACGATTCCTACACCGGATTCGGTAGGCTCAGAGCATCGGGCGAGACCTGCCGATCTATCACCGTGGAGTCATGCGACTCCCACACAACTACGCGACGCTTGCGGACCCAAGGCGGCCGGGACCGGCCACCCTTATCGCGAGGACGCTCTGGCGAGCTTCCATCGCACGAGGCGAGGTGAACGTGTGGCTCGTCCGCGTCGGCGGAAGTCATCACGGCCGGCGGTGGCGCGGCGCACACCGGCAACGCTGCATGCGGTCGTGGCTGCGAGCGGTCCGCGTTCTTCCGGCCAACGCCGCCACGGCGGCACGTCCTTTTTTCCGGGATCGTTTTCGCTCTCTCTGGCGGCCCCTCCAGCCGCGCCGCCGCTGCGCGGACAGGGAACGTTCGGGTCCTCCTTGAAAGGAATCCCCCCAACCGTCCCCTCGTCCCGGCCGGCACCCCCGCCTTTCGACGAGAGAGCAATCCCGCTCCTCGGAATCAAAAAAGGAACTGTATGCCCGCGAAAAACGCTCAACCCGCCTCGCCAACCAAGAACTCCTCCGCCAGCTCTAAGCTTCCGGTGAAAACCTTCCGTCTCGGCAGAATCAAAGCCGCCGTCTGGGAGAACGAAGCGGATGGAAATAGGTTCTTTAACGTGACCTTCGCTCGGACCTATATCGACGAGGCCAAGACCTTCCACGACACCGACAGCTACGGACGGGATGACCTCCCGCTAGTCGCCAAATTGGCGGACCAGGCTCACACGTTCATTTTCGAACGGCTCGCAGAACTAAAATCCGAGCACGGCGATTGACCAATCGCCGCGGGAGGCGGCCGGGCTCCGGTCGCCCTCTCCATAGATTACAGATCGGGCGACTTAAGCTCAGTTGCCACAACGGCTTGGATGAATCGTCCTCCGCCTGCCCAAGGCCATCCGAACCTTTCAGCCAAGCAACCGGAGATTCCCCGATGGTTAACACGCCCAAAATCGAACAGAATACGGCCTCAACTGTCCGTCACTTGGCCGTGTATTTTGCCAGCCAACTCACCAGCCACCAAGTTGTCACGGGATTTCCCGAGCAACGGCTTGCCTATCTTTCGCAGAGAATCGTTTCGGCGAATGCGCAGACGTGCGCCGTATTGAGGCCAGAATCATTCATCCTTTTGGGCCTAATTCGATTCTCCGATGTCGCCGCAAATCCCGACACCGCGACTCGCATTCTCGCCGACCTGATGGACCCGCCGCCCCCGTACAAGGTGCGTGACAGCGATCCGGTCGAGGCAGTGGTGGAATTGCTCGTGGAGAACGATCCCTTACATCTGGTTGTCGAAAAAGCATCCGGGGCATTTGCGGGATTGATCACCCCGGAGAGTTTCGCGCGCTGGTTGCTCGCGATCTCGCCAGCTCCAGAATTCGCGTTGAGCCGTCTTCCCGCCCACTCGCGATGGAACCCATATTCACAGTCGTTCGAGGTGTTGACATCGGACGTTGGGTGATTCGCCCGTCCATCCCGCGCTTCCTTTAGCTTCTTGAAGGCGGCGGCCCATTCGCGCTCCCTTCCTCTCTGCGAGCATACGCCGTCCGAACTATTAGGCGCATTCCGCTTTCGCATCCGTGCTCTTCGTTTCAGCTGCGATCCCACGAATCCGTCGCTGGAATCCGGGGTGGTAAATGCCGTTCGGCGTGATCTGCACGTAGCCTTGTTGGAGGGCATACAACATGAGCTGCCCTTTGTGATGCAGGCCGAGCTTTCCCATGATCGCTTTCCGATGGGTGTTCACCGTGTAGGGTGAGAGACCGAGCCGCTTGGCGGCCTGTTGATCGTCCGAACCGTCGCCGATCACCGACAGGACCATCTGCTCTTTGTCCGTGAGCGAATCCAGGGTGATGTTTTTCGGCTTCTTCAGGTGCTGGACGAAGCTCGCGCTAACATACAGTTGGCGCTCCATCACGCCTTCGAGGGCAGTGCGGAGATTGTCCAAGCCCTCCACCAAGCCGTCGTAGATGCCGTCGAATCGCACGGTCCTCAAGAGGCTGAAGGTGCGGGCGTCCTTGCGCGACGTGACGATCAGGATCGGGAGATCGCGCTCGATAAATGGCTCCAGATGTTCGAGCCCGTCCATGTCCTCGATTTTGACTCCCGTGATGAAAAGGTCCGGTATCACCGCCTGAATCGCGTCGAGTGCATCGAGCCCGCGCTGAAAGACCTGCACGGTCGCATTTCGCCACAGTTCTTTTATCTGCCGGCAGATCAAATCCCCGTACAGTCGATCACCCTTCAAAACGACAATTCGAGGAGCGGCCGTCTTAGGTAGCATGGCTATGAAACGAGTGGCTCAAGTTGCAGTTTCATCCCGTCCGCGTGCGGCCGAAGCCGGCCGGCACCTGTCCTTCCCTGAAGCAGCTCCTGTGCGAGCGCGTTGCGAACCAGAAGTTCCGTCGCGTCCCGCATTGGCCGTGCACCGAGCCGCTCGTGATAGCCGCGCTGAATGACGACCCCTGAAACGGACGGCTCGGATGACACAGCGAAACCGCGTGCCGCTAGCGCTCCGCACTCTTTCTCGATCATTCCGTCGGCGATCTCGCATTGCGCGTCATAATCCAGCTTGTTAAACACGACCGTCACCGTGATGCGGGCGAAGATTTCAGGACGAAGTTCACGTTGCGCGTCCTGGCGCACCAGCCGCTCCATCGTCTCATACTTCGACCTTCGCAGCATCATGATGCGCTGGGCGCCAATGTTGCTCGTCAGGACCACATACCAGTCCGAAAAATCCAGGACACGGTTGCGTCCCGTGGTGAGCCGCGCGGCGTCGAGCAACTGCAAGAGCACGTCCAGCACGCGAGGGTGCGCCTTCTCAATTTCATCAAACAGCAGTGTCCCGCGTCCTCCGCACGCATCGAAACCCTCGGCGATCCGCCCGGGCTCCCCATCGGATGTCCCGAGTAGTAACGCGAGTCGATCCGCCGTCTGATACTCGGACATGTCGAGCCGCACGACCCTGTCCGGACCGATCAGCTCATCCGTGAAACGCAGGGTCAGCTCTGTTTTGCCTACGCCGGTGGGTCCGAGAAACAGGAAACTCGCCTTTGGTCTTCCTGGCGCCGTAAGGCCGAGTTCACCGTGCTGCAGCCGCTCCGCTACAAGATCAATGGCGATGTCTTGCCCCGTGAGCAGGGACTTCAATCGCGCCGGTAAGGTCCGCAATCTTTCGAGGTGTGCGCTGTCTGGCCGCATGATGATTCCAACCTACCATTTTGCCTCGGTCGCATTTCCGGCTGGCGCCGTCGTCGGAGCCGCGGCTATTCCCGGGGGAGTCGCGCCCCGCGCCCGGCTCCGCTCCGCTTCCAGTTGTTCACGCACTTTCAACGCCTCCGCACTCTGCCGAACGAGCGTCGCATACTGAGCGTGCATCCGTTGCTCCGTTTCGGCCATCGAGGCCTGCATCGTGCGCAAGTCCGCAGTGATTGCCTTTTGCGCGGCGAGTTCAGCCTCCAACTCGTCGCTCGCCGGTAACGGCGCGACGCTGGCCGGCGCATACGTCGTGCGTGAGACCGTGGCGAGTTCGTCACCCGCGTTGACGGGAACCCGCGTGCGACGATATATCGTGTGCGCTTCATGGCGAAGCGAGGGATTCGCTGCGTCGCGATACCCACGAACATCATAGCGCGTCTCTACGTGCTTCGTCGGCACAACCACCGGAATGACGACCGGCTGGGTGGCTTGCACAGCTATGGGGCGTTGGGTGGCGCAGCCGGCCACGAGCAAGGGAGAGAACAGAATCCACGAGTAACGCATAATCATCCTTTCGTCGGGTTTTTCGTTGGAGCGAGTGCCCCGCCGTCTTGGGAGGCGTCGGTCGTCGTCCGCAGCTTAATGCCCGCGACGCTGGCCTTCTGCGGATCGACCGACTCGAGCACGTAAACATAGAATTCTTTTCCTGCCGGGACGCGGACGAAATAGCCGTTTTCCTCAATGTCTCGCAGGGTGCGCTTGGCATAGAGATCGAACACCTCACCCACGCCCTCGCGCACACCATTGGAAACGGACCCGGTGATCGTCGTGCCGAGAGCGGTTTGACTCCGGTCCTGCGTGCCTCGCGAAAACCCGCTCAACGCCGCCGATGCCAGCACCTTTAATTCCTGCAAGTCATCGGTCGCCATGACCCGACCTTTCAATCCAGCCGAGCCATCTGTGATACCGTAGCCGTCGATCTCATGCTCGTATTCGCGATCCAGCGCCACGCCGCTGAACGGAAGTTCTCGCCCGTCCTGCCATACAAAGCGCCACGTGCCCGCTGCCGTCACACGATCGCGCATCCGTCCCGCGCGCGCCGTGCCGTGCACGAGGGTATTGGCTGGGATCACTTTTTTCCCATTCTGCCAAACATCCTCCAACAGGACGGCGATCACCGGCGTCTCCAGATTCGCACTGTCGATCGTGTTCACGAGTTTGCATTTCAGCAGCGTGCCGAAAGGCATGAACCGTTCGGGCGCAGCAGGCTCAGTGCGCTCCGTGCGTGCCGGCGGCGCATCGTAGGTCGCGAGCAACGACGCATAGCGAACCTTCCGCGGTTTTGGCTCTCCTTTATGTGGGGAGCTGGTCTTGGCTGCGGCCGGCACAACCGCTGCCGCCATACTTGGACTGGCCGGGCGAAAGGGCACGATTTCACCGCCCGGGAGGTCCGCTTCCTGCGAACTACCGGGGGGACGCGATCGCTGTGGCACGCCGCTCTCCAATCCTTTGTCGAGCGGCACCTGCACCTGACCGAGTTCCACTTTCTTGCGCTGATGTGCCGCAAGTTTCGCCGCCTCGCGCTGGCTCGCTTGATGCCGTCCGTAAATCCAAAGGCCCGAGAACAACACGACGACAAACACCACGAACAGGCCGAGCTTGCTCTTCAGGAAATTCCCAATGCTTCGCGGGTTCATGGCGACGACGGTTCATTGGTTGACGCTGTTGCCGCGGTCGCAGCGACGGACTGTTCGCGCCGCGCGCTGTTGATGAGAATGGTGAAGGCATTGTCCGCGCTGAGATCGTTGCGGGTGCCATCCGGCAGGCCGACGATGGCAAACTCAGCATCAGCGCTCTCGCCCGGTCCCAGCGTGCGCGGTCCGTTCGCGATCGATTGCTCAAATCTCTCCTGGGCGACCCTTGCGGCGAATGAGCTGGGCACCAAATCGAGGAACACGACCGCATCCTCTTTCGAGAACCGGTAAACCTCCTGCACGTTGATTTCGAGGCCAGGCAATTCTAGTTTCCGATTCTGCGCTCGCAGGGTCACGCCCTCCACGGCCTTTGGCAGCGATTTGACCAAAACAGGATAGGCGCGTGCGCGATCTAACAAACTCAGCCCGATGCGAGGCGAGAACTTCACCGGCTCCGGTGGAGCATCCACCTTCACGGCAGTCGGCGTCGCCGCGCGCTTAAAAATTGCACTCGCGACAGAATTTGCCGCCACCGAGCGAAGTTGGATCACATACGCGGAGCCCTCGTAAATCGCCGTGAGTCTACCGTTGGCCTCCGGGTCAAGACTGCGCACGAGGATGAAGTTCGAGCCCGGCGCATGCGTGACGTGAAACCGCAGTGACGCGCCTTCGTCCACTTCGACGGCATCCCGCCCATGGTCGATCAGCATATCGGCGCCCGCCACCGCCGTGATCGCGCCAGGAAACATCACCGTAGTGATCTCCCGCGACACCGGGAGATCCACGGCCTGCTGCGGATCAAGTGTGATGTCGCGGATCGATTGCGCCCCTAACGCCGATACCACCCCGAGAAAAACTCCTGCATGCTTCCACATATGTTGTCCTCATGTTTTGTTGACTGGCTCGACTTGGAAGGCGGCAACGGCGGTGGGGAAGCGACCGTTCCGGGTGAGATCGGGGTTGACCAGAAATTTGAACTTAACGCGGTAGCGAAGCACCTCCGTGATCGGCGCTCCCTGATACGCGCCGACGCGGATCAACTGAATGTCAGCCGACGTGTAGAAGGCGTTATCCCGGGTGCTCAGAATCTCCGGCGGACCAACCTCGACTTTTTGGTGAAGTGACTTCGCCTCGAACTCCGACTTCGTTTTGTTGAGGGCAGTCTGCGCCGTTTGTGCGGCCTCCCGGAGAAACAGTTGCTTGAACAGCTCCGGATTGTCCAAGCCGCCGGGGTTCCTTTCGAAGAGTGCCTTGCAGGCGAGCTTGGTCTGCATCGCGTGGAGGTCTTTCGCCTGCTGAATGTCCACGACTGGCGAGACGTAGTAGGTGCCGAGGCTATCGATCATCACCACCTCACGCTTCCGGGTGAGTTGCTCAATTAGCTGACGACGGTCCCACGCCGACCAAACCCACGCCGCCACGGCGACGAGAAACCAAATCAGTGATTGCCGACGCTGACGTTCGAAAATCGCCAGCAGCGAGGACCTCGGTTTTCCAAAACGCGGCGCCGCGGGATTCGCAGGCGGAACAGATGCTTCAGCATTCGAGACCATGATGCTACCTCCGAGGCGGTTCTTTCTTCGGGGGAGTGACGTTTTTGCAGGGGCGCACGGGCGTGCCCTCGGTTGGCGCTTCTTCGTCGCGCAGGAAATCCCCCAAATGACGCGCGATCGTTTCCTCAGCGTCGGCCGCGCGCTTCTCAGCGCGCGCCATCTTCTCTCGGGCCTCCGTGGCTCTGCGGTTGAAATTAAGCATGGGATTAGATGTCGAGCGCAGCTCGATTGGGATCGTCGTTATGGGGCTGGGCATCAAATCCGCTTCGGCTTCGCCGCTTATTCCGGGCATGCCTTGAAAACTCTGATGCCATCGATTCCGCCGCGGCAGCGCGGCGCGTCCCGGCCGCTGCGGTCTCCTCAGCAGCAACCGTGTTCCTTTTCATGAAGCGGCCGCCATAGAATCCGGACATGCCCGCGATTGCAGTGCTCGTCGTTCTTGCGGACCCACCACCCCGAACCGCGGACTCCGTGCCAGCGGCCATTGCGGCGCCGGCCGCGGCAGCGACAACACCGCCAGCCCCAACACCACCAGTAGCAGCGACAACAGCCGCACCAACACCACCGGCAACGGCAGCCTGGGCGACACCGCCGACGCCTTGAGCAAAGGCGACAGCGGGATTCACGCCCATCAGCAGGATCTTTGTCGTCACCCACGGAGCCAGGACAGAACTCACGAGCATCCACGCTCCGATTAAGAGGACGGTAAGGGCAGGAGCTGCTATTGGAGCCCCCAGGAGGAAAACGGGCAACAGACTAGCAGTAGCGGCCGCGTCCAGCATGGCTTTCGTGACAACCGCCGCAATAACCCAACCAAAGGGCCAGCAGACCAGCGCCACCAACCCTATGACATACTTCTGGGCGACACCCGCCATCGGCCGTAGCATGAAAAATGCAACGAAGATCGGACTGAGCGACCAGCCGGCCGTAAGAAGCACATCGCCGACCAGCTTCACCACATATTGGACGCCCCAGGATAGCCACCCGAAGAGCCAAAGGAACGCATAACAGACCGCGGTCCCTATGGACTTCGTCCCCCAGATGATATCCCACACGCTCGCGTTCGGCTCTGCCACCGTTTTGCCTGAGAGGAATTCAATGAACTGATCATCCACCTTGGTTGGGTCCACTCCTATGACGCCGCCAAAAGCGATCACGATATCATTCAATCGCATCAGCCATTCGCGGATGCAGAGCGTCGTGAGACCAATGATAAAGACCTTCGCCAGGAGCCAAATGAAAGTGCCAGCGTCCGGGCGGCCGCGAACCGTCTGGAATACCAAGCCCGCCGCCACGATAGCGCTCCCGATGTAGGCGCACCCTCCCCACAACGACGACAATCCGTCGAAATAGGATGAAGGGAGAATGCTGCCAGCTGGAGCCGCCATTGGGGTGAAGCGTTATTGGTTATGGTTTCTTTTCAGACGGAGCCGGATCGGACTTCTTAGCCGGTTCGTTCTGCTTAAAATAGTCCCGCGATTTGAATGTTTTCGGGGCGGCTTCCATTTCCTTTCGAGCGGCCTCAGCACGTGCTTTGGCCGTCGCCTCTTCTTTTGCCCTGCGAGCTTCCACTTCCCGATCCGCACAACCCAAGGTCATCAATAGTATGACCGAAAACCCAATTATCAGCGGCGTTTTCATAGCCGGTTTGTGACCGAGACGTTGGAAAAAAGTTTCTGTCACAATGAAGTTACGGGGTGAGGCGCTTTTCACTCACGTATTGCAGGAGACACTCATACTTCGGCTTGAACGTCGTAGAGAGTTTCACGGCCTCCTGCTGAGCTAGGCGGCGACGCGCCTCGGCATCCGCCTCGCTCCGCGCGTTGTTCATCGCGGCCGACTCCGCCGCCTTCACTTGGACTTCCGCCGCGCTTAACGCGACCTCCGCATCGACAGCCGAAAGCTGGCTATATTGCGCGTCGAGCACAGCCGCTAGCTTCTTCTGCTCTGCTTCGGTCTCCGCAGCCTGCATCGCTTCGCTCGTCCGAACAATCGCGCGCTTCAGATCTTCGCGCCGAGTGTAAACATCCGCCTGCACCGTTTTGAATTCGTCCACGGTGATGGCCATTTCGTGTGCTTCTTTGTAGACCTTGGCGTCGCGACCGATCGTTCCGCCGTCGAAGTCTTTGAAGTCCTCCGTGATCTCACGATACATCCCGCCGCGGGTATCACCGAACAACCCACGACCATCCACGCGTGCGAGCGTGTCCGTCCAGGTCTTGATCTTGGTGGGCAACGTGAGGTCGGCCCGGAACTCCGTGAAGCCGACGATGCTTTTCACGCTCGCCATGTCTCCCATGCGCTTCAGCTCGGTTTCAAACTGCTGAATCTGCCGGACCTGATTGCTGATCTGCGCAGCCTGATTCGAGATCTGTTCAACCAATGCGGCATAGTTCGCGACGCTCTGTGTAAGATTCGGCACATCGACGACAGCCCATTGTGCAAGCGCCGGCACGGCACCGAGCGTGAGAGCAGCAAACAATCCAAGAATGGTTTTCATGATCCAGTCTCCTCCTTTGGCATTACGACGCGGATAACCCGTTTCGTTGGTTCGCGGCGCACGCCGTCGCGGTCGCTCTGCGGAACGGGAATCTCGTAGTAGGCCTCTTCGTAGTTTTCGTCCCGCGATGGCCGCTGGTTGTCGCGGGCGATCCAATATTGCTGTTTCACCGCGTTCGACTGGCCTTTTTCGTAGCCGGCGAGGTAGGCCTCGCGCTGGGCCTTATTGTTAAAGTAGTTGATCGCCTCCCCGGCCACAAAGCCGACCGCCGCACCGACCGCCGCGTTCTTCGCCTTGCCGTTTCCTTCCTTCGCTCCGACGTAGGCGCCGGCCGCAGTCGTTGTCGCTGTCGTGGCAAAGTCCCGAGTGCGTCCGGCCGAATCTCCGCCCGCGGTCGCACATCCCGAAAGAAGTATCAGAACAAGCAACAGGGGCAACAGGGCATAAAGATACACCTGTGAAAAAACCAG
Organism: uncultured Opitutaceae bacterium; assembly: GCA_964546955.1. Lineage (GTDB taxonomy): Bacteria > Verrucomicrobiota > Verrucomicrobiia > Opitutales > Opitutaceae > CAZJLP01. Next base: position 26,583 of record CAZJLP010000034.1, on the reverse strand, counting down.
TCCGTCGAGAAAGCGGTTCATGAGATGCCTTTCGTTAGGGTGATTACGGTTCGTCAATCGTAAGTTTAATCGTGTGGCGCTCTGCCAATCTCTCGTGCTGGCCCGCACGCGCGGTTTGCCGATCGATGGACCGAGTAATGAAGGCGCTCGGCTCAAGCCGCCCCTCCAGGAACGCCACGATCTCAGCCCTCGTGCGGAGCCGGTCCGCGGCCGAGAGCATGTTTGCCTCCAAAATGGTCTCCACTTCGGCTACGGCTCTCGCGTCAGCCGGGTCGGAGTAGTCCGCATCTTCGGCGCGCTCGGCGTAGGGAAGCAGCAGCTCTCCCAAGCGCTCCTCTTCGACCAGTTCGTACCCCGTGCGTAGCACGTCGTAAGCAGATTGGCTGGCGATCACGAGAGAGGGTGCGTCCTCGCGAACGATCCGGCCCGAACCGGTGGTCTCCGTCTCGCGTTCCATCAAACGCAGCATCACTTCGCCACGCTCCATTGCCGCCTCGACGTGCCGCTGCCGACGATGAACGTGCACGCTCTTCGACTCCGGCTCGGTTTGATGATAGGACGTGACCCGCGACTCCGGTAGCCAGGCAAGCACCCGCGGCGCCGGCATGGCTGCAACGCCCGGACTTTCCCGATGCTCGTCGCGATACTGACGACCGAGCACCATCAGTTGCCCGGCTTCCATCTCGATCTCTTGATTCGCTTTCATGGCTTCAGGCGTTAGCGATGATCGCTTCCACGACGTTGGTGCGGCCTCTCAAGGCCTTTTCGCGCTGGTCAAAGTGGGCACCGGAGCTGGACGCGCAGTAGAGCATCTCGCGCGACGCGACGTTGCGCATGGTCACGATCAGCGGCCGGCGCTCATCGGTGTGATAATAGGTGAACTGAGAGAACTTCGTTCCGATCAATTTCTCCGGCTCCGGGTGGCTCATCACGGCGTCCTTCACCGCTTCCGGGATCGGGAAGTCCTGGCTGAGGTCCTCGATGTCCGATCGGTCGCTTTGCCTCAGGAGAAAAAGGATGCGGCTATTGCCGAGCACCGGACCGCGGATGTCCGATGACTTGAACTGCTCGTAGTTCTGAACGGTGGCCACGTTCCAGACGTTGTATTTGCGGAGCTGCTGATAGGACTCGCGCAGCACCTTCTTTCCGGACGGGACCAGGGAAAACCGCGCCACCTCCTCGAAAATGTTTCGCTTCCGCAGCGCGCGCGGCAGCCGCATCATGTGGGAACGCGTATAATTCGCGATGAGGAAGGCCGCCGCTGCTTTCAACTCCTCGGCGGACTCTGGAATGTAACCCAACTCGAAATGCGCGATCTTGCCGGTGAGGTTAACGTTCGACACTCCGTCAAAAAGCTCGCCGTAGCTGCCGCCGGCGGCCCAAGGCTCCAACAACGTCGCAAGGTAGCGCATTTCCTCCGCGTGCGGTCCGGACGCTTCGGCTGAAAGCAATTCTTGTAGATGCCCGTGCTGCGGTTGCTCCGCCGCAGTGAAGCGCGAGAAAATGAGGTCCCGGACTTGCTGCGCGCCGGTGCTATCTTTGGCGAATCGGATGACGTCGCCTTCATCGGGACTGGCGATGAACGCCGCGGCCTCATCCGCATGGGTTTGTTCGAACTCGGCAAACTCGAGGAACGCGTCCAGTTCGGTCGCTTGCGGCCCCATCTTCTCCCGACGGTAGAAGTCCAGCGCGTAGGCGCGTCGAGCAAGCACCCCGCGCTCCTCCGGATGCTTGTTCACATACCAACGCGCGAAGTCTTCGTAAAGGCGGCTGATGGCGTTTGCCAGCAGCGCCTGACGTAGCTTGTTCCGATCCTCGTCCTTCGATTGCCCCACCATGAGCATCGGCAGTGCCGACGCTGCGCTGAGATGTAGTCCGGACAGCGGCAGCCCGCCTGTGTCCAGATAGTTCATGGTCAACTTTCCGTTCGCCTGCACGATGATCGGCTCGGTCGTCGGATCTACAGTCTTGGCATAAGTCGTGTAGGATTCACCTTCCTCCACGATCATCGTGTAATGGTAGAAGGGCTCCGTCTGAGTCAGGATGTCGATGACGTTGACGCTCTTTCCCGAACCCGTGGTGCCGATCACCACCGCATTCTGCGGCGTCTGGCTTCCGCCCTCGCCCACGAACGTCCGACCACCGACCAGATTTCCGTTGGGACCCTCGTAGATGAACTCGGCGCCCTCAAGATGCCCCACCGGCGTCGAGGAGAACGGAAGGATATTTGCGACCAGCGCGTCGTCGTAATCGTGCCAGAGCGAGTGGTAGCGGCTATACGACCAGCCCGGCCAGGTGCAGTAGAAGAAGTTTCGTGCCGACGGTTCGAGCGCGGGCTCGTAGGCCTGCGCCCGCTCCATGCTCCCGACCGCCGCCTTGAGCGCGGTGAGTTTCGCGCGGAGGTCTTCCCGACTTTTGTCCCACGCCCGGATGAGGTATTGAATGCGATAGGGCGAACTGTCGCCGTTGCTGTAACGCGCGATCTTCGCGGCCTTCGTCCGCATCGCCGCAAGGAGCTTCACTTTCTTCAGGCTCTCGTAGTCGCCCTCTACCCGGTTCAGCTCCTTTTGCTCTTTCTCAATCAGCTCCTCCACATCAACGGCTTCAACGTTCACCGTGATCGCGTATTCGCGAAACCCGAGCTTCGTCAGCAGATAGGCTATGCTCGGACGAGTGCGCTTCGGCAGTGCTTTGAGCACCAGCATCCCGTGGTAATACCCATCCAGATAGAAACCGGTGTCCGGCTTCTCCAAGGGTCTGCCTTCCCCGAGCCAGCAGTTTTCCTGAATCGATTTGTCGGAGTCGAAGAACTCCAAGGGGTCGGTGACCTTCTGCTCTGGCAGCGACGGATTGAGGAATTCCAAATAGTGCAGGAAATGATCGGCGTCCGTCATCGGCCGGACCTGGCCGCCGCTCCCGCCAAACAGCGCCTGAAGAAACTGGCCGGTCTGCTTGAACTGCTCCCCGTAGGCACTCAAGAGGGCTTCGTTCGAGAGCCGGCCCGCCTTCTGGCCGATCGCGTCCGCATCGACGGGTATCGTGA
>CAZJLP010000034.1:20017-23530 GCA_964546955.1 uncultured Opitutaceae bacterium | reverse complement strand
CGTTCACGGCGGAGCGCACCTTCATCGACCAAACGGGAGTAACGCACGAATCTCTCGTTGCGCTGACGCGTGCTCCACTCGTTCGTCGAGTGCTTGATCGTGTCCTGGCGATACCGTTGCAGCGGCTTCCGAAAGTCGGAGTCGTTCGTCCATTGAACCTGCATCCGCCAGTCGGGCTTCAACATGGAGAGCAACGCGACCAGGTCGGACTCCAGCGCATTGTGGTGCACCGGATCGGCGTTCTCCAGATCCGGCGCGGTGATCTCGAAGCCCCTAGAAATATACCCGCCGCGATGGAGGCCTTCGAAAACGATCATGTCCTCGCCGAAATATCCGTCTGCCGGTTCCACGCGCATGGTTAGTCCTCCCCGCGCTCGGCGAGCGCGTCTTCCAACATTTCTTCCGTGGTCGTCAGTTGCTCCGTCAGTCGCTCGAAAGCCACGCGTGACACCATTGGTTCAGGTTCTCCACCTGCCGTCTTCGGCTTTGCATTCACGGCGTTACTCCCGGAGTCGGCCGGCTTTGTCCGCGAAGCAGGCGAGCGGCTCTGGGTTCGTTCAGCCGAGTGCGACCTAGCCGGACGCCGCTTTTGCCCTCCCGTCACAACCGCCTCCGAAGCGGCGTCCGTGAACGGATTCACTGGACGCCGACCGCGCGGACCGAAACAGAACTGCAATACGCCCGCCTCCACGAGGGCGGACTCGAAGAAGTCCGTGTCGTAATGCTCCGGCTTGTTGTTCTTCAGCGCGAACACATACACGACCGAGAAGAGGCAGAGCACGATTCCCGCGAACAGGCACAACAGCAGCGGCACCCCAAAGATTCCCCACAGGAAGACCACCATCAGGATCGTCGCGCCTCCGGAACCCAGCAGATACCAGCCCGAGTTCCCGGTCATGCCGAGAAACTCGCCGGACGACTGCGCGCCCTGGTTGGCGTCGTGTTCGTTGAGGTGGATCGAGTTCATGGGACCTCCCTCGATGGAATCCTTACGGTGTGAACGTGCCCACGTCCGCAGCCTCAAGGCCCATGTTACTCCACATCGTTCGCACGATCGCGAAGGCGAGGCCGCTTACCATCGCCCCGACAAATGCCCACTTGGCGATGGATTGCCGACCCATCATCATGGCAACGCCGGCCGCCACGATACCCACCGCAGCGATCGATCCGCTGAGATACATAATGATCGCGTTGCCGGACTCCGTCGCGGTCTTCAAATCGACTGCCTGAGCGTGAGCGAGCGACGGAAACACGAGCGACGCACAGAACAAGAGTGCGACCTTGCGCCGGTTGACCTCAACTGACTGCGGCCGGGTTGCCGAATACAGGTGCAGCGCCTTCATCATCATCGCCACACCGAGAACGAACGCCACATACGGCGTCACGAGGATCAAGGTTGTCATGGTTTTCTCCGTTTTCCTGCCGGCGCTTATGGGGGCCGAATCCCGAGAAGCGTCCCCGTCGCTCTCGGAGCGACGGGTTGGCTTCGCTGAAGGAAGAAACGAAAATGCTCCCACCCCGGGCAATGGGATGCCCCTACCGAAAATTGGGTAGGCGGCTAAAGGAACCAGAAGGCCGTCACCTTTTTTCCCCGTAGGAGCGGTGGCTCGCGATGAACCACCTCAGCGCGTCATCCGCCCCCGAGTTCAAACTCGATCTGGCCGGGACGCCTTGCGGAGCCTCCTGCTGGCGGCTTCAGAAAACGAATCGCCGTGGCGAACGTGTCGATCTCCCTTTCGTGATCCTGCAGCAAGTCGGGGAGCGCGCGAATCCGCACCAGAGCATGATCCTCGATTGCCAGGAATAGCGGTGCGAGATTGTGCCCCGTGATGACCACGAGCCATTCACCGATCTCCATTTTGATCGTGTCCGGCTCCGCATACTCCCAACGCGCTTCCACATAGTGCAGCCAGGGGATGTTGCGACGCTGATCCTTGCCGTCGTCGAAGGTTACGTGGCTGGGGTGCGCCGCAGTGTCGAAGTGCAGCTTTGGCTTTCTGAGCGGAGTCCGGTCCATCACACACTCCTGCGTTCAGCACGGCTTTCCTGAAGCCGCCATAGTTTCTCCGCCGCTCCCAGCCATGCCGCCCGCATCCGCGCGCGCAATCCTCGCATGACGCGAGGCACTTGCTGCTCCTTCCGAGCGAGCCCGTGTCGCTCGATAAATTCGGTGGCGAGTTCACGACCCGCATCAGGTCGAGCGAGCCGCCGCAGGATGTCGGCCTTGCTTGAGACGTAGATTGCGTGCGCACCGCGGTAGCGGGTGTTACTGACGTAGAATTGCCGACGGGCGAGTGACCGGGCCGCAACTTCGCCGAGCACGAGGAGCGATTCCTCCGACGTGCTGCCCTGCGACCGGTAGGAGGTGAGCGCATGGCCATAGGTCCACGCGGCAAAGTCCGGTGGCAGGCGTCCACCATCTGCGAGCACTACCTCGTTCGCGCTCGGATCGACGCGCGCGACCTCCTTGAAGTCTCCGTTGGCGAACCCTTCGCGGTCCTCGCGCCCCCGGATTAGGAGCCTATCGCCGGCAGACACGGCGAGCATTTGCAATCGCCCCACGTCGAACGCGGCGCGCTGCTTCCGAGTGATCTTCGCTTCGCGGCCTTTCGGCCCGCGCACTTGCACCCCGTCCGGAAACACCGCGATCACTTCAGCGGCCGCACCCCGTTTGAAGAAACGGGTATCGCGTGCGAACAACAGCCGATCACCGACTTTGTATTGGTCCCAGTGCACCTTCTGTTCCTCCGTCCAAGAGAGCGGTTTCACGGCCTCCCGCATCACCTCGACCTCGCCGAGCAACCCCGCCCGACGTAGCGCGGGCCGAGCCTGTGCGTTGAAACGCTCGATCTCCTCCCAGAACGGAATGACCACGAGCGTCTCGATTCCCTTCACGCGGTTAGTCGCATAGTGGTCGGCCGCGCGTGCGAACAGGGCCTCGTCATCCGGCATCTCGCGAATGAGGCCGCGCCGGTCAGCAAACTCGAATGCCTCAGCGATAGCGCCCGACGCAAGAAGCCGACTGAAGCGACGGTCCGCTTCGTTGCGCTGACGTAGCACTTCCGCGAGTCGCACAACGGGCGTGCCGGAATGCTTGATGACGTTCCGCAATGCATCGCCGCGCTGCACGCTGTAGTGCTGCTTCGTGTCGCCCACCAAGAGGACGCGCGCTCGCACTTCCTGCGCCGCCCGTGTCAATTCCTCCAGTTGCTGGGTGGACAGCAGTCCGGCCTCGTCGATCAAGACGACTCGCCCCGCAGCTTCCTTTTGCATCGCAGGGCTGACAAGAAACCGCTGCACCGTGTCCGCCCCTGCAAACCCACTCTCCGCTAGCGCATCACGAGCTCGCGTCGTCGGCGCAAGCGGCACGAACGGTCGGCCGCCGGCTGCGGCGTGTGCGCTTTCGAGTGCGGTCAACACCGTCGTCTTTCCCGTCCCGGCGTCGCCGACCAGAACGTTGAGGAAATCTCGACTCGCGAGGAGCGTCCGCGCTGCGGTCATTTGACCGGGCGT
>CAZJLP010000034.1:0-20007 GCA_964546955.1 uncultured Opitutaceae bacterium | reverse complement strand
CCAAGCGGGAAACGCTGGTTTCTGCCGTCGCACACCCGTCGCACGGTGGCATCCTCCTCGTGGCGAATTGTTCTCAGACTCATTTCGCCTTCCTTTCGAATCGCGTCCGGGTGCGCGTCGAGGGCGCTTCGCAGTTCGCGCCAGCGGTAGAAATCCGGGTGCAGTTCAAGCGCCACATTGAGCACCTCGCCTTCGCGCACCACACTGCTTCGCTCATACACGTGCTGGAGCGCCGCGGCTAAGACCGTTTGTGCATTTCCGTGTGACCATTGCCCGCGCGGCGCTTGTGCCCGTGCCGCGCCGACAAGCTCCTTGAGCGCGTCCGTCTCGGCAGCGCTCAATTCTGCGCGCTGCTTAGCCCGCACCTGCGGCGTGCTGACTTCGGTCAACTTGTCCGCGCGCGATTCCCGGACGAGAATCTCCACTTCTCGCTTCGTCGGCTTACGGCCCTTTTTCGTGGCATATTCTTCGGCGAGCTTCTGCACGTGTCGCGTGCGTTTCGAGAAGCGTTCCCGCAGGTGCTCGACGCCCCGCACGGAGAATCCCTTCGAGTTCATCTCATACGGCTCGTAGCCAAGTGTGCGCAGGCGCCCGGCAAGCTCGCGATACAGCACCTGGCGAAGATATGCCGAGGCACGCAGCATCTCGACCGGTTGCAATGCGAGCCACTCATTGCGCGTCGCATCCCACGTCGCATTCGCGAGCACCGCATGGCCGTGCAATTGCGGATCGAGATCGCGGCTCGCATCGTGAAAGAAAAGCGCTCCCACGAAATTGGCCGTGAGCCGATACGCTTCGGTGCTTGCTGCCTCGCCGCGACGTTCACGCACCGCCGCAAACCGTTCCATTTCCCCGATCGCGACTTTCACCGAGTCGGTAAACGCGTCGCGAATCCGCTCGTCGCCTCCCACCATGGCGAGCACGCTAACGTCCTTCGGTGCTGATAACTGAACATCGAAGAACGCAACGCGGTTGGCGTGATCGCGGGCGGTCAATGCCTCGCCGGTTTTAGGATGACGGTTCTGCCGTAGGGCATCGAACGGTTCGTCCGTTACCGCGCCTTCCAAGCCGAGGACCTTCGCGCCTTCGCCGATCCATTCGCCACGGACCTCCTTTTCGCCCTCAGTCCAATAATCATTCTTTCGCAGGTGATGCGAAAGATATGTGGCTCCGTTGCGAATCACTCCGACCGTGATCATGCGGGAAAGCACGCCCGACGAGGGTCGCCGCCTCAATCGCGCGGCTGACCCGATTCCGCGGTAGCGAGCCTACCGGAGAAAGGTGAGCGATGTTTGCTCGTTCGACCGCGTTTTCGCTGATCCTCGGCTACGACAAGCCGGGAAGGTGGGCGTGAATCGCCCGAGCTTTTTCGGCAACAGACGCAATACCCTAACGAGTTCGTTGGGTTCGAGCCCCCAGCCGAAACCTCCGCCAGACTCCGTCCGTCGCCTACCGCTTTTTCGGTAGGCTCCGCCTCTCGCGATGAAACGCCGCTCGCGTTTGTTTTCGTCTCAACGAACGCGATGAAAGCACTCCCGGCACCGGAGGTTCTGATCCGTCAATGGCTGCACGATCCGCATGCAATCACGGTCTGCGCGTTCGCCATCGCGGCCGGTTTTCTTGCAGTCGCGGGGTTGCTAATTCACCGAAACCTGCGCCACAACGAGCCGGGTTTTCGGGCAGTCCTCGCGCTTCCGTTTGCATTGATCATCTCCACCGCGGGGGTCGTCGCCGCGGATCGCCTGCCTTCGCCGTGGGGGCTCGTGGTCGGCTGCATCATCTGCGCATGCGCCGGTCTTCTCTTTTTCTATGCCGATCATCGCCGCTACGTTCGCGATCCCAACGGGAAGATCGTCGCGGATCGCTGGCAGGTCGTGCTCGTTTTTGCGCGCTTCCGTTGGACGCGGGATAAGGCGAACCGGCACTTCTTCTTCTCCGGCGATACCGGTTCGGGAAAAACCTCGGGCATGAACGGGCTCTTGGCGGCCCTTGTCAGCGGCAATCCCACCCTCGGCGGGGTGGTCATGGCGAACAAGGGCGACGAGTGGTTCTATCTTGAATGGCTCGCCAAAAAATACGGTCGGGAAAAAGACATTGTCCGTCTCCGCCCACGGTTGGTGGGTGAGCCGGAGAAGCCGGTCCACCGTCTAAACGTCACGGGGGACACCCGTCTGCCGTTCACCACACGCGCGCGCATCCTTGTAGACACGGCGGCCGCGCTGAATCCGAAAGACGAAAAAAGCTTTTTCAAAGTCAAAGGCGCGGGGCATATCGCCCGCGCGTTTGAGCTTTTGGCCGACATCGGGCGCCCGACCACTGCCACGAACGCCTACGATCTGCTCACGTCGGAGAAGGAGTTGAAGGTCGCACTCGATAAGCTCACGACCTTGGAGCCAACCGAACGCCGCATTCGGTTGGCCGAGACGCTGGAGCAGACCTACCTGAAACACGAGGCGAAGGAGCAGCGAGCCGGTGAAATCGGGACGTCGCAGAACTACCTTGAATACCTCGGCACGCCTGAAATCGCCGAAATCTTCAGTTCCTCCGAGCCCGACACGTGCTCAATCGCGGACGTGGATCGCGGAAAGATCTTCTGCATCGACGTGCCGCAGGACTACACGACCGAGCGGCAATACGTCTTCACCGTCATCAAGCTTCTGATCTATCGCCACGCTCTCCGGCGCTATGCGCTGCCACCGTGGCAGAAATATGCGCTCAACCAGCTCGTCTACGTGGGGGATGAGTTTCAGAACGCCATCACCGCAAGCCACGACGGCACGAGCGACTTTAACGTCATCGACCGGTTGCGCGACTGCATGCTCATGCTGATAGTGTCCGCGCAAGCCTTCGAGTCACTGATTCCCCCTCAAACCAAGGAGCAGGCCGAAGTGCTCGCCCTGAATTTGAAGAACCTCTTTATGTATCGGGCCGCCTCCGAACTCGACGCTCTCCGTTGCGCCAACGCACTTGGCAAGCACTGGGTCGAGCGGGCGACGCGGACCGTTCATCTGGATCACACGGCCCGTACCTATCAGCGGGTAGAGGAATTCCGGATCAAACCGCACGAATTCCGAAACCTCCCGGACCACACCGCCGTCGTGCGCCACTGCACGAACGGGTTCAAAAAGGTCTGTCTTCGTCCCCTGTAGTGCGCTAACTTAACCATGGAGTCTGATGAACCCCGACGACAGTTCTGAGATCAACGTGGAGACGTTACTCGCCCTCCGGCATGAGAGCGACGCGGTTCAAGTCATCACCGAGCGCCTCAAGGTAAAGGAAATGGGGCCAGCAGACCACATTCGGACTAAACACGAGGTAAAGGCTTTCTTGGAATCGGGCTCGGATACCGAAGCCAAGGCCCTGTTACAGAAGGCCGCCGAACGCCGGCAAATTGGCCAATCATTGGCGCACAAGGCGACGCAGGCGCGCTCCCAGCACATCTAGTCTCCGGATTTCCACAATCCTCTGGAGCGTCTGGGCTTGCCGACGGTCCTGACTTTTGTCAGGTATAGATGCAAGCACGCGAAGATGATGCGGCACGCCTGAGTTGCGGGTGGCAACGGATTTTCGTGCCTCCGTCCGTCCCCAGCCACACCGCATGCCCACCCCATCCAAGCGTCCGAATCCTGCTTCATCCGGCCTTTCGAGTCTCCTCGAACCGTTCGAGGAAATGGACCAAGCAAAGCGGGATCTCCTTCGGGAAGTGCTTCAGGTGTTTGTTACGAAAGAGGCTTCTGGCCGCTCCGAGTTGGAAAAGCGTCAACGGCTTTCGGCCCTGATCAATGACTATTCCAGAAGCGAGGAGAACGAATCGTGATTCTACGAGACCTCACGCTCTCCAATTTCCTTGTTTTCCACGGGGAGCAAAAGCTGACCTTTCCCAGCGAGAACGACGAGAACGTCACGTTGATTCTCGCAAACAACAACACAGGGAAAACAAGTATCATTCGAGCGCTGAAATTCCTATTCTACGGATCGAAGGCGCTCACGCTGAATAAGATCACCGGACGGCCCTCAACTCTCATATCGGAACGAGCAGCCCACGAGGTGAAGATTGGCGAAAACGTCGAAGCGAAGGTTGAATTGACGTTCGTCTTGGGCGACCAGGACTACCGATTTAGCCGTCGGGTTGTGGCCACGATGACTCGCGACGGGTTGGACCGTGGTGAGGAGAAACTGACGGAGTATGTGATCGGAGAGCATCGGGTCGAAAAGCACGAGGATGATGAGAAAGGGACGTTGGAAGCGAAGCTCCGCTCTTGGATGCCGCGGGGTCTTTTCGACGCCTTCTATTTTCAAGGCGAACCCTTGGACGGCAAAATGCTCGAAGGCGTATCGACGATCAGCATGTCTCTCTCCGGCTTCCTTCACATCGACAAATGGGAGGAAGCTGCAGAGGCTCTCGGCAAAGTCCAACAGGATTACGAACGTCAGTTGGAGACGATCGCTTCGAGCAGCCGCGAGTATCAGAGCAAGCTTACCTCCCTCCACAGCACCGAGAAGCACCTCGCCGAGAAACAGGCCCTAACTGCGAAACTCTCAATCCAGATTCAGGAACTAGAATCCCAGGAGGCAACTCTGGCCGAGGAGCTTCGCCGTCTCGGCGACACTTCAGAGCACGACAAATTGATTAGGCGTCGTGATGAGTTGAGGAATCAAATAAACTCCCTGGGCGCGGACCTTGATCGCAATAATTCATCCGTCGCGCAGCTAGTGGAGTCATCTCAGGGGGCGGTCTTTATCCTTCCCGCGGTGGAGTCGGCCCGCCGAATCTTGTCCGAGATGGAGAAGGCCAATATTCTCCCGGCAGATATAACCGAGGGATTCGTCCAGCGAATTTTGTCCGCCAACGCTTGTGTTTGTGGAAGGAGCCACACGGCCGACACCAAGGATGCTTGGTCCCAATATCTCAATCAGGTGCTGTCGGCAAAAATGAGTCATCGTTTAATCGATGTCTTGAACCGGGTGGCTGAAGGGTCGCGTCGCGGGCCTGTCGAGGCCGCCGCAAATACTCGACGGGAAATCGCAGAGGCCCAAAAGCGCATCGAAGGAATCAAGCGTAAGCTCTCGGCCGCTCGCCAAGACGTGGAACACATCGATCAGCAAATACGCGAAAGTCCGTTCTCCTCGCAGCGGGAAAAGATCGCTGCAACCGTCGATAGTCTCCGCGAAGTCAGTGTGCGCTTGCGGGCCGCACAGGGCGAGAAGGGCCAATTGGCGGGCGTCATTGCCAATCTGGAACTTTCAACGAACCGCTTGCGCAAGGAAGCAAAAGCGGCTGAACCGAAGGGCAAGGCCGCCGCTAAAATTGCGGCCGTCGAGCGTGCGATCTCCATCAGCAAGGAATTGCGCGGGTTTATTTCTGAATACCGCGTCGGTCTTCGCAAACGCCTACACGAGCGCCTCCAAGCGCTGGTTGCTACCCACTATAATCCCCATGCGGTGGATCGCACCCAGGCACGCATCGATCCAAATTCATTCCTCCCAATGATCGTCAATCAGGGCGGCCAACAACAGGCGTTGGTCGGCGGCGGACAGCAGACGTTGCTGTCGCTGGCATACGTCAGCGCGCTGGCGAATCTTCGTCGCGAGATTCATGATACCATGCGTGACCTGAATCTCTATCTCGGCAAGGCCCACGACCAATCATTCGTGGTGGACTCGCCGTTCTCCGCGACAGACCCAAACTATGTCCGGGCGATTGCATCCTTCCTCACCGGCGGAGCCCGCCAAGTGATCATTCTCATGGCGCGCCAACAGTGGGACCAGGCCGGGGCCCACCTCCTGCCCAAAGCCTCTCGCATCTATGCGCTGCGACTGCACACTAAGCTAGATGAATTAAAGCAGCTCCACGCTGAGGATTTCGACTTCCAAGTCGGAGCGACAACCCACCGTCTCGTGGCAGGGGTTGACGACATCAAGAAACGTCGGACCGAGCTCTTGGAGATTAAGTAATATGGCTTCACTTCGATTTCCATCGCCGGCAGTTCCGCTCTTGGCTCTATGCAAAGGCCACAACGAAGACTTCGTTTTTCGGACGTACGCCGATCTCATTGGATTCCTCGCTGCTTATGGTTATCAGCTCGCATCGATGGAGGGGCATCGTCTCCCCACCAAAGTGGAGTTCGTGAACGTTCCGAATGCCATACCCACCGAGGTCTTTGAGAACCGCGGCCTCTTCGCAAACTTCCTCATCATCGCGCTTGCTTCCGACGACCACGCCACGCTGACCAAGGACGACGACGCCCTGGCGAAATATATTGAAAGGCTGTCCGCCCTGGGAGCGGAGACAATCTGTGCCCGGATGCCCATGGGAGAATTCCAAGCAAAAGTGGATTTCTTAGCATCGTTACTTACCCACGAGCTTTCGACGAATCAGATATAAGAGGTTCAACCCGGCGTGACTTTTCGAGACCGCAACTTTCCCGCTTGGCTCGACTCATCGACAAACTCGCTGATCGACGACTTCTTTTCGTTCCACCTTGCCAATGCCAGTCGGTATGATCGCGCCGTCGGCTATTTCAGCTCCGGATGGTTGCGGCTCGCATGCTCCGGCATGGCCACATTTGCCCGTAACGGTGGGCGCGCCCGCTGGGTCACCAGTCCCATTCTCTCGGAACCTGACTGGCAAGCACTCTATTCAGGAGAGCAGGCTAAGGCTGACATTGCTCTAAAGGAGTCGCTCCAGCGCTCCATCGGTGATCTACAGCAGTCCCTCGCCTCCGACACCTTGGCCGCCTTGGCGTGGATGGTAGCCGATGGAATCCTCGATTTTCGTCTGGCAGTGCCGCAGGCAAAACTGACCGGCGGCGAGTTTCACGACAAATTCGGCGTATTCGAAGATCAGGACGGGAACCGTGTCGCCTTCAACGGCTCTTACAATGATTCGATTCAGGGGAATCTGAACTACGAATCGATCAAGGTTTTCAGTTCCTGGGAACAGGCGTTTGCGCCCCTCGTTACTGCGGACGTGGCGCGTTTCGAACGGCTATGGAACAATCAAGACCCGAACGTCCGGGTCTACCTGTTGCCAGAAGCCGCCCGCGAACAGATCCTAAAACTTCGGTCGATCGAGCGCCCCTACGGTCGCCCACCTTGGATCGGAGAGGATGTCACAACGCCGTCGGAGCACGACCGGGAGGAAATTAAGACTGCCCGGCCGGAGGCTTCGGAGATCAACCTAGTCACACCGCCGCCCGAAGCGGCCCAAGATGATGTGCGCCTGAAACGCCCCCTCACACTTGAGATTCGTGACTACCAGCGCGACGCGATCCGCGCGTGGTCTGCAAACGAGGGTCGCGGAATTTTCGCCATGGCCACCGGCACTGGCAAAACAATCACAGCGTTGACCCTCGCAACCTTGGTGTCGGAGCGAAATCCCGACCGACCCTTTGTCGTGATTGTCCTTTGTCCATTCATCAACCTCTGTCGACAGTGGGAAAAGGAAGTCCACGACTTCGGCGTCACTGCCGTAGGTTGCTACGAAGGCCGTGCTCGCTGGGAAATTCTCTTCGACGAGGCCCATCAAAGACTCCGCGCCGGTCTCGGGAACGTAGCCGTTCTCGTAGTCAGCAACGCGACCTTCCTTTCTGACGCATTTCAGACCCGCCTGAAAGCGCGCTTGGTTAACGCCACCAGCACTTACCTGATCATTGCGGACGAAGCTCACAACCTAGGTGCGAAACGAATCCAACAACAGCTTCCCCCAGAAATCCGTCTCCGCCTCGGATTGTCCGCGACTCCAGAGAGACACCATGACGTGGAAGGAACTAAAGCGCTGTTCTCGTATTTTGGCGGCGTGGTCTATACTTTCAAACTAGATCGGGCCATTGCTGAAGGGTATCTCACTCCCTACGAATATCACCCGATCCTGGTAACGCTCACGCCAGACGAAGCTCAAGAATATTGGGCGATTACGCGCGAACTGATTCGCTTCATGCCATCGGAAGATGGGGGCGAACTTGGCGAAGGCGCCATGCGCCTCCTCATCAAGCGAGCCCGGATCATTGGTGCGGCATCGGACAAGCTCACACAACTGGACGCATTGCTCCGCCGACTTCCCAATAAACCGAAGAAGGCTCTGTTCTATTGCGGTGATGGTCGCGTGACGGATTCAGTGAGCCGGGAAGAGAAACGTCAAATCGAGGCCGTCGCAAACCTACTCGGAGAACGACACGATTTACGCGTTCGAACGTTTACCTATCAGGAGGAGGCCAGCGAACGCGAAGACATTCTCCGTGATCTCCGGAGTGGATTTCTGGACGGAGTCGTTGCGATCCGCTGCCTCGATGAAGGCATCGACCTGCCCGCCTTGGAAACGGGTTTCATCCTAGCCAGCTCGAGCAATCCCAAACAGTTCGTTCAACGTCGCGGCCGTTTGCTGCGCAAGGCCCCAGGAAAGGACAAAGCTGTCATCTACGATTTCGTGGTGGTCCCGCCGTCGATGGATGGCGATGTGGACGACGCCTCCTTCAATCTGGAGCGCAACCTTTTCAAAGGTGAGTTACGGCGAATCACAGAATTCTGCCAGAGTGCCCTGAATGGTTACGCCGCCTTGGAAGCGCTCGCCTCACTTCGCAAACATTACAACCTGCTCACCGCATAGCCGCACATGTCCACCCCAACTAAAGTCCTCACGGCGTCCGAAAAGATTTTCAGCGCCGCCGATAAAACGACTCAAGCGATCATCCGCGACCTCTTGAATTCCGAACGAAGCGTCATGCACATGAAACGTCGCGAAGACATCCACATGAAGCTGGTCCAGATCGTCAAAAAGCACGTGGTAAAATCTTAATCCTATGATCCTCGAACGTCTCGTTGTTGAGAATTTCCGTCAGTTCCGAGGTCGGCAGGAGATTATTTTCTCTGACAACCGCAGTCGCAACGTAACGCTCGTTCACGCCGAAAATGGCTTCGGCAAAACGACGCTGCTAAACGCATTCAGGTGGGTATTCCACGGCGCCGAGGGATTGACCGATGATTTTGAGAAGCCTCAGGAAATCATTAACGATGTCGTCGCTCGCTCCGGCGAAGATCCAAACAAAGTCGCCGCGACTGTTGAACTCACTTTCAAACACGACATCGAGCGGATCACGATCACGCGCACCCTTACGCTCGCCCAACAGCGCGCCGACTATCGCAAGCCGTTGTTGACGGTCGCAGTCATGCGGGACGGCGTTACCCTTACCGATCCGTCCCCCGTTCAGAAAATTCGCACTATCGTCCCCGAGGGCATTGCCAAGTTCCTGTTTTTTAACGGTGAAAACATCGACCATCTGGCGAAGGAGGAGAATTCCGGCCAGGTCGCGGAAGCGATCCGGGTTATGTTGGGCTTGGAACTCATACAGACAACCATCGATGATTTGAATCATCCAAACGTCCGGGGAAAGTTTGCACGCGAACTGCGTGAGCATACCTCCGAGGAGAAACAGGCCCTTCTTGATGAAGAGCAAAGTGCCAAGGATGAGATGGGCAAGATTGCGGAACGGCGCGCCCAAGTCGTGAAGGAGATCGAAGGCTGCGACAACGAGGTCGAGATGATCGACCACAAACTCGAAGCTAACCGGGAGACAGCCGACCTCCAACTCCGTCGCGCTCGCCTACAAGGCGAGGAGCGTGAGCTAACGACAAAACTCAGCGAGGTAACCCGTCGGCTTTCTCGGCTCCTGGCTGAAGACGGCTACACACTCTTCGCCCAGAACTTAGTCACCCGTGGCAATGAGATTGTCGCGACCCTTCGGGCCGAGGGAAAAATTCCTGCGCGCGTCATCAATACGTTCCTCCAAGAACTATTGGAAACAGGTAACTGTATTTGCCAACGCTGCCTCCCGGCGGGGAGCGCGGAGCGCGCGGCCGTCGAAAACCTCCTCGTGGTGGCGGGTGATCAGGACTTCAACAACGCTGTCGGCGACCTCGACCGCGCGCTCAGTTCAATCAGCACCCTGATCGGGAAAACCCGGGAGAGCATGAAGCTCCTCAGCGCCGAGCGCCTCACTCTAACAAGCGACCTCCGTCGCATTGGCGAGGAGTTAGAAGGCATCCACCAGAAGCTGGGTTCAAAAGCAGACAATCAAGTGCAGGAGTTGGAGGAGTCCCGTCGCATTCATCTCCTACGACGCGACTCGCTCCAAAAGGAGCTGGGCCGTATTGGAGAGCGCGAGGAAAACCTCAAAACCCGGCTGGTTGAGATAAATAAGGCCGTAAGTGCGATTGTGGAATCTGAAGCGGCAGCGGATCTGGCGCAACGACGGAAGGATGCCGTGGATAGTTGCATCGCGACACTTGAAGCGATTCTCGCCGCGGAAGTGGCGGAACTTCGGCCTGAACTAGACAAGGAAATCAATGGCCACTTCCGCGGGGTCATCGACCGAAACTATTGGGCGGAGTTGACGGAGAACTTCACCGTGCGCGTGCGTAAATCGGTGGGCGTCGGAGAAGCCTCAAGTAAAGATAACGTCACCGATGTCGCCAAGAACCAAGCGATGCGCCAGTCTCTCTCCCTTGCGTTTGTCGGCAGTCTTGTTGCCTTGGCGGGGCGGCGTTCCGAAATCCCCACCATTGTACGCGGCCTGTCGGGTGCGGTTTATCCCATCGTCATGGATTCCCCGTTCGGCGCGCTGGATCGCAGCCACCGAGAGGGAGTCGCTAAAATGCTCCCGGCGCTCGCCAACCAAGTCGTGGCATTCGTCAGCTCCAGTCAGTATGCGGGCCCTGTCGAGCAGGTCTTCAAACAAGGCGGCTTGGTCGGCAAAGCCTACTACCTTGTCTACCATGGACGTGAGCTACCGGCCGAGGCCCGCCAGCAACTCGAAGTCGATGGCCAGCGCGTTAAGCTCTACGAAAAATCCGATGAGGAATACACGGAAATCCGCACCGTCTAATCAATAGCTCCCAACCGCACCCTCATCATGAATTCTTCCGATTCCCCTTCCGGTCGCGACGGCGCAGAGGCGAAAATCAAAACTCCCATCTCCGCCAAGCGAATCCATCGCGCTAAAGATAAGCAGGAGCTGGTAGACCTGCTCACCAGCGACACCATGGGTGTCTTTAAAGAAATATGGCGCCTGCAACTTTTCACCGCTCTCGTCGGCGTTGCGCATAAGCGGCGCGTTCCCCTAGGCGCGGTCGATTCCGGCAAAGGGATCGATCAGGAAACGTTTGCCCGATGCCCGGCTTGGCCTGGCATTCTCTATTTAATCGCAATCGCCGAAGTAGGCAACGCCGAGCCGTTGGCTTCGAGCCAAGGCGCAGAAGATGCGCGCGTGCTAGCGTTCGAGGAATATTCCAACGGGGGCTTGGAGATGATGGCAGATTTCTTCCGGGGACGGTCTGCCGATCTCAATGGGCTCCTTGAATTCATTGAAACGAACCTCGCGGGCGAGGTTGTCGCCCCCTCGCTCGATTTGGCTATCTGAGTCAGTAGCCGCGCTCCAGCAACAAGGCCGGCAAATTCCTCACGTTTTGAATGTTGCTGATCCCACGCTCCAAGTGGGAGCGGAAGTAGTCGCTTAAGGCTCCCTCCTGCTTGACATCAATGCCGTGCAGCTCGGCATTGTAGCGGACGAGCGCCGTATAGATGTCCGCGTGCGGTCCCGCGAACGTGCGCCAAGACATTTCGACATTACTGTCGATCAAGCCTTTTAACTTCGGCGGCTTCGAATCGCGGTGCAGTGAAGCGCACAGCGCCCACCGGCAGAGCACGTTCCAGTGCTCAATATTGGTGTTTCGTTTCAGCTTAATGAGGATTTCCTTCCCGCGCTGGCTGATACGAACGGTTTCAACTGGTGGCTTCATGTTTCGCGAAGTATTTATCGGGTACGATAGCGGTTCCCCCGAGCGCTTCGTCGTGGTTCAGTAGGAACTGCCGAGCGAGGTGAGACTGAATACCCTCGTGGTATTCCTCCGCAATCTCCTCGTCTGTTGAGAGCAGGATGACCTGATGTGAGGCGACCGGGAAATAGCGTTCGACAAGGTGGTGGCGATGGGAGGAATCCAAGCGACCCAACGGTGTATCGATCACGGTAGGAATCGGGCGGCCCGATGCGCGTGCAAGTCCCCACAATAGCGATGTGGCCAGCAGCTGCCGCTCGCCGGCCGAGAGCCGCGCGAAAGGAAGGACTTGCCCGTCGCCTCCGGTCAAGGTGATCGCAAATGTCTCGGGATGGATGCTGAGGCCTGACACTAGATTTGTCTTCCGCAGCAGTTGCTGGAAACACTCCAGAATGAGCGTTTCGAGTCGCGCGGCATGCTTCCGAATCATTGCAGTCCTGAATCCCGCCAGAGTTCCTCTCACCTTTTCCGAATGCTTCAAGAGCCTGATGCGATCTTCCTCCGCGAAACGTTCATCCACGTTCTCGACTCCCAACTGCGAAATCTGCCGCTCAAGTTGTTCCTTGTGCCGCTGCGACGCAGCCACGCGCAGTTCCGCCGCGGCCCGTTCCGTCATCTTCTCTCGATGGGCTAGACGAGTGGCGGCGACCCTCTCTTGTAGTTTGGCGATTGTGTCGGCTGCCGGGATTCGCTCCTGCTGTGCCTGTATCCTCAATAGCGCTTCATCCAGCCGATTCAATTGGGCAACCTCAGCTTCAACCTCGCCCTGCAGAGCTGGCAGTATCGACCTCAACATGTGGGCAACCTCTGGCGCTAGTTGCGGGTCGGCATTCAATACCGGTTCCTCCGAGGCCAAAGCTTTCTGTGCCTTACGATCTCGCTCCAGCCACTCGGACACCTTGCGCCGTGGGCCACGGGGCAAGTCGTCGAAATCCAAAGTAGCAAGGAGGTCGCGATCGCGCTCTTCCAACGCATCGTAGATCAGCCGCGCTTTCTTCACCCGCGATTCCTTCGCCAGGAACCTTTCCAGTCCCGTCAAGGAGTTCTGCACCAATAGAAGGGGAGCCGGGCCGGAGGACAGTTCGAGCAACCGACCGACGATCCGTTGCCGATCCCGTTGAAGGTTTGATTGAGACGTTTCCAGTGCATGTCTTCGCTCGAACGCCTCGCCGCCCTCCTTACGAAACGCTTCTTCAGCCTGGCGTAGATCCTTTGCTAGGCCCCCCGCTGCATTTGTCAGGCTACCCAGCTCCTGCATTGCAGCCTCTTGTTCTTGGTCCGCGAGCTTCAACTCCCCCTGCAACCGAATCAGCTGCTGAGTCGCTTCGGTCGAAAGTGATTCGGCACGTTTTCTCCGTTCCAAAACTTTGAGGTCGTTCTCCAATGAATCCACGATGTCGAGTCCCAGCAGAGTCTGAATCGCGGTGCCGAGAATTTCAGCCGCGTGCTCTCCTTCGGCTAATTCCTTGATCTGCTCTCCATCGAAGAAAAAGAGATGCGCAATACTGCTCGGCAGATAGCCCTCAATATACTCCGCCCAATTCTGAGTGAGGAGATCGTCCGGCTCCCCGTTGCACCAAACTTGCAGACCTTCCTCGACCCCCTTCGCACCCACCCGCCAGCTGCGTTTGATTTCATACTGTCTAGTCTCGCCCTCGACGATCCGTCGAAAGCGCACGGTAACAGCCGAGCCCTCACTGATGTCTGCTCCCCTATGAATCGCGTCGCGAAGAAAGTCACGATACGGAGTGGCACCGCGGCTCGCGAGCCGCGCCTTCGGACCATAAAAGGCGAGCTGTAGCGACTCGAGGATCGTCGTCTTGCCTCCACCGTTCATCCCGCCGAAAAGAACGACGGGACGGCCGGGCAACGGCGAGAGCTCCGCTTCCTGACGGCCAGCGTAAATGCCTACGTTTTCGAGAATCAGCGTGTCGAGGATCATGCGCCTGCCTCCTCGCTGCCCGCACTTTCAATTGCCACTTCGGCGCTACTTCCAATCCCATCTTTTGCACGCGTGCGATCATTGTGCTGCCGACGAGCCCTATCCAACGCGTCATCTTTTCCTTCGTAGAAATGCTTGGAGATCGTTTTCTCCAACTGTTCAAACAATCCAGCGCGTCGGCTATTCATCCGCTGCTTGTTAGTAAAGCTAAGAAGCTCGCGCGTGAGCTCATAGTGGAGACGATCTTCCCCGCAAAGTTCTCGCAGCGTCGCCATCTGCTCAGTGCCGAGCACCAAATTATCGTCCAGCGGCTTTCCGGGATATTTTTCTCCCGTTTCTTCCAGGTAAACCCGCGGAAGGATGTCTTCCAATTCGTGCTTATCCATCACCCAAATCCGTCGAATCTCCTGTAGTTCCTCGATAGCGATCAGCGTAATATCCCGAACATCCTTGGGGCCATTCCGCCGAATCCATGTCTGCGCAGCGAGAAGCTTCCTCAGCCACGTTTCTCTCGCGGATTGGAGATAGGGTCCGGGTATAACGCGGTCGAAATGTAGCTGCACACTACCATTCATGCGGCGGAAATCGCGCAGATGCCGATCCGTCTCCCTTTTCAAATGTTCGGGTGTGCCTTCGGCGGGCCTGAAATCCAACGCGTTTCTAATCTCCAGAAGCGGCATCATCCACTCCTTTTCTTGGTCGTTCTGAATCATCGCGGACATTGATTTGTCCTGCTCGACCAAAGTGCAGACCCAGCAACCGAAGCGGGAATCGCCGCAACTCGGTGTGCTAGTGTCAACTACAAGCGGGCATTCCCCGTCTGCCGATGCTCCAGCATACATTCCAAGCAAATCCCGGTTATTGTAGCCCCATGGATTCGGACTCTGCATAAGAAACACCCACACATCATCGTTCGTCCACGCTTCAATTGGCGTGTAGACTAATGAGCCCGGCAGGCTCGCATTCGGACTCAGACGGTCGCGCACACGATGCTCCTCATGCTTGGTCATGTTCGCAGACCGCCTGGAGCTTTCTGCCTTGCGCGTTCCGAGAACGAGAATCGCCTCTCCGCTGCGCCGGACCACGTTTTGAATGAAACCGTTGGACGGGTTTATTTTCAGGCGCTCGGTGCACCAGCGAAACTTGTGTCGTGGGGCTGGATAGCCCTTCCCGATAAGATTCACCCAAAACGTGTTTTCCCATTTTGGCGTAAGGCGGTGCGGAACAATCGGAAGGTTCTGAGCCGTGGCCGCTTTCTTCATCGTCACAAGCGACTGACTCACCCACGCAGCGACGACCGGGTTTTCAACCAGTGTGTCGGTCGAGATGACGTGAATAGTCTTTTTCCGCTGCTCGGCCGGAATCTCCGTAATCGCACCCCAGATCAGTTGCAGCGTGGCGGTGGAATCTTTGCCGCCAGAATAGCCGATGATCCACGGCACTTCATCCGCAAGGTAAAGTTCTCGAATTTCGCGATGCAGGACCGCGATGGTTGCTTTGAAGCCGTCAAGCTTGAACGCAGAGCCGACGCGGGGTTCAGAAGTTTTAGAGTGAGTATCGACTGCCATGTTAAAGTTACTTCTTAGGTTTTGATTTTGCGCGCGCTGACTCCGCCCGCTCGCCGCCTTCATCGCGAGGGAGTTGGAACGCCTCCCTAATTACATTAGTTGTCAGGAAGACGGCCGCACTGGTCTTTGCCATCTTTCCGCCCATCATGGCTCGCCCCTCCCATAGTTCCGCATCGGAGCGCGACCAGTTGATCTTACCCAGCGCCGATAGCTTCCCGCGCCAGCCCTTGGGAGATGACTTCAAAAGTGCGTTGCCGGCTCTTCCCAGCGCGTGCAACGCCAGCGCGTGTCCATGCACGTAGGCATCGCGAACTTCGCTCGCCGGCAATCGCCCCGCCTGCACCTGACCCCAAACAGGAAAGTGCTTGGCCACCTCTTCCCAGAAATCGCGAGCCATATCTGCGTCGTGGCTGAGATCGCCCGTGGCCAAATCCTGGACAAGTTCCGAGCAGGCGTTGTAGAACGCAGATAGCGTGAAAAGCTTCCGGGCGCGCGGGGCCAGCGAAGATTTCTCCATATCAACAATGTCGCGGAGCAACTTCGACTTCAGCACCACCAATTTCGCCAGACGGGCCTTATCGTTTCGATGATCGTAGAGGAGGCCGATGGATCGACTCGGGCGGATAGCGTGCCGGTTCAAATCGGCGAACATCTGCTGACACCGCTCCAAACCTATATCCAAAAAGAACACGACCGCGATAGTCTCGTGTGCCAGTTCCGGACGCTGTTCGAGCGCCTCGATGATCGAAGCGCGCCGATGTTGCCCGTCATTGATGATGAACTTGGCGTTCATCGGCACCTGTAACAACCCAAGCTTTTCCTGCCCGGGCAAGCTCTCAAACGCCACCTTCGAATCAATCGAGACAGTCAACGCGGAGAATACATAATCTTTTGGATTATCCAGAATGTAGCCCGCAATCTCCGGTATTCTAGCCCGGTTCAGAATTCGCTGTGCCCGAAGCTCCGGCGGTAGTTCACTCTCGTTGAAAATCGAAATCTGACACAACGTCCGCAAAGTCCACATCGCGACGTAATACTCCCTTTGGGCTTGAAGGCCCCGGATCACGGGAAAGGTGAGTGTTGGTTCCATGTCGGAGAGCCTCCAAGAGTAGGCGGCCGGCGATTCGACCACCCGCAAGTGGCGAGAATGTTCGGTTCAACGAAGAAGGATGTTTGTTTTTATTTGCTCAAGGAAAAACAAACATGTTCTCCTCCTTTCGTGACGTCAACCACCCCGATTTACTTGGATTGCAACGCGACTACTCCCTTGGAAGACGAGGTGAAGGCTACGGTCCTGCACTATCTCGTCGAAGAATTCGGTAATGCCGGCAGCCGCACGCACGAGTATGGCAACCGCGCTAAGGTTGCCGTTCAACAGGCGCGGGACCACGTCGCAGCGGTCGTTTCCGCCAGGCGCGAGGAAGTAATCTTCACCAGTGGGGCAACTGAGAGCAACAATCTCGCCCTGCTAGGATTGCGCGAGTATGGCGCAAAATCCGGGCGAAAGCACATCGTCAGCACAGCCATTGAGCACAAAGCTGTCCTCGAACCACTCGACTATCTTCGCGCCCATGGTTTCGACATTACTCTGCTTCCGCCAGAGTCCAATGGCCAGGTGCAGTCAGCGGCAGTCCGTAGCGCGATCCGTTCGGACACTCTCGTTGTTTCCGTATTGCATGCGAACAACGAAACGGGGGTGCTCCAGCCAATTGACGAAATCGCAAGTGCACTAGCTGAGCATGACGCTTTCCTTCACGTCGATGCAGCGCAATCCTTCGGAAAAGAGCTTTCTCCACTCAAGAATCCTCGCATCGATCTAATCAGCCTCAGCGGCCATAAGATTTACGGCCCCAAAGGAATTGGTGCGCTGATCACCCGCCGGAGGGGTTATGACCGTCCCCCTTTGGCTCCTCTGATGTTCGGCGGCGGACAAGAGCGCGGACTGCGGCCTGGCACATTGCCGGTCGCTCTCATCGCCGGACTTGGGAAGGCGTCCGAACTCGCCCTCAGAGACCATGCCAAGCGACGCAAACGTTGCCTCGAAATCAAGGAAGCGGCCCGTGCAGCGCTGCGGGAAGCCGGTGCCGAGGAAATCGGAGCTTCTGCAATCACACTTCCTTCGACGCTCAACGCCCGTTTCGCTGGACTCGATTCGGAAGCGCTAATGGTAGCCCTGAAAGACTTGGTCGCTATCTCCAATGGGTCAGCCTGCACGTCCAGCAGCTATACCCCGAGCCATGTTCTTAAAGCCATGGGGCTTGATGACGCCGCCGCGAACCAATGCCTTCGCTTCAGCTGGAGCCACCTCACGCCAAGCGTGGATTGGAAGGCTGTCGCCGCACGAATCAAAGGCCTACAAACTTAGTTCTCTGCTCATGACGCCTGAAGCAGTCGCAGCTCTGCGCAAGACCATCGGAATCAAACTAAACGAGGCCGAACGGCGCGGATTGGCTCGCGAAGCTCGCCGTCTCCATCAGCTGGCCCTCGCCATCGATAAACTCAAAGTATCACTGGAGACCATCGAGACCGAGTTCCACCGGATTACGAACGCGGTGCAGAACGACACTTCTCACCTTAGCATCGCCCATGCGCCGCTCGGCCTGTGTGCCCAAGTCCGGTGGCGCGCCGAAATGCCCATCGAAACCATTTCAGGGGTGAACGCCGCTGCTACATTGCGCCGGTTTATCGAGCGCGCGTCTGAAGTTTTTGGCGCACAGTGCTTGGAGAAACTTGCGTCTGTCGATACCGGTCGTGGGCCGCTAGTTTCCCGCCACCCGATGATCGATTTCAAAAACCACCGCAGTGGAACGCTCTATACCCATCATCCCATTGGCCCGCTCGGCTGGCACGTAATCACCCATAGTAGCACTGACGAAAAGAGAGAGCACCTTCAGGACGCCTGCCGCGCGCTGGGCGTGAAGCACGCGATCGTTACCAACAATGCTGAGGAGTCGCCAGCCGCACCAAGCTCAACAGCGCTTGAGCCACCCGACGACGGAAAAATCTAAGCGAGCGGCTTAGTAGGAGACGGCGAGCGACGCGTGAGCGCCCAAGTCAGATTCCGCGATTTAAGCATTTGCTCAAACTCGTCACGCGTGGGTCCGTGCCCTATCGTTTTCGCATCAAACCCCAGCCCCCGCATCCGCCCGGCCAGTGCCTCCATCTTTGGTCTGTCGGGAAAATCGGCCGGGACGAAACGTTCCTTAAAGTAAAGCAGCTGCCTCTCCTTCGCGTGCTTCTGGTCCAACACCGTCACGAATAGCCTCGGTAGATCGATTTTGATCCGCATCCGCAGCTCAGGAAACGTCGCGGAAAAATCGTCGTAGAACTGGAAAGTGAGTTTCTTCGAACGCAGATGAAACTTGATCAGATCCGCTTCGCGTGGATTGCCGAATAGCCTTGAAGCGCATTCGACATACACTCGGAGCAAGACCGGCAACTCATCTAAGAGACTGCGATGAATTGTAAACTGCTCCTCAGCGCCGTCCCACCATCCATACCCGAGCTGTTGGACAGCAAGCCCGAGTTCATCAACGTCTCCTGCCGCAAACATGACCTCAAGCGCCTCGCGCTCCGCTTGTTCGTTCGAACCAAAGAAGCTTTTCACGTCCCGCTGCAATTGCAGGGAGAGCTTAGAGAAAGGCACTCGTTTCCGCAGTCGTGCAGCCGCCAGATACACCAGGGTGTCCTCCCGCTTGCGGAGTCGCGCGGCGTCGAACGTCGCCCTCCCGTAACGCTCGAAAAATAAGTCCATCGCCTTCGGCAGCGAACCACACGTCGCGCGGACTTCGGTCAATCTGGCGAATTCGTCGTCGCGCGGTGTTCGGCCCATTTCAATGGCTCGATTCCAAAATGCATCGAGCAATTCTTTGTTCATTTCGTATGGGTCGCATGCCTGCCGTAACGCTCGTCGGAGACCAAGCCGTTGCGACAACGACTCCCAATCGATAAACCGTTGCGTCCTACGAGAGAGAAAATCCTGAGTGTCGGCGATATTCCGAAATACAAAATAGATTCCAACAGCAACCGGAACCGCCTCGGCATCGAGCGAGTCCTCGATCAGCGCCTGAATTTCGGCGGGGTCGAAATATTTCTGGAAAGTATTTCGACTTGTTAGCAGCCCGTCACCATAAGAGCGAAAGTCCGAATAAGCCTCCTGGCCGCATATCAAGGTCGAAACAACAAGTAGCCTGCCGGTCAATCCCCATGCCGATAGCAGCACCTCTACGCGTTCGGCCGGATTCTCTATCACGTTCAGAACAAAACCGAGATTCACGACGTCAGCTGGTGTCTTGGCTACCGTGGCCGCGTGGACAGGGTCCCAGCCCGTGGCGAGCTTCCCCATCTGAACAAGTCCGCGCACATCGCCCCCTAGTCCGCATCCAAAATCGAAAAATGCTTCGCCTTCGCGAAACTGCCCGAACTCAAGCAACAACTTCACCGGTTTAGAAAACTCCGAGCGAACAATGGCCGTGAGGTGACGGTGAACCACCGGCGGCTGTTCGCCCTCTCTCGGAGCACGCTCACCCGACATCAGTAGGCGATGCCCTCGCACTTCCAGGCCACGAGTTCGCAGCAAATTGTTCCAGTTGGTTCTGAAACCAATTCTGGCGGTGTCCTCAAACAAGCCAGCTGCTTCCTCGGCAGCGCTCAACCGCGCGAATGCTG
>CAZJLP010000033.1:0-56574 GCA_964546955.1 uncultured Opitutaceae bacterium | reverse complement strand
GCCACGACATAGGCGACGAGGTCCTTGTCGCCCGGACGGAGTTGAGAGGGGAGGACGGCGGCGTCGGCTACGAGAGGATGGAGACGCAGTGCGTTTTCGATTTCGCCGAGTTCGACGCGGAAGCCGCGGATTTTGACTTGGTGGTCAGTGCGGCCGAGGAAGTCGAGCAGGCCGTCGGAGCGCCATTTGACGAGGTCGCCGGTGCGGTAGAGGCGTGAGCCGGCGGGCCCGAAGGGATTTGCGACGAAGCGTTCGGCGGTGAGGGCGGGGCGGTGGAGGTAACCGCGAGCCAGACCGAGGCCGCCCAGGTAGAGTTCACCCGGGACGCCCGGCGGAACCGGCTGCAAGGAAGCGTCGAGTACGTAGGCCTGGGTGTTCCAAAGGGGTTTGCCGATGGGAAGTTCGCCTTCGGCGGTGAGCGCGTCGCCCATCGCGGCGGCGACGGTCGCTTCAGTGGGGCCGTAACCGTTGAGTAACCGGCAACGCTGCGACCAACGCGCGATCAACTCGGAGCCGCAGACATCGCCGGCGACAAGCAGCGTTTGCACCGACTGAGCCGAGTCCGGGGGCAAGGTCGCGAGCACCGCGGGCGGCAAGGTGAGATGAGTGATCGCCTGGCGCGAGAGGACCTCCGCCAGGGGCTCGCCACTGCGCTGCTCCTCGGACAGAAGGACCAGCGTGGCGCCGCGCAGGAAACAGGTTGTGATCTCCGATACCGCTGCGTCGAAACTGAGCGAAGCGAACTGAAGAAGGCGAGAGGAGCCGTTAAGGTGCAGCCAATCGCACTGACAGGCCGCCAGGTTCGGGATACCGCGGTGCGTCACGACGACCCCTTTGGGCCGACCGGTGGACCCGGAGGTATAGATCACGTAGGCCGGATGAGCGAGGCAGAGAGCAGAACGACGGTCCTGGTCTGTCGGGTTGTCTTCGCGCGAAGAGGCCAGCTCTTCCGAATCCAGATCGATGCGCGGCAGTGCGATCCCATCCGAGGCTTGGTTGACCGATGACAAGAGCAGCTTGGGTCGGGCATCCTCCACCATGAAGCGGAGCCGCTCGAGCGGGTAGGCCGGATCGAGCGGCAAATAGGCCGCGCCTGCCTTGAGCACGGCAAGCACCGCGACAATCGCCTCCATCGACCGCGGCAGGAGCAGGGCCACGATGTCTTCCGCGCCAATTCCCTCCGCAATCAGACGATGCGCAAGCACATTGGCCCGCCGATTGAGCTCCCCATACGAAATCGCGGTGCGCTCGAACATCACCGCGCTGGCCTCGGGAGTGCGCGCAACCTGTTGCTCGAACAACACCGGAAAAGCGTCCGCCGAGCCGGACCGATTCGTCTGATTCCACTCGCACACGACGCGCTGTCTTTCATCCACTTCCAACAAGTCGATCTCTCCAATCCGCCGACTTGGATCTTCCGCCACCGCTTCCAACAAGCGCACAAACCGCCGTGCAATCCCTTGCACTGTCGCCTCCTCGTACAAGTCAGTCGCGTAGTCGACGGTAATGACAAGACCCTGTAACTCCTCCACCGCGGAGAATGCCAGGTCCGTGACCGCCGTGCCGGGATCGAAGTCAAAAGGCTCCAGCTGACCGCCCGCATATTTTTCCTCGCTGCGGACATCGTTTCTGAGTTGGAACGTGACCGGAAAAAGTGGACTGCGGGTGAGATCGCGCCCCGGTCGCACTACGTGCAGCAACCGATCGAACGGCACGTCTTGATTCGCGTACGCTTCCGCCGTAACGCGCCGCACGCGTTTAAGTAGCTCTCTATAGCTCGGACGGCCCGCGTGGTTGACTCGGAGAGCAAGCGTGTTGACGAAGAAACCGACGATCCCTTCGAGTTCTATTCGCGTCCGGCCGGCGACAGGACAGCCGACGATCACGTCCTCTTGCGCCGCAAGGCGGGAGATCAGCGCATGGAAGCCCGTCAACAAGGCGATGAAATAAGTAACTTGTTCCCGCTTCGCTACCGCCTTGAGTTTATCGCTCAACTGGGAGTCGAGAGTGAAACGTAAACGCGCGCCGCGATTGCTGTCAGTCTCCAAGCGCTTTCGATCCGCCGGCAGCAGGAGGATTGGGATTTCGCCGCCCAGCTGGTTTTTCCAATAATCGAGTTGGCTTTGCTGCGCAGGCGAGGCGAGGGCGGCGCGCTGGCGATCTGCGTGGGTGGCATAGTCGAGGACGAGGGGCGCCAATCCGACATGGTCGCCTCGGACCGTGGCATTATAGACGGCTAAGAGCTCGCGCATCAGAATTTGCATCGACCAACCGTCGGTGATGGCGTGATGCAAAGTCACGCACAGCAAATGGTCATCCGTGCCCAGTTTTAGCAGGGCGGCGCGCCACAAGGAGTTTGTTTCGCCGCCCAAGGAGGCGCGATGCAGTGTTTCCACCTCACGCCGTGCAATGCTTTCACCGGACGCGCCTCCCGAAGAACGGAGATCGATGATCGTCAGTTTCGGGAAGAGCACGGGGGAAATGACTTGATACAACTCTCCCTCGACGTACCGGAACGTGGTTCGCAGCGAGGCGTGCCGTTCGGCAACAAACTGCAGGCTATCGCGGAGTGCGTCCGTAGAGACGGGCCCCCTGAAGCGAATGGTTTTCGTTACGTGATACGCAGCTCCATTACCTGCGAGCTGATTGGCCACCCAAATTCGCTCTTGGCCAAAGGAAGCCCGGACGATTTTAGGTCCGGAGTTCGACGATGCCGTGGCAATAATTGGATTGGGGTGCAGCACAGAACTTCGACCTCCACGTCGCAGGAATTCAGAAGGACGCGGACTCTGAAAATGGCCCAGGCATCTTCAAATGGTTCAACTTTCAAATCGTTGAACCTTTTTCGGACCTTCCCGGCGGTCCGAACGAGGCGTCTGAGCTAAACGAGCGCGGGCGAAAGCGAAGCCCGGTCGATCACATGCGTCACGACTTCGCGCCATGAAGTTTGATGGAAAAAATGATCTCCTGCAAACATGTGGACCTTCACGCGATGTACGGAGTAACGCTGCCATTCGGCCAGCGACGTCGCTGTCGTCCAGGGATCGTCGAAACCCCCGAGTACGGAAATGGGAATTGGAAGATTGGGGCGTTCAGGCGGGGCGTAGGCCTCGACAATGCCGACGTCGGCTCGCAGCACCCGAAGCACAAGGGTAAGTAACTCTTCGTGTTCCAGGATCTCCTCCGGCAGGACGCCTCGGTATTCCTCGAGCAACCCACGTAGGAACTCCTTGTCTGGCAAGTGACTGATGGAGGGCCGCGGTATTTTTAGGTGCGGTGGGTTGCGGCCGGAGACGTACAAGTGCAGCGGCAGGTTGCAATGCCTTCTTCGGTATAACTCCAGCGTGAGCTCAAAAGCGATGGCGGCGCCGAGGCTGTGGCCAAACAGTATACACAATTTGTCTTCGGCGATGCTCGACCATGCGTTCGCGAGCTCCTCGACCATCGCGGCCATTGTCGGAAGCGGCTCTTGGGCGGTTCGATCCTCACGACCCGGATATTGCACTGCGGCCAGTTCGATTCGTGCGGCCTCGCAGGGTCGACTCCACCGGTAGTAGGTGGATGCTCCGGCTCCGGCGTGAGGAAAACAAATCAATCGCAACTTCGCCTGCGGGGCCGGTCGGGGAATTCGAATCCAGTCGTCGGTTGAATGGAGCATGATTGGAGTACGAGGTGGGAACAGGGAGTCAGGCGACACTCGGGAAAGCTGACCTTGCTCGTGCAAGTGGAAAGCGTGTGCCCTAAACAGTGATACATGTTGGGTCGCGGACAAGTGAAGTGTGTGTCCATTCAACAGTTTGAATCTCGCGGTTTTTGACCGCGCTACGGGGTTGTGGCGCCGTAGACGCAAGCCGATGGTCAGTCCTATTCGTTCATTTGCGGGAGGGATTGCAACGACTCCGTCTGAACCGTCGGTCAATCGCCGGTCATGGCCGGAGATTGTCTCGCTCTACGCCTTTGTTCGTCCCTATCGAGCGCGTTTTTTCGGAGGATTGCTCGCCCTGTTGTGCGGCGCTCTCTTGGGTCTTTGTTTTCCCTACTGGGCCGGAGCGTTGATCGACGCAGCGGTGAATCCTTTGCATCGCTCGCCCGGATTTTCCGCCGGATGGTCGATCAGCAAAATCCTTTTCTTCCTGGTCGCGACCGTCCTGCTGCAGGGCGGTTTTGCGACCGTGTACACACTATGTTTCAGCTGGGTGGGGCAACAAACCGCTGCCGATGTCCGACAGACCGTCTATCGCCAGCTTTTGAGACTGCCCATGGTGTTTTTTGGGCAGCGCCGTGTCGGCGAACTCTCAAGTCGCATTTCGAGTGACGTGGCGCAGGTGGAGAGCCTGCTGACCGACGTCGTGCCTCAGATGTGTCGACAAGTGGTGATGCTGGTCGGCGGCATTGTTTTGATTACGCTGACTTCGTTCAAACTGACTCTCGCTACGCTTTGTATCGTGCCCGCCTTGGTCGGTCTGGCCGTATTGTTCGGCAGGAAAATTCGCAAGTTGGCCGCCCGTACGCAGGACCAGATTGCCGAGACGGCGACCGTCGTCCAAGAGACCATTCAAGCAATCGCCAGCGTCAAGGCCTATGCGAACGAACGATTTGAAGAACGACGTTATGGGCGAGCCACCGCTACGGTCCTGCGCACCGCGCTTCACACGGCAAGGTGGCGTGCCGCCTTTATAGGATTCATGCCACTCGTTTTGCTTGGCAGTACAGGTCTGGTAATGGGTTTTGGCGCGCGCCTTCTGCAGGCCGGCGAGATTACCACCGGAGAATTCACTCGCTTCGTGCTTTATACGACGTTCATGGGCGGGGCTATGAGCCAGGCGGCTGAATTGTTTACGCGTCTTCAGCGGGCACTCGGCGCAACCCAGCGGGTTCGCGAACTTCTCGCGGAACGTCCCGAAAGTACCGGAACCGCCGCCGTCGATGAGTTGAGTATCTCTTCTTTCCAGAGTCGCGCTCGAGGCGAAGTCAGATTCGAGCGCGTCTACTTCCACTATGCGTCGCGCCCTGAGATTTCAGTTCTCAACGGCGTCTCGCTCACCGCGAAGCGGGGAGAAAAAATCGCCCTCGTGGGACCGAGCGGCGCGGGAAAATCGACCCTCACCGCGCTCCTATTCCGGTTCTACGATCCGACTTCTGGGAAAATCCTACTGGATGGAAAGGATCTCCGCGAGCACCCGCTGTCCTGGTTGCGGACGCAGATGGCGATTGTCCCCCAGGACATCCTATTGTTCGGGGGTTCCATTGAAGAAAACATCCGCTACGGAAAACCGGAGGCGAGTAGCGAGGAGGTGCGGGACGCGGCCTATCGGGCGAATGCACACGACTTCATCTCGAGATTTCCGGAAGGCTACGGCACAGTAGTCGGCGACCGCGGTGTGAAACTGTCCGGTGGACAGCGCCAGCGCATCGCGATCGCGAGGGCCATTCTTAGAAATCCGCCGATTCTCATTCTGGACGAAGCGACCAGTTCCTTGGACAGCGAAAGCGAAAAGCTCGTGCAGACCGCGCTGGAAACGTTGATGCAGGGCCGCACGACCTTGATGATTGCGCATCGGCTTGCGACTATTCGTGCGGCCGATCGCATCGTGGTGCTTGACGCCGGACTTGTCTCGGAGGAAGGCACACACGACGAATTGGTGTCCCGGGCCGACGGACTGTATCGGAAACTGAGCGTGTTGCAGTTTGATCGAAGTGGATTCACCGCATGACGACCTCGGTCCCGCCGGCTACATCTCATTCGGCTGGCGGTCAACGCCTACGGATCGGCGTGATCGCAAATTTCACGGCCCAACCCACGAGCGAATCGCTGGAGTTTTGGTTCCGCGAACTGCAGATCTTCGCTGCCGCCCGCTTCTCTCCCCACGACCAGGTCCTGCCTGAGCTGCTGAATCCTGGCGGGTTCCTGCGGCGAGAATGCGACTATGCCGTCGTTCTGCTGCAACTGGAACGGTGGGGGGGGCCGCCCGGGCCCGAATCTGGCATCGAGTTGCGGCGAAATGTGCATGAGTTCGCCGCGGCCGCCCGGGCCGCAGCCGAGTCGGGCGCGCCGCCGATGCTGGTTGTGCTGTGTCCGCCGACGCCGCGGCTGCTCGTGGATTCGGATAATATTTCCGCGGAGCAAACAATGCTCGGTGCCCTGGAAGACCTGCCAGGAATCGAGGTCGTTTCCAACCGGCGGTTGCAAGAGCTATATCCGCCCGCGGAACAGGAGAACCAATTCGACGATTATGCCAATACGGAATGGCAGGTTCCCTACAGTCGGGTTTGTTTCGCGCGCATCGGCACTGTCGTTGCTCGTTGGCTGTATCGAAACCTGACTCCGCCCCGCAAGGTCGTCGTGACTGACTGCGATAACACGCTATGGTCAGGTCTTTGCGGAGAGGATGGACCGGACAATGTGGTCATCGGGCCTGGCCGTCTGGGTTTCCAGAACAGTCTTCGCCGGCTCGGTGCGCAAGGTTTTCTTCTTTGTCTCTGCAGCAAGAATGACGAGCAGGCAGCCCTCGACGTCTTTGAACGCCATCCGGACATGGTGTTGAGAAAGGCGGACTTTGCAGCGTGGAGAATCAATTGGTCGGCGAAAGCGGAAAACCTTCGCACGTTAGCCGCCGAGCTTTCGCTTGGACTCGATAGTTTCGTCTTCATCGATGACGACGCGTTCGAGTGTGCGGCGGTGCGTTCGCTTTGCCCCCAGGTAGTGACGTTGCATTTCCCCACCGACGAAGCGCAGCAGGGCACGTTCCTGCAGGGAGTATGGGAGCTCGATCCGCGCCCGCAGACGGCGGAGGATCGTCAGCGCGCGGGATTTTATCGCCAAAACGCCGAGCGTTCGCGGGCCAGCCAGGAGTGCTCGTCCCTCAAGGAGTTTTTACAGCGGCTGGAACTTCGGCTCGAGCTGTTGCCCCTTCGCGAGGATAACCTCGCGCGTGCGGCGCAGCTAACGGAACGGACGAATCAGTTTAATCTCAACGGCTTGAAACGCTCGATTTCCGATTTGAGAGCGGTGTCGGCGCGCACCGAAGGCCTCGCTTTGCTTATTCGGGCTAACGACCGCTTTGGAGACTACGGGGTTATCGGCTTTGTCGTCGGTCAGCGGACCAGCAAGGACTTTCGGATCGACACGTTTGTTTTGAGCTGTCGGGCATTGGGCCGCGGCGTGGAAGAACAGGTGCTTTCGCGACTGTTTGACGCCGGCCGACAATCCGGTGCAAAAGCGCTTTCCTTTTCTTTTCGGCCAACCGGGAAAAATCACTTGGTCGAGGCTTTTTTGCGGGCTCAGGGTGCCACACAGCACGCCGGCGAGTGGGTGTTCTCCGAATTGGACCGTGTCTCGGTGGTTGATTCGCTCGGAGAGAGGGTTCCTGAAACCGAGGTGCGCGGCTCGCCGCTCGAACCGGTCTGAAGCGATCCCTCATGGCTTCACCTGCAATCGAGGCTGCGCAGCCTCCCGCTCTTTTGCACGTCTGGCATTGCTGTCACGCCTGTGGTATGCAGCCGATTGTCGGACGTCGTTTCGAGTGTCGGAGCTGTCCACTCGGGCCCGGCAGCAGTCTCTGTGAGCAGTGTCATAGGGGGTTTCTGAAAGGCACCGTAGAACATCCGACTCCGGATGGGAGTTTTGTCATTTCCAACCTGGTTCACCACCAATTCAGGTCATTCGAGGGACAGCCCGCCGCGCGCAGTGGTAGCTGGTCGCGCGTGACAGCTAAAGATCGGGTGGCTCCCCCTTCGGTGCCGAACGGCTTCGTGCTGAGACCCGAATTTCGAACAGGTGCCGATTCCTTTTTTGGCAGCTACGCCTTCCTCATCGCGGACGAAAGCAAGGGGGCCCCCGTGTTGCTGACCAGCCTTCATGTCATGGACGAGCTGATCAAACACCATGGCGTGGATTGTTCACCGGAGAACGATTCTTACGACGGTCGTGCATTACCCCGGCTTGTGACGACAGTCGTACTTTATGACGTTTTTGCTGCGTCATGGCCCCTGGCAAAGCTGGGATCCGCATCGGCGATGCTGATCCTGCCCGACGCACGGGTGGGGGACGAGGAGCCCAGATCCGATCGCGACATTGCCGCGTTTGTCGCGTCACCCGGCTCCAATTGGTCGCCTAGAACGTTGGCCAGCCGCGCGCTTCGGGTTGCCGACCCCGTGTGGCTGGTGGTCGCACCACGGCCCGGCTCGCCGGAGCGCGTGGTGCCGGCGATCGTGGTTGAGCAAAATGATGAAACGATGATTTTCCGATATTCGGCAGACCGTCCGCCGCCGCGCAATTCGAGTGGTGCACCACTCGTCGATTGCCTTGGTGAAGTCGTTGGAATCAATGCCGGTGGCGGCAGGGTAGACGGAGTCTACTACGGTCATGCCACTCCTGCTCACAGTATCCGCCGACATTTGGGCGGGGCGAGAAATCAGCCGCACGGTCTCGGTCTCGTTGCGGGAAACGAGCGCTCTCCCTGAGAGCGTTCGCTTTAAAGTCCCCGCCCTAATTCCGTGGCAATAAATTGCGACGCTCGGTCCGCGAAAGCCATCATGGTGAGAGTGGGGTGCTGATAGCCTGCGGTTGGAAAGACCGCTCCATCAATCAGGAAAAGGTTGGGTACATCCCAGCATCTTCCGAAGTCGTTCGTGACGGACGTCCGTGGATCGCGGCCCATTCGCGCTCCTCCGAGTTCGTGGGCCCGTGTGCCGGGCTCAAGAAGAACATCGTTGCGCTCGACCACGCGAAATCCCAGCGCCGTCGCAATCTCGGTCATGGCGAGGGAGGCATCGCGAGCCAGCGTAAACTCGTTCTCCGCATAGCGCACATCGATAAACGGCACGGGGATACCCCAGGGGTCGCGACGCGTCGGGCTGAGCCTAATCCGATTTTCGCGCCGGGGCAGGACTTCCCCCATCAGCGATAACCCGAGCCCCTGGCGTGGCCCGTAGGGAACGAGTTCACCCTCCAAACCGTATCCCCCGCGAAACCGGGCACCACGTGCTTCCTCGTCGCTTCGGAAATGCGGGATATAGAAAATAGCTCCGTTCGATCCGACGGGAGCTCCGACCGCTCTGATGCTTGGCCCCGCCAAATGATCCATCACGTAGCATCCAAGTGTCCCGGAAGAATTCCCGACACCGTCAGGGTGACGAGCATCCGACGAATTCAGCAGTATGCGCACTGTTTCCACTGTCGAGGCGGCCAGGATGACCACACGGGCATGAGCCTCATGCCGCGTGCCTTCCCCTCGATCCAGAAATGACACGCCAGACGCCCGTCCCGTGTGCGGATCGATCAACACGTTGCTGACAATCGCGTCCGGCCGAAGCGTCAAACGGTCGGTCTTCAGGGCGGCGGCGAGGGTCGAACCAGGACTGGAAGCCGTGGGAAATCCGTTGTCGTGGCGGGCCGCTGGCCCCGCATGTTCGATGCTCCGAGTTCGAATCATCCGACGATTTGGCAATCGCTCTGCGAGCAAACGTGCGAGGTTGTGCACGGCGGGCTCCCACTCGCGAGCCGGAGGCAAAAAATCTCCGTCCGGCAGGTATGGGAGCCCGTCGCGAACCCCGCGAACTCCGATGAAATGCTCGACTCGTGCATAGTGTGATTCGAGGTCCTTGAAACGGAGAGGCCAAGCCGCTTCGCTCTGCTCTCCGCTTTCGGGCGGGTTTAGCTCGCGATCGCTCAGGCGGAGACTGATCCGGTTCCAAACCAGCGTTCGTCCCCCGATTTGTCGGGAACGGATCCAATTGAAGGGTGCGTCGCCGGGTGTCTCGTAAGGGTGATCGACGTCGTCGACATACAGGTGACAATTATGGGCCTG
The DNA here is from genome assembly GCA_964546955.1 of uncultured Opitutaceae bacterium. Lineage (GTDB taxonomy): Bacteria > Verrucomicrobiota > Verrucomicrobiia > Opitutales > Opitutaceae > CAZJLP01. The sequence continues at coordinate 46,765 of CAZJLP010000033.1, read as the reverse complement.
GAACAGGCGGTTGCGACCCTGAATGGGACGCCGCTCCATCAGCAGTCGAGTGGCCTGCGGATCGGTCTCCCGACCGCGGACGATTTCCTGAGGGGCGAGGCGCGGGCCTGCCTCCAGGAGCAGTACGCGCAGCCCGCGTTCCGTCAGTTCCTTGGCAGCCCAACCCCCAGTCGCCCCCGAACCCACGATCAACGCATCGTATGTCGTGCTCATGCCTGCCTGTTTCGACTTGGTGCCGACGGCCTTCAGTATGCGGGCGAAGTTTCGAGGGTTTGCCGGCGAAGTTCGTCCTGAAAGCGTCGTTGGTGCTCGGTCGTCAGCATGTCTTTGGCCGCGCCGGTTTTTCCCGAACGAATGAAGTTGTCCGGATGCATGCCCCGCTCGACGAGTAGCTCAGTGATAGGATTAAACTGGCTTTGGTGCTCGCGCATGTAGTCGAAGGAGCAGCGTTCGCGCACTCGTCCCAGGAGAGCATCGTCGACCGTCACTCCGCAAAACCGGGCGATCTCAAGACAGGTCGAATCAAGATCGTTTCTCAGGTCCTCGTAGCGAACGAAAAGAGTCTGCTTCCGGTTGGCGCCGGTCCGCCACCCTCGCACGTGTTTAAACCACGAACCATACGCGACGTTCCCACTCATGAAGTTCTCGAAAAACCGGTCGAACGATCCGGGAGTGCATCCCTGTGAACGGTAGAAATGAAAGTAGGAAACGGCCACGTCTCGCCCGTCGCGGTAAATGTAGATGTACTTGGCCGGGCCTTTGGGCACCTCGGGGTAGTTCAAATGCGTTTTAAGCATTCGCGGCGCCGAGCGCTTTTCCCTGAATATCGGATGAGACGCTCCGTGGCGTTCGAGCCAGGGCTGCCGCTCAGAAATATGTTTGAAGTCCATATTGCCGTCGGTGCACAGCTGATAGACGATCATCTGCATCCACGTAGTGCCGGAGCGGGGATAGCTCGCAATCACGATGTCCTCCGGTTTCAGATCGAGCTCGAATTTGAAAAAGCGATATCCCTCGACCTTCCGGGCCATGTGACCCAGCAGGTGAGAGCTGGCCAGCGCTAGCCGAGCCGTGCGCGCAAGGGCCTGGGAGGCGAAAGTCTTCATGGCGGGAAGGAATTCGCCGCGTCAGTTCAGGAGGATTTCCTTTTCGCCAAAAAGCCGCTCGGCCGCGATTCCACGGGAGGTGCAGTCTGCGACGAGCCGGTTCGATGCCTTGATTGGATTAGATTCCTCCGTGTATTTGATGCTCATGACGTAGTTGAGCCACGGTTCCTGGCCCATCGCGTACACGTAGGCTTCCTTGCAGGCGAAGCGGTTGACGATATCGATTCCACGTTCGTAGTTCGAGCCCGCCAATCGCCGGGAAAAATCCATTTTCCGATCGAGGGGCTTTGTCAAAAGCGGGCCGTAAAGCCAGGACAATGGCGCACCGTCGCACTCCATTCCGAGGAAAAGGACGTCGATCTTCCCGACCAATTTCTCGACGTGTTCGTAAAGCTTCGGTTCGATGTTGCAGGAGTCGGCGGCGAAGAGCAGCCGGTGAGGTCCGGTCTCCACGAGGTATGCGCTCTTGGTGCGGATGGCCAAATCGGAATGCTCGCCGAAGAACGGTATTCCGGTGACAACTCCGGTCGAGATCTGGATTCGTTCGAACTCCTCGATCGACATCACGTTCTTGAATCCCACTTTCTCGAACATCATCTTGAGCGAGGGATCCTGCAGCGCGCCGTTGCCGTTGCGCGGCACCACCACATTTTTGATTTTGTGGCGCAGCTGCAGCATCGTTTCGAAGAGAATGTGATCCTGGTGGTTGTGCGTGATGAGCACATAGTCGATCGTGTCAGGTAGATCTTCGTAGGTGAATCGGGAGACTTCGTGGTCGTACGTGTAGCTCAACACCGGATCGAGCAGGATCGTTGTATCCGGTGTCTCCACGAGGATGCAGGCATGTCCGAAATAACGCCATCGCAGAGATCCGCCGGTATAGGGCGTATAGCTTCGCGGAGGTTCGGATGTGAAAAATTTTAGGAAATCCGCCTCGCTTTGCGGGGGCACACCGAGTCGTCGGGCAATATCCGAGACGGATCCGGCCTGCGCTTTCATGCGAAACAGATCGTCGATGACCGGGCTCGAGAACGGAATTTGGATGTGCACATCGCCCTCCTTCTCCAGCCGGGGGGTGCTCAAGATGAACGGGCGATCGTCGCTCGTGATCAAGGACAGCATCAGGCTTTGCCGCGAGGGATCGTAAAACGGACTTTCATACAGAAGCGGTTCGATCAGGCGGAAAGAGGGATTGTTGTTCAGATCGTAGACCAGCTCCACGTAACCGCGAAGAATATCGGGCACCTTTGGATACAGCGGTTCGATCGAAAACCCCTTGGCCTCGTTTCGAAGGAGTTGGTCCAGTTCCTTGACCCCCGCCGAAAACTTGATGAGTTCCGCCTGCGTTTTGCGCGTCGTCGCGATCAGCTGCTTGATCTCCTCGACGCGCTCTCCTCCGTAGTCGATGAAAGGACCGCCAAGCATCGCCGGGTTTTTTACGGCAGAGGCGTGAACTTGTGGCGTGCGAACATATGACTCCATGATGTTCAGGTGGCGGTCTACCACGTTCATTGCCGCGGTAGCGGGGGAGATAAGGTGTGACCAGGCATACCACCGCTCGACGAGCGGCTCGACCTGCACGTTCGGGCGCAAAAAGAGGTTTTCGTTTGAGAGGAGGCTCATGAGGGAATTAGGTCGGGTTGGGCGTAAGAATGCGCGCCGCGTTACGCGAAGAGACCTCGTTCTGTCTGGCGCAGGCGAAGTGCATGATTGATCAGGTCAGGCCACACGCAAAGCAGTCGGCCATAGAGCCCAAGCAGTCGGCGCGTCACCTGGACAGCGTCGGTCACATCACGGCCGTACACGAGTTCGGCCGGAATCGCTGCGGCCGGACGACTCAGGCTTTTTTTTAGCGCGTCGATGAAGGCGCTGATATCTCGTCGACACATTGCGGAGCCAATGTCGGCCTTTAAGCGATGCTCAAGGATGGAAACGTCGCGTTCCACTTGAAGACGTTTTCTCCACCGAAGGTACTCTTGAAATTCAGGCAGCGGTTGAGATGCAATGTCGACCAGGGTAAGCCCGACGATCTGGCAGGCATGATTCAAGCGTTTCATGCCGTTTGTACACTGATCTGCCAGAATACCGCAGAGGAGATCCTTGATGTCGATCGAAGAGCTGCTGCGGAGCACCTCTCCGGGGGAAAAGCGCCGATTTTCGATCGGTAAATGCAGGATCGCCGCCGGCACATGCCCGAAGGCCGCGGAAGGCTCGATGGTTTTGACCAGTCTTCCGAACACGACGTCCGAACCCCGACCGACCGGCACGAAGGGGGGGAGCAGAGATCGGCCATCGGCCCCGAAGGTCGCCGCAATGAGGTTTTCCACTCGTCCTGAAATCAAACGGGAAGGAGCCACTCGCAACATCTCGCGGCTGGTCGTCGTCCGGTGGTAACTATCGTCAGACTCAGCGAGACGTTTGAACGATACGTCGTCCAGGAACAGGAAGCGGGAGGGCGTACCCCATCCGCAATCTCCGACCAGACCGCTGAGGGTGACGAGCACCTTTCCAAACTGTTGGGCCACGATACGATCTCCGATCGGCAAGGCACCGTGGTCGATAATGTCGGCGAGATCCCGGCCGAGAAACTCCTGATGCCCGGCGATTAAATCAAAATTATCGAAAGGGATTTCGCGCAGGAGCGTTTCGCGATCGCGATAAGACCACACCTCCGCTGGATCGTCGCCCAACAGATTCGCGGCGATCCCCTGCTTTGCGCTCGCCAGGGTCGAAGGAAAGGCAAAACGGAAATCCGTGTCATCATCGATGCTTAGGAATGCTTCTCCGGCGGTCGCCAGCAGCTGAAGATTGCGACTCGCGCCGAGCCGCGATCCCGCAGCGAACTCGTCGCGCCCTGGCAGGGCAAAGCCCAGCAGATCCTCGTCTGCAACCGCGTCTGAAAGCTCCTGGGAATAGCGCCGTATCTCGGTGGCGCATACCACATCGATTCGGTAGCCGGTGCGTCGGGCGATCGTCTCCGCTACCTGCCGGTTTGCAGCTTGAACACTCGGATTAATGCTGCCGTCAATAACCCAGACCCGAAGATCGCGGGCGTAGGCCTGCAAGTTACCGATCAAACCGGCAAGACAGCGCTGCAAAGCGGCTGGCCGGCCGGCCGTCGCGATAGTGACGGATTTGATCGACCCCGATTCGGTGGGCCGAGGCGCAGCAGCGGGGGAGAGCGTCCCAGGGCTGTAGGATCGAGGCCGGGGTTGTGAATCCGCGCGAGATTCAACGATGTTGCCATGGGCGCCTGGTCTTTCCGTCATCGCCTCCTGGAGAATCCGAGAGTGTCCCGCAATTGTCGGATCACTGAAAAAGCGCTCGATCGAAAGCTCCACGCCGCACCGCTGGCGCACGCGCGAGGCGATTTGCGTCATATGCAGCGAGTCTCCTCCCAGACTGAAGAAGTTGTCGTTGATGCCGACCTCCTCGAGCCTGAGCACCTCTGACCAGCAGGCCGCGAGGGTGAACTCCATCGATTCACAAGGCGGACAAAAAGGCGTTTCCAGTTGGGGTCTTGGTTTCCTATCGCTGTCGATCCGCGATAGGACCTCGGTGGGATTGGGACGTCGAAATTCCATGATGACTTCGGTTTGTCGGCGGGAGCTGGAGCTTCAACGTGAGGTGGGCGGCCGGTTCGACAAAACGCATCGATGATGCGAACGGGTCCTTAGGGAGAGAACGCCGGCCAAAGCGACCAAAACGGTTCGCGAAGCGGTGTGAGCCGCTGAAGCGTCGCGTCTGCGACGGCACGCATTCCGGGACTTCGCCTTCGCGCGAGGCTATTGGTTGTTGTGGGGACGGGGACCAAACCCCCCGACTTTGCCGTCTTTCATTCTCAAGGTCACAATCAATGGGTCCCGACCATCCTTGAAAGTGAGCTTCCAGAGGGTAATCTGGGCGCCTTGCTTTTCCCAGCGGCAGAGGTAGGAGGGCTCGTAGCCGACCAATTGCTCGGCGAGCTTTGGGATGAGTTTCTCGAACTCATCTTTTTTCATTTTTTCCCGAAACTCAGGGCTGCCGTCCACGACAAAGGCGTCGTAATTTACCTTTTCGACCGCCGTGAGCATCTTGGAGAACATCAGTTGCTCCTCTTTGGTCGGCTCGTCGGCGAGAAGGAAAACAGGGCTTCCGGCCAGTAAAAAAGAGATGATCGCTGTGCTAAAAAGTTTTTGGGAATTCATGATATGAGATTTTTAGTGACTGCCATTTCTTTCCGCGCTCATTGCCATCACCAAACTGCGCGGCCGCATGTCGGTCCAGTGTTCGTTTATATAGTCGAGCGATGCCTGCCGTGTATCAGCGTTGTGAGCAATGGACCATCCGGATGGCACCGTTATAGTGGATGGCCAAAGCGAGTATTGTCCCTCATCGTTGATTAATACTAAGTAGGTTGCGTCTGGATCTTCGAATGGATTTGTCATGATGCGTGGTCGATATATAGGGTATGGGGTAATGACAACGGAGTTGGGCCTTCGAAGATGGTCGGGGACTATCTTTTCCCGTCGTGCTTCGTGTTGGGCTCCGCACCATTGCTGTGTTGTTTGCAACCCCGACGGGCGTGAGCCCGGCGTGATGAGCCCGGTACTGTGAAAACAGTCTTTTTCTTCTCAACGACCGCCACCTTCAAATCGTTGAACCTCCTTTTATGGCGGAAAGCGATGAATTATAAGCTACTTGGCCTTAACTGTTTCCGATGTTTTATCCAATCTGGTAAGGCCCTGTCTCGATGAAAACGGCTGCTTCGCTGCCGGTTGGATGGGAGCGAATGGTTTAGCGAATTTGGGGGAGGATGGTCGACAGGCTGCAACGCAGGAGGTCGGTCGAATTTTTGCCGGCGAAAGACGATCGATTTTCCGAGTGAAGGGAGGAGAGAGCTAGGTGCGGAGTCGGATTTCGTTTTTCCCAACGTCGTAGCCGCTGCAGGGCGATAATTGAAACTTTATAAACTATACAGGCAGGCGGCACGGAGATTAGTTCAAAAATAACGACCATTAAAAAATGTTTGCAAACGACACATCGGCATTTCACAGCACACTATAAAATATATGAAAAGAATGTCATCTTGTGCCATGGCGGTGCAGCTACTTATTGTGTATGTGGGATCGATGATAGTCCAGGGCGGGCGATGCGCGGCGGAAGAGGCAGCCGGGCGCGCAGAGCAGGAAACGATACGACTGGATTGGGTCGAGGTCACGGGTAGCTCTGAAAAAGGGAAAATAGCCCCGTCGTTTCTGCCCGATGTGCAAGGGGCGAAGATAAACGCGGGTAAGAAGACAACGGCCCTGGAACTCGATGAGCTTCCCCGCATCACCGGAAACAACTATCGGCAAGCTCTCTCGCGGGCGCCTGGTCTGGTGCTCACAGAGGAAACATCACCGCTGGTCAGCATCGGTTACCGTGGCTTGGATCCATACCGAACCCAATTTACGCAGGTGTTGAAGGACGGCGTGCCGATCCATGCGGACCAGTTCGGGTACCCCGAGGCGTACTACACGCCCGTGCTCGACTCCGTTGAGACGGTTGAGTTTATTCGCGGCGGAGCATCTCTCCAGTATGGGCCGCAACCCGGGGGTGCGCTCAATTATGTATCGCGCAGCGGCCGACGCGACCGTCTGATCGGCGGGGAGTCGCTTCATACATTTGGCAGCGAGAACTACTATTCCACCTTTAACCGTGTAGACGGCGCGATCGGCCCGGTGGGATACTACGGTTACGTTCACCACCGACGGTCCGACGGCATTCGAGCCGAGAACAGCGACTACAAAGTCACTACCGCCGCATTGAATTTGGTTCTTCCAGCCTCGGAGGAAGGCCAGCTTAGCTTCACATTGGAGAACTACGACGAGTCCCATGGAGAGCCAGGGGGATTGACCTTTTCCACAGCGCCGGGCGCGGTCAATTACCTGCAGGACCGGCGGGCCGCGTCGCGGCTTTTCGACCACTTCGACCTGGACCGCAAAGCCGCAAGCCTCATCTGGGATCAGACGACGAAAGGAGGAGTGGTGGGTTCCGGACGTTTGTGGATTATCGACTACGCGAGAGGAAGTCGCCGGCAACGGGGTGGGGGATTTGGCGTTTTGCCGGCGGGACCACTTGCGGGAACGAATCTGATCGAGCGAAAACGTTTCACCAATATCGGAGGCAGTGTTCGCTTGGGATTGAGGTGGGGATCGTCCCAACAAAATCTGCTTTCTACAGGGGCGGAAGTGTTCCGTTCCGTTTCCCCGCTGACCGAAAGCATTGGGGCGACTCCTTGGACCAGCAACGGTGAATTGCAGGTGAAATCGTGGCGAAGGATCCTCTACACGCCGCTCTTCTTGGAAAATCTTTTTCGCGTCGGCGCTTGGAAAATCACACCGGGTGTTCGTGTGGAGATCACGCGCCAAAAGGTGACGGAACAGTTCAACCGCACGAAGATCGCGGCCGGCGTGCCGCTCGGCCGGCAGAACGAGCAGAAGGTGCTGCCGCTTTTCGGATTGGGAGCGAGCCGTCCGCTCGTTCATGGAAGCGAGGTTTATCTAAACGTCTCGGAAAGCTACCGCCCCCCTCTGTTCACCCAAGTGGTGCCTCAAGGGGGCACGACTCTCGTCAATGAGGATCTGAAAGATGGACGCTCCATCCAGTACGAAGTGGGCTTCCGAGGAAAGGTCGGAGGGAGGCTGACCGTGGATGCGAGTCTGTTCGAGATGCAATTCAACGATCAGTTCAGTGAGGTAGCACTGCCGGGCGGTTTCTCGACGGTGATGAACGGAGGCCGGTCGGTGCATCGCGGAATCGAGGCCTCAGTCGCGTACGACCTGTTGGCCCTGACAACCTCCAAAGGTCGCAGAAGTCTTTCCTTTTTCACAAACGCGATGGTATTGGACGCCCAGTCTCGCTCCGGACCGCTCAAAGGAAACATTCCGCAACACGCGCCAGATCATTTGATCCGCACTGGCCTAGCGTTGAAGGATAATTCGGGCCTAAAGCTGGCAATCAATGGCACTTTGTCCGACGATTGCTTCGGTGACGATGGAAACACGTCCGAACGATACATTCCGGGGTACGCCGTTTGGGACCTCACGGGAGAATTCAAATTTCCCCGGAGCGCGATCCGATTGATCGCAGGGGTGAACAACCTTTTGGATGAGGACTACTACACGCGGGCGCGCAGCGAAGGAATCGATCCTGCGGCGGGCCGGAATTTCTACCTCGGAGGGGCAATTGAGTTCTAAGTATACCGCGTGCTTCTCGGCTTGGGCCGTCCCTGACGCCCAATCGCGGGGATCGAGTGAAACGCGTCCCGTCTTTTAGCGCCGCGAAAGGGGCCCGCTGCGGAACAAAACGCAGGGAAGCTCTGAAAAATTCCTGCAAGGAGCGGACAAGGCGGAATCCCGCAGCTGCGGGATTGGTTAGGGCGAGCCGGCGCCTCCTCGTGGAGGCACATCGAATAGCGCGCTCGCAAATCGCGCTCCACCGCCGTTCACACGCCCAATTGCATGCGCCTTCTGGCCAGCGGGTTGACTGTTGGCGCTTGCGCTCGTTTGGCGCCGCACCCACGGTGCCACGATGCGAATGCGGGTGTCTGGTACATTCCTGAGTCTTGGCGAGAGGACATGCCAGCCCAGTTATCGTCCGATGGTGGCAACGACGGTACGGGTGCCGCTGAGCACCGATTTCGTGTATTTTTTGCCGTAAAATCGGAAGTAGTGTTCGACGATGACCGCTCCTCCTTCGCCGCAATCCAAGCCGGACGGAGCTGCGGAGAAACCCTTTCGGGTGACGGCGCCGGCCTTGTCGCTGCCGAAGGGAGGCGGCGCGATCAAGAGCATCGGGGAGAAGTTCACCACAAATCCGGTGACAGGCACCGCTTCTCTAGCCATTCCGATTTTCACCTCGCCAGGACGGTCCGGTTTCGGTCCGCAGCTGGTGCTTGCTTATGATTCCGGTGGGGGGAACGGCCCTTTCGGCCTCGGATGGAAGCTCTCCCCGGCTTCCATCGTGCGTAAAACCGACAAAGGTTTGCCGCGCTATCTGGACAGCGAAGAATCGGACGTTTTTCTTCTCGAAGGGGCGGAAGACCTAGTTCCCGTCTTGGACGCGAGTTCCGGATTCCCGGTCTCCAGTGAAGTCATTGTTCATGACAAAACGTACCTCATTCGCCAGTACCGTCCACGCATCGAAGGCTTGTTCTCGCTGATCGAACGCTGGGTAGAGCAGGGTGCCTTGGCGAACATGTTCTGGCGCGTCATCGACCGGAACAACACCACCACCTGGTACGGAAAGTCCGAGGACAGCCGCGTCGCCGATCCCGATGATCCGACCCACATTTTTCAATGGTTCATCTGCGAGATGCACGATGACAAAGGCAATGTCGCGGTCACCCGCTACCGTCGGGAGGACGGGACGGCCGCAGCTCGCGGTATAGCAGAAGCGAACCGCGCGGACAGTGCGCGGAAAGCCAACTGCTATCCCGAGCGGATTCGTTATGGGAATCTCAAACCCTATCTGCCGGCTTTGGCGTCGACGCCCGGTCCCTGGCCCGGCCCGGACGATGTGAGCGGGCAAAAATGGATGTTCGAGGTCGTCTTCGACTATGGCGATCACGCCGGTGCGGCGCCGACCACTTTACCGACGTCTGATTGGACCACGCGTCGCGACCCATTCTCTTCGCATCGGGCCGGTTTCGAGGTGCGCACCTATCGGCTGTGCCGACGTGTGTTGATGTTTCACCATTTTGAACTCGAGCTGGGGGCCCCTGACTATCTCGTTCGCTCGACCGACTTCGACTTCGAGGAACCCCTGGGCCTTGCGGATCCCGCGCAGCCCGGCTACACGGTTCTGAAATCCGTCACCCAGCGAAGTTACCAGAAACGGTCTCCCAGGGACACGACCTACGAGTCGCGCGAGTTTCCCCCCGTCCACTTCACGTACAGCAAACCGGTCATCGGCTCCGGCTCGAAATTCATTCGCGCGGAAGAGATAGAGAATCTTCCCGTCGGCATACAGGGCGGCGGCTATCGCTGGGTCGACCTCGATGGCGAAGGACTATCTGGCGTTTTGACCGAGCAAGGCGGCGGTTGGTATTATAAGCCCAATCTCGGCGACGCAAACTTCGGCCAAATGCGCGCGCTCAGCCAGCAGCCCGCGATGGCTGCCCTATCGCAGGGACGTCAACAACTGATAGATCTCGCGGGGGATGGCCAGGTAGACCTCGTCGAGTTTGGAGGTCCGGCGCCCGGTTTTCATGCGCGCGACTTCAACGCGGACAGTTGGACGCGGTTCGTGCCATTCGCTTCATTGCCCAATCTGGATTGGACCAGTCCGAATCTCCGCTTTGTCGACCTGACGGGGGATGGACACGCGGATGCCCTGATCACGGAGGACGATGTTTTCACATGGCATCCTTCGCTGGCTCACGAAGGTTTTGGTCAAGCCGAGCGCACACGGCAAGCGTTCGACGAAAACAGCGGCCCAAAAATGGTTTTCGCCGACGACGCGCAGACGATTTTTCTGGCCGACATGTGCGGCGACGGACTCACCGACTTGGTCCGCATCCGCAATGGGGAAGTGTGTTACTGGCCGAACCTCGGGTATGGACGTTTCGGTCGCAAGGTCACCCTGGCCAATTCGCCCCTCTTCGATCACCCCGAATTTTACGATCCACGGCGCATCAGACTGGCCGATGTCGACGGCAGCGGGCCGATCGACCTCATCTATCTCGGACGGACCGGAGCGCAGATCTATTTCAACCGCAGCGGCAACAGCCTGAGCGGAGCGCGCACGATCGAAATGCCGCTGGCCACGGAAAACCTCGCCGCCGTACAGGTGGCCGATCTGCTTGGCAATGGCACCGCCTGTCTCGTTTGGAACTCACATCTGCCCGCGGATGCCGCTCAGCCTGTCCGTTACATCGATTTGATGGCGGGTGGCAGCAGCCCTGGCATTCCCGGGAAACCGCACCTGTTGATTGGCGTGAACAACAATCTGGGGGGCGAAATCGAAATTGAGTACGCGCCCTCCACTCGGTTTTATCTCGAGGACAAACGGAACGGCACGCCTTGGATCACGCGGCTGCCGTTCCCAGTGCATTGTGTCAGCAAGGTCACCATGCGGGATCGCTGGCGCCGCACGGCATTCAGCTCCACCTATAGCTACCACCACGGGTACTTTGACGGCGTCGAACGCGAGTTTCGCGGTTTCGGCCGCGTGGAACAGGTCGACGTCGAGGATTTTGGCAGTTCGGCGGAAAATAACATCGATAGCCCCTTCGTCACCCAAGACCGGACATTGTACCAGCCGCCCGTCAAGACGATCACCTGGTATCACACGGGTGCGACACTCGACCGTCAGCGCATCCTTTCTCAGTTTGCCACGGAATATTTTCCGGCCCGCTACCCTCAAGCCGGACGCGTGGAAAAGGATCTGCCAGAACCGAAACTCGATCCCGCTCTAAGCACCGGCGAATGGCGTGAGGCATTGCGGGCTTGCAAGGGCCGGGTGCTGCGGAAGGAAATCTACGAACTGGATATCGACGCCCTTCAGGCCGATCTGCCGAGAGAAATTCCCGTGCGCCTGTTTTCGGCCACCGCCCACGCTTGCCAGATTCGCTGCTTGCAGCCTCGCCGTGAAAACCGGCATGCGGTTTTCCTTGTGACCGAGAGTGAGACGCTAAGTTATCACTACGAGTTGGACTTGCGTCGTATTTCGATCGAGCCGGACCCACGGATCATGCACACGCTGAACCTCTCCTCGGACGAACTGGGCAACGTCCAACAGTCTGTGGTGGTGGCGTATCCTCGCCTACGTGAATTCGATGAGCCCGAACTTGCCGCGGAGACAGCGTTGATTCGAGAGGTGCAGCGCGCGCGACAGGTGGCGTATCAAGAAACTCATCATACCGGAGATGCGATTGATTCCGCGGTGGGCACGGCGCCCATTCGGTACCATCGACTACGCGCGCCTTGTGAACTGCAAGCCTATGAACTGACCGGTTTCACTCCGGAGCAGGGGGGGTATTTTAGTCTATCCGATTTCCGTGGCTATCGATTGAGCGATACGCTTTCCGGCCAGGGAGCCAAAACGGTTACGCGGAAGCCGTATCACGAGCTGCCGCAGAATACTGCGGAGGCGATGCGCTTGGTCGAACATGGGCGGACGTTGTTTTTCGAGGACAATGAAGCAAACCCGGCCCGGTTCCTGAAAGAAGCACGGCCCCTGGGGGAATTGAGCCTACGCGGACTCACCTACGAACACTACAAGTTGGCATTGACGGACGGTCTTTTGAACGCGGTGTTCACGGACGGGCAACTCGGCCTGACGGTCCCGGCGGGGGGAACGGCGCTCGCTGCGCTGCAGAAAACGGATCTTAGCGGATTTCTGCACGACGCGGACGCTGCCGCCAAATTCGGCTGCCCTGCCGCGGGCGAGTATTGGATGCGTTCGGGTATAGCCGGCTTTGCGCCAGACGCGGCGCAGCATTTTTACTTGGCGGAAAACTACACCGACTCTTTTGGCAACCGCACCGGCCTCCAATACGACGCGCTCGACCTCTTTGTTCAATCGAGCCGCGATGCGTTGGGCAACGTCACGGGTGTGGCGCTGGATCCCGTCAGCGGCAAGCCCCGCTTCGATTATCGTGTGCTGGCCCCGATTGAGCTGGTTGACTGCAACGGCAATCATTCCGAGGTCCGTTTCGATATCCTCGGACTCGTGGTTGCGGCTGCCAGCAAAGGCAAGCGAGTGGGGGCGGGCTGGGAGGGCGACAACCTTGAGGCTTTCTCGTATGCGACGACGAATCTGCCGATCGCCGCTGTCGCGGAGTTCTGTACCTCCAGCACCTTGAACGAGACCAAAGCGCGCGATTGGCTCATCAGCGCGAGCGCGCGTTTTGTCTATCATTTCGGAGATGAAAACGGGATCTGGGCCCAGCGGCTGGCCGGAGCCTGTGCCATCGTCCGCGAACGGCATGTAGGCCAGCTGGCGCCGGGTGAGGAAAGTCCATTGCACATTTCTCTCGAGTGTTCCGATGGTGTCGGAAATGTGCTGATGAAAAAAAGCCAGGCGGAGCCTGATCCCGCGAGCACCGCCACGGACCCTCGGCCTCGCTGGATTGTCAGCGGCCTCACCGTGTTCAATAACAAGGGCAAACCGGTGAAACAGTTCGAGCCCGCTTTCAGCGATGATTTCGGGTGCGAACTTCCGCCGGCCAACGGTGTGACGGCTCTCATGTATTACGATGCGGTCGGGCGCCTCGTTCGCACCGAAATGCCCGACGGTACATTCAGCCGCGTTGAGTTCTCACCCTGGCAAGTCCTTATCTTCGACGCCAACGACACAATCGCCGAATCGGGCAATGCTTGGTATGCGCGACATGCGGCGACGGGCGCTGCGTCGGCAGACCAGCGGGCGGCTCGATTGGCATTTGTCCATCAGGACACGCCCGCGCGCACTGTCCTCGACAGCCTCGGCCGAGAAGCGATTGCGATCGCGCACAACCGCATCGAAGACCCGAACGGAACGCGACTGATCGGAGGCCGGAGCTATCGCGACGAGCGTTACCTCACCTTTACCAAACTCGATGCCGAAGGTAAACCGCTGTGGCTACGCGACGCCCGTGGAAATTTGGCCATGCAATTCGTCTGGCCCGTAAAAGCAGACAGAGACGAGCCGCGCGTCCCGCGAGATTTCAGTCCGTCGGGTAATCCCAACAACGACGTCGGCCTGCGAGTGCCCGCCTACGACATCGCGGGCAATCTGCTTTTCCAACGCAGCATGGACGCCGGAAACCGGTGGGTGCTCAATGATGCCGCCGGCAAGGCGATGTTTTCGTGGGACTTCAACGAGCGGCAGGAAGCGGACTATGTCTTTGTCGGCGAAAAACGATTGTATTCGACTGACTATGACGCTCTGCAGCGACCGACCGCGCAATGGATCAGTGTCGAGGGCGGGCCAGCCCAACAGGTAGAAAGACTCGAATATCGGGATGCTTACGACCCAGACGGCACCGCGAATGCCCAGTTTGCCGCAGACCAGGCGTCAAACCTCATCGGTCAGCTTGTCCGGCACTACGACCCGAGCGGCCTGACGCAGACAGTCCGACGCGATTTCAAAGGCAATCTAGTCGAAGTGGATCGTCAGTTGAACAATCAACCCGCGCAATCGGCGATCGATTGGCAGGGGAACGCAAGCGCAAAGCTCGAGAATGAGACGTTCCGCCAGCTCACCAGCTACGACGCCTTGAATCGAATGACGTTGTATTACAATTGGCATCGCGATCCTTCGATGGTGGCCGCTTACCAACCGAGCTACAATCGCCGGGGCATGCTTCAAAGTGAGAAGCTGCGGGTTCGCGCGAACCGAACCGCCAATGGACCGGTGGGCGGCGTGAATGCGTCGAAGCCGAATGAAATTCGGGAGATCCGTTACAATGCCAAAGGGCAGAAAACGTTTCTCCGGCTCGGCAATGGGACACTCACGCAGTACGATTACGATCCGGTTACGTTTCGCCTGAAACAGATTCGGACCACCCGCCCGGGCGACCCCGGCGGCTTTCCTGCTCGGCGTTCAAACCTGGCCGACGCGGCCATCGTCCAGCAACTCCTCTACACCCATGATCCGGTCGGCAACGTAGTTGAAATCGAAGATCAAGCTTATAGACCGGTGTTTTTCGACAACGGGATCGCGGAACCCAAGTGCCAATACGAGTATGACTCGGTCTATCGTTTGATTTGGACGTCCGGAAGGGAGAGCGCGGAGGGCGGCGACGCCGCTTTAGCGGGAAACGAACCCGTACGAGCTCAGGCGTTCCCGATCACGGACCAAACCCTGCGCACCTATTCCGAGAGTTATACCTACGATTCGGTCGGAAATTTTGTCACCCGGCAGCACGTCGTGCCCAGCCAAACCGCCAGCTCTTGGACTCGCCATTTCGAGTGTGACTCGAGCAGCAACCGACTTCGCTTCACCTGGCGAGGCACAAACCGTTCAGCGACAGAGACGGAGCACCACTACGATGCACATGGAAATCTGCGCAACCTGGCAAACACCGACCCCAGCTTCAATCTGCGCTGGGATCACCGCGATCTGATCCGCCAACTCAATCTCGGCGGCGGTGGGCAGGTCTACTACCAGTACGACGCGGAAAAACGGCGCGTTCGAAAACGCATCGAACGCAGTGGCGGCGCGACTGAGGAGCGCATTTATTTGGGAGGATACGAATTGTATCGCCGCTACAAGGGCAGCGTCACGTCAGCGCCGGTCGAGGAAATCGAGTCACACCACCTTTTCGAAGGAAACCAACGGGTGCTTTTGGTCGATGATGTGATTGTTGCTAGCGATCCGGCGAATCCCCGGCCGGACGGACTCTCGGTCAAAACGCAAACGTTGTTTCGCTACCAATACAGCAATCATCTCGGCTCAGCGTGCTTGGAGATTGACGACCAGGCCCGGGTCATATCGTACGAGGAGTATCATCCTTACGGAAGCAGCGCCTATCGGGCGCAGGAGAGTAGCGCGGAAGCTGCGCCGGTGCGCTATCGTTTCACGGGAATGGAACGAGACGAAGAAAGCGGTCTGGCGCTCCATAATTCTCGGTACTTGGCGCCCGCTTTGGGCAGATGGGTATCGCCTGATCCCATTCTGGTGGCGGGAGGCATCAATGTGTATGCCTATTCCTCCTGTCAGCCGGTGAATCTCACTGACCGGCTTGGCACGCAGGCTACCAATTACGACGAGTACCTTCAGAACAACGAATCGGGGGCGGAAATCATCAGGGCCCAGAAGTTCAGCAACGATACGGTGAAAAAACTGCCGCCCGAAAAAACCCCTACGACGGGGAGGGAAAAGTCCAATGACGTGGATATCGACACGCCAGAGTCGGACAAAGCGACTGTCGACATCATCAACGCGGCCATCGATGCGGCCTTGGAAGATGCAAAGCTCCAATACAAAGAGGATATCACGAAAGAAGACATTCTGAGAAAGGCGCTCTTCCTTTATGTCACCCGTGTCCGAACCCGTAATCAGGATCCGAAATATTCCCAGAATATCGTCCTCAGAAACGTCGACCACTATTTTGCCGGGCGTCTGCTTGAGTATAGAAAGCAGGTACTGGGCTCAAGCCTGGTTCTTACGCCCGGAAATCCTCTATCGTACATCATGGCGGACGCAGCCGCGGTGGTTTATGACGCGAGCAAAGCGAAGTCATTCAGCTCCGCAGCAGACTTAGACAAGCCGGACGCAAAATTTTCCGGCGACGAAAACGATCTGCCTGCTTCTGCTCCCGGGGGTCGTCTTTGGGCCACCCTGGGTTCTAGTCACAGTCTTGAACGGGCCGACCTGCGGCACAGGCTGGGAGACGCTCCTTTGTCGGGACCTCTCGATGTCGCCTCCTTGCGCGTTTCGCTGGTCGACCTGAAACTGGAAAGGGAACGACTCAATGAATTTGCGGCTCGTGTGGGAAAGCAGGAGCCCAATCCCGTTCCGCTCCTCGTGGCCCCGAAAGCCTTCATGAAAAAATCGCCGGTTTCGGCCATGCCGGACCTTCGCTGAGGTCAATTCCGGCGGAAGAACTTACCCCTCGAGCGAATTTCCCCATCACGTAACGACTCATTTTACGCCACGGCTCAATCTGGCCTCGTTTTGCCTGTTCAACACATGGCCCGTTCGACCCGCGCATCGTTTAACAACTAGAAAACAATTCGAAAAAACCACGGCCATGGCTAAAAAGAAGAAGAACGCGGTGAGCAGCAAAAGCCCCGGCATCCCCACGCAGAAGACCGGTCCTCTAAAAAAGCGACAGGCCGCCCCTCCGCCCCGGTCCTCGCTTCGGAACCCCGACCTAAGACCCGCGGAGGCGGGTCGATTGTGCGTGCGAGGCGTCGTCACAACGTCCGACGCCGCGCCCGCGGCGGGCTTGATCGTGGTTGCCTACGACAAGGACACGGGAGGAGAAAACCGCCTTGGGGAGGCGATCACGGACGCAACCGGTTCCTTTTGCATTGAGTACGGCGACGCCGCATTCCGCCGTTCGAAGAGCGAACGTGGCGGAGCTGATGTTTTCGTGCGTGTCTATCGTGCGCGGGATGTGTTGCTGATTCAGAGCAAGATCAAATTCAACGCGCCGGCCGATTACCGTCTGGACGTGAAACTGACCGCCGACTCGTTCGTGGTGCGCGGACGCGTAGCTGGTGCGGGCAAAGGACAGAAGGTTGTCGCGTTCGACAAGGATCTACGGGACGAGGAATCGTTGGGGGAAGCGCTCACCGATTCCAAAGGAAATTACGCGATCCGTTATGGTCGCCATCAGTTCAAACGCGCCGAAAAAGCCAGCGCGGATTTGCGCGTCGTCGCGGTGGGTCCGAAGGGCGAAGAATACGCGTCGTCGGAAATTATCTTCAACGCGGCCGATGATCAGGTCGTCGATCTGGATGTTTCTGGTCGGACGAAGGGCCTTTCCGAATACGAACGCTATCTCAGCGATTTGAAGCCCGTTCTGGCTGAGGTGGCGCTGCTCGACCTCGACGACAAAGACATTGCTTTTCTCGCCGGGGAAACCGGCATTTCTAACGACCGTATTGCCTGGTTGGTCCAGGCGGCGAAGCTTTCGACGCAAGCGGCTTCGCTCAAGCCCGGATTGCAAGTCGCAATGCCTTCTTACCAGAAAGGAAAAGGCAAGATCCCCACACCGGTGTTTTACGGCTGGTTTCGGCTCGGCCTGCCGACCCGTTGGGAAGCGTTGCAACGACAGCGGATCAACGTGCTGCGCACAGCCCTCGTCGACGCCATCAAGCAGGACATCATTCCCGCGAATATCGAGAAATTGATCGAAGAGGTGTTGCTGCTGGTGCCGAACCGGGAGCAGGCGGAACTGATCTCTATCTTGGGATCGTCAGGCTTGCCGCCGAGCAAGATGAAAGTGGTGCTCGAGAAGGTCGATGGCCTCGACGGGGTGTCGGAGGAGGTCCTCGACGCGTGGGTCGAGACGAAAACGCTCGCCGAGTCGGAAGCTGAACTCCTTGGATTGACCGTTTCCCTGCACCGTCTAGCCGGCGGAGATCCGCAAGTCGTCTCCGCAGTGCTCCAGTCGGAATTTTCGTCAATCCGGAACGGTAGGCTCCAAAAGGCGAGGGATCTTGTCGCGCTCGATGCCGGAGAGTGGGAGAGCGTGCTCGAGCAAGCCGGTTCGCCGGTGCCTCCCGGCGCGACCCGTGCACAACAGGCCCGAGCGTTCGTTAAGGATGCCGCTGGCGCCTTTCCGCATGCCGCGTTCGTTCAGCGGACGAAACGTGTTCCGAACGCGATCGAAGACAAGGTGCGCGCAATCCAACCGTTGCTCGTGAGCAACGAGAACGCGTTGACTGTGGACTTCGACGCGCTCGATCTGAGCGAGGTGAGCGAGTCACAGCGGGGGCAAGTCAAAGACGCGCACGCCAGTCTGAAGCGGTTCGCCAATCTGCACCCGGGGCTGGGCCTGGATGAGGTGTTGACGGGCAATGACACGGATCCCGTTAGTCGGGCAAAAGTGGTGTCCGAGCGGGTGGGCTGGTTGAGCACCTTTTACGAATTGAATCCAGAGGTCGGTTTTATCGGTCTCGATTATCTGCCCGACAGCGCTGACCTGACCGACCTCAAGTTCGGTTCATTGCCAGAGGAAGCGCGTGAGCGCGTCCTAGCCGACCTCAAGGCTCAGCAACGTATTTACTCGATTGCCGGGAATCCGGTTCCGGCGGTGGAGATCATGGAAGCGGGATTTCACTCCGCCTCTGCCATCGCGCTCACCCGTGCGTCGAATTTCGCCACCATGACGGGATTGCCGGAGGCGGAGGCTCTTGCCTACCATGCGATCGCTCAGGATCGGGCGAATGCGGCGGCATTGCAGTGGTTCAACCTCCACGAGATCGCCCGGGACAAAGCCACAACGCCGGTGCGCGTCATTCCTTCGCAGGATCAATTCTTCCAACCGCTCAAGGGATTTGCCGAGCTGAGCAGCAATCAGCCCTGGTGCGAATGCGAGCACTGCCAGTCGGTGCTGAGTCCGGCCGCGTACTTCGTGGACTTGATGTATTACATCGAGGAAAACGTGCTCAAAGACAGTTTCAGAAACGGTCAGAAAAAGCATCCACTTCACCTGCAGGTGCGGCGCCCCGATTTGTGGGAGTTGGAGCTGACCTGCAAGAATACCAACGACTACGTGCCGTACCTCGACGTGGTCAACGAGGTTCTCGAACGCTACCTTCGGGAGGTGCTGCCTCTCCCGTCGGGGACCGCTCTCTACCAGCACCTCGCGGATCAAGCAGCGACCTTCCGGCAACCCTTCACTTTTCCGCTGGAGCGGCTCGAGATCCTCTTGGAGCATTTCGGTCTCTCTCGTTACGAGGTGGTCAAAGCCATGGGAGCGAGCCGCGCGTCGCAAGTTCGGGCGCAATTGAAGCTTTCCAAGAAGGAATATGATCTGATCACCACTCCGCGGTTGGCAGCCCAGGCAGCGGACCTCGCTTTCTTCAGCGGATTGTTCAAGATAAACGTTCCCGCAGGCATGGCACTGGATGCGTTGCTTGCTCCACCGGAGGTCCAAACGCTGCTCCAGGCAACCGGGTTGTCCCACGATGCGGTTGAGGCGGTTCTCGAATCGAAATTCGTCAACACTGACGGCTCGACCAACGCGGCGGTGGAAATCGTCCGTGGAAAGCGGACGTCGACCGACGTGCAGAATAATTCGGAACTCGTCAAGGGACTGACCCTTAGGCGACTGGATCGCGTCCACCGGCTTGTCCGGCTTTGGCGGAAGCTACCGTGGACGGTCGAAGAGCTGGACTATGCGATCGGACGACTCTCGCGCCCGGCCCCTGTCGCCGAGATAAACGCAGCCGCGCTCGAGGGCATCCTTGACCTATGGGAAGTGAATGCTGCCTGGTCGCTGTCCGTGGAGGAGCTTCTCGCTCTTTCGGATAGTTTCCCCTCAAAAGGCCTACGCGAAGCGACACCGCTCTTCGATCGACTCTTCAATCAGCAGCCCTTTCGCGACCGGGACGGCGCATGGCCCGCTGGCTTGCCGCTTTTGTTTTCCCATCCGGCCTGGACGAAAAAAGCCAACTCTCCGTCCGGGATCTCCGGCCCGAGCAACAATACGCTGTTGCGGTTGCTGGCTGGATTCCAAATCGCAGACAAAGAGTTGGTGGAACTTATCGCGAACCTTCGCGCCGTTCCGGCCCTTGGATATCAATCGGCCACCGCGACCAGGGACGAAAGCATCTCCTTGTCCCAGGAATCTCTGGGCATCCTGTATCGTCACGCCCGACTGCACGCATTGCTCAAGACCAAGATCGGCGACACCCTCAGTCTCATCGCCCTCACACCGCGCATCGCCGCGAGGCCGCCCAGCGAACGGTTTATCCGGGATCTTGAAGACCTGAAGAGCGTGGTCGATTTTTGCGGCTGGCAAAAATCCTGCGGGTTCACCGCGGACGAACTGATCTATGTCACCGGGGGTGTAATCCCGACCGGAGCGGCCAATGCGCTGGACCTTGCGGCGGCGATCGTCGAAGACGTTCAAAGAGAGAAGAGCCTGGAGTTTGCCGATACCGTCTTCACCCAGATCGGCCTGACGGACTTGCAGTCACGGCAAATCGTGCTGGCAAACACAGGACAAAATGCCCGGGCCTTTGAGCTGCTCGTCGATGGCTCCAGCTACCGCCTGCGAGACGAGTTTGATCCCGCTGCCACCCCTCTAGTGACGGTGCACGCGTCGATCCAGCCGCCGGTGAGCCCGCCGATCGATCCAGCGGTTATTCGCGCGTTGGTGGAAAATTATCACCCCCTGCATGTTCTCGATGTGGCCCTTGGCGGCGCGCTCGGTTTGTCGCCCAAGGCAACCCGGTTGCTCCGAAAGCTCGCACATCCGCTGGACAGCGCTGGAGCGATTGCGATCGGCCGCGCCCTGCAAACAGGGGACAGCGCCAGCCTGCGGGTGTTGATAGGAGATACGCTACGTTTGCGCGCGCTCTTTAAGAACAAAGTGTTCGGCGAACAGGGATTGACGTTTGTCCGCGACAATCGGGTTCTCTTCTTCGCGCAGGCCGGAAATTCGTCCAACCCGGTCGTCACGATCCAGACCGTTCGCAATGTGGCGGCGTACGTCGCGCTCGCGAGCGCGGCCGACCTGGGATTTAAGACCGCGTCCGCTCCGGCCGACCTTTCAGCGCTTCACGCCGTCCTCGGCGGACCCAGCCCGATCAGCGAGGAGAATTACGCAAAGACCTTGCGCACGGACAAAGCGCGGATCAGCGCCTTGAAGCCGCATTTGGGCTCGCTTCCCACCAACCCGTTCAACGCGCTCGAGTTGCTCAGACGCTCCCTAGTGCTGGCAGAGCAATTGGGCGTGAGCGGCGAAACACTCAGCCTGATGAAGGCGGATGGGTTCGACGATCTGTCTCGGGCGGCCGAGGACGTGTTTGGAGCGTTTCGGGCCAAATATCCAGAAGAGAAAACATTTCAGGAGAAGCTGGAACCGTTTGGCGACAAGCTGCGCACCCGCAAGCGGGATGGACTTGTGGATTTTATCGTCAGCGCATGGCCGGAGCCTTTTGCGGACGCCAATCGATTATACGATTATTTCCTGCTCGATGTGATGATGCAGGGATGCGCCCGTACCTCTCGAGTCGTTGCGGCCATTTCCAGCCTGCAACTCTACGTGCACCGCGTCTTGATGACGCTGGAAAAAAGCGCAGACCTCGTGCTGATCGGAGACACGGTCGTCAAGGGTGCCATCGCGCGGTTCACCGAACCCGGCAAGAGGGGGGAATGGTATTGGCGGCAGCATTACCGCGTATGGGAAGCCAATCGAAAGGTCTTCCTTTATCCGGAAAACTACATCGAGCCCGAGCTGCGGGACGACAAGACGCCGCTTTTCAAAGAGTTTGAAGACAGCTTGCTGCAGCAGGAGGTCACGGATGCAAGTGTGCACGATGCTTACGCCAAATACCTGACCGGACTCGACGAAGCGGCCCGTTTGAAGATCGCCGGCACCTACTACGATTCCCGAGCCGATCTCCTTCATTTGTTCGGGGTGACGCAGGACTCTCCGCCGATCTACTACTACCGGACGATTGGAAAAACGCTGTCGAACACCCCCCGGCTGTCGGCTTGGCAGAAACTCACCGTACAAATTCCCGTGAGCAAGGTGTCACCCGTGCTTTTCGAAGAACGACTCTATGTTTTTTGGCTCGAAACGACCACGCGGCCGGTCAGCACCTTCGTTCAGGGGAGTTCCGAGTTCGAAGGCTATCGGCACAATGTTCGCCTCAAGTATTCCACACTGCGTCTCGACGGCGCGTGGACGCCTCCCCAAGCCCTCCGCTTCTCGAATGGCGGCGCGCTGGAGGAGTTCCGGGTGATCCGAGACCCGAGGAACAAGGACCAGGCGGCATTGGACCGCGCCGCGCGAATCCAGGAATTGGAGGAGACGGTCATTCCCGGCCTCAAGAGCGCCGCGGGCACGGCCGCGACGGCCGCAAAAGACGCGGACGACGTTTGGAAAGTTGCACTCTCAAAATCGGCGGCGGCGACGCGTCTGGCCGACAATCCGGGATTGTGGGTCTCGGAGCCGCTCGATTCGACGCGAACATTGGGTGACGTGACGCTTTGGATCATTGGGAATAAATTTTTGACGGGAGGGTGGGATAAATTTGGAGAAAACTGGCTGAAGCGGAACCCGGGCTGGGTTGCGGCAATGGCGTTCGGCCTCCCGCCACATCTTGTGACCGCCTTGATGGCCAAAGATGCAATGATCCTCATCGAAGCAGGGGCGCGCGCCGCGGCTTCGCAGGCAGAGGCGGACAGACTGGGCGCCGTGGAGAAGGTGACCGCGGCCGAGACGGAATTATCCCAGTTGAAAGGCATGGCCGCTCCGGCCATCACCGTGCGCTGGGATAAGAGTGGACGGGATCACACCGAGCCCGTGGACAACTATAAGCCGGAGGGCTGGGCCTGGGAGAGAGTTTACCCCGATATCTACACGCCCGCGAACGCCGCCGAAGACAAAAGCATTCGTTTGGTGCTGGCTCCCGGCAACGCCCCCATTCTTGCGACGACATCCGATGAAGTCGACCTGACGTCAGCCAGCCTCGCTCCCGCGCCCGCGACCTCAGCCAGCGGCGGCGCGGTCTCGCCGCGCCTTATCTACGCCCAGGGTCAGATTTTCGAGACCACGGTGCCGGCGCCTTCCCCGGCCGGAACGCCAACTTGGCAGAATTTCTACCGGACGTCGCGTTTTCTCAATTCCCCGGCCGCCGGCTCCAGGGTCGCCCTCGCGCCTACGAACGCCGAGGTTCAAATCGTCAATGGGTACTTCGATTCGCTCATCGTGGAGGCCAAGGGTCAGCCGGTCTGGATGCGGAAACTGACCAATGCCTATCTCGGTACGCGGCTGGGCACCACGCTGACTACCCGTTTAAGAAAGCAATTCGGCCAGGATGGCGCGAAGACACTGCTGAATGCGGAATTCCAGGACTCGCTGGAAGAACTTCCCTTGACGATCAGCCCGGTCGCGGGCCAGAGCGATCCCGTATTGCGAAATCCATTCCACGCGACGAATCCGTTTCTCACCTATTTTCGCGAAGCATTTTTCCAAATTCCGTTTCTGGTCGCCAACCACCTCAACAGTCAGCGAAAGTTCGCCGAAACTCAGCGTTGGTATCACACGATCTTTAATCCGACTGCCGAGGACGGGAAGGCTTGGCGTTATCGAGAGTTTCGGAATCTGCCGCCTGTGACGGAATCGCTCCGAGCTTTATTGACCAATGAGGCTGCACTCACTGCGTATCGCGAAGACCCCTTCAACCCGCACGCAATCGCCCGCACCCGTTTAAGCGCGTACCAGAAATCGATTGTGATGAAGTATGTCGACAACCTGCTGGACTGGGGCGACAGCCTGTTCGGTCAGTTCACGATGGAGTCGATTAACGAGGCTACCATGCTGTATGTGATGGCCCAGGACATCCTTGGGCCGAGGCCGGCGACGCTGGGTTCCTGCGGAGAAGGCGAAGTGTCCCCCAAAACCTACGCGGCAATCAGGCCTGGCCTAAACAAGGTGAGCGACTTCTTGGTGGAACTCGAAGTGCCGGTTTCGTCGCCGACCGGCAGTCTGCGCCAACGAGTGGCGGAGGAGGGGAAACGACTGATCGCGCTCAACACCGGCCTGCAGTACGCCAGCACGATGGCCGCTCCTTCGACCCCCGCCGTCGGACCCACGCCTCGCTGGTCAATGACCGCGGGGTTGTCCGTCGGGCAACCCGCGTCCGCGGGAGCGGGGGAGGGTCCGGCCGGGAACGGTTATCAGACCGGCACGCCGTATTTCGGCAATGGTCGTTACCAGGCTGGTGGCGGCTATCAAACCGGAGGGAAGTTTTGGACCAATGTGGACGGTACTTCGCTCAACAAATTGTACGGAACGAGTTCCGGCAACGGTCGGGGTCCTACGATCCTGGGGACGGACTCGGGGACTCCCGCCATCAGCGGAAACCGCACCGGAAATATCGATTTCATCAATCCGAACCAGGGCTCCGGAGGCGGCAAGTTCGGTCTGCCCGAGGGCGGCGAGATCAAAGCGTTCGACCAGATCCCGCCGGTGGAAATCAAGTATGGCCGCCGCGACTATTTTGAAATCGAAAACCCCGCCGGGTTGATCGTTCCCAGCTCGGATATCACGCCGGTAACGATTAGTCCGATCGAAATGGTCCCGCCCAAGCAGGCGGTCTTCTGCATTCCGCCGAACAAGGACCTTCTCGCATACTGGGGGCGGGTGGAGGATCGACTCTACAAGATCCGCAATTGCATGGATATCGCGGGCGCGCGCCGTCGGCCGGAGTTGTTCTCACCCGAGATTGACCCACGCTTTTTGGTGCGGATGAAGTCGCTCGGGCTCACCTTGGACGACGTCTTGAATGCGACGTCGGGCAATCTGCCGCCGTATCGCTTCAGTTACCTCATCGAAAAAGCCAAACAGCATGCGAGTGCCTTGCAGAGTTTTGGCGCCCAGCTCTTGAGCGCGATCGAGAAACGCGATGGCGAAGAACTCGCTCAACTCCGTGCGGTGCACGAGCAGAATCTGCTGACGATGCGCTCGAGAATGGTCCAAATGGAAATCGATGCGGCGGAAGACGCGCTGGAGGGATTGCGCCGTCAGAAAACCGCTTCCGAATACCGGCGAGACTATTTTTACTCGCTCAGCGAAGCCGGCCTGCTTGCTTCCGAGAGCAAACAGCAGGAGCTTCAACATGAAGCCGCCAACTTCCGGACTCAGGCGGGTTTGGCTCAGGTGATCGCCTCTATCCTCACGGTAATCCCCGACATCGGCGCGCCGACCGCCATGAAGTTTGGCGGCAGCCAGATTGGCGCAGCCGGTCGCGCAGTGGCCGAAGGCCTCAACGCGCTGGCCGCTTACAATGAGATGGGCTCCGCCATGGCGGGCCGCGAGGCGAGCAATCGCCGCCGCGACCAGGACTGGAAGCACCAAGTGCAGCTGGCCAAGGGAGAACTCCTGCAAATTGAAAAGCAGATATCCGCGGCCGAGATCAGGCGGGACATTGCCGTGCATACGCTGGAAGTGCACGAGAAGACAATCGCTCAATCCGAGGAGATATTCGAACACCTCGGACTGAAGTTTTCCAACTTCGGCCGGTACACCTTGCTCTCGACGCGGCTGCACGGATTGTATCGCCAGGCCTTTGACTCCGCTTTGAGTTTCGCGCGGATGACCGAGCAGGCTTACCGGGCGGAGCGCAGCGATGACGAAGCCCCGCTGGGCGGAAATTATTGGGACGCGACCAATGCCGGCCTGCTCGCGGGAGAACGATTGATGGTCGATCTGCAAAACCTCGAACTGCAGTATATCGAGAAGAACTACCGTCAGCTCGAAGTGGAGCAGAGTTTCTCGCTCGCGCAATTTGCTCCCAAAGAACTCGCCTCGCTCCGCATGGGTGGGGAATGCGCTTTTACCGTTCCCGAGTGGTTTTTCGACCTGACCTATCCGGGGCAATATCGCCGTCGCCTGAAAGCGGTGCGCCTGACCATTCCCTGCGTGACGGGCCCCTACACCAATGTGGGAGCGTCGCTTCGTCTCGAGAACAGCCGGATTCGCGTATTCAACGAGGCGCAGCGGCAATATGTGCTCGAAACGGTGCCGCTCCGCCACACCGTGGGCATCGCCGCAAGCAAGGCGCAGTATGACGCCGGCGTCTTCGATTTCAACTTCCGAGACGAACGTTACATGCCCTTTGAGGGTGCGGGCGCGTTCAGCACGTGGGAATTGTCGCTCCCGAAGACGTTGCGCGCTTTCGACTACGCGACGATCAGCGATGTCATTCTTCACCTGAGCTATACGGCCGACTTCGATCCGGTCTTGAAGACGGCGCAGGAAAGCGAAGTGGACGGCGTGCTCGCGCGTCTCAAAACCGACGGAGCCGTGAAGCGCGTGTTCAGTCTCCGCCAGGACTTCCCCGATGTTTTCTACCGCCTCATCACGAGCCCGCTCGATACCGAGGTCGGTTTCAAAATCGACCAGCGCCACCTGCCGTTCTTCCTGTTGAATAGGGCGCTCAAGGCAAACGCGCTGACGGTCCGTTTCATCAGCCCTCTGGCCAGTCTGGAAGATTCCGCCTGCGCCGTTGGCGTCGGCAAGCCCACCGAGGTAACGGCTTT
Source organism: uncultured Opitutaceae bacterium (assembly GCA_964546955.1). Classification (GTDB taxonomy): domain Bacteria; phylum Verrucomicrobiota; class Verrucomicrobiia; order Opitutales; family Opitutaceae; genus CAZJLP01. Next base: position 19,976 of record CAZJLP010000033.1, on the reverse strand, counting down.
CAAGGAGGTCAAAGCGCCCCAACCGCCGGCCAATGAAGTGCGAGGACCCGGCCTGAGTGCGTTTGACCTCGAAACCCAGGCCGGATCGACCGAGTTGGGAATCGCGAACCTTCTGATCGGAGATCACGTGATCAAATTGACCAATGCCGGCCCCCTGGCTCCCGACACTCCGGTGGCCGGAGGCGGGGCTATCGATCCAGGAAAACTCAACGACATCCTTCTGGAAGTCGCGTACCGTATTCGCTGAGGTACGCCTTCATTCTCCGTTGCGGACCGGCAGGTTCGCTTCCCCTTGGAACAAGTGCGCAGAGCGAGCTGTCGGCAAAGCCACCCAGATCTGTGCTCACTCCGAGCTGGAGGTCCGACCGGAATTCGCCATACTGAGAAACCGTGAAGTTCATTGTCATAGCGCTTTTAGCTTTGTGTTCAGCGCTTGGACCCAGGGCGGCGAGCTATTCTTGTGCGTCAGGAGAAATCCTCGAACGGTGCCTGCCGGGAGGTTGCGGCGGATCTGAACATCAAGAGTCGAGTGGGAGCCAGAAAGTGGATGCCAATCGTTGCGACTCGATTTCCTGTTGGAATTGCTGTCTAACGCCACTTCCTTCACCCACTATTTTGTATGCCCCCGCGCGAGACGGGCACCGACTCCTGACGAAGAGCGAAGACGCGCTACAACTGAGTTATCCTCCGCCCCTGCCACCCCCGCGAACCCGGTGGTTTACGGTCCAAACTTAACGCAATAACTTCAATTCACTCAAAAATGAAAAAACTACGCATCATCATCGCGACCGTAACGCTTTCCGCCTTGGCAGCGGCAGCTTACGCCGCGACGAAAGCATCGTCGGCCAAGGCGCAGGACTGCACGTCCGAGACCTGCCCGCCTTGCTGTAAGTAAGTTGTCCCCGTGACTACGAGGCCCGCACTTTTGTGCGGGCCTTTTTAGACCAGCGGCTCCTTGCAGGCTGAAAATCAGAGGAAGGACGCGAAGACTGCAATCTAGAGCGACCTGAATAATAGTGTAGCCAAGCTCGATTGGGCAGAGCGAGCGCCTCCCGCCGAGCCGTCGTCACCGCGAATGGCAGAGGCCGGGATTCCAGCTGCGCAGTTTGATAAAGTAAGCTCGGAAAGCTTCATCGAGTCTACCCACGGCTCGGCCGGAGGCGCTCGCCCTACCGCGGCTACATCTCTATTAAAACGCTCTAGTCTCCGTCTGCTTTCACCGAAGCGAGCGCTAGCTTCTCAGCGTGCAGAGCCTCGCGCGGGAGCTTCAATGCGACGAGGGCGGCAACCAACGCGAAGGCGAATGCGCCCCAGAGGCAGCCGGATAAGCCGGCGAACTGGTAGAGGACGCCGGAGAGGAGGCAGCCGACGAGCCGGCCTCCCGCGTTGGCCATGTAGTAAAAACCCACGTTGAGGGCGACTTGGTCGCCGTCGGTGTAATCGAGAATGAGGTACGAGTGCACCGCTGAGTTGACCGCAAAGATGGCGCCAAATAGGGCGTTACATCCCACGTACAGGGCGGCGGGGGGCATGCCTGCGGAAAAAGCGTTCGTAATTATCGCAGCGACCGCCGCGAGCGCGAATGCGGCGCCGGCGGCCGTTCCGCCAGCCGGAGCGCGGCCGCGGAAGAGAGTCGGTGCCGAGCCCTGGATCATTCCGTAGCCGATCACCCAAAACGCCATAAACGCGCCCACTTGAGAAAAAGACCAGCCGAGCCCGCCGCGCAGGAATACAGGCACGCCGACCACGAACCAGATATCCCGCGCGCCAAAGAGAAAAAATCTGGCCAGACAAAGCACATTGATTTCGCGACTTTTCGAAAACAGGTCGCGCCAACCGGCTTTGGTTCTTGCCTTGCCCAGATCGCTTGGGAGTGAAAGCCACGACGCGAGCCACACGACGGAGAGCGCGCCCGCCATAATCCAAAGCGCGCCGGAGAAACCAGCGGTGGCGAGCAGGAGGCTGCCGACAAAAAAACCGGCGCCTTTCAAAGCATTCTTCGAACCCGTGAGCACCGCCACCCACTTGAAAAGTGTCCCCTTGGCGTCGGGTGGAACGAGCACCTTGATCGCGCTCTTTGAACTCATCTTCGTCAGGTCCTTCGCGATGCCGGAAAGCGCCTGAGAAATCATCACCCACGCCACCGAAATGAACTCCGACCAACGTGGATCCAGCAACGCCAGCATCCCGAGGGCTGCTACCTGCAGCGCGAGGCCGGCGACCAGCGTGACGCGCAGTCCCATGCGCGAAGCGATCCAACCGCCGAGGAGGTTGGTGACTACGCCAAAGAATTCGTAAAACAAAAACAGGAACGCGAGCGTCACCGGCGAATAGCCGAGTTGAAAAAAATGCAGCAGCACCAGCATCCGCAGAGCTCCGTCCGTGAGCGTGAACCCCCAGTAGGCGCCGGTGACGATCGCGTAATTTTTGCTCCCTGAACTCACAACGATGCCGCGACCTTGCGCGCGAGTTCAGCCATCCGATTCACGTAGCCCCATTCGTTGTCGTACCAAGCGTAGATCTTCACCAAAGTGTCGTCGACCACCAGGGTGGACGGTGCGTCAATCACGGCCGAATGCGGGTCTCCCTTGAAGTCAATCGAGACCAAGGGCCGTTCTTCGAAGCCCAGGATGCCACGCAGGGGCCCGTCGGCGGCGTCCTTTAGAAGTTTATTGATTTCGCCGGCGCTGGTCTTGCGCTTCACCTTGAAGACGCAGTCGGTCAACGAGGCGTTGAGCAGCGGCACCCGGACGGCGTGTCCGTTGAGCTTCCCCGAGAGTTCGGGATAAATCATTCCGATGGCGGTTGCCGAGCCGGTCGTGGTCGGGATCAACGAAAGACCGGCCGCGCGCGCCCGGCGCAGGTCTTTGTCCGGTTTGTCGACGATGCTCTGTGTGTTGGTCGCATCGTGGATCGTGGTGATCACGCCATTCTCGATGCCGATTCCCTCGTGCACGACCTTGACGATCGGTGCGAGGCAATTGGTGGTGCAGGACGCGTTTGTCAGCAACCGGTGTTTTGCGGGGTCGTAGAGCGTGTCATTGACGCCCATCACGAAATTCTGCGCTTCACCTTTGACCGGCGCTGCGACAATCACCTTTTTCACCCCGCGTTCGAAATAGATCGCCAGTTCCTCGGGCTTGCGAAACTTACCGCTGCACTCGAGAACGATGTCCACGCCGTGATCCGACCAGGGGACATCGCCGGGCTTCGGCGCCTCCGTGAATCCGATCTTGTGTCCGCTGACTTCAATCGCGTTGCCGTCGGCCTTTGCCTGCTGCGACCACCGTCCCTGCAAAGAGTCGAAATTCAGCAAATGGGCGGCGCACTCGGGTCCACCTTTGATTTCATTGACGAGGGCCCAGTCGAACTCCGGCCAGTTCCAGGCGGCTCGGTACACGAGCCGGCCCATTCGTCCGAAACCATTGATTCCAATGCGGGTTTTCTTCATGAGAAAAGCGGTTCTGCTGACTAGCAGTCACAGTTAAGCTGCTTGTCGCGCGCGGAGGAGGGGACGGAGCAAATCGGACTGTCTTTTTCGAACTTCGCTCGGAGGCGCTTAAGCTTCTCGGCATCCCTGCGAAATATTCCGTCTTCAGCCGCGCAGTCTTGGAGGCAGGCAAGGTTGGTCTTCAGTTCGGAAGGAGCATTCTTGGGCAAGCGGTAGACCCTCCAGCTTGCTTCACGCGTGACTTCGACCAGTCCATGAGCTTTCAGATAGCTGAGATGCTTGGAAATCTTCACCTGAGATTCGCCCAGGATTTCTTGAAAATGACTCACGCAGAGAGGCCCGGAGCAGAGCAGGTGAATGATGCGCAACCGTGTTCTGTCGCAGAAGCACTGGTAGATGTTCACAAGGTCCATGCGCGACCAGATACCGGGCCAAGGATATACCGCAACACGTATATTGTCACAGTTTAGCGACCCAGGAAATGGCTTGGGGAGCACGAGCGTTTCCGGCTGCAGAAGTCTAGCAATCGCAGGATGTTCGCGGGGTGGCCTCGATGACTTTGCCCCGGCGATCGAACTCGAAGCGGCAGCATCGATCCAGCATGTCGCGCAGCATGATGCGGGCGCGTCGGACGCGACTTTTCGTTGCCGTAAGCGAAAGATTCAAGGAGGCGGCGATTTCGCCCAGAGGCTCTCCCTGGAATTCATGCCGGACAAGCGGCTCGCGGTACGCTGCGGGAAGCGAAGCGACAAATCCCCGAAGGGCGCGCGTCAGATCGACGGCATCCCGGCCCTCGGGATCGGCGCGCTCCAGCTCAGCCGCATAAGGCAGGTGTTCCCGCCTGCCGCGATAGTAGTCGATCACGACATTCCGCGCGATGCGATAAACCCAGCCCTGAAGCTTTGATGGGTCGTGCAATCCGGGCAGCCGCCGCTGAATGCGCACAAAAACATCTTGCAAGAGATCGTCGCCATCGGCCTCTGATCGCGTCCTCGCTCTCAAAAACTTGCGGAGCGGCGTGGCGAAATTTCTCCACAGGATTTCGATCTCGTTGGCACTGGGCGATCGGAGGGTGGGAGAGGGCTTCATAGGTCTTTGCCCATTGCTTGAGCCGAGGTGAGAGCCGCCCATCCCTGGCGGGTCCAAAATCTTTGGCCTTCGAAATTGTCCAAAGATACAAGCAGAAGCACGCGGACGACGCCGACCGCCTTCAGAGCAGCCACCGAATAATCCACGAGCGTTTTGCCCAATCCCGTCCGACGACGATCGCGGGATACCGCCAAGTGATAGATGAAACCACGTCGTCCATCGTGACCGGCAAGAAGGGCGCCGACCAGGCGCCCACTTTCGAATGCAGCCATGCTGGTTCCCGGATTACGCCGGAGATATCGCTCCAGTTCATCGGGATTGTCACCTTCACAGAGTTCCACGCCTTCGGTTTCCGCCCACAGGGCGCGCGCGGCCGGAATGTCGGACGTAGTCATCGGGCGGACGTGAGGTGACATATGGGCGGGCCTACGAGCAGCATTCTGGACCGCAGCAGGCAGCAACAGGCTTGCTGGCGGTGACCTCGGCCGCAAAAACTTTCGATTCAAACCCTCGTTTCGATTCCCAACTCGTTATTACTTCTACGCTGTTAAACTTCTCGCGAATGGACACGTCGACGAAGCCCGCCTCCTGTAAAATCGTCTGGAGGTCCGCCTCGGGTGTGGCTCCGGCCAGACACCCGCTGTGCAATGCCAAATCGTTTTTAACGTCATCGGCCAGAACTTCGCGCGCCACGACATCGGAAACAGCAATCCGCCCGCCGGGCTTGAGCACGCGGAAAGCCTCGCGGTAGACGCTCCGCTTGTCGGGAACGAGGTTGATCACGCAATTTGAGATGATCACATCGACCGATTTGTCGGCCACGGGGAGCGCTTCGATCTCGCCGAGCCGAAACTCGACGTTCGAGTAACCGCCTTTTTTCGCGTTGGCGCGTGCTTTGTTGACCATCTCCGGGGTCATATCGACACCGACGACAAAACCCCCAGCACCGACGGCACGAGCGGCGATGAAGGCGTCGAAACCCGCGCCAGCGCCGAGGTCCAGGACTGTTTGTCCGGGGGCCAGGGAGGCTAACGCCACCGGATTCCCGCATCCCAGTCCAAGATTGGAGCCTTCGGGAGTATGAGCGAGGTCGGCGTCTCCATAACCGAGTGTCCGTGCCTGTCCCGCATGCCCGCAGCAACCATCGTTGGATCGTCCGCTGCCGGAAGTTCGGTTGCTGCAACAGGCATCGTTTCGGTTGTCGGACGGGAAAGATTCGCTCTCAGCGATTGCGCCGTAGTGCCGACGTACTTCCTGCCGAATGGTGTCTGGATCGAGTGTGGATTGTTTCATACGCCCTTTAAGACGATGCTGTGATCGCAAGGACGCAAAAATTCGGAAGGCTGCGCGCGGTCAAATCGCGGGTTCGGCGTGAACGATTGCCGTCGTTTCGTCTGGCCCGGGTGAATTTCTACCTGCTTTGTTTGCGGCGAATGAGGTTTTATCGCCTCATTGTCCGGCTAGGTATAGTTTCGCCTTGCCAATGACGTGTCGAATATCTGCGTATCATGCGGGGAGTCCAATACATGCAAGACCGACCGATTGCCTGTAGGCCTCAGCATGAGCTAATCGTTACCCAGGGGGTGCAAACAGGTAAAGATTGGCCGATGGCGAACATGAGTCAGGCTTCCTGTATCCCGTGCTAATTGACCCATAAGCATCATCTAAGACGCGTACCTAGCCACGCCCCGGTAAGCAGACGATTCCCAGACCAACGCGCCTCTCGCTGAAGAGGACCGCGTTCTCACGTTATCACGATCGAGGGCCTGTCGCGGCTGCGGACGGCGCGAGAAAAACCGGTAGGGGCCGCACCAGTAACTCCGGAATCTTGCCACCCTCGTTTTCCCAACGCTCCAGTGCCCGCGCCTTTATCGCAGGCACACTGTCGAATGCGGGCGAGAACCACTTGCTTCGTCGGACTGTGGAGTTGGGTTGATGTTGACAAAAAAACGTTGAGTTCATGCCAAGAGCTTAACGTGTCCCGAGCATCACGGCCACTGCGACGATCGAAACAGACGTATGCGCAACACGCATGGCTGCGTGGCCGAAAGACGCAGTAGGCCCCCTTGTTTCAGGTGTTAGACTGCGCCGAGAAAAGGACCAACTTCCCCCGTTTCAGGAGCATCGCCAACGGTATCTGCGCCCGACCAGGCGAACCTGTATTGCCTAACGACCGCCCGGCGCGCCCCTCTAGACTGGAAGAATGGCACGCTCAGGAACCGCGTGCTTCTTTCGCGGCGCGCCAATTTTTGGTCAGCAGGTCCACCAGTTCTCGCACCGGCTCTGCAATTTTCCCGCGCTGCCATGCGACTTGGAGGTCCCATTTCACCGCTGGGGTCGAAAGGGGACGAAAGGTCACTCCTGGCACCTTGAACTTTGACACTAAGCCGGGGAGCAGCGTCACTGCGTTCTCGGCAACCAGGAGAGAAAGCGTGTGGGTGAGGCCCTTTGCGTTCTCTACAATTTTCGGCCGAAACCGCGCCCGGCGACAAAGCTGGATAAGCCAAGTGTTGAAGGCGGGAATATCCTCCGGATCCGCGCCCACGAACACCTCCCGCCGTAATTCGGCGAGCGCGATATTGTCCTCCGCCGCGAGCGCGTGGCTCTCGGGAAGGGCAACAACCACAGGTAAGGTCGCGATCCGTCTCACGAAGAATTCACGCGCGACCGCCGCATTGATGTTTCCCAGCACCACGACGTCGAGTTCACCTCGACGCAGTGCATTGATCTGATCACCGGGCGAAAGGTCGACCAGCCGAACCTTCGTTTCAGGGTGCGACCGTCGCAGTGCGGCAAGCGCCGGATTCAGATACTCGCTGGCTGCCGACATGAGATAACCGATACGCAATGACGCACTCTGGCCGCGCGCCACTTTCCGAGTTTCGGAAATGACAATATCCGCTCGTGCTACCACAGGTCGCATGCCTTCGAGCAGCGCGTGTCCCGCGGCCGTCAAGGCAACCCCGCCGTGGCCACGCTCGAAGAGTGGACCTCCTATCTCCGTTTCCAGCGCTTGGACCTGCCGTGTAAGCGTGGACTGTGAGACGTGCAACTGTTCGGCTGCCTTGCTCAAGCTTCCAAATTCGGAGATTGCGAAGAACGAACGCAGAAGGTCGAGATTCACGTCGTCCTATCGTGAACCGCGCATGAAACAACGCAAGCCGGGCCATGCACCGTTCGCATGCAGTACATGCGGGCTCCGCCGTGTTCGGGGAGGCACGAAACAGGTATCGTAGTGCCACGATCAGCCGCCAACTCAACCAAGGGCAGGATTTGCGTACACGCTGTGAATTTTTCCCCGTTGGCAGCCGTCTGCAGTGAGCGACGGTTTGCGTGCTCGCCAAGTCGGGCCGACACCGACAGCTTTTCGCTCCGTCATCACTGCGCTAGCCAGCCCTACTTTCGGAATGGAGAGGTCCCTGATTCATGATCAAGATCTATAACAAAAAGACGGGTCGAGCCGCCGAGGTGGCGAACTTGTCGGCGGAAAACTGGGAGGACGCCGTTTGGATCGACCTTCTCAATCCCACGTCAGATGAAATCAAAGCCGTCGAAGCATTGGAGCAGTTCTCGCTGCCGACGCGAAACGAAGCTCAAGAAATCGAAGTCTCCAGTCGGCTGTACGTCGAAAGCCGTACGCTGTTCATGACCGCGACCATTATGGTTAGGGCGGCGAATCCGTATTCGACGACGACTCCCGTGACATTCGCGTATCGTCAGGACCGGCTTGTCACGCTCCGTTTCGACGATCCCATGCCGTTCAAGGGCTTTGCCATTCGATTGGAGCGCAACCCTGAACTGTTCCAAACGCCTCAGAAAATTCTTCTCGGTTTGTTTGACGAGATCGTGGATCGCATCGCCGATATCCTTGAGTTCACGGCAACCGACCTAAACGATCTCTCCGGCACAATTTTCATGGGCGAGATCCGCGAACCGGGTGCCGTTGATTTCAATGAATTGTTGAAGCGCATCGGCCAAAATGGGGTCCGAACCGCGAACGCGCGAGAGAGCCTTGTCAGTCTCCGGCGTATGCATGGCTTTTTCACCGAAGCGTGCGGAAATCTGGGCCAGGAGCAAGTGGATGACTATTGGCGGATAACCGGCAAAGACGTCATCGCACTCGCAGATCATGCCAACTTCGTATCGAGCAAGGTTACGTTTATCCTGGACGCCACCTTGGGTCGAATCAGCAGCGACCAGAATGTGATCAACAGCCAGCAGAACAAAATCATCAAGCTGTTCTCCGTGTTGGCTGTCGTGCTGCTGCCGCCGACATTGGTCGCAAGCATCTACGGCATGAACTTCCAGCACATGCCAGAACTAAGGTGGGCGTGGGGATACCCTCTGTCGCTTTTGTTGATGCTTATCGCCGGCGTGGTCCCGTACGTGGTATTTAAATATAAGCGTTGGCTTTAGCAGTGCGGCCCGCTCAGTCGACTTGGCTGCGCCGAAGGCACGTTCCTGGCTGTCAGCTTAGCATGGTGGTGAGCGAACGACAAAAACGGGGCGTCGCACCCGCGCAATTACGTCTTCCGCGACCGAACCCAGCAATAGCTTGCTCAAGCCAGAGCGGCCCCGACTCGCGAAACACACGACGTCCACACCCAGACGTTCCGCTGTTTGGGCGATAGCCAGTCCCACCTGACAGTTCGAAACGACCTTCACCTGGGTATGTATCCCGAGTCGTTCAGCATCAGCTGGCACAAGCGCCCGCAGCTTCGCGGCGACCTCGTGTGCGTCCTTGGGCGCAACTTCGGCGTCGGCCTTGAGCCGCGCAGAGCTCGTTGATCTGTTTGCGAGTACCACGCGGGGTGGAGGTGGGACGACATGCAGCAAGGTCACCAGACCGCCTCCCCGCACGAGTGAATAGGCGTGAGGAATTGCCGCGTTGCTGCTTTCCGAAAAGTCTGTCGACACCAACACGTGGCGCATCGTAGGCAATTTGGTCGGTTGAATTTTTCCAGCCGCAAGCGGCACTATCGCGACACTCGTCACCGAATTGCCGAGCAGTCCACGTGAAACGGAAGTATTCCACAGCCGCTGCAGTCCATCGTATTGCCGGGAACCGACCACGAGAAGGTCGGCGCCTTCTTCCTTGGCCATTTCAACCAACCGCTCGTCCGCCCGACCTGGGCGATCTTCGATCCGGCACTTGGTCGGAGCGTTGCCGAAGTGGGCACGTGCTCGTTCCTTCATGTCCCGCTCAAGAATTGCAAGCACTTCAGGTGCGTTCCCATCGAAGGGGACCCGCCCGCTCGCCCCGACGCGCATGTAGTCGTCGACTGGGTTGTTCACATACCCGAGCACAACTTCGCACGGCCCGACTGTCGTGAGCGCCTTTGTCCAACGCAGCGCGAGTTCCGCCGAGGCAGTGAAATTGAAACACACAAAAACCTTGAGCGGCCTCTTGCCCCGCAGCCAGGCGCGAATTGGCTCCGCATTTCGGAGGACCAGCGTTGGTGTTTCTGCGCGCATCGCGGTGCGTTCCGCGACGCTGCCGAGAAGCCATCTTCCGGGGCGTCGGTCGCCAAGCGACGATATCACGATCATCCGCGCATTGTCTGCTGCAGCGTTCTCGACGAGAACTTCGTCCGCGCGGCCTACGCATAAGGATTTCAGCACCTCCACGCCCCGCTTTCGACTGACTTCGGCGGTCTCCCGCAGCCATCGCTTCCGGGCCGCAGTGAGCCATCGGGCAGCTCTGGCATCGTTCTTGAGCGCGGAGGGCAACTCTACCGCATGCGCGAGCGTTAAGGGTGCGTCGAGCCGCCGAGCGAGCTCCGTGGCCACGTCAGCCGCGACGCCCGCTGCGGAAGAAAAATCCGTGCCGCACAGGATGCCGATGCCTCCTGTCACGGCCGAGGTTGAGACGGGTTTTTTTGGGAATTTTGTTTTCATGGCAGTCACTCAGGTTTCGGTTATCGGTCGCCACTTTAGGAACGATCAATTTCAGCCAGGAGAGATTCCAAGTCCAGAGGCCTGGTAAACATGGCAATCGAGCCGTCCGCGTTGCGCGGCCATTCCTCGCGCGGGCGATCTCGATAGAGTTCGAGCCCGTTACCATCTGGGTCCCGGAGATAGATGGCCTCGCTGACCCCGTGATCGGATGCGCCGTCGATGCGAATGCCGTTCGCAAGCAATCGGCGAAGGGCATAGGCCAGATCCGCGCGCGTCGGATAAAGGATGGCCGCATGGTACAAGCCGGTGGTGCCGACAGGCGGCGGCAACCCGTCCCGACTCTCCCAGGTATTTAGCCCAATGTGATGGTGGTATCCGCCCGCAGATAGAAACGCCGCGTTGCGCCCGAAGCGGTCGGTCACTTCGAATCCGAGCACATCGGCGTAAAAATGGACCGCGCGGTCCAGGTCCGCCACTTTGAGGTGGATGTGTCCGATGGACACGCCGGGCGGAATGGGGCGGAAAGGCGCGACGGTTCTTCCCGTCGAAGTCGAGGTAGCCGTGGATTTCATACTCGTAGAATATCACTATCATCGCGGAGGTCCCACTGCGCCGATCGCTGCTCAGCCATGCGCGAAGCGCATGGAGACCGGCTCTGCCTCGAGCCGCCGGACGAATGGCCTGGGATGCAATCACGGGATCGCCGCGTCAAAGCAGCCAGTCGATCGGCAACCAGGAAAGCACTCTCACCCAAGCACGGCGCGCGAAACTGGATCCTGGTTCGCTGCGGTGCACCAAGTCGCGGCCATTGACATGCTCGACCCACTGCAATGATCCGCTTTCGCTCAACTGAACACGATAAGCGCGTGCCGGAATCTCACGAGCAAGCGAACTAGCGAGCGCCGCGGCTAGGACCTGACTTTCGATTACGAAGCCGAGTTCGGTGTTCAATCGAGCGGAACGAGGATCAAAGTTGAATGAACCTACGAACACGCGTCTTTCGTCAACTGAGATGGTCTTGGCGTGCAGACTCGAGCTGGAGCTGCCGAACAGGCCCTTACCTTTAGCCGATTTCCGCGCGAATTCGCCCTTCATTTCGAACAGTTCGACGCCCGCCGAAAGGAGCGCACGTCGGTGCTTTGCATATCCCGAGTGGACGACCGAGAGATCTGTAGCCTCGAGAGAGTTGGTGAGTACGCGCACCTTGATTCCCCCGGCCGACAGCCCGCTAAACGCTTCAACACCGGTCTTCGTCGGCACGAAATACGGCGAAAGCAAGCCCAAGGAGGTAGCTGGAGGACCGAGCGCTTCCTTCATCTGGGGCCAAAGCAACGTCGCCGCGGTCGCGCGGTTCACCACCTTAGCAGGATCGTCGCTCAGCATCTTCGTGGGCGCCCATTCAAAAGCCAGCGTCCCCCCGATCATCTCTCGCGCGAACGCCCGTCCCTCCACTGCACGCAGAAACTCCCCGGCTGCCGGCGTGCGTCGGTTCATGGCTAGCGATTCATGCACCCCAGCCAGCTCACGCGCATCGTACGAGGGCAGAAGGCGTGCAGCGGGATAGGCCGACTTGCTTGCCCAGTACCGGTCAAAATCTCGAGAGACCTCCTCAACAACTGGTCCAACCGCCAGGACGTCGAGATCGATAAATGTGCGGATGCTCGACGCCCCGAAATATTCATCCGCCACATTGCGGCCCCCCACAATCGTCGCCTGATTGTCCGCGGTAAATGACTTGTTGTGCATGCGGCGATTCACCCGCGAGAAGTCAACGATGTAGCCCAGGAAGCGGCCCGGCCGTTTGAACGGGTTAAACAACCTGACTTCGATGTTCGGATGAATGTCCAGCGCGGCCAGCACAGCGTCCAGACCCACCGTGTTATTGTCGTCCAGTAGCAGTCGGACGCGCACCCCGCGGTCAGCGGCTCGTCGTAGTGCATCAAAGAGCAACCCACCGGACGTGTCGTTGTGCCAAATGTAATATTGCACATCGAGGGTTCGTTCCGCGCCCTCGCAAAGAAGAGCGCGCGCGGCGAAAGCGTCGTATCCATTCTCGAGCGGGAAGACACCCGTTTTGCCAGGGTTAGCGAGCAAGAGGGGAGCCAGGGATCGTTGAAGCCGTGTGTCCGCAGCGGCCTCGATCCGCACTGATTCCGTCCGAGGGCCCAACTCCGGAAGACGCATCGTGTATTTCAGTACCGCCCATATCACGGAAAGCGTGGCGAGGATTAAGACGGCAATGCGCCTCCTCTTCCGCCAGGGGCTACGGCGGGTTTTCGATGGCGATTTCACACGAGGGAGGTATCGCAACTAATAAACGTTCTGTTTAGAATCGTTGCGCGACGGTGTGAAACGACTGGCGCCGGTTTGTTTCCCCGAAATACTACGTTTCGCCGGAGGATAACCCATTTTCGACCTTTCTTAGAATCACACCATGATCGAATCGGGCAAATATGAAGCGATTGTCATCGGCGGAGGGAAGGGCGGGAAGACCCTTGCGATCAACCTCGGACACAAAGGAATTCGCACTGCGCTGATCGAGCGCAGCCCGGAGATGATCGGCGGATCGTGTATCAATGTAGCCTGTATCCCGACCAAAACGTTGATCGCCAGCGCGCGCGTCGCGCGCAGCGCGCGGCTCGCCGGGAAGTATGGGGTCCAGACGGGGGAAGTCCACGTGGACTGGCCGACCGTGCGCAGTCGGGCGGAAGGCGTGGTCAAAGGTATGCGCGCGATGAACCACCAGAACCTCACCGGGGCCCCTTCACTCGACTTCATTCTTGGCATCGCGCGCTTCGAGGGGCCTGGACGCGTGGCCGTGCGGGACTCGAATGGAAACCAGCGCATCCTGACGGCGGAAAAAATCTTCATCAACACCGGCACGCGGCCCACGGAGCCTAAAGTGCCCGGCTTTGCCGGAAGCGGCGGGTTGAACAGCGAAGAGATCCAGCGGATCGATGTCTTGCCACAGCATCTCGTGATTCTGGGCGGCAGTTATATTGCCATCGAATTCGCCCAGATGTTCCGGCATTTCGGCTGTGCGGTGACCATTGTTGCGCGCTCCCCGCAATTGTTGAAGCGAGAAGATCCGGACGTGAGCGAAGCACTGGCCGCGCTGCTGCAGGAGGAGGGGATCGCCCTCGAACTCGGCTCTACCGTGGTTGGTGTCGAGCGAGCACGTGATGAGATTTCGGTTACACATACAGACTCGGAGGGACGAACTCGAAGCGTGATGGGCTCACACGTCCTCGCAGCTTTTGGCCGTACTCCCAACACCGAGGAACTAAATCTCGGCGTCGCTGGCGTCGATACGGACGCGCGGGGTTTCGTCATGGTTAACGACCGCCTGGAAACGACAGCTACAGGTGTCTGGGCCTTGGGCGATGTGAACGGCGGCCCGCAATTCACGCACGCGTCGCTGGACGACTATCGTATCGTTCAAGCCAACATCTTTGGCGGTGGTGCGCACACGACCAAGGACAGACTGGTTCCGTTCACGCTGTTCACCGATCCTGAGTTGGCCCGCGTCGGCTTGACTGAAACAGAAGCGCGAAAGCGGGGATTCTCGGTCCGGGTGGCGAAAATGCCCGTTGGCGCCATACCGCGCGCGAAGACCGCGAGTGAGACCCGCGGCTTCATGAAAATCGTGGTCGATACAAAAACGGACCACGTGCTCGGCTGCACCTTGTTGTCCGTCGCGGCGGGCGAGATGGTCGCCACCGCTCAGATGGCGATGATCGCGGGGCTGCCGTTCACCGCTCTCCGGGACGCGATCTGGTCGCACCCGACAATGGTCGAAGGTTTCAACACGGTGTTTGGCGCGTAGGTTCGCGCCAAACGGAACGTGTATTGCAATGAAGCCGATCAGTTCGCCTGCTCAATATCGAATGCTTCGGCCGAAATCATAATACTCTCGTTCAGAGAACCATCACATCGAATTTGGGATGGTGCCGGGTCAGACTCGCGTATTGGCCGCCACCCACGCGGCGTAGGCCTGCATAAAGTTCGTCAAGAGCGTCCGCGTGCGTTCGTCGGTCATTTTGCCGTTTTGATCGAGGGATTTGTCCACTGTGCCAAGGTAGACCTCGGGCTGAGCCAGCGTCGGCACGTTCAAATAGGCGAGGCACTGCCTTAGATGATGGTTGGCGCCGAAACCGCCGATGCCACCGATCGACGCGCTGACGACGGCGCCAGGCTTGCCGTCCCAGGCACTCTGGCCGTAAGGACGCGACGCAACATCCAGCGCGTTCTTCAGGACGCCGGGTATCGACCGATTATATTCGGGCGTTACAAACAGCAGCGCGTCGGCCGCTTTGATACGTTTGCGAAATTCCGTGAATACTGCCGGTGGATTGTCGTCGCTGTCCTGATTGTAGAGCGGCAGGTGTCCGATTTCGACGATTTCAAGTTTCAACCCGGCGGGCGCGAGCTCGGCAAGAGCGTGAGCGACCTGTCGGTTGAACGATCCCTTTCGCAGACTACCGACGATAACGGCGACGTTGCAGGTACTTTTCATGTTGTTTTGTGATTTGCTCAGTGAGCGGTTAATGCTCCGTCCCTCAGACGGATTGCACCGGTGATGACGTGATTGTTTCACGCCAGAAAATAGACGAGCCCGACGGTGTTTCGGTTTCTCGGTAAACATCGGTGATGAGCATCGACTACACGGCGATCACCGACGCGCTAACGAAGCGAGAAAAGCTACCCGCGCAACGGCGATATGTCGGTTCAGTTTGCCGGAGAGTTGCGGATGCATCTCACCCGCCTGCCTGGGTAGGCAACATCGGCGTGCGTTGGCTTGCATGCTCGGAGCGTTCATGCCTTTTGGGTCCGCGCCCTGCAGTCGCCATCTATGCGTGGGCCGCATGACAAACACCACGCGCATCCATCACATCATCCACACCCTGTTATGAAAACATCCCTCATTGCCATCATCGCGGCCGCAGTTTTGCAAACAACCGCTTTTGCCCAATCCACCTGGAAAGCCGACCCGGCACACTCACGAATCGGATTTTCGATCACCCACCTTGGAATCTCTGAGATTAGTGGCGCGTTCAACAAATTCGAAGTCAGCATCGCCAGCGCCAAACCGGATTTCAGCGACGCGGTTTTCGAACTGGTAGTTGATGTCATGTCGCTCAATACGGCCGTCAACCAGCGCGACGACCACTTGCGCAGCCCGGATTTCTTCGAGGTCGAGAAGTATCCCAAGATGTCGTTTCGCAGCAAGACGATCACCGCAGCCGGCAAGGATCGTTACAAACTTTCCGGGGAGCTCACGATTCGCGACATCAGCAAGACGGTTACAGCCGACCTATGGTATCGCGGCACCACGACCAACCAAGGCAAGGTGACCGCGGGTTTTCAGCTTACGGCCACATTAAAACGCTCCGATTTCGGCGTGGGATCCAAATTTGCACCCCCGATGATTTCCGACGAGCTCGTGGTTAAAGCGGACGGCGAGTTCATCAAACAATAGCCAGCGATTCGCGACCATACTGTGCGCGAAACGCATGGTGCCCATAATCGGCGTAGACGCTTGCGGGCGCGCTTCAGGCAAGTCGATGTTCGTCGACTTCGTGGGTTCGCCTTTAAAATCGCTCGCCCTCGCCATAGAGAGTTCGATCGTCAGACCGGAGACTTTCGCCAGTCCGCGTCACGGCATCACGTGGAGTTTCATGAAATTCGACCCGCGAGGCGTGGCCGGCGGGACGCCACCAATCACGAGAATTTTGTCTCCGGACGTGGCTAAGGCGCGCCCTCGCAAAGTTTCTTCAGCTTGGCGGACCAAACCCTCAAAGCTCGCAGCGATTCCGTCCACTACAAGTGGTTGGATTCCCCAATGAAGATTCAATGAGTGGTAGACACTGGGATTGGTCGTGAGTGCAAATAGCGCAATCTTCGATCTTTCCGCCGCAACGAGCCGAGCGGTATGACCGCTGATCGTTAGCACCACGATCGCCCGCAGACGGACTACCCTTGCTAAGGCCGTGACGGCTTCGCTCAACGCGTGCGAGTCGCTCGTCTCACTCGTGGGGTAGGTTTTAAAGCTGATTGCTGCCTCCACCTCGGCGGCGATGCGCGCCATGATTTCTACCGCGCGAACCGGGTAGGCACCAATCGCAGATTCACCCGACAACATGACTGCATCGGTGCCGTCGATAATCGCGTTCGCAACATCACTTGCTTCTGCGCGCGTCGGACGCGGTTCGCGGATCATGCTTTCCAACATTTGTGTAGCGGTGATGACCGGGAGGCCCAGCCGATTGCATTTTTCGATTATCAGTTTTTGAAGCATCGGCACCTTCTCGGGGCTCACTTCCACGCCGAGATCGCCGCGGGCGACCATCACGCCGTCGGCCTCCCGCAGAATCTCATCAAGATTATCGATCGCTTGCGGCTTCTCGATTTTCGCCATGACTGGCTTCGACGCGCCTTTAGCCACGATGAGTTGCTTCAGCGTTCGCACATCCGCCGCGGTGCGCACAAAGCTGAGGGAAATCCAATCGACTCCATGTGCCAATCCAAACTCTACGTCGCGGATGTCTTTCTGTGTCAGCGCAGGCAACGACAGGTTTAGGCTGGGGAAATTGACGCCTTTTCGGCTCTTTAGAATGCCGCCTTCCACAACTCGACACCGCAGTTCGCGGCCCTTGGCCTCGACAACTTGCAATTCGAGCAATCCGTCATCGAGCAAAACGCGCATCCCTGGCGTCGCATTGTCAGTGGCGTGCTCGTAGTCGAGCGGAATGGTCGCCTCCGCTCCGCGGAAATCAGACTCCGGGACCAGAGAAACAATTGCGTCCGGAACGAGAGTCGTGGCGCCGGCCGGCAACTGACCGACCCGAATCTTCGGTCCCTGCAAATCCTGCAAAATCGTGACCGGCGTATCGAGTTCCCTGGAGATCGCGCGCAGGTTGGCGATCTGGCGCGCGTGCTCCTCTTGACTACCGTGCGAGAAGTTGAGTCGGGCGACGTCCATCCCGGCCTTGACGAGAAGGCGGATAGCTTCCGGCGAACTGCTGGCCGGACCGAGGGTGGCGACAATCTTGGTGCGACGCATGAGGTATCCCGAAGAAACCGCGCACGATTTTGTGCGGGGTAGGGGGAAGGATCTGCGTGGATTGGACGCATCGTTGACAGGTCTGGCAACGTTATCCTGCCGTCTTTACTCGACTCCTGGCCATGCGGATCGCGGATACCCAAGCCCCGGTCCTTGCAGTATCCCGGCTGTTCGATGTGCGCTATCCTTGAGCCATGAAACTGCTCATTTTTCTCGAGGATGGCGGCCCCGCTGCGGCGGGCCGCCCATACCCAGCGCCGGTGACACGACAATCCCCTGCGCTCACGCAACGGGTTCGCACCCCCGGGGCGCGTCCGTCTTCTCGGCAGCGTAATGGCGATGATTCTCAACTCCCAGAAAACATGATTACATCAATCCTTCCAAATCCTACATCTT
Organism: uncultured Opitutaceae bacterium; assembly: GCA_964546955.1. Lineage (GTDB taxonomy): Bacteria > Verrucomicrobiota > Verrucomicrobiia > Opitutales > Opitutaceae > CAZJLP01. The sequence continues at coordinate 2,079 of CAZJLP010000033.1, read as the reverse complement.
TAGCCCCCGCGGCCGGCACGAAACTGCTCCTCCGCGGTGTTCACGTGCATCTCAACGACGCCATGCGTCGCTCGATGGAGGCGAAGGCGGAACGACTTTTCCGTCACGAGCCGACGATACTTCGCCTTCGGATCGACGTAGAGCGTGGTCCTGGTGGTGGCGCCTGGCTGTTCAGGGCTAAAGGCCATGTTGAGATTTATGGCCCTGATCTTCGGGCCTCAGTCACCACCGAAGACGCTCACAAGTCCGTCACGCTCCTAATTGACAAGTTGGACCGTATGCTACGCAAGCGGGCAACGGCACGACGCGCGGATAGATATCAGACAATTCCCTCGGCTGACCTGAACGGGGCAAATTAATTGCAGGGTAGTCCCACAGTTCGTCGTGATCGATGGCGGTTGAACCCGCCATCGACTTTGCGGGATTTCTGCGCAGTTGTTTTTCCGCTATGGTTAACTCGAAGGCGACGAGGCTCGATCCACCGGTAGATTTGAACAGCGACCACATCCTTGGAAATCCAGACGCCGAATTGACTTTGGTCGAGTATGGAAGCTACGCCTGCGTTTCCTGCCATTCTGCGCACGAAGTCATTGCGGACCTCCGCGATCGTTTCGGCGAGCGGATGCGTTACGTTTTCCGTCATCGACCGGTGGATAATGACGCGAACGCAAGGCTTGCGGCGGAGCTCGCGGAGCGGGTGTGCGAGAAGACAGGTGACATCTGGGCAGTCCACGATGCGCTCATGAAGCGTGGGCCGGTGCTGACCCCGGACGATTTTAAGGAGGTTGCGCAGCGGTTCGGCGTGGCATTGCCGGACGGTGCCTCTGATTCGGACTCGGCGGCCTTGCGAGTCGAACGAGACGTCCAAAGTGCGCGGCGGAGTGGGGTGGCGTTCACGCCGACCTTCTTCTTGAACTCACGTCGCTACGAAGGGCCGTGGGACGAGAACGCTCTCGCTGATGCGCTGCTCGGCACCCTAGGCCACCGAGTCCAAACGGCGGCTTTGAGCTTCGCACGCTGGGCACCATCTGCGGGACTTCTTCTCCTATTGATGTCAGTCCTGGCGGTCCTCCTCGCGAATTCGCCGATGGGCCCATCGTTTGCAACCTTGTGGGCGACCCCGACCGGCGTTCAATTCGGTGGCAGCGGTATGATTTTACCGCTCTTGAGTTGGATCAATGACGGTTTACTCGCGATTTTCTTCCTCGTTGTTGGCCTCGAAATAAAGCGGGAGTTTACGGTCGGCCGCCTCGCGACCTTCCGCTCCGGAGCGCTGCCGGTCATCGCCGCCTTCGGCGGCATTGCCGTGCCAGTCTTGATCTACCTGCTCCTCGCGCCCGCCGGGCCGCTCGCGAAAGGGTGGGCGGTTCCGATCGCGACGGACACAGCGTTTGCGGTTGCGCTGATCGTGCTGCTAGGAGCCCGCGTTCCCGTTGAATTGCGCGTGTTTCTCACGGCAGCGGTGATCATCGACGATCTCGTGGCCATCGGCATCATTGCCGCGTTTTATACCGAGCAGATTCACGCGAACTACCTGATCGCCTCCGTCGCAGTGGCACTGCTGCTCCTTGGAATGAATCGATGGGGCATATACCGACCTTTGCCCTATGCGGTGTTGGGAATCCTCCTCTGGGTATGCCTCCACGAAGCGGGGCTTCATGCCACGCTTGCCGGCGTGATCCTCGCACTTGTGACTCCCGCACTTCCCCCGCCGAAACTGCACGTCCTGATGGCGCAGGCGGAAGCTGTTTTGCAAACGGAGACGCGTCATCGTGGCGATGCGTTGATGCGCCACGGACTCTCCGAGCCAACCTTGCGGGCTTTGGATTCGATTCACGGCCGGACCGAATCTCCAACCGATAAACTGCTTCGGTCGATGGAGCCGTGGTCCAGCTATGCCGTACTTCCCATCTTCGCACTCGCGAATGCGGGTGTGATTATGACTCTGGATGTCGTGCAGACGCATGGCAGTGTGATGTTGGGACTTAGTCTCGGACTGGTCGGCGGCAAGCCCGTCGGCATCGTTGTATCCGCTTGGCTGGCGGTTCGATACGGCCTCGCTGCCAAGCCTGAGGAATA
>CAZJLP010000032.1:40378-58179 GCA_964546955.1 uncultured Opitutaceae bacterium | reverse complement strand
TGCTGGTATCCGGGATCTGGTATTTCCGCCGCACCGAGCGTTCGTTCGCAGATGTCATCTGACCGATGAATGAACCCATCATCCAGGTCGAGGGTCTCGGAAAGCAGTACACGCTGCGTCATCAGGCAAAGAGCGGGCTTCTGCGCGATCGCCTGACTGCGCTGTTGAGATCTCCTTTCAGCCGGCGCGCAGCCGATTCGACGCACGAAACGTTCTGGGCGCTCCGCGATGTCGACTTTTCGGTCCAACGTGGCGAGGTCGTCGGCATCGTCGGGCGTAACGGCGCGGGGAAATCCACGCTGCTGAAGATCCTCTCGCGCATCACCGAGCCCTCCACGGGACGGATCATCCTGGGTGGGCGCGTGGCCTCCCTGCTCGAAGTGGGCACCGGCTTCCATGGAGAACTCAGCGGCCGCGAGAATATCTTCTTGAACGGAGCGATCCTCGGCATGACCCGTGCGGAAATTCGGCGGAAATTCGACGAGATCGTCGCTTTTGCCGAGGTGGAAAAATTTCTCGATACGCCGGTGAAGCATTATTCGAGCGGCATGTATGTGCGGCTCGCCTTCGCGGTTGCCGCTCATCTCGAGCCGGAAATTCTCATCGTCGATGAAGTGCTGGCCGTCGGCGACGCGGCCTTTCAGAAGAAGTGCCTGGGGAAAATGGGCGACGTCTGCCAGCAACAAGGTCGCACGGTCCTTTTCGTCAGCCACAATCACGCTGCATTGCAGAGCATCTGTAGCCGCGGCATCTGGTTGCAACAGGGGCAGGTTCGGCAAGCCGGCCCTATTGGGGAGTGCCTGGCGGCCTACCTTCGCTCCGGACAACAGCGAGCGGAGTTCGCCTCCAGCGACCGTCCCCACATCACGTTCGTCCGCGTCCACGAGAAGGCGCTGGCCGAAGGCGGGCTTCAGATCGAGGTCGGTTTCAAATCGCCCTTTCCTCTCTCCCCGCCCGTGGTAGGCATCATCCTGTCGACGAAATGGGGTCAACCGGTGTCGGGAGGAAACGCCCGCATGGTCGGCGACGCCTGGCAAGCCGCGCCAACCGCCGAGGGAGTTGTGACCGCGCGAATCGAAAACCTCCCTCTCCACACCGACACGTACCAAATCTCTGTCTACCTGGGCGATGCCACTACGGACTACGATCAAAAACTCGAAGTCGCCCAGTTCGACTTCATTTCTCCGCGGTTCTACCCGAAGCTGCCGCCCCTCACCGTGATCGGGCCCACCGCGCTTCCTTGGGAATGGACGCTGCGCCGTGACTGACTTATGACACCGGGAGGACTGCTGCGAAAATGCTGGCACCGCTGGCGCGCGCAAAAACTTCGGCTCAGCGGGGCGCAGGTGGGTGCGGGGTGTCAGATCCGTTCCGGCGTCACCGCGCGCTGCGGCGTGCGCGACAGCCGACGCGGCCAGATCGTGATCGAGAATAACGTCGTCTTGCAGGACGGTGTGATTCTGGAGGGTTATGGCGGAGCGATTCGGATCGGACAGTCCACCTTCATCGGCCCGTATACGGTTATTTACGGCCAGGGAGGCGTCGAGATCGGGGACCACTGCCTGATCGCGGCGCATTGCCAGATCGTTTCAGCCAATCACGTCGTCCCACCGCTGGGTACCGACATGCGTTTCCTCACCGACGAACTCCTTCCGACGAAAATTGGCCGCGATGTCTGGCTGGGCGCGGGTGTCACGATCTTGGGCGGCGTCACCGTTGGCCATGGCTGTGTGATCGGAGCGGGTGCGGTGGTCACACGCGACCTTCCGCCCGGCGCAATCGCGCTCGGAGTTCCGGCCACGATCAAAAGTTACCGCGAGGGCGCGTCTTCACCGCCTTCTTGAGTTCGATGCAAATTTCCGTCGTCATTCCCACCCACAATCCCCGCCTCGACTATCTCGAGCGGACGCTGAATGGGCTGCGCGGGCAGACGCTGCCCTCGTCAACCTGGGAGCTCATCGTAATCGACAATGCATCGACCCCCGCAGTAGGGCCGCAGATCGATCTGTCCTGGCACCCGAACGGCCGGACCGTGCGCGAAGAACAACTCGGATTGACCGCGGCGCGACTGGCCGGCTTTGCCGCCGCCCAAGGCGAGATCATTATTCTCGTCGACGACGACAATGTGCTGGCTCCCGATTTTTTGGCGGCATGCGACCGGCTCGGGCGCGAGCACCCCTTTCTTGGAACCTGGAGCGGTCGCGTCGAGTTGGTCTTTGAGGAAGGCGCGCCCACCGTGCCTGCCCTCTGGCGCTCGTACTTGACGGAGCGGTTTTGCGAAAGCGCTGTCTGGTCGAACGATCCCGGACACAATCCCTCCACTCCATGGGGCGCCGGCCTTTGCGTCCGCCGCTCCGTCGCCCAAGGTTACCGTCACCGAAGCGAAACTAATCCTGACTTGCGCCGCCTGGATCTGCAGGGCGCCCAACTGCTTTATGGAGGCGATACGGACATCGCCTATTTTGGTTGCGAGTTAGGGCTCGGCAAAGGCGTGTTTCCGCAGCTCCACCTGCAGCATCTCATCCCCGCTCGCCGGTGCGAACGGGCCTACCTGCTGCGCGTCATCGAAGGACACGCTTATTCGGAATGGCTCCACCACTGGGTGCTGCACAAAACCGTCCCAAACGAGCCGCGCACCCTGAGGCAGAAGGCAAGTCGCTTCGCCCGCATGGTGACGAGTAATCGAGACGCCCGCGATACCTTGTTGGCCCGCGAACGCGGCCATGTCCGGGCTGCGCGCGACCTCGCGGGTCAGCAATGAACGTTCCCCGAGTCTATTTCTATTGCTGTCCCGAACCGGACAATCTGCAGGATGACATCATCATTCTGGCGGAAGGCTTGCGCGCGCTCGGCATTCCCTACTACGCGAGCGACAACTACTGGCGTCGCTCAAACCAACCGGACGATTACCTTTTTCGCCGGACGCCGGAGGTCACGCCCGACGACTGCGACGTCGTGATCCTGCCTTATACCTGGTACAATTGGATCAAAATAGGGGTTCCTCGGGCCATGCGCCGTCCCACGCCAACCGGCTTGTTTAAAGCGGGCCGCCGCTATCGGACCGTGTATATGGATACAAATGACGGCCTCCGCACCGTATCGTGGGAGCCTGAATTCCGGCAATTCGACGTCATCTATCGCACAAAGCTCAACCGGCGGATATGGCACCCTTCCAATCTCCGGCCCTGGGTGCTCGGGCTTTCGAACCGGATTCTCGCCTACACCGCGGATGCGCCGCCCTTCGCGCAGCGTCGTCGAGCCATGCTGGTCAATTTCGGCGCGTCGCACAACTACCCTCATACGGCCAGGCTTCGCGCCCAGGCTACGCTCGATCCGCTCCTCGCGCCACACCTTCCGTTGGACGGCACCCGCGACGATCTTTCCATTGCACCCAGCGACCCGCTCGATCGCCTGATGTGGGAGCAGACCAACCATCGTCATTGCCGATCCTACTACGAACGACTGAAGCAGAATCAGCTCGTGTCGGCCTTTTGCGGGGCGTTGATCCCCTCTCTGCCTTGGCGAAACCCCAATCAATATTTGCTCGGCGGAAATAAGGCTAAGGTGAAATTCGCCCTCTATCGAATGCTGGGGCGTTTGGACCCGCGCCCGGAACGCATCGTTCAATGGGACAGCTGGCGCTTTTGGGAAGCCCTCGCGGCGGGTTGTGTCGCGATCAATCTCAATCTCGATCGCTATGGAGCGCAATTGCCGACGATGCCTGTGAACGGCCAGCACTACCTCGGCGTCGACCTGGACAATCCCCGGCCCGCCATCGAACGGATTCTCGATGACTCCGCGGGACTCGAACGAATCGCGCGGGAAGGACACGCCTGGGCGCTGCAAAACTATTCGCCGACAGCAATGGCGTCCCGCCTTCTTTCCGATTTCGGCTTTTCTGCTCCTCGGGAGACTGCCCCCCATGCCTTTGCGCCTTCGTAAGATCGCGTCGGTGCTCCGCTACCACGTTGGCGCGCGAGGCCCGCGATCGACTCTTGTCCGCCCCTGCACGCGCCTTCGACTTCATCGAACGGTCTCTCGTCCGGAACCGAGCTCACGTGTCGTCTGGTCCCCCTAAAGTCCTGATCCTCTCCGACGAAGGCCCCCAAACAGGCACGGCCGGAGGTCTGTTGCTCTACCGGCTCTTCAGCCACCATCCGCCAGATCGTCTCCGTGTGCTGGCGCGGCACGTTCCCACGATCGGGGATCCTCTGCCGCAAGTACAGTATCATCAATTGATCATCCCTTGGCAGCGTTTTGAAAGCTCCCGCTTCCATCGCCTGAAACGCTCGCTGCAGGGTTTCGGCTGGGTGCCGAAGGCCACGATCGCAACAATCCGCGCGGCGTTGAGGGAATTCCAACCCGACCTCGTATTCTGCGTCATGCAGCACGCGCAGTACTATGACACGGCGCGGCAGTACGCCGAGGCTTGCCGCCTGCCGCTGGTCGTCGCCGTCCACGATATCAACGATGAGTTCGAGCCCGTGTACTTTTGGGCGCGCGCCGCGGTGAAGGCGCGGGACACCCGATTCTATCGCGCCGCGGCGAGACGGTTGTGCATCAGCCCTGAGATGGAAAAGTGGTGCGCCGACCGCTACGGCGCCGGTGGCCAGGTCTTGTACCCGAATCGGAGCGAGCGACTCAGACCGCGCGGCCAGGAATCGACCCGCGAACTACGACACCCGGGCCGGCTGACCATCGGGTTCGCCGGCAATCTCAACTACGGGTACGGCGAGGCATTGCTGGAAGCGCTGCCCGCGATCCGGCGGGCCGGCGTTCGACTCGTCCTCTACAGCCGCCCCCCGGGCGGTGCGGCAGCGGATTTGGCGGCGGCGGTCGATGTCTGCGAGTTCCGCGGCTTTGTTCCTTCGGACGAAGCCTGGGCGGGCCTGCAGCGCGACTGCGATGCCGTCTGGCTTCCGTACCCCGCCCGTCCCGACAGAAAGCTCGAACGCCTATACCGGCACCATTTTCCCAGCAAACTACCGGAGTACCTCGCGCTCGGAATGCCGGTCCTCGTGACGGGCCCGCATTATGCAACGGGAGTTCGCTGGGCGCGCGAAAATCCCGCCGCAGCAGCCCGGGCCACCGGTTCGGACGAGGCTGAACTGGCCGACGTCTTCGCCCGCCTCCGCGCCGATTCGGGCTGGCGCGAACAACTGGCCGAGCGCGGCTGGCACGCCGGCCTGGCAGATTTCGATCCGGTGAAAATTCGCGAACAATTCGCGGAGTCCCTCGCGAGCGCCGTCAACCACTCTCCGACACCACCGTGATCATCGCTTTTCTTCGCCGCGTCTGCGAATCCATCGCCTTCCGTTTGAAACGCGCCGAGCAACGCTCCGCGTTGCGGGATTCGCCACTTCGCCAAGCGGGCTTTCCGGTCTGCGACACCCACGCGTTGCTCCGCCGGCTTTCCGCGCAGTCCCCCCACGTCATTTACGACCTCGGAGGAAACCGCGGCCAGTGGACTTTGCTGGCGAAAAGCGTCTTCCCCTCCGCGACGGTGCATGCCTTCGAGCCGCTCGCCGCGCATTGCGAGGAATTCCGGCGCCACGCGTCGAACCTCCCCTCGGTTTACCTCCATTCGACCGCGTTGGGCGAGGTGGCAGCCGAATTGGAAATGGACATGACGTCTTCGTCCGATTCGGCCAGTCTGCTCCCCCCTAATTCTCTGATGAAGGAGTCCTACGGTGTCCACTCGGGTTCCAAGGTGAGGGTCAAGGTAGTCCCGCTCGACACCTGGTGCGAAACGCATGGCCTGCCCCCGCCAGATTTGATCAAACTGGATCTCCAGGGGTATGAGCTGCAGGCTCTGCGCGGCGGGATCCGCCAGCTGGCCCACGCACGGGCCGTCATTCTCGAACTCTCGTTTCAAGAGCTCTACACGGGCCAGCCGCTGGCCGGTGAGGTGATCGCGGAGCTCGAGAACTGGGGTTTCCGCCTGGAGGCATTCGCGACCGATGTCCGCGGGGGCGAAACCCTCCTGCAACTCGACGCGCTTTTTCTCCGGATGCGCAAATGATGCGAATCTACCTGGCATTTTTCCAGACCGCGGCCCGTGGCCCCGAAACGGCCAACTACGACTTCTGGGCGGATATGCTTCGCGCCGGACTCGAGGAGGCCGGACATACCGTCCTCGAGTCGCCCGGGCTCGATTGGGCCGCCGGCATGGCGATCGACGACTCAACGGCGCTTCAGACCTGGAAGGACCAGACATGGGAGCGCGCGGTCCGCGATGTCGCGACGTGGCACAGCCACGAGGGCGTCGACCTCTTCCTTGGATATTTTTTCCCGAAACTCGTGCATCCCGCCGCGCTGAAGGAGCTTCGTCGGATCGGAATACCCAGCGTCAATTTCTTCTGTGACAACGTGCGTGAGTTTCGGCGCGTACCTGAGGCGTACCGTGCCTTCGATCTCCACTGGGTTCCGGAATGGGAGGCTCTCTCCCTCTATCGGGACGCTCGCCTGGCCCATGTGCACGCGCCAATGCCGATGTGGGTGCCGCCGCCGCTGCGCAGTGTTCCCGAGCGCGAAGAACCGCGTGCCATCTTCCTTGGTTCGAGGGATGCTCAGCGCGCGCGTTTCTTCACCGAGCTGGCGGAGCAGGGGGGATCGCTCGACATCCGCGGCAAAGGATGGATCGCAGCGTCCCCGCTCGGAGCCGGCGCGCCGAAACGCCGCTCACTGCCTGCACGAGTCGATGCACAGATCGAATTCTTCCGTCAACACGGCGCCAGCGCTTGGTTTCGAAAGTGTTTTGTGGCGCCCCCTTCCCCGCCCCAAGGCCCGCCCGCACCATGGCTGGGTCCCCCCGTGGGACGGGAAGACTATCTCCGGCTGACCCGGGAATGCGCCGTTGCGGTCGGGGTAAACCGATTCGAATCTCCACGCTTGCGGCACGACCAAGTCGCCACCTACTCCCGGCTCCGCGACATCGAGGCCCCTATGCTGGGCGCCTGCTACTTGACCGAACTGGCGCCGGGTCTCGGCGAAATGTACGAGTTCGGCGCCGAGATTGCAGTTTATCGCGATGCACGCGAACTAGCGGAGCAACTGGATCGGCTGCTGGCTGACCCCGCCGGCCGGAGGAGGATGCGGCGGGCGGCCCAGGAACGCGCCCTGCGAGAACACTCGATTGCGGCGACCGTGGATAAAATCAAGGCCGGCCTCGGATCGCGGCGGACCGCCGCGGCACACGGGCGATGAGCGTCGTGGTTTTCCACTCGATGGTCGCACCGCATGTCCAGCAAGCGGCGCGCACGCTGTATGAGGCCGGGCAGCTCGAGCGCTTCGTGACGAGCATTCACGATGCACCTACTTCGCTGCGACAGAAGATACTGACCGCGGTGGGCGGACTGCTCCGACTCGACATGCGAAGGGAATTTTCAAAACGCGCCGTCACGGAGATTCCAATCGGCTTGGTCGAAGGGCATCCCTGGAGTGAATTGCTGCGGATCGCCGTGGCGCGGCTCGATCGCGATCAACGTTTGAGCGATGCGCTTTGGGAGCGAACCGAACTTGCGTTCGATCGAAAAGCGGCAGCTTCCCTGCGGCCGGGTCTCACCGGGGTGTACGGATTTGAATACGGTTCGCTTGCAACCTTTCGGCGGGCGCGGGAGCTGGGAGCACGGATCGGCTACGAGATGCCGGCGCCGGATCCGCGTTTCGTGCAGAGCCTGCTCGAGCGCGAGATGAATAAATTTCCCGCGCTGAAAACGCCGTATCAAAAACGTCTCGCGGCCAAGCAGCGCGAACGCGCCGAACGCAGGGCCCAAGAATGGGAACTGGCCGATGTGATCGTCGCGGCCTCGCAGTTCACCCGGAACAGCTACGGCAGCGCGGGCTTCAGCGTTGAAAAAGTGAAGGTGCTTCCGCTCGGAGCCCCTCCTGCCCTCGACCCTTCGGCCGCAATCTCGGGAGGCACTCCCTCGGACCGCTCCCTCGACTTGATCTGGGCCGGCACGTTCAGCGTGCGCAAAGGCGCGCACTACCTCCTCGACGCATGGCGCCGCGGCCAATTTGGCCGGCACGTCCGTCTTCGCATTTACGGTTCTTCTCAGCTTCCCCCCGCCGTGATGAACCCCGTACCGGCCGGAGTGGAATTCTGCGGTTCAATTCCGAGAGCGGATTTGCTGACCGAATTCGATCGAAGCGACGCCCTGCTCTTTCCCACCTTGTGCGACGGGTTCGGCATGGTCGCGACCGAAGCATGGTCGCGCGGCCTGCCCGTGATCACCACCGACTGCGCGGGTGCGGCCGATCTCCTGAAGCCCCGGGAGAATGGATTGTTGATCCGGGCCGGCGAAACCGCCGCACTGGTCGAAGCAATCGAATGGTGTCTTTCCCATCGAGCGGAGCTTCGAGCCATGCGCACCGCCGCCGCGGCGACCGCCGCGAGCTGGCAATGGGCGGACTACCGCCGCGGTCTCGCCAAACTCCTCGAACAGGCCCGTCTTTTCCCCGCCGCATGATGATGCTCTCGCCAATTCCTATGTGCTTGCGAAGCCGCTTCCGGCAGCGGTAATTTCGCCGCGTGCAGCGACAGGAGTGACCCCGGTTTTGTCAGTGCTCAATTGCCCGTGCCCGCCCAACGACGCATTTGCCTTGTTTCGCCCAGCCATATCTCGGCGAATCCGCGCGTGGCCAAGGAGGCCGACGCGCTCCACGCGGCGGGGCACCACGTCCATGTCGTCGCGGGTTGGTACTTCCCACCGATCGATCGCTTCGACGAAGAAATCTATTCCCGCGCCGAGTGGGATCGCACGTTGGTTTACTATATGACCGGCCCGCGCGTGCTTTTGGCGAAGGTGCGGCATCGCCTTGCGCGCAACGCCATAGCCCGGACCGAAAATTTAACGCTGAGACACGCCTCCCGCGCCTGCCACCCCGCCACGAGTCTTCTGGCGCGGGCGGCCGCGCGGGTGAAAGCCGATCTGTATATCGGCCATACCGTAGCCGGTCTGGCGGCAGCGGCGGCGGCCGCGCGAAGAACGAACGCGGCGTTCGCCTTCGATGCCGAGGATTTTCATCCCGACGAAACGGAGACGTCGCAGAACGACCCAGCGGTGAGCCGACCGATCCGCACCGTGGAAAGCACGCTGATGCCCGCCTGCGTTCACGTCACCGCGGCTTCGCCGCTCATCGCCGCCGCCTACTCCGAAAGATACGGTATCAAATGCCCGGTGACCGTGCTCAACACCTTTCCCCTTTCCTCTGCACCGAAAGAACCAGTCGCGATTTCCACGGAGGCCGACCGGCCCGTCCGGCTCTACTGGTTTTCTCAAACTATCGGTCGCGGCCGCGGGCTCGAAGAGGTGATTGCCGTGTTGTCGGCGATGAAGACTCCGACCGAACTCCACCTGCGCGGACTGCCCGCCTCGGGCGTCGTGGAAATGTTTCGCATTCACGCAAGGAATACAGGGCACCGCGGGTCGATCACCGTGCATCCGCTGGACTCCCCGACTGAGATGGTCCGGCTGGCGGCCGAATATGACCTGGGTTTGTCGCTGGAACAGACCAAACCACCCAATCGAGATATCTGCCTCACCAATAAAATATTCACCTATCTCCTGGCCGGGGTGCCCGTCGGATTGACGCCTACCCGCGCCCAGCGGGCACTCGCAACCGACCTCGGGCCCGCGGCTCTCTTGCTCGACCTGAACGCTCCTCGCGAAACCGCGGCTGCCTTGGACTCCTATTTCGCTTCGCCGGAACGGCGGGCCGCCGCGCGCACTGCAGCCTGGCGTCTGGGACAGACCCGCTACAATTGGGAGGTGGAGCAGGCCAATCTCCTCGCGGCGATCGGCGCAACTACGCAGCCTGTTTCAAGCCACGCGTGACCGCCCCGAGCGCACCTTCGGCCAAGAAGCGACGCTTGCTCGTCGTCACCCCTTCGTTTCCGCCCATCAACGCACCCGACATGCAGCGGGTGCGAATGAGTCTCCCGTATTATCGGCAGAATGGATGGGATCCGGTCGTCCTTGCCGTCGATCCCGTTACCCATGGCGGACCCCGCGAAGAGCCGCTGGTCGCCACGGTCCCATCCGACGTGCCGATTCACTTCTGCGGGGCATGGCCTCTCGCGAGGTCCCGTCGATTTGGAATTGGCAACCTCGGGCTTCGGGCGTGGTTGCCGCTCTTCCGCCTTGGAGCCTCTCTGATCCGCCGGGAGAAGATCGACCTGGTCGTATTCTCCAGTTCCCAGTTTATCACGTTCACGCTAGGCCCGCTCTGGCGGTCATGGCTCGGTGTGCCTTACGTGATCGACCTGCAAGACCCGTGGCGTCGCGACCACGTCGCTGGAACGCCACCCCCGGGAGCTCCAGGGGGCTGGAAATATCGAGTGGCTTGCTTGCAGGCCCGGCTGTTGGAACCGTGGGTCTTTCGACGCATGAGCGCATTGATGACCGTTTCCCCGGCTTATCTCGACATCCTGCACGCGAGGTACCCGTGGTTTAGGCACATTCCGTCCTCAGCCATTCGTTTCGGCGCGAGCCGAACCGACCTGACCGCCGCCGAGGCGCTCCCCGAGACTCCGCGGCCCGCCGCCGAAGCGGGCAAAAAGCCGCTCATTCGTTTTGTCTACACCGGAGTCGCCATCGTGCCGGCGGCGGTCGAGCTTCTGTTCGAGGCATTCCGGCGTTACTGTGACCGCTGCCCCCATGAAGCCGACCGCATCCGCTTCGAATTCCTAGGCACCAGCTATGCGCCCCGCGACCGGGCCACTCCTTCCATTCTGCCGATCGCTGAGCGTTTCGGCGTCGAAAGGCATGTGCACGAAGTCACGGATCGCCTCGGTCATCTCGAAGCGATGAAGGTGCAGGCCGGCGCCGATGCTTTGCTGCTGATCGGCTCGCCCGATCCGGCCTACTCTCCGTCGAAACTCTATCCCTACTACCTGAGCGGCAGACCCATTCTCGCGGTGGTGTATTCAGGCAGCATGCTGGAGCAGCATCTGCGTGAGCTGTCTTGCGCCGAACTCGTGGCGTTCGATCCGACCAAAAGCAACGAGACGCCCTGCGCACAACTGGGCGCATTTTTTGCCGCGGCGGCGGACGGATTTCCCTCCACCTGTCTCCCCCGCCGCAACGATGCGCTTTTCCATGAGGAATACCTGGCTGAGTCTCTGACCGCGCGACAATGCGCCCTGTTCGACCGTGTCTTCGAATCCACCTGAGAGAGACCTGCCGCCCGGCGGCGTCGAATCCTCCCCGATGCGGGAGGCGGGCTCCCCGAGCCCGGCGCCTTGGACTTCGCCGATTCTCCGCCTAGCGGTGATCGCGCTGATTTCGGTCGAGGTGTACTTTTACTGGACTTCCGTCCCGCGGACCACGGAACACCTTTACCTGGGGATGTTCATGATCTTCCTGGCCTTTTTCCCATCGCTGCGATGGATCGCGAAGGCCCAGGCCTCGCTGCCGATTTTTGAGGTATTCCTCCTCACCTGCGCCAATATCTATGCTTTTCCCCTTCTGAACGGACACAAGGAATTGATCCGATACTCGGACGAAAACATCACACGGGCCGCCCTCACGGTCGTACTTTTTCAGGGCGTCGCCATCGCCGTTTATGAAATGACCCGCGCGAACGCCTCTCTCTCGCGCTTCTGGCGGGAAGAAGTCATCTCGGGCGATGTGACCCGGTGGGTAGGTCACGCGCTCGTGCTAAACACGGTGTACGTGCTCCTGAGTAATTTCACGGACCTGATTCCCAGTTCGATCAACAGCGTCCTGCGCGCCGTCTTTTTCGGCATCGGCACAATCGCGACGTTTATCACCGCGAGGCGTCTCGGAGCCCGCGAACTGTCCAACGGTGAGACGATATTCTTCGTGACGAATCTGGTGATCCAATGCATCGGCATGATGTCGACGCTTTTCCTGGTCGGCGCGGTTTCGTTGCTGTTGCTCGCGTTGGTCGGCTATGCCTCCTCCGGGCACCGTGTGCCGCTGGTCAGCTGCCTCGTGGCCGTGACGGTCATCGCCGTCCTCCACAACGGAAAGGACAAGATGCGCGAAAAGTATTGGGAATCGCAGAATCCCCGCCCCTCCTTCCTCGAACTGCCGGCGTTCTACGCCGAATGGTTTCAGCTGGGTCTTTTCAGCGAGGATACGGAGAACAAGCGCGCGAAGATCACGGGCAAACTCATCGATCGCACGTCGCTCTTTCATATTCTCTGTCTGGTTGTCAGCTCGACGCCCGACCGCGACCCCTATTTGGACGGAGAAACCTACCGGGATGTGCCGGCGCAGTTTGTGCCGCGCATCCTCTGGCCGGACAAACCTCTCAGTCAGGTGAGCACCTCCCGACTGTCAGTCTACTACGGACTGCAGACGGAGGAAGACACCCAACGCACGTCGATCGGCTTTGGTCTATTACCGGAAGCGTACGCGAATTTCGGTTTTATCGGCGTATGCTGCCTCGCCGCTGCTTTTGCGTTTGTCGTCAAGAAACTGCAATGTTGGGCCGTCGACGCGCCGATCTTCTCCTACGGAGGCCTCCTGCTCGTCATCCTCCTGGCCTGGAGTTTCCAAGTAGAGTTCACCCTCAGCATCTGGCTCTCCTCCTTTTATCAAGCCTGCATGGCGGTGCTCGGCATCCCCTTTCTGCTCCGGCGCATCTTTTGAACCATGGAGCACCGCCTCGCGATCGTCCTTTCGCACCCGATCCAATACTACAGCCCGTGGTTTCGCTGGATAAAAGCGCACCACGCGCTGGCCTTTCGCGTGTTCTATCTTTCCGACTTCGGCCTCAAACCCGCCCGCGACGCGAAATTCGAGACCACGTTCGCCTGGGACGTCGATCTTACCAGCGGTTACGAATGGGAGATGGTTCCCAACACCGCCTCGGTTCCCGATACGCTTCGTTTTAGCGGCCTGCGCAATCCGGAACTGCCTCGACGACTGGCCGCCTGGAAACCCACCGCGATTCTCCTGTTCGGCTACAAATACCACACGCATCTGAAGCTCATCGCCTGGGCGCGTCGCAAGCGCATCCCCCTCATTTTTCGGGGGGATTCCCACCTTCTGGGACGCGGTCGCCGACGGGGGTTTTCTCGTTGGCTCCTGTCGTTTCTATACCGTCAATTTAGCGCTTTCACGTACGTGGGCCAGGCCAACCGCGACTACTTTCGCGCTCTGAAGGTGCCCGACCACAAGCTCTTTTTCTCACCGCATTCGGTAGACGAATCGCTGTTCGATCCATCCCGCCCGGATGTTCAGGAAGCCGCTTCCGCCCTCAAGGCCTCGCTCGGCATACCGCTCGAGCATCGGGTTATCCTCTTTGCGGGAAAACTCATTCCATCGAAGCAGCCCGGCGCCTTGCTCGAAGCATTCGTCTCGCTTTCCCCGCCCAATGCGACCCTCTGCTTCGTTGGCGACGGTCCGGAGAAGACGGCGTTGCAAACCGCGGCCGCCACTGCGGCCCACCTTTCGATCCGGTTTATGCCTTTCGCCAATCAAAGCGAAATGCCAGTGCGTTACCTGCTGGCGGACCTGTTGGTACTGCCTTCACGCGGCTACTATGAGACTTGGGGGCTGTCGGTGAACGAAGCCATGCACATGGGGGTTCCCTGCCTCGTGAGCGATCAGGTGGGCTGCCAGCGGGATTTGGTCGACGATGGGCAGACTGGCTGGGTCTTCGCGGCCGACCGTCCGACTACACTGGCACCTAAACTGGCCGAAGCCCTCGCGGCCCTGGGTGGCGATCGCAAGCAATTGCGGACCGCCGTAGCCGAGCGGATTGGCCGCTACACCTTCGCTCAAACCACCGATGGCCTCCTCGCGGCGATCAGCTCGACGGCTTCAACATGAGGACGGCTGACCTGACGCTGGAAAAAATTGCGGTCGGACACGCCGCCACGCTGCTGATTTTCGCCACCTGGGGGCTGGGCGGCGCAGCCCCGTGGTCCCGTTTCACCCTCTGCGTCCTCGGAACCGCCGGTCTGGCTGTGACCCTACTTGCCGTGCGGGAACGGATGCGCGGCGGCAAAGGATCCCTTCGGCTGCTTCATTGGTTATGGCCCGTGCTGCTTTTTGATCTCTTGGTTTTCTCCAGTCTTTTTCAGCCCAGCTTTCGATCCGCCACAGTGGAAGGCTCTGCCGTCTTCGTTCCTCTCCAGCAAGTCTCGGCGCTACCCTCCTCCGCCCGACCGGAGGTCACGGCGGAAGCCCTCTGGCTCGCAAACGCCTTGTTCATTCCGTGTTTCAATTTGGTGTTGGCCGTCCGTCAGCGGCGCTTGTTGCGCCTGCTGCTGTTAGTTACCGGGGCAAACGCCCTCGCGCTCGCCATTTTTGGGACGCTTCAGACGCTGATCCACGCGCCTGGCCTCTATTTTGGAACCATCCCGTCGCCCAATCCCAATTTTTTCGCCACCTTCATTTACCAGAATCATTGGGGAGCATTCGCCGTGCTGATGTTCGCTCTGCTCGTCGGCATTGTGTTTCACGACGCGCGCAAACCCGGATATCGCAACTTCTGGCATTCTCCCGCTTTCGGGCTGGCGATCGCCGCGGGGCTGCTCGCCGCCACCGCACCTCTCAGCCGCTCCCGCGCGGCCACGGCCCTCGTGCTCGTGCTCGGCGCCGCGGCATGCGCGCATGCCCTGCGCGTCCTCAATGCCCACCGGAGGGCGATAGGACGGTCCGCCGGCGGCCCGGCACTCATCCTCGCGTTAGCCGTCGCAGTCGCGGGCCTTGGGATGTTCTGGCTGGCGAAGCCTATTATCGCGGAAAGGGCGGCGGACACCCGGGCGCAGTGGACGGCCATACGCGATGCCGGGACTCTGGGTTCACGAGCTCGACTGTATTCCGATACCTGGAAGATGGCGCAGGACCGTTTCTGGTTTGGCTGGGGACTCGGCTCGTACCCTGCGGTTTTCACGCTCTATAACACGCACGAATCTCCGGCCGACCGGCTGCCGGTGCATTTTGAGGATGCCCATTCGGATTGGCTCCAATCGCTGGCTGAAGTCGGCGTGGTGGGAACTGGGCTGCGGATCGCCGCGCTTCTCCTGCCTTTGGCGGCGCTGCGGCGGCGCCGGCCCCTGCCGGTGCTCAGCCTCTACCTTCTCGCTGGCTGTGGAGCGATCGTGGCTTACGCGGGGATTGAGTTTCCCTTCGGCAATCCCGCCGTGACCTTTGCCTTTCTTCTCTGCTTTTTCTGCGCGATACGACTGGCGCTGCTGGAAGAACGCGAGCGAACGCCCTAACCGATGTTTTCCGTCGTCATTCTCACCTTGAACGAGGAGCGCAACCTGGCGGCTTGCCTCGCCAGCGCCGCTTCCGCCGGAGAGATCGTCGTACTCGATTCGGGATCAACCGATCGAACCCGTGAGATCGCGACCTCGGCCGGCGCCCGCGTCATCGTCAACCCCTTCGAAAACTTTGCCGCGCAGCGCAACCACGGCCACCGGGTCGCGGGCTTTCGCCATGAATGGGTCTTTCACCTCGACGCGGACGAGCAAATGACGCCGCCGCTCGTCGCCGAGTGCGAGCAACGCGCCAAAGAGAATGCAGCGATGTTGGACGGATACCATGTCGCGCCGAAAATGCTTTTCCGCGGCCGGTGGATACCTCATTGCACGGACTTCCCTGCCTACCAAGCGCGCTTCGTCCACCGCGATCGTTTCCATTTTGTTCAAGTGGGCCACGGCCAGCGCGAAGCCGAATCGATGCGGATGGGCCAGCTGCGACACTCGTACCTTCACGATCTGTCTTCGCACGGCGAGGCGGAACTGCTCGAAAAACATCGCCGCTATGCACGCCAGGAAGCCGCCGCATTTCTGCGACGCTCCCCTTCGCCGGGCTCCAAGCTGAACAGTCTAGCCAGCGCAGATCCTCTTGAACGGCGGCGCGCCTTGAAATCCTTGAGCCAGCACCTGCCCGCGCGAGGATTGCTTCGCTTTCTCTATCAGTACGTGGGCCGGCGCGGCTTTCTCGATGGGTCAGCCGGACTGGCGTACTGCGTTTTGATGGCTCGCTACGAATCGTGGGTCGCCGCCGAGATCGGACGCCTCGAGCAGGAAGGCCGCGCGTGACTCCCCTCGGGCGCATTGTATTCGTCAATCGTTTCTACTGGCCGGACGAGCCCGCCACGGCTCAATTGCTGACTGACTTGGCCGAGGCCCTCGCCGCGCGCGGCTGGGCCGTCCATGTGGTAGCGAGTCACCCGGGAACTGCCGCTGTCCCGCTCGAAGAAACCCGGCATGGGGTCGCGATTCACCGCATCGCGTGCCGCCGGCTCAATCATCCGGGATTGCTGGCCCGCGCGCGGGATTTCCTCGCCTTTTCCCTGTCCGCCCGGCGCGCCGTGGCCCGCCTTCTCCAAGCCGGCGATACCCTGGTGATGATGACCGACCCTCCGCTGCTGGGCACAACCATGCCGTCGCTGACAAGGGCGAGGGGCGTCCAGCTGATGCATTGGATCCAGGATATTTATCCGGAAGTGCCCATGAGCGTAGCCGGCAGCAGAATCGCGAGCTTTCTCCGGCCGCCGCGCGATCGCGCCTGGAGCAAAGCACGCGCATGCGTAGCAATCAGCCAGGAAATGGCGGCATTCGTGGAGAGTCGCGGCGTGCCTCCCGAAACGATCCGCATCATTGAAAATTGGGCCCCTGCGGGTCTCACGCCTCCCGAAAGCGCGACGGTTGCACAGGTGCGAGCCGAGTGGGGTCTTTCCGGTCGATTCATCGTCACGTACTCGGGGAATCTGGGACGCGTCCACGAGATCGACGCCATCGCATCCCTGGCGGAAGCACTCCAGTCCGAACCCGGCGTCGCCTTTTCGATCGTGGGTGGCGGAGCGCAGCGTCCGCGACTGGAAGCGATGGTTGCACAACGCAAGCTGGACAACGTTCGCTTTTTTGCTCCTCAAGCCAGGAATCGGCTCGCCGCCTCGCTCGCCGCCGGCGATCTCCACTTAGTCACCGTGCGCGAAGGGTGCGAGGCTTTGGTTTTCCCGAGCAAACTTTACGGCATCGCCGCCGTGGGCCGACCAGTCCTTGCAATCGCGGCAGCCGGAAGCGGCCTTCATCGCCTCGTCCAACAGGAACATTTCGGAACGGCCCACACGAAGACCGCAGTCGCGGCGATGGTCGCTGCGGTGAAGGGTCTGGCGGGCAATCCATCCGAGTGCGCCAAGCAGGGCCGCGCCGCTCTCGAGTTCTCGCAACGCCAGGGCGGGCTGGACCGCGCTGCGGGCCTATGGGCGGGCCTGCTCAGCGCTACGATGGAACTTGCTCCGGGCGGCCGAGGCTCGAAACTTTCCCCCTCATGACGATTGCGCGCAAAGTAGGACTTGCCCTGGTCCTTCTCGACGTCCTCGCGGTCCTCGCGATTTTTAACGCCTTCGCGCTTTGGCTGGTCGGCCCCGGAGGGCGTTTGCTGGCGGAACTGGCGGTGCCACTGGCCTTGTTCATTGTGGCTCTGTATTTGATCGATGGTTACAAACTGCGCACGGATATGACGAGCCTCGATTACACGAGCATGCACACGATCGCGCTACTTGCCGCGATGGTGGCGACCCTGCTGGTCACGTTTGTGGTCATTCCGACCGGTTACGAGTTGCGCAAGAGCCGGTCCGTCATTGGCCTCAGTTTCATCGCCCTGATTCCGATCACGATCGGGTATCGCCGACTGTTGCACGCGAAATTCGCGTACGCGCGGCGCGAACGCAGCATCGTTTTTGTCGGCGATGCGGCAAGTGCGGCCGCCTTCCGGGAGGAATGCGGTAAGGTCGGCATGATGCAGCCGATCGTCTGTGCGACCGGAAAAGCCCCCGAAGCCGGTTCGGAAGGCGAGCCGCTC
>CAZJLP010000032.1:0-40368 GCA_964546955.1 uncultured Opitutaceae bacterium | reverse complement strand
TCGCCTCTTTCGCCGAGGTCCTTCCCCGCATTTCCAGCGGCGAACTGGCGGTGGAGGCGGTCGTGCTGCGTGAATCCAGCCGCGATTTGAGCGACGAGATTTCTCAAAAATTGGTCGATCTCTATTTCGGAGGCGTTCCCACTTACACGCTGGAACTCTTCCACCAGATCTATTGGAGGAAGATTCCCCTCTATCGTTTGAATCAAACCTGGCTTTTCCAGGAAGGCTTTCGCGTTGCCAAGGAGCCCGTCTTCGAGCGCATGAAGCGGATCAGCGATGTGGCCCTCTCTTCGATCGGCCTCATTTTGTTCCTGCCGGCATTGCTGCCGGCCGCCGCCGCGGTCTGGCTCGAAGACCGAGGTCCTGTGTTTTTTCGGCAGATTCGCATTGGCAAATTCAATACACGTTTCTGCGCCTATAAACTGCGCACGATGCGGACCGAGCACAGCGGCGCACTGTACGCACAGGAGGGCGATTCCCGCATCACGCGAGTCGGCCGCTTCCTTCGAGCGAGCCGCCTCGATGAGGTGCCCCAGCTTTTGAATGTCCTTCGGGGTGAAATGAGTTTGATCGGCCCGCGCGCCGAGTGGGACCGGCTCGTGGCCGAATACGAGCGGCAGATCCCCTGCTACCACTTCCGCCACCTTGTGCGGCCGGGCATCACCGGTTGGGCCCAGGTCAATTATCCGTACGGCGCCAACCTCGAGGACACGCTGCGGAAGCTCGAATTCGATCTGTACTATATTCGCCATTTCTCGTTTGTCCTCGATGCATCGATCGTCCTGAAAACGATCCACGTGATGCTCTTTGGCAAAGGGCGATGATTCCGCGCTGGCTTTCACCGCTTTCCGTTTTGCCGTCTGGCCCGGCGAGCCCAAACGATCAAACTCGGCTCACCCGGCTTCACTTCGGACCGATTGCTGTCATCTTTGGGTTCTTTAGTGCATGAAATCGTACGATTTTCTTGTCTTGGGCGGTGGCAGCGCGGGTTTCAATGCCGCGCGGGTCGCTCAGGCGCTCGGCAAACGCGTGGCAATCGTCGACGGCGGAAAGCCGCTCGGGGGTCTTTGCATCCTGCGGGGGTGCATGCCTTCCAAGACCCTTCTCTACGTGACGGAAGTGCTCCATCAGGCACAGCGGGGGGTTCTTTTCGGGCTCAATATCCCGCAGGCCTCGGCCGATCTGCCGGCCATGCAAGCCCGCAAGAAACGGATCATTGCGGACTTTGCTGGGTATCGCGAAAAACAGCTGGCCTCCGGCAAATACGACTTATATCGCCAGCAAGGCAGGTTCGCGGATTCTCACACGATCGAACTCGAGGACGGCGAGAAACTGATTGCGGAAAAAATCCTCATTGCCACAGGTTCGCGGGTAAACGTGCCGCCGGTTCCGGGCTTGGCCGATACTCCTTTCTGGACCAGCGATGAAATACTGGATCTCGATTTTGTCCCCGAGAGCGTGATTGTGCTGGGAGGCGGCATCGTCGCCTGCGAGATGTCGCAGTTCCTCGCGCGCATTGGGACCCGGGTAACCTTGATTCAGCGCAGCCCCCATATTTTGAGCGATCATTCCATCGACGCGAGCGCGGTCGTTCAAACGGCGTTTCGAGCCGAGGGAATCGATCTCATCACCGATACGCAGATTCAAAAAATCTCAAAGGCGGCGGACGGCGTCACGGTCAACTTCCTCAACGCGGGAACACCCGAAGTCAGAACCGGCCGCTATCTCTTCAACGCGCTCGGTCGGGAACCGAATTCCGACGGGTTGAATCTAGCCGCCGCCGGAGTGAGGACCAGCGCGACCGGCCGCGTGATGACCAACCGGTACCAGCAAACCACCGCGCCGCACATCTACGCCGGTGGCGACGTCTGCGGGCCCTTCGATATCGTTCATTTGGCCGTGGCACAGGGCGAACTGGCAGCCCGACATGCTTTCGCGGTGCCGAAGGTCAAAACGATCGACCGCAAGCTGCTGCTCAACGTCGTCTTCACCGACCCGCAGCTCGCGACGATCGGGCAGCTCGAAAGCGAGCTTACCAGCGAAGAAGTGCCTTTTATTTCGGCCAGCTATCCATTCAACGATCACGGAAAATCGATCCTGATGGAGGCCAATTACGGTTATGTGCGCGTCATCGCCGAACCCAAGCGCGGACGCATCCTGGGCGCGGAAATTGTGGGAAAGGACGCGGGAGAACTTATCCACTGTTTCAGCGGTCCCCTGGCTATGCGGGCCACCGTTTTCGATCTATTGCGCGCGCCCTGGTATCATCCGACCTTGGCGGAAATAATCACCTATCCGCTCGAGGAAATCGCGGACAAGATCAACGGCGCGTCCGGCTAATCGGAACACCGGGACCTTTCTTCGGCCCGTTGGGCCCGAAACGCGCACAACCGAAGTTTCGCGACTTCGGCTGTGTTGTTTCCGCGCCATCCCAGGCGGCGCGCGGGGGTCGGATCGACACGCGGCCGATCAGTCTCCGTACGGCTCAAATACGATCTGATCGACCGAAAGCGTGTAGGCATCCGCTTCCGGATTTCGGCCGACGCAGCGCACGCGAACCTTGTGTGTTCCCGCGGGGGAAAACGGAATGCTACCGATGTAGTCGTCGCGATACTGCACTTGCGGGGAGTATTGATCGATGGGGTATTCGGGGCTCGTGACCAACACTCCGTCGACGTACACCTCCATGATCCCCCGGTTTCCGTTCATTTTGTATTTCATTCTCAGCACATAACGATCGGCCGGGAGCACGGGAGTGGTAAACTCCATGTAGTCCCCGATTCCATCGGCGTTGAGCGAAACCCATTTGCCTCCGCTCGCATTGGCATCGTTCTGGATGGAAGTGGACGCCCCGCTGCTGGTTCGGGTCAGAGACTCCGCTTCACGGGTCAATTCGGGCGGCAGCGTGACGGTGAGGTAGGCCAACTGGCTCGTCAGATAGCCCGTCGCGTTCCAGACCGTGACGCCAAAGCGATTTTCGTCCCGGTCATTGCTGAAGCGCGCATTGATCGTGAGCGAGGGACCGGTCGCGCCAGGGATATCTTCCGCCGATCCGTCGACGCCGACATACTCGAACCATTGGTAAAACAGGGCGCAGCCCGGAGGAGAACTCGCCTTCACCGTGAAGGTGACGGGCGTATTATGAGGCACGGTCTGGCTCTTCGGTTGCTCCAGAATAGAGGGATTCGCCGTGCAGGGCGTATCACGGTAAATTCGGTACACCGACGAAGAGGTGAGGTAGTAAAGCCGTCCCAAATTGTCCACCTCGAGGTCGAGCGGTCCCGCGATGCCGGTTGCAAAGTCGGAGACCGGGCTGCCGAGTTCGTCGAGGAGCTTGATGTAGCCGCCACAGGAATCGGCATAGAAAAACTTGTCTTCGTACTCCTGGCCGAAAACGACGTGCTCGGGCACATACCAGGCGCCTCCCGTGATCTTGCATCCGCTGGGCCGGGGGTAACTGAAGAGCGGCGTGGACACGTTGGGACCGCATGATGCGCCTTCGCATCCAGGCCAGCCGTAATCGAGCGCGGCGTTTCCGTAGTCGAGGCCGCGGTTGAACTCGTTCACGGTGCCGGCCGCCTCGGTGAACCAGAAATAGCCCCAGCCGCCCGGACGACCGCGGCGCGCAAGCTTGCTGGGATCGCGCAGGCCGGTCGCGTGGATCGCTCGGTTGATGCCCATGGCCGTCGTGTAAAAGGGATTGTCCGAAGGAATGCTGCCGTCGCGGTTGATGCGGAGAATCTTCCCCAGTGTCGTGCCAAGAGAGGCGGCATTCGTACCCACTTGATTGTCCCCCGTCAGGACATAAAGCTTGTCCGAAGCGAAGAAATTGAGATCGCCGCCGTTGTGCTCCGTGCCGCCCAGCGTCGGGAGTTCCAACAGGATCCTTTCGCTGCCGGACTCAACCACATCCTTGTTGGTGGAGCTGGACCGAAATCGACTGACGCGATTGTGCACGGTCGGCGTTTTCGCAGTGTAATAGATGTAGATATCGCGGTTCGTCGTGCCGTTGAAGCCGGGATCGAACGCGAGCCCCAGCAAGCCACGCCCGCCTTCGACCGCTGGCGCCAGAGTGAGGAAAGGCGTGCTGAGAAGAGTGTCGTTTTTGATGATTCGTACGCGCCCCGCCTTCTCCAGCACGAAGATGCGGCCATCGGGGGCAACTGTCATGTTGGTGGCGCTGGAAAGGCTTCCCGTGAGGCGTTTTTCCAGGAAACCAGGGGGAAGTGTCGCGGCGTACGTACTGACAACGAGGCCATTCAGGCCGAGGACGACGGCCAATGAGGCGGCCAAAAACCGAGAATACGTTTTCATGGGCAAGGGCAGCGTTTGCGCTGCGAGGAATGTTGCAGGGGATAGGACTGAGGCCGCTTGCGCGGCGGGACGTTTCTCCAGGAAGCGGCCGGGCCCATGCGCGCCGCCCGAGGAGCCGAGCGGCGCGCAACCCAAACCCTTAGCACTTACCAAGGGTGATTCGAAAACTCATGTGACGCTGGAAATCGGTGTTCATGATCGGGGTGGTCTGACCGAAACGTCTGAGTAAACGCGAGGCGGGGTATCGCGGGGTGATGTGATGCGGAGCGTTTCCGAACCGCTCCGAAAGAAACGGCTCGGGAATGGGCAGAGAATACCACCGCGCGGGCGGCGAAACTATCGAAAGCCTGCTATTTATTTTTCGTTTTTTAACACAGGCATTTTCGAGCCTGCACGTTTCGGTTTGCCCCCATCCGGCCGGCTCTCAGCATGGCCGCGGCAGCCCCACCCCACCCCGCATGATTGATGCCTACCGAGTCGCCTTGGTGATCGAGACTTCGAACCGCTACGGTCGCGATCTGCTTTACGGCGTTCGAGACTGGATTCGCGGCGGCGAGCGCTGGGCGGTGCGCTTCACGGAGCAGGCCCGGCGAGCGCCACTCCCGGCCTGGCTTGCCGACTGGAAGGGCCACGGCATCATCGCACGCGTGGACTCGTCGCACATCGCGGCGGCATTGAAGCGGACCGGTCTGCCGGTCGTGGACGTCAGCGACGAGCGTTTCAACTCCGAGTTTCCCCGCGTAGGCATCGACAACGCCGCCGTGGCCAAGCTCGCGGTGAATCACCTGCAATCAAAGGGGCTCAAGCATCTCGCTTTCATCGGCGACCCCCGCTTTATCTGGTCTCGCCAGCGCGCCACGACCTTCAAACAGCTGGCCGCCGCGAGCAGTAAATCCTTTCGCGTCTACGCTGGAGGATCGGTCCGCGAGCCGCGGCCAGGATCCGATTCGGAACTGGGACGGATCTCGCGCTGGTTGGAAAAATTGCCGAAGCCCGTCGGCGTATTCGCCTGTTACGACAACCGTGCGCAACAGGTCCTTGAAGCCTGCCAATTGAGCGAGCTTAGTGTTCCGGACGAAGTCGCGGTCATCGGCGTGGACGATGACGAAGTCCTCTGCCAGCTCAGCACACCGCCCCTTACCAGCGTGTTGCCCAATGCACGCCTCACGGGGTACGAGGCCGCCGCCACGCTATCGAGGATGATGCGCGGCGAACGCCTGACCTTGCAGACGAAATATGTGGAACCGGTGCGAGTGGTGGAACGGCAATCCACGGACACCACTGCGGTCGCCGATCCTAAAGTCGCCGCCGCCCTGCGGTTCATTGCCGAGCATGCTTGCGACGGAATTGGCGTGAGCGATGTGCTGCGCGCCGTGCCGATTTCGCGCACGCTCTTTGACAAGCGTTTTAAAGCGCTGCTAGGTCACTCGCCCCACCATCACATTCTCGGCAAGAAGGTCGAACGGGCCAAACAGCTCCTCGTGGAAAGCGACCTCTCGATCGCCGTCGTGGCCGAACTCGCGGGTTTCGTCAGCGCAAGTTATCTCAGCACCGTCTTCCGCCGGGAACTCGGCCTGTCTCCCTATGCCTACCGCGCCAAGCTGCGGACAAGACGGTAGTCGGAAAAAGTAGCAGTACTGAGTAGACGGACGCAAGCGAAGCTCGGCCTAAACACGACAATTGCTGACGTATTCCACAACGAGTGTCGCGGGCTCTGAATGCCTTGCTACTCGCTACTCGCTACCCGCCGCTTCTCGAATCGCTTCAGCCACATCGACTCGCTTCTCATAGATCGCTTTGCCGATGATTACTCCGTCGAGGTTGGAGTGGGCTTTT
Source organism: uncultured Opitutaceae bacterium (assembly GCA_964546955.1). Classification (GTDB taxonomy): domain Bacteria; phylum Verrucomicrobiota; class Verrucomicrobiia; order Opitutales; family Opitutaceae; genus CAZJLP01. The sequence goes on along the minus strand of CAZJLP010000032.1, from coordinate 34,218 downwards.
GCGAGTGCGTTCAACGCCCCAACATCCGACTGTTGGGACACGCCTCCCGACGCAATCACGCGGCATTTGACCGTTTCGAGCATTGCTCGCTGCGCTTCCAGGTTAGGGCCCGTCAGCATCCCGTCCGTCCCGATATCTGTATAAATGAGCGTACCCACGCCGATCTCGTCCATGCGTTTTGCCAAGGCAAGTGCGCCGGTGCCGGTCGTATCGACCCAGCCTTTGACCGCGACCTGTCCATTCTTGGCATCGATCCCCACCGCGATGCGCTCGCCAAATACTTTCACCATCTCGGCCACAAACGCTTCGCTCTCCGCCGCGCGGGTGCCGATGACGACTCGCGTCGCGCCGATGCCGAGTGCTCGCTCGATCGCCAAGCGCGAGCGCATGCCCCCGCCAAGCTGCAATTTCATCCCGAGACTGGCGATCGCCCGGACGACCGACAGATTCTGCGACTCGCCGGTGAATGCTCCGTCCAGGTCCACCACGTGCACCCACGTGGCGCCCGCTTTCTTGAAATGGGCCGCGACTTCGGCCGGATTTTCCGAATAGACGGTTTCCTGGTCTGCTCGACCCTGAAGAAGCCGCACACAGCGGCCGCTTTTGATGTCGATGGCGGGATAGATGATCATGCGAAAGCGAGAGAAGCGACGGAATCGCGAGCGGAGGCAAAGAAATTTTCCGGGGCGTCCCGTGAAATAGAGATTGTCTTCCATTAGTTGACCATAGGACCAAACGGTCCCCTGCATATTCTGCTTTGCGCAGGTCAGCCTTTGCGCGAGCCTGAAGCGATGTCCTCGTACCAAGTTCCTGTTTTCCTTTCAGAGCTTTTGCAGGCCCGATCGCCTTCGGGTTACGAATTCGAAGCACAGGCCGTTTTCGATCGGCACGTGAAACCCGTCGCGGACATCTATGCCAACGATCCGATGGGAAACCGCCTGGCCACGCTTAACCCGGAAGGAGATCCGGTATTTATGCTGGCGGGTCACATCGATGAGCTGGGATTGATCATCACTTTCGTAAACAAAGAGGGCTTCCTCTATTTCGACACGATCGGGGGCCACGACCGCACGATCATCTCAGGCCGGCGCGTAATCATTCAGACGACCAATGGCCCGGTCAAAGGCGTGACCGGCAAACGCGCGGTGCACTTGATGGATGAGTCCGATCGAAAGAAGGTGCCTGAGCGACACGAAATCTGGATCGATATTGGCGCGCGATCGAAGAAAGAGGCGCTGGAACGTGTCGGGATCGGCGACGTCGCCACTTACGACCACGAATTCGAACTTCTCCACGGCAGCATCGGGACCGCCCGCGCTTTCGACAACAAGGTGGGATCATATATCGCCGGAGAAACCCTCCTCCGGCTGGCTGAACAGAAAAAGAAACTGGCGGCCAAGGTCATAGCCGTCGCGACCACCCAGGAGGAAATTGGCGTCCGCGGCGCGACGACCGCGGTCTATTCCGCGAATCCGCACATCGCGGTCGCGATCGACGTCAGCCACGCCACCGATCATCCCGATTGCGACCAACGCAAATACGGAGAAACGAAATTGGGCGGCGGTCCGTTGCTCTGCCGGGGCCCAAATATCAATCCCAAGATTTACGATCGCCTCTTGAAGAGCGCCAAAAAACTCAAGATTCCGTTTCAAATCGAAGCCGATGCTCGTCCTACGGGCACGGACGCGCGCGCTCTGCAAATGGGCCGCGGCGGCGTGGCCACGGGACTGGTTTCAATTCCGCTCCGCTACATGCACACGCCCAGTGAAATCGTGGACCTGGAAGACGTCGAAAACTGCGTGAAACTCCTGGTCGACTTTGCCCTCTCGCTCTCCAAGGGCGATTACGCGCACTGGTGAATTGAAAGGGAGCCAGGGGTCTCGGCCGTCCGAAAAAATCGTTCTCGTTCTCTTACTCCTACTCGTTCTCGATCCCCGGGCGACGAACCCACTCGCAGGTCATCGTCCACAGAGTTTGGCGTCGTGAGTCGGGCTCTGTCACGCCCTGTCAGCCAATTTGCCCGCCAGTCTGTGGGGATGAGAACGAGTAGGAGTAAGCGAACGAGAACGATTTTGACGCCTACCCCCACCTCGCCCAGCTCCACACGGCCGCGTGCATCGTGCCGCAAGTCAGGAGGGCGGCCGCCACATCGTCCATCACCACGCCCCAGCCCGCGGGCAGCTCTTGAAGCTTTCGGATACCGAACGGCTTCGTGATGTCGAACAAGCGGAAGAGGGCGAAGCCGATCAAAAACACGACAATGGGCGCGTGCTCCCACGGCCCCACCAGCAAGCGAGGCCAGCCGAGGAAACACAGCGGAATGACCACAAACTCATCGAGCACCACCTCGCCCGGGTCCCGCCGGCCCAGACGAAATTCCGCCTCCCCGCAGATTGAGATCGCAAACCAAAGGCTCACCATCACCACCAGGAGCGTTTTCCAAAGGCTGGTGAGATCCTGGAAGAGAACCAGCTGACAGACCAACCCGGCGACAGATCCCCAGGTTCCTGGAGCACGACGGACGCGGCCCACGGGCCCAAGAGTCGCACAAGCCAGGACAAAACGCGTCGGTAAGAAACGCGGCCAAATCGGTCGCCCAAAGCTCATTTTTCGACTTCTGCAAAGACCTGCCGGTATTTGCGGGCATAACTCACCCCTGAGCTCACGGTCAGAGCGGTGGCGCAAATGAAAATCGTCAACCCGATCTGATGGAGGCGCTCCGCAAACGAAGCGACGCTGAACGGAAGGTATTTGGCCCAATCATCCTCCAACATCGGAACGAACAAGAGCACGCCGACCGCGATGAATTGCAGCACCGTTTTGGCTTTTCCACCGCGTTCGGCCGCTACCACCACGCCTTTGGTGGCCGCCACCATGCGCATGCCGCTGATCAGGAACTCTCGGCAAAGAGTAACTAGGACCATCGTAAGGAACAGTGCAGCGTTCTTCTCTTGTGCTTCTTTTTCCACGAAAGCGACCATCAGGCCGAGGATCAGAATCTTGTCCGTCAAGGCGTCCATGAATTTGCCGAAATTCGAGACCAGGCCCTGCTTCCGCGCGACGTAACCGTCCAGCCAGTCGCCGATGGCCGACGCGATAAACAGCACGAACGCCAGCGTCGCCGCCCCCCAAAAACGGCAATACATCATCGCTACGATGAGGAACATCATCGGGATGCGCGAAAGAGTAATGATGTTGGGCAGGTTCATCCTTTGCGCCAAGGCCTGGAAAACAGTCTGGTCATTGCGGGCTTATTGATAATGGTGGAGCGACGGCCGGGCAAACAATCCGCGCGATCACGACCCAGTTTCGCACGCCGATCAAGAATCCTTTCACGATGCGCCACTGTATCTATCCAGGAACATTTGATCCGATCACGTACGGTCATCTCGACGTTCTGTCGCGGGCCGCCCGTCTCTTCGAGCAGGTTACCGTCGCAATCGCGCACAACCCGGGCAAGGGACCTCTCTTTACGGCCGAACAGCGGTTGGAGATGATCCGCCCCAACATCGCAAAACTCCCCAACGTCGTCCTCACCACCTTCGGGGGCCTGCTGGTCGACTTTGCGGTCGAACAAAAGGCGGTTGCAATTATCCGTGGCCTGCGCGCGCTCTCGGACTTTGAGTTCGAGTTTAACATGGCCCTCATGAACCGGCACCTGCAACCGGCGATCGAGACATTGTTCGTCATGCCGAACGAAGCGTACAGCTATACGAGTTCCAATTTGGTGAAGCAGGTCGCACGTTATGGCGGCGACGTCTCTCATTTTGTTCCGGCCAACGTCGCTGCGGCACTGAAAGCCCAATTTGCCGCGCCGAACTGATCCTTCAGCTGCTGGTTCTTCCACTCACCGCCGCCGCGAGCAGATACCCTGCCGAGACCGCCGCCAAACAACCCGCGACGCTCCCAGCCACGTTGCCGCCTGCCTTCATCCACTCTCCCTGTCTGGCGAGCTCGAGGGTCTGCAGACTGAATGCGGAAAACGTCGTGAAGCCCCCAAAAACGCCCGTCATGACGAAATAGCGCGCAGTGGGGCCAAGCGGAAACCGCCCATCGACAGCTGACAAATAAGCGAATCCACCGATCAAAAACGACCCAAAGACGTTGATCGCGACCGTACTCCAAGGGAAAGACGCGCCCCAGCGTGCATCCCCCCATTGCGTGCACGCATAACGGGCCACGCTTCCCAAGGCTCCTCCGAGGGCGATCCAGACATAGAGCATCATGCTAGAGAAGCGGTATAAGCATCCCCGCCTGCCTGGCGATCCGGATTTGAGCAAGTCCCTCGTCCTCCGCGCGTCACATTCATTTCGTGAGATAATTTGTCACCTTACGGAAAATAGCTACGTCATACCTCCCGCCGGCTAGCTGTGCCTCGCCGACCGTTATCTCCGTGACGGTTGCGACGCAGCCCGGCCTCCACTCCCCCTCTCCATTATGGCCAAATCTGGCAGATCCAGCGGTCTCCTCCTCGTCGTTCTTGCTCTCCTCGTCGCCGGTGCGGCTGGCGGGTATTTCTATTGGAAAGGCAAGCAGCCCAAGCCCTTCGAATTGACGACGACCACCGTGACAAGGGGCGACGTCCGCCAGGCGATCACCGCCACGGGCGACATCGAGTCGGTGACGACGATCGATGTGAGCAGTACGATTTCCGGACAGATCATCGACCTGTTCGTCGATTTCAATACACCGGTGAAAACCGGCCAGCTGCTTGCGCGGATCGATCCGGCGACGTATCAAAGTCGACTTCGGCAAGCTGAAGCAGATCTCATGTCGACCGAGGCCAACAACACCCTCGTCCGGCTGAACACGGAGCGTATCCGGGAACTGCGGGCAAAGAACTTGGTTTCTCAACAAGAATTGGACCAGGGGGAGGCTCAGCTCAAGCAGTCGAACGCCCAATTGCAAACGCGTCAGGCCGCGGTCGAGGATGCGAAAGTGAATCTGAGTCGTTGCGAGATCAAATCTCCGATCGACGGCATCGTGCTGTCGCGCAACACGGAGAAAGGCAAAACCGTCTCCGCCAGCACCAGCGCGCCGACGTTGTTCGTGATCGTCAACGATCTCACCAAAATGCAGATCAACGCCGCTGTCGCCGAGGCGGACATCGGCAGCATCGAACTCGGCCAGCCGGTCAATTTCACGGTCGACGCTTTTCCAGGCCGTCAATTCCGCGGCACCATCACGCAGATTCGAAATTTGGCGAAAGCCAATCAGAACGTCGTCACCTACGAGACCCTGATTGAAGTGCGCAACGACGATCTCAAGCTAAAGCCCGGCATGACGGCCAACGTTTCGATCATCGCCGCCGAAAAACGGAATACGCTGCGAGTCAGCAACTCGGCCCTCCGCACGCGCATCCCCGAGGAACTGCTCCCGAAGGCACCGCCGCCAGCACCCGCAGCCCCCGCCAAGACAGACGCCAAAGCCGCTTCCGCTGAAGGGGCGGGCGACAAATCAGCGGCCACAACCGCCGCACCTGCGAAACCCATGACCGAAGAAGAGAAGCGTCGCGCGATGCGTGATTTGCTCCGCGAAGCCAGCGGCGGCGTGCAAGGCCGGCCGACCCCTGAAATCATCGCTAAAGCTCAACAGCTGGCCAAGGAACGTAATCTCGATGTCGATTTCAGCCAAATGGGCCGAGGACGCGGCGGAGATCGCGGCGAACGGGCCTCCGGCACGGCTGCGGCCCCCGTGGAACGCACGGTGTACAAATTGATGAGCAACGATCCAAAGGACCCGAAGCTCGAGCCGGTCACGATCAAGCTGGGAATCACCGACGGCATCACGACCGAGGTGATTGAAGGCGTGAATGAAGGCGACGTGCTCGTCACGGCAGCGATCAGGCCGGGCTCAGCCGTAGCACAAGGCGCGCCCTCGAATAATCCTTTCACCGGCGGCGGCCAGCGCGGCTTCGGCGGGGCCGGCGGCGGTGGTGGTGGCGGCCGGCGGGGAGGTTTCTAACGTGGTTGCCCCCGCTCCCTCTCCGGATGCCGCGGTCGTCGCGATCGAGGACATCCACAAAATTTACGAGTCAGGCGAAATCCCCGTGCACGCCGTCCGCGGCGTGTCCCTTACCATCCGGCGCGGAGAGTTCATCGCGCTGATGGGAGCCAGCGGTTCGGGAAAATCCACCTTGATGAATCTTCTCGGCTGCCTCGACCGGCCCACGCGCGGCCGCTACCTCTTGGACACGATCGATGTGTCCGGCCTCGACCGCAATCAGCTGGCCGATATCCGCAATCAGAAACTGGGATTCGTTTTTCAGGGCTTCAATTTGCTCTCGCGAACGACCGCGTTGGAAAACGTCGAATTGCCGATGCTCTACAGCAAAGAGCAGTTTTCGCGTCGGGAAATGCGGGATCGCGCGATGCACTGCCTCGAGATCGTCGGTCTCGCGAACCGCTTCGATCACTTCCCCAACCAACTTTCCGGCGGCCAGCAGCAGCGCGTCGCCATCGCGCGCGCGCTCGTCAACAAACCGCAGGTGCTTCTGGCCGATGAACCGACCGGAAACCTCGACAGCAAGACCTCGGTCGAGGTAATGGGCGTTTTTCAGAAACTGAACGACGAGGGCATCACCATCGTGATGGTCACCCACGAGCTCGACATCGCACACTACTGCAAACGCAACTTGATCCTGCGCGACGGCGTGATCGTTCGCGACGAGATCGTCAAGGACCGCCTCCTCGCCCCGCTGGAGATGGAAAAACTCAAGAACGCCGAAGCGGCCGCGAAACTGACCCACGCCTAGCATGAGTTTTTTCAGCATCATCGTCATCGCCATCCGCGCTCTTCGGCGCAACAAACTGCGCTCCATTCTCACCGCGCTCGGCATCATCATCGGCGTCGGCGCCGTGATTGCCATGGTGAGCATCGGCAACGGCGCGAAGTCGCAGGTGGAAGCCCAGGTGGCTAACCTCGGACAGAACGTCATCACGGTTTTTCCAGGCAGTTTCACCAGCGGCGGCACGCGCGGGGGCTGGGGCAGCATGAGCACGTTGACCCCCGAAGAAGCCGAGGCGATCATCACGGAAGTGCCCAACGTCGCTGGCGTGAGCGCCGAGGTCCGCGATCGCAATCAGGTCCTGGCGAACGGCCTGAATTGGAACACGCTCGTTCTCGGAGAATCGCCCGACTATCCTTTCATTCGCAGCTGGCCGGTCGTGGACGGCACGATGTTCAGCGAAGCCGACGTCAAGAACATGGCGAAGGTCGCGGTCGTCGGCAAAACCGTCGCCGATCAACTTTTTCCCAATCAGGAAGTCATCGGGGAAACACTCCGCATCCGGAACATCCCTTTCAAGATCGTCGGACAACTCGCGCCCAAAGGATTCAACCTCGCGGGCGTTGACCAGGACGACGTCGTGATCATCCCCTACACGAGTCACATGCGCCGGGTGTCCCGACGCACCAATATCAGCACCATCCTCGTCCAAGCCGAGACCGCCGAAGACATCGAGAAGGTGCAGCAGAACCTGACGGATTATCTCACCCAGCGCCGCCGCGGTCGCGAACCGGATTTCACCGTGCGCAGCCAGGTCGAAATCGCCGAAGCCGCCACCGCGACCTCGAAGACGATGACCGCCCTCCTTGCCGCCATCGCCTGCGTCTCGCTGATCGTCGGGGGCATCGGCATCATGAACATCATGCTCGTCAGCGTGACCGAGCGCACGCGCGAGATCGGCATCCGCCTGGCGGTGGGAGCGCACGGACGCGATGTCCTGCTTCAGTTTCTGATCGAAGCCGTCATCCTCAGCGCCATGGGCGGAATCATCGGCATTCTGCTCGGCGTGGGCGCGTCTAAGCTGGTGAGCGAGCTGAAGGGCTGGCCGATCCTGGTCTCCAGCACCTCCGTGATCCTGGCTTTTAGCGTCAGCACGATCATCGGCGTCTTCTTCGGCTTCTACCCAGCGCGCAAAGCATCGCAGCTAGACCCGATCGACGCCCTGCGTTACGAGTAGTCTTTGAAGGTAGGGCGAGGCCTCTGGACTCGGCATCGAAGGAGGAGACGCGGCGCAGAATACGCGATCTAACGCTGGCGGCGCCGGGCAGATATTTCCGTGGGGCGATTGCGGCACACAACGGCGAGTCCAGAGGCCTCGCGCTGCCGGGAAAGCAGCTCCGAATCTTTCTCTTTATTCTTTATCTTAATCTTTCTCTCGAAGCCTAGTGTTCGCTTCAACGGGTAAACTCCAGGTCGAGCCGTTTTGAGAGAAGATTAAGATAAAGAATAAAGAGAAAGATTGTCGGACGGCGAGAGGGCGTCCCCCTCTCCCTTGACACCGCACGCTTCCCCGCGTGTCACTTGCCCCATGTCCGACGCCGTCTTTCATCGCATCTTGGTCGCCGATGACCAGGCAGATGTGCTCGAAGCGCTTCGCCTTCTATTGAAAGGGGAAGGTTACCAGATCGAGGGCGTGCGCTCCCCCGCGGCAGTGATCAAGGCCGTCGAGTCGCGCGATTTCGCATTGGTGTTAATGGATCTAAACTACGCGCGCGACACGACGTCCGGCCAGGAAGGCCTCGATCTGCTCATGCGTTTGCAGAACGTCGATTCGGCCCTGCCGGTCGTGGTCATGACTGCCTGGGCCAGTGTCGAATTGGCGGTCGAAGCAATGCGGCGGGGCGCCCGCGATTTCGTCACGAAACCCTGGGACAACCCGCGGCTGCTCACCATCGTCAAAAATCAGATCGAACTCGGAAGCGCGGTTCGCGCCTATCGCCGTCTGCAGGAGGAGAATCAGCTTCTCCGCGGCAAAACGGGCGGGCCCACCCTGATCGCTCAGTCCGCCGCCATGCGTCCGGTTCTCGACGTCATTGCGCGGATCGGGCCGTCCGATGCCAACGTGCTAATCACCGGCGAAAATGGAACCGGCAAAGGCGTCGTCGCCCAGGCCTTGCACGCAGTCTCGGGCCGTGCAGGGAAACCGTTCATCACGGTCAACATGGGCGGGCTCCCCGAAGGCGTTTTCGAAAGCGAATTGTTCGGCCACGTCCGCGGCGCCTTCACCGATGCGAAGAGCGACCGCGCCGGTCGCTTTGAACTGGCCGACGGCGGCACGCTCTTCATGGACGAAATCGCGAACATTCCCCTCGGCCAGCAAGCAAAGCTGTTGCGCACGGTGGAGACAGGCGACTTCGAGCGCGTCGGGTCTTCACGCACCTACCGCGCCAACGTCCGGCTCATTTCCGCGACCAATTCGGATTTGCATTCGGAAGTGTCTTCCGGCCGCTTCCGCCAGGATCTGCTTTTCCGCCTGAATACAATCCATCTTCACCTGCCGCCGCTGCGCGAACGACGCGAAGACGTCGATCTGCTCGCCCATCATTTCCTGAAGCAGCACGTAGGACGCTACCGCAAGGGAATCACTGGCTTCGACGAGGGCGCGCTGCAGGCCATGCGCGACTATGGCTGGCCTGGCAACGTGCGCGAACTCGACCACGCCGTCGAACGCGGAGTCCTCATGGCCCCTGCGAAAGTCGTGCGGACCGCTGATCTCGGCCTCAACGCCGGCCGCGACGCCAGCCCGCGCTTGGAGGACATGAGCCTCGAAGAAGTGGAAGGATTTCTCATCAAGAAAACCCTGGCCCGCTGCGACGGCAACGCCCGCAAAGCCGCCGAAGAACTCGGCCTGAGCCGCTCGGCCTTTTATCGGAGACTGGAGAAGTATGGATTGTAGGGGGAAGCTTTAAGCAGTAAGCGTCCTCTGCAGCGTTCCTTGCGTGAAAGACTATCGCTCATTAAAGATCTGGCAGAGGAGCCACGCACTGACATTGGCCGTATATCGCGCCACCAAACGATATCCAAAGGAAGAGCGGTTTGGACTAACCAGCCAAATGCGCCGCGCAAGTTCTTCGATTCCGGCAAACATTGCTGAAGGCTGTGGCAGAGACGGCGACGCGGAACTAAAGAGATTCGTCAATATATCGCTCGGCTCGGCCTGCGAGTTGGACTATTTCATTTTGCTCTCTTCCGATTTGGGCTACCTAGATTCCGACAGCGCCCAAAAGTTGGCTGCTGAAATCATCGAACTTCGCCGAATGATCGGGCGTTTTATTCAGAAGCTTAAAGCTTAGCGCTTACCGCTTAGTGCTTTTGTTCCATGCCCCGGAATCGCCTTAGCCACGATCAGATCGTCCTTCTGTTCGTTTTTCTTGCCGGGCTTCCCGCTGTCGGTTTTTCACTGTATTTTCTTTGGGGCACGGAGGGCTTTTCGCTGAAGATCCAGGGGACGCTCACCTTGCTCATCGTAGCTTCATGGCTGGGTTTCGCTTTCGCCGCGAAACATCGCGTTGTGCGGCCGCTGCAGACCACCGCAAACCTTCTCTCCGCCCTGCGTGAGGGCGATTTTTCCATCCGCGCCGCGGGCGCGCGACCGGACGATGCCCTGGGCGAAGTAATGACGGAGATCAACTTGCTCGGACATGTGCTCCAGCAGCAGCGTCTCGGAGCCCTGGAGGCGACGGCTCTGCTGCGAACGGTAATGGAGGAGATCGATGTCGCTATCCTGGCCTTTGATTCCAAAGCCACGCTGCGGCTCGTTAACCGCGCCGGCCAGCAATTGCTCGGCGCTCCGGCCGAACGGATCCTCGGTCGTTCGGCGGCGGAAGTCGGGCTCGGGGAAGCGCTCGAGGGCGAAGATGCCCGTGTGCTGTCCAAGACCGTATTCCCCGGAGGGGTTGGACGCTGGGGCATGCGCCGCACCGCCTTCCGCGAAGGGGGCCTGCCCCACCATCTCTTGGTCATCGCCGATCTCAGCCAGGCCCTGCGCGAAGAGGAATTGAAGGCGTGGCAGCGCCTGGTCCGCGTGCTCGGACACGAACTCAACAATTCCCTTGCGCCCATCAAGTCGATCGCGGGCAGTCTCGACTCGTTGCTTCGCCGCAATCCCCGCGCTGCCGACTGGGAAGCCGATATGCGGTCGGGATTGGACGTCATCGCCACCCGCGCCGATGGATTGAGCCGTTTCATGGAGGCTTACGCCCGGCTCGCGCGCCTTCCCCCGCCCTCCCTTTCCCCCTGCCCGATCACCACGATCGTCCATCGCGTAGTCGCGCTCGAGCGCCGCCTGCCGGTGCGAGTGCTGGGGGGGCCGTCCGTCGACATCATGTGCGACGAAGCCCAAATCGATCAGCTTCTCATCAACCTGATCAAAAACGCGGTGGAGGCCGCCCTGGAAACCGAAGGGGGCGTGCGTCTTTCCTGGCGCCGCCTCGACCACCGGCTCGAGCTGAGCGTGGAAGACGACGGCCCCGGCCTTGCGAACTCGACCAATCTCTTTGTGCCCTTTTTCACGACTAAGCCGGAAGGATCCGGAATCGGCTTGGTGCTCTGCCGGCAGATCGCGGAGAGCCACGGCGGTTCGATCCGCCTCGAGAATCGGACCGGGGCCACCGGCTGCATCGCGACTCTCCGCGTTCCTCTCGCCACCATCGTGTAAACACGAGCGGAGCAGCAGCGCCGGCTCCCGGCAGCGGACGCGAATGCCGAGCGCACATTTCGTGCAACATTGTCCGAAACGGGCCGTCAAAATACCCTAATATCTCCGTTGGCCGGGATGCGACGAGTGCACGGGGATGTGCGGCGAACCAGGCTATTGACACGACGTTTTCAAAATCATCGCGCCCAATCGGACGGCCCGCCGTTCCTCCTTCTCCCTTATGATCTAATAGTTGTGAGACAGTCATTGCCTTCCTAATGGGCAATCGCAAACTGGGTTCTATCTACGCGCGAGGGCTCTTTCGTCTCGGAGGCCACCAAGCTCCCTGATTTGATGCCCCCGTTCGTCGTAAGCAAACCACCACTACAAACTACAGAGCGGGCTGACCCCCGCTCCGGCCTGAAGACAATCCAACTAGCAACTGACAAGTGACCCCGATGAACTACCCCGACCAACACCATGCTCATTGCCGTCCTTGTGATCATCGCCTTTGTGGGCTTCGTCGCATTCGATAGTGCCGCGCCGCCGACCTGATCTTTGTCCCGGCGTTCCGCCGGGGACACCTATGGCCGATGAACTCCTGATCAAACTCGATGGAGTGACGAAGGTTTTCCTGGCAGACGACGTCGAAACGTACGCTCTTGCCGGGATTCATCTGGAGATCTCGAAAGGCGAATACGTTTCCATTGCCGGGCCCTCCGGGTGTGGCAAATCGACGCTGCTTTCGATCCTGGGTCTGCTCGACACGCCGACCGAGGGCTCCTACCTGCTCAACGGACGGCCTGTCCAGCATCTGGATCCAGCCGAGCGCGCCCGCCTTCGGAACCGCGAGATCGGATTCATCTTTCAATCGTTCAATCTGATCGCGCATCTCACCGTCTCAGAAAACGTGGAGTTGCCCCTTACGTACCGGGGCCTCGCACCGGCCGAACGGAAGCAACGCGTTCACGAGGCTTTGGAAAAAGTCGGCATGGCCCACCGAGGCCGCCACCTCCCTTCCCAGCTTTCGGGCGGACAACAGCAACGCGTGGCGGTCGCGCGGGCTCTCGCCGGCAAGCCCGCCGTTCTCCTTGCAGACGAACCGACGGGAAATCTCGATTCGAAAAACGGCGATGCAATCATGCAGCTGCTCCGCGACCTCCACCAAAGCGGAGCCACGATTGTCATGGTCACGCATGATCCGCGTTTTGCCCGCAATGCCGACCGCACCGTGCACATCTTCGACGGCCGCGTGATGGAAGACCAAGTGCCCGTGTAAACTCGCAGGGGGCCTATGCTTTCGGATTTCAAATTGGCGTTTCGTTTGCTCGCCAAATCGCCGCTTTTCTCGGCGATCGCGGTGGTGACGCTCGCGGTCGGGATCGGCTCGGCCACGGTGGTCTTCTCCGCCCTCAACGCGTTGCTTCTAAAGCCGCTGCCGCTCGTGCCTCAAGGCGAGCGCCTGGTGAGCTTTACCCAACACGCCGCGTCACAAGGCCTCCCTTCGATGGGCGTCAGCTACCCCGACTTCCTGGCGTTGAAGGCGCGGATGAACACCCTCGAAGGGCTGTGGGTGCACAGCGAGCGCACCGTGATTATCGCAGGGCAATCCGCGCCCGAACGACTGGTGGGGACCGACATTTCGGCCGATGCCTTCAGCGCAATGGGCGTCAAGCCGCTTCTCGGACGCATTTTCAGCGCGATCGACTCGCTTCCGATCGCTCCCCAGGTGGCAATTCTGAGCGAACCGCTTTGGCGCAGGCGTTTTGGCGGGGACCCGGGCGTCATCGACCGCGTCGTTCAACTCAACGACCAGCCCTACAAAATCATCGGCGTCATGCCCCCCGGCTGGGCGTATCCCGATCTTACCGACATCTGGTCGCCGATTCGGCCCGACGAAAAAATGGCTCATCGCGGCGCCTTTTATCTCACCGGTCGCGGAAAAGTCCGCCCCGGCGTTCGATTGGAGGAGGTCAACGCGGAAGCGGCATCGATCATGACGGACCTCGCCCGGGAGCATCCCGCGACCAATGTGGGCATCGGCGTGCGGTTCACCAAACTCTCGCCTGCGGCGCTCCATGACACGGCGGACCTGCTGCGTCTCCTTTTCGCCGCGGGTCTTTTTGTTTTCCTGATTTCGTGTTTGAATGTGGCGAACCTCCTGCTCGCGCGCACCGCGGCCCGCAGCAAGGAGTTCGCCGTCCGACTCGCGCTCGGAGCGGAGCGCGGCGCCATCGTGCGCCAGCAGATGAGCGAAAGCCTTGTTCTGGCCGCGCTCGGCGGAATCGGCGGATTCATCTTCGCTCTTTGGGGCGTGGATTTGATGACGAACTGCATTCCGGTGGAAATCCCGTTTTGGCTGCGTTTCGAATTCGACAGCCGCGTCTTCGGATTTGTCCTCGCCCTATCGGTGTGCAGCTCCCTCCTTTTCGGTCTCGCGCCCGCCTTGCGGGCCGCGCGGCCCTCCGTCGCGGACGAACTCAAGGAAGGAGGACGGTCATCCTTTAGCGGGGCCAGCCGCCACCCTCTGCGCAGCGTTCTTGTGGTGGCCGAAGTGGCGATCGCACTCGTGCTGCTCGTGGGGGCGGGACTCATGATGCGAAGTTTCGCCATGCTGCGGAACAGTCCGCTGGGCTTGGATCCGCACAACATCCTCACCTTCCGAACCGGGTTTCCTCCCGCCATGCTGGGCGGCGAAAAGACAAAGGCGTTTGCGTTCTTCGAACGCGTCGCCGCTGAATTGCGGTCCATCCCCGGAGTTACCGACGTCGGAATGGTCAGCGTTCTGCCAGGGCTGGATCGGGACAAATCGCCCGTTCAAATGGAAGGCACTCCCGACTTCACCAGCTTGAGCCTGGCCCCGATCGCCGCAGACCGGGTGGCCACGCCGAGCTATTTCTCGACCCTGAAAATTCCCCTCCTTGCCGGGCAGCTGTTCCCAAAATTCGATGGGGCCGCCGCCAAGTCTCGCTTCGCCGTGGTGGACGCGACGTTTGCACGCCTTCATTTTCAGACGCCGCAAAATGCAGTGGGAAAGCGCTTTCGTCCGGTCGGAAAATTAACCGAACCGGGCGATTGGCTCGAGATCTCCGGAGTCGTGGGCGACGTGCCGCTGCGGCTCGACGCCACCGCTTCCCCCGGAATGTTCTACCGAGCACAAGAGGTGGACAAAGCGAACTTTCTGTCTGTCGTCGTACGCACAACGGGAAGCGCCGGGAACCTGGTCGAACCCGCGCGACTTGCCGTGGCGGCGGCCGATCCGAAGATCCCAATCTACCACGTTCTCACGCTCGACGACGTGCTCAGCCGGACCATCTGGCCCCGCCGGTTTTTCAGCTACCTTTTCGCCGTTTTCGGCGGCGTCGCCCTTTTCCTTGCCTGCATCGGCATCTACGGCGTGATGGGCTACACTGTCGCTCAGAGAACTCAGGAAATCGGAGTGCGCATGGCCCTCGGCGCCAAGCCGTCCGAAGTCATCGGCATGATGCTCGGACACGGCGCGCTGCTGGTGGGCGCCGGTCTGGCCTCGGGGTTGATTATCGCCCTGCTCAGCACCCGCTTGCTGCGCGACTCGCTGCACGGCGTTTCGCCCTACGACGCGCTCACGTTCACCCTCATCCCGCTATTCCTCGCGGTCGTCGCTCTGGTCGCCTGCTATCTCCCCTCCCGTCGCGCGACCCAAATCAGCCCCACCGTCGCGTTGCGCGCTGATTGATCGCCTTCCCGGGCGAGGCCGGTCCTCTTCACCGAAATCCGAATAACAATTGGAGCAACGTCTCCAGATCGCGTCCGACCACGTATCCGCCTCGCTTCGACACCACCAGCGATCGGCAGCGATGGTGGCGCAGAGCCCCTTCAGCGACCTCGAGAATGCGCGACTCGCCGCGGTCCAAGCCGGCGACTGACTCGGCCTTCAGCGGCGTCCATAAAAATGGCACCCCATTTTCGTTTACCGCGATATCCCAGCCACAAATCTCACTGCCCTCCGGCAAGGGCGATTGGAGCAAAGCGGGATAGCGCTGGATAAAATCCGGCGTCATCCGCGTCGCCACCCGCACCCTCACCGCCGCCGTCATCTGCGCGAAGTACTGGGCAAAACCGTCGACCCGCCCGGCGCGATGCCGTTGATAGAATTCATGCGGATCGATCCCCAGCAAATTCATTCCGTTCCAGATGCCGTGGTCGTTCTTGTTGCCGAATTTTTTCGAGTCGTACCACCGCTGAAAGTCACGCGTGGCCCACAACCCAATTTCGAAATGTAGGTGCGCCCGGTCCTTCGGGATCGCCTGCCCACTCGCGCTCCGACCCATGATGCCGATCGTCTGTCCCTTCTCGACCTCCGCCCCTTGCTTGAGTCCGGACGCGATCTCGCTCAAGTGCGCGTACAACGTGTAAACGCCCGGAGTCGCCTGTGGGTGCTCCAGCACAATGTACCGCCCGTAGCTGCTGTCGCCTGGCGTGCGGTTGATGTAACGGACCACGCCGTTCATCACGGCGAAGATGGGATCCGTCGGTTCGCCTCGGCGATCGCGTTTCACCGGCTTCAGGTCGATGCCTTCGTGGAATTGCGCCCCGCTGCTGCGGACACAGCCGTACAAGCCCGATTCGACCTCCCCGGAGGCGGTAGGCTGGACGAATTCGCCGAAAGCTCTGCCCTCGAGATACGCGGTGTTGGGCGTAGGCCACACGATTTCGATCTTTTCCGCGCGGCAAGCCCAGGCTTGAACCAGAAGGAAAAAAGCGGCGAAGCCGCGTCGAATGTTCATGACGCCAAAGTTTGAATACGCGTCCGCCGCGCTTTGTCAAAGCACGGGGGCATTCTCACTGCTCCGGGGCGTGATCCTGCCCCAAAACCGACATGATCTCTCCACCAATTTGGTCCGCCAATAACCGGCCTCGCAGGGTCAAACGCAACTGCCGCCCGTCCCGCCTTTCCATCCGAGCCAAGCCCTCTTCCACCAGTCGCGAACTGATCTCATCCACCGCTCTCCACGGACCCGCCGGATATCGCGCCCGCAGCGCGGCCAGATCGACCCCCTCGTTCATGCGCAGCCCGAAAATGAGCGAATCCTCGAGCAGGAGGGACGGAGTGACCTCGACGCGATCGTCCGTCGCCCTTTGCCCCCGCTCGAGCGCGGCGGACCAAACTGCCAGATCGGCGGTGTTGGTGCCCCGCCAGCCAGCCTGCTGCGAAGCGGCCGACGGCCCCAAGCCCACCCAGTCGTGCATGCGCCACGTATTCAGGTTGTGGAGGCATTGGTGCCCGGCCCGGGCAAAGTTCGAGATCTCGTATTGTCGGTACCCGGCTGCCTCCAATTCGGACCATGTTTTTTCGTACAAGCGCGCTTCATTTTCGGGGTCCAGTTTGACTTTGCCCTGCGAAAGTTTGACCCACATCGCCGTGTCTTCCTCGAAAGTGAGGCAGTAGGTCGAGAGATGATCCGGCTGCAGGGCAACCGCTTGTTGCAGGTCGGACAACCAAGCTGCCTCGTCCTGCCCCGGAAGGGCGAACATGAGGTCGATGTTGACGCTTTTGAAGCCGCCCGCGCGGATTCGGTCGTACGCACGAAACACCTGTTCACGCGAATGCTGACGTCCCAGCGCGTCCAAAAGCGCGGGCTGAAAACTCTGCGCCCCCATTGAAATGCGGGTCACCCCCGCGTCGCGCAATGCGGCCAAACGGTCCTCCGTGACCGAGGCCGGCGCCATTTCGACGGTCCACTCTGCCGGGGAGCTGCCGCAACGCGCGGATACGGCGGCCCCGAGCGCCCGCAGAGCCTTCGGCGAGAGCAGGCCGGGGGTCCCCCCGCCCCAAAATACCGTGGTCACGGCGCCGGAGGCCGACCAGTCGACCAGCTCCGCTTCGCGGTCGACACCGCTCAGGAACTGCTCCACCTTCTCCGCGGTCGGCTGGACTTGGTAGAACGCGCAAAAATCGCAGGTGCTCGCACAAAACGGAACATGCACATACACGCCCAAACCCGCCCTGGCAGGGGCGGTCGTTTTTGGGCTGATTTCGCTCATTGCAAACACGGATGGTTTCTGTTGCGTTTCCGACGATTTTAATCGGTAAAAAACCCAATGCAAAACAACCGCTTCCCTCACGCGAGACGAATCTTACTCGGCCTCGGTATTGCCCTCGCCTTCGGCTTGGTCGGCTGCCGGACGGTTCCCATCATCAATCTCACGCCTGACGCCCAGCCGTCAAACCCGTCCCAGATTTATCGCTTCACCGCGAAAATCGACCCTCGCGACGCGGGCTTCGTGGAGGGCAGCCTGACGCCCACCATCGTGATCGACCAAAAACCGTTCAAGATGACCAAGGCGCTCGGGGAAAAGGTGTATGAGTTTGAATACCAAGTGCCGCCGGGCGTATCGGAAGTCACATACTACTACATCATCACCTACCAGGTCCAAAACAACGGCATCACCAGTTCTCGCGAGGAATACAGCCCGCTGCACCGCACGAGCATCGTCGGGCGGTATGTCTTGCAACTCGAAGTGAACCGCGGCCCGGTGGGAGCGCGCATCAGCATCGTCGGCCGCGGTTTCACACCGACCGACATTGTCTTTTTCGACAACACACCCGTTCGGACGGTATTCGAATCGCCCAACGCGGTCAGCTTCTACGTTCCGGCGGTCGAACCGAATCGGAACTACCAAGTGTCGCTCGGCAGCGCGGTCGGGCAATCGATCGTCGGGATGTTCCGGGTGGACGCGATCGTCGGCGGAGTAGAGGGCGCTCGCGACTTCCCCGCCGCCACGGGCGCAATTTCAGGTCCGCTCACCGTTTCGCCGAGCTCGGTCAACCTCCGCACCGGCGAGAAAGTCTCCCTGACCTTCACCACTCCAGTCACCGCCACCGACAAGGGCCTCCTCCTGGACGTCACGACCGACGTCCCCGAGAGCGTGATCATGCCCGAAGTGGTAGTCCCCGCCGGCAGCAACACCGTGACGATCACCGTCGAGGGGGGCCGTCCCGGCGCCGGCAGCCTCTTCGTGAAGGGTCCCGGCACCCGCGAACTTACCGTACCCGTCACGGTAAAATGAGGTCAGCCTCGATCGATTTCAAAGCCGGCGCCGCAAGCGCCGGTTTTTTTGTCGGCTCGAATCGTTCTCGTTCTCCTACTCGTACTCGTTCTCGACGACACGGCAATACGCACCGCCACTAGAGCGGGTTTTATAGAGACGTGGCCGCGGTAGGGCGAGCTCGGCTGCACCGTCATTTTATCTGCCGCGATTAAGCGAATGGCAGCGAGTAACAAACGATCTAGTCCCCACTCCGTTCATTCCAGCCGCAGCCTCACCCAGACGGGACGGTGATCGCTGGCTTCGGTCGTCTCGGGCCCATCATAGATCGTCGCGGCGCCCCCTTCCACGGCCAGTTTCAGCGCCGCCGACACGAAAATGTGGTCTACGCGTGAATACGTATCTTCTTTGCGGTACCAGTGTGTCCAGGATTGACCGCGCGAATCGAACGCAGGCAGCAGTTCTGCGATACGGGTACGCCCCCTCTCCGCCACCGCACGCAGCGGCCGGCTGCCCTTGACGTCGTTGAAATCGCCCACCAACAACAAACGCTCTTTCGCGGGCTCGGGGAACTCCCGCAAGACGTAGTCGCGCACGGCCACCGCTTCGCCCGCGCGGCGCAACGCGCCGTTGGGATCGTCGACGCGCTCGGTGAACCGGCTTTTCAAATGCATCGCGAAGATCGCGATTTCCCCGGTGCCATGGGCTATCCTCACCTGGAGTACACCGCGTTTCACGCGCTCTTTTCCCTCGAAGTAACGGAAACTGAGATCGGTTGGCTTGTCGACGGCCTTGAAGGGCAACCGTGACAAAGCCGCAACGTGCCGCTCCTTGTCGTCCGCCTCCAGCAGTTCGAAATGCGGGTAGTCCATGCCCTCCTGTCTCAGGTCTCGGCGCAATTCCTCCAGATAGGCGCCGCCCCCCATCTCCTGCAGCAGGAGCACGTCCGCATTCATCGCCCGGATCACCTGCCTCAACGCTTTTTTCTGATTCTCCGGTTTCGGATACTCTTGGCGATAGCTTCCGTCCACCATTCGGTTCGCGGCCACGTAGTTCTCCACATTATACGTCGCGACCGTGATGAATTCCGGCGCCGCCAGCGTTGGAACCACGCAGCAGCCGGCGAGCGCGAGGAGAAACAGTCCGCGCACGGCCCACCGGATCAAACGTCGGTTCGGAATCGGTGTCACGCCTTCGCGTCCGTCACCGCTCGTTCGCGCTCCACCAGCGTCGGATGGGAATAATAGAACGCACTGTACCAGGGGTGCGGGGTCAGGTTGCTCAGGTTCTTCTGCGCAAGTTTCCGGAGCGCATTCACGATCGGTCCGGAGCTCGCCATCGCATCGCGGGCGAAAGCGTCGGCCTCATATTCGTGCTTTCGCGAGAAGTAGTTGCTCAGCGGGGTGAACCAAAAGGTCAGCAAACCGCTCAACAGAGAGAACAGCAGGAAAGCGGGAGCCAACTCGCCCACCGGAAAACCGAACGCGGCATTGAACCAATCGCTCTTAGCCAGCCAGGCGATAATCGCGAAACCGCCGAACATCGTGATCGCGGCGACGGCGAGCATCTTCGGGATGTGCCCAAGTCGGTAGTGCCCTACTTCGTGCGCGAGCACCGCTTCCAATTCTTCCGGGGTGAGTTGCGCGATCAAGGTATCGAACAGCACGATACGCCGGAATCGGCCGAAGCCGGTGAAGTACGCGTTGGAGTGGCCGGAGCGTTTGCTCCCGTCGATCACCTCGACCGTGGCAGCCTTGAAGCCGGTCCGATCGGCCAGCGCGAGGAGCCGAGTGCGCAGTTCTCCCTCCGGCAACGGCGTGAGTTTGTTGAAGAGGGGGACGATCAAACGCCGGTACAGGACGAGCATGAGCAATTGAAAACCGAAGGCCAACGCGAAGCCCCACACCCACCAAAGGTCCCCCGCCCAATGCACCAATTTAAGCAGGGCCCAAAGGAGGGGAAAACCGAGCACGATGGCCAGGAGCAGCCCTTTGATTTTGTCGGTGATCCACAAACCGAGCGTGCTCTTGTTGAATCCAAACCGTTCTTCCAGCCGAAACTGCTCCCACCACTCCAGCGGGAGCGAAGGAATGCTTAGGAGCATCCCCACGGAGAGCAGAAAAAGCGCGTCATCCCACACCCCATGAGGCGCCAGCGGCGCAAACCATCCGTAGACGGCCGGCAGCACCCCCGAAAACAAGGCGGCCACCAGCACCACCGTGCTCCAAACCAACTCGATTCGTCCCATCTGCGCTTTTGCCAGGGTGTAATCGACCGACTTCCGATAGGTTGGGAGGTCCATGATCGCCGACGCGGCAGGCGGCGGAGAATCGCGGTGCCGAACGACTTCAGCGCGGTTGAGCGCGCCCAGCAACAGCTCGGCCCCGAGCCGCAAAACAATGAGCAACGCAATAACAACCAAAACGGTGGCCATCCTCCCGAATGGAACGAGTTTTGACGGCGCACCAACGACAAAAACGAAGGCTGGTTCGCGGAATGTGGCTGGCCCTGTGCCGAGAGCGCAGTCGGTACCTTCCCCCACGCACTCTCACCCCGCCACCGAATTCGCGCCGTTTTCCAAAACGCGCCCGTCGCCTGAGCGGCCCCGCGCATGCTCTGAGGCCCCCGTGGCAGGCGGCCGTTCCGCGCCATTGCCAGGGACCGATCCCAGAAGGTCCCCCTCTCCGACCACCCGAGGACAGACTCCGCAATAACGACCACGACAAAAGTCATATAATATTTATAATAAGATGGTTATAAATCGATTTGTTCATCCCTTCTACGGCCGAAAGTTTGATTGAAAACCCGGCACAGGCCCCCATCTTCGACCTTCGTGGAAGTTCAGTCCAACGCACCGCTCTCGTTTGAAGACGCCCTCAGCCGGCTGGAGGCTATCGTGGAGTCCATGGAGTCGGGAGACGTGCCTTTGGCTGAACTGCTGGCGAAGTTCGAGGAGGGCAACAAGCTGCTGAAGGTCTGCGAAACGCGTCTGAAAGACGCCGAGCTGAAGATTGAAGTGCTGAAGAAGCAAAAAGAGGACGTCGCCTTTGCCCCCTTTCCCACTGAGCGGAGCTAACGAGCCCGCTTTTTGTTCGTTTCGATCGCCTAATGAATTCACCTGCTGACGCCTCCGCCGTCCCTCCTTCCTCGCCTCGCCGACTTTTAGACGGGATCCGCGGCCCCGCGGACGTAAAGGGGCTTTCCCAGGAGCAACTGCCCCAGCTGGTTCAGGAAATTCGGGACGAAATCATCGGCGTCACTTCCAAAAATGGCGGTCACGTGGGCCCCAATCTAGGCGTGGTCGAACTCACACTCGCTCTGCATCGTGTCTTTACCACGCCGGATGACCAGTTTGTCTTCGACGTCGCGCACCAAGGTTACGTCCACAAGCTCCTCACCGGCCGGAACGGCGATTTTTTCCGCCGTTTGAGACAGAGCGGCGGCGCGAGCGGCTTTCTCTACCGGGCAGAAAGCGCGCACGACAGTTACGGCGCGGGCCACGCAGGCACCGCTTTGAGCGCCGCGCTGGGCATGGCCACGGCGCGCGACCTGCGAGGCTCCCACGAACATGTCGTCGCGGTGTGCGGTGACGCGGCTTTCACCTGCGGAATCACGCTCGAGGCACTGAACAATGTGGTTTCATCCACCAAACGTTTGATCGTCGTTCTCAACGACAACGAATGGTCGATCGCCAAGAACGTCGGCGCCATCGCACGCTATCTGAACCGGCTCAGCACAAATCCGACGTACAACAAGATTCACCACGACCTCGAGCGGTTCTTCACCGGTCTTCCTCACGGCCAGGACATGCATCGGCTGTACGTAAAATGGAAGCGTGAGACCAAGGACTTTTTCGTCGAATCGAGCCTGTTCGAAAAATTCGGGCTGCGCTACCTGGGGCCCGTCGACGGGCACAACCTCGACGAGTTGGTCAAGAACCTCGAGTTCGCCAAACAGTGCGACAGCCCGATCCTCCTTCACGTCCTGACCAAAAAAGGACGCGGTCTGGAGGCCGCAGTCAACTCCCCCGAAAAATTTCACGGCGCCAGCCCGTTCGACCCGATCACGGGCGAAAGCAAGAAGGCCGCGCCGGGCTCACCCCCGCTCTATCAAGACGTCTTCGGAAAATCGCTGGTCCGCTTCGCCAAAGAAAACCCGAACATCGTCGGTATCACGGGCGCTATGCCGAGCGGCACAAGCCTGAACTATCTCGCCGCGGAGTGCCCCAAACAATTCTTCGATGTGGGCATCGCCGAGGAACATGCCGTCCTGTTCGCCGCGGGCCTTGCCACCAAGGCGATTCATCCGGTTGTCGCAATCTACTCGACGTTCCTGCAGCGCGGCTACGATCCCATCGTCCACGACGTCTGCCTTCAGAACCTGCCCGTGACCTTTTGCATGGATCGCGCCGGCCTATCGCCCAACGACGGCCCCACCCATCACGGGCTCTTCGATCTCGCCTACCTGCGGTGCGTTCCGAACGCGACGATCATGCAGCCCAAGGACGAAGACGAGTTGGTGGACCTGCTCTACACGAGTGTCGAACTTCCGTCGCCCACCTTCATCCGCTATCCTCGCGGAGCCGGGCTCGGGGTTAAAATCAAGGAGCGACCTGCTTCCATCCCGATCGGGCAGGCAGAGGTCTTGCGGCAAGGTTCGAACATCATCATCTGGGCCCTCGGAAACATGGTGCAGGAAGCGCTCACGATCGCTCAGCGCCTGGCCGACGAAGAACACCTCTCGGTCGGCGTGGTGAACGCCCGCTTCGTCAAGCCACTCGACCGCACCCTCTTGCTGAGTCAAGCCGCCGTGGTCCCTTTGATCGTCACAATGGAGGATCATGTATTGTCAGGCGGCTTCGGCAGCGCCGTTTTGGAAGCGTTGCAGGAAAACGAATGCACGACCGCCGTGGAGCGCATCGGCTGGCCCGACAAATTTGTCGAGCATGGCAGCAGCGTCGAGACGCTCCGGGCCGCTTACGGCCTCGCGCCGGAAGACATGTTCCGCCGCATCGCGGCCCGCTGGCGCAACCGCCACGACGCTCCGGTCGAAGCTAACGTGTAATGGTTTTGACTCAGAGATAGCAGCCCGGAAAACACAGAGCGCACAAAGGTCTTTCAAGTCGCAAACAGGAGCTGGATTTTTCCGTGGGCGGTGTGGGCGGCGCACCTGCCGCTGATCGAATCGCTGGCGCTCGCCGCCGCGGGCAAATAAGCAATGGATCGACCTTTGCGGTTCGACCAGCGATCCGAGCCACTCGCTCACGTTCGTTAGCCACTACCAACCCACGGCAACCGCTCCATGTCCTCCGGCTCGTCCTCTTGCTTCTCTGTATCACAAAAACAAAAAACCGCGCACCCGATGGCGCGCGGTTCGAAATTAGGCGTTTGAGCTAAACCTCAGCTCTTTGGCGCGGGAGCCGGAGCGTTCTTGCCTCCGCACTTTTCGCAGTTTTTCCCATCCTTGGCCGCGGCCACGCAACACTCATGCGCGCAGGTCTTGCCGTCTTTCGCCGCCTTGGCACAGCACTTGGCCGTATCGGATTTGGCCTCCGCCGGTTTGTCAGCGGCTTGAATCAACGCTGCACCAAAAGCGAGCAGGCTCGCCGCCACGAGAAGTTTCAGTGATTTCATGATTGAATCAGGGGTTAAGATCTAAGAACGCGCCTACTACACGAGAGTTCCGGGATTTTTACAAGAAGGAAGAGGCGCTTCCCCCGCCAGGGACCGATCGCTCGACCCATGAGACGATTAGGAAGGTCAATTTCGCTCATAACCACGCAATGGCACACCCCCTGCTCGGTGACTGAGGTAACACGAACGTATAAGAACGTAATACGCGCCCTATGATTACCTCCACCCTCCGCCGCGGCTTCCTCGCCGCTTTCGCCACTGCCTTCTTGTTCCTTTCGCAGGCTGCCGCCGCCCCGCTCAAAGTCGCCTACAGCGATTGGCCAGGCTGGGTGGCCTGGGAAGTCGCTCTCCAAAAAAACTGGTTCAAAGACGCCGGAGTCGAAGTCGAGTTTCTCTGGTTCGAATACGGTCCGTCGATGGAAGCATTTACGGCCGGCAAAGTCGACGCGGTGATGGTCACCAATGGCGACGCCCTCGTGACCGGCGCGAACGGCGCGAAAAACGTGATGATCATGCTGACCGACTACTCGAACGGGAACGACATGATTGTGGCGAAGCCCGGCATTGGAGCGCTGAAGGAACTCAAAGGAAAAAAGATCGGTCTCGAAATCGGCCTGGTCGAGCACCTCATGCTGCTCAACGCTCTCAAAAAGGCGGGCCTGAAGGAGTCCGACATCGAATTGGTCCCGACGCCCACCAATCAAACGCCTCAAGTCCTGGCCTCCGGCCAGGTCGACGCGATCGCTGCGTGGCAGCCCAACTCCGGGCAGGCGCTCAAGGCAGTCGCGGGATCCAAGTCGATCTACACCAGCGCCGACGAGCCCGGGTTGATCTACGACGTCGTGGCCGTCTCTCCGCAGAGTCTCTCCCAGCGCCGTGCCGACTGGAAAAAATTCGTCTCCGTATGGGAGCGGGTCGTCAGTTACATCAACGATCCCTCCACCCGCGACGACGCGGTGAAAATCATGGCCGCGAAAGTGGGCACAGACCCCAAGGAATACGCCGGGTTTCTGAACGGTACCCGCCTGCTGACCCTCGCCGAGGGCGCCAAAATCATGGGCAACAAGAACGAGACCTTCGGTTCGCTCCTCGGCTCGAGCAAAACGGCCAACGATTTCAACGTGAAGAACAGCGTCTACAAGGAATCGCAGGACGTCGCCTCCTACATTGACGCCTCGATCTCAGCCGAACTGATCGAAGCGGCGAAAAAATAGCCGGACCGCCGGAACGGCGCGGCGGACATCCTGCCGCGCCCTATCGGGTTACCTCCTCGGAGCGGCACGCTCGCCCCCGCCGACCTTCTCCGCCCAAAACGATGCTCCCCCTCCGCGAACCGTGGTTTTCCATCTTTCGTCCGCTGTCTCCTCGCCGGCGAACACTGCTCTACGTCTTCTCGTTTCTTTTGCCCTTGGGGATCTGGTCACTCATCAGCTACGTGCCGTTTATCTGGCATCCGATGATGAGGGTGGAAAACCCCGGCAGCATCAGTTGGTTTAAGTCAGGCCTCTTGGTGGAGCGATCCGCGTTCGCCGAAGAGAATGCGAAAGCGACAGCCGCGGGCCTGCGTCCGGCCACCGGCCATCGCGCGAACCCCGTCTTTCTGCCGCCGCCGCATGCCGTGGCGCGGGCCTTCTACACGGCCTTCACGACCAAACCCGCCCTGCGCGGCGATGTCTGGCTGCACGAATCGCTGGGACGAAGCATCAAAACCATCTTCTGGGGATTCC
The DNA here is from genome assembly GCA_964546955.1 of uncultured Opitutaceae bacterium. Classification (GTDB taxonomy): domain Bacteria; phylum Verrucomicrobiota; class Verrucomicrobiia; order Opitutales; family Opitutaceae; genus CAZJLP01. The sequence goes on along the minus strand of CAZJLP010000032.1, from coordinate 8,406 downwards.
TCGCGTCTTCGCTCGTGGGCATTCCACTGGGCATCCTCTGCGGCGCCTATGCTTCGTGGGCTCGCCTGAGCGAGCCGGTGATCGACTTTATCCGCTACATGCCGGCGCCCGCCTTTGGCGCGCTGGCTGTGGCGGTCTTGGGAATCCATGACGCTCCCAAAATCGCGATCATCTTTATTGGTACGTTCTTCCAGCAGGTGCTCGTGGTCGCCAATACCATCCGGCGCGTCGATCATTGCCTGATTGAAGCCGCGCAGACCCTGGGCGCGCGCAGCCAAAGGCTGATTTGGAAAGTAATCGTTCCGGCGAAAATTTCCGAACTCTACACGGACACCCGGATCCTGCTCGGCTGGGCCTGGACATACCTGATCGTCGCCGAGGTGGTCGGCGTGAGCTCGGGCATCACGTACTTCATCAACCAGCAGGCAAAGTATCGCAATTTCGACAATGTCTACGCCGCCATCATCATGATCGGCTTGTTGGGGCTCGCGACAGACCAGGCCCTGGCTTTCATTGGAAAACGGTTGTTTCCCTGGGAAAACCCGCGACCGAGCCGGCTGCGGTCCATTTTCTTTCGCGTGTTCTTCGGCCGCGTGCCCGTCGTCTTCGTTCCGCAGGAAACCGTGGAGGAGGCGGCATGAACCCTTCGGGCACCCTTCCGGATTACCGCCTGCAATCGCCGCGGGTCGCCGAACGGTTCGCGCAGCTGAAGCAGCGGCCCATCGTGCTGACGGTCGACAAGCTCACACGGCGCTTCCCTACCCCGTCCGGCGGGGAGTGCACCGCTCTCGAGAACCTGAGCTTTGTCGCCCACCGACGGGAATTTCTCTGCATCCTCGGGCCATCAGGGTGCGGCAAATCCACGCTGTTGCGCCTTCTCGCAGGTCTCGATCACCCCACCTCTGGACGCGTCTTGCTCGACGGGCGCGCCGTGCATTCCCCGGGGCCCGATCGCGGGGTTGTCTTCCAGGGTTACACGCTGTTCCCCTGGCTCACGGTCAAAGGCAATGTGATGTTTGGCCTGAAAACCCGCGGAATGGGCTTCAAGCAAGCCGACAGCGAAGCACGCCAGTGGATCGATTTGGTCGGCCTTGGAAAATTCGCGGACGTCTATCCGGCCCAACTCTCCGGCGGCATGAAGCAGCGCGTCGCCATCGCTCGAGCTCTCGCGAACAACCCCAGAATCCTGCTGATGGACGAGCCGTTCGGCGCGCTGGATGCGCAAACGCGCTCCCAGATGCAGCATCACCTGCTCCAGATCTGGCGCAATCTGGACATCACCATCCTGTTCATCACCCACGATCTCGACGAAGCCATCTACCTGGCCGACCGAATTCTGGTCCTGAAAGCCAATCCCGGACGCCTCAACGAACTGATTGAGGTGCCCGTACCTCGCCCGCGAACACCGGGACAATTCAACAGCCTTGAATTCCTCGCGACCAAAGCGCGGCTCGAAGAGCTCATCCACCCGCCCCCACCGCCCGGCACGGCCGCACCGGCGGAAGCTCTTCCCTTCATCCGCATGACCCAGGCCGGCGATGATGTCGAATAAGCCCGACGCACTTCCGCCGTGACATACCTCGACACATCGACCAAAGGGCAAGTCATGCCCACCAAGGAGAAAGTCGCCCGTTTTAGCATTTCCATTCCCTCCGGACTTGCCTCGCAACTCGACCAGATGGTCGACAAACGTGGCTTCAAGAATCGCTCTCAAGCCGTGGCCGAGATGGTCCGTACGCAATTGGGCGAACTCTCGGCCGAGACTGGCACGGAGACCATGGCCGGCACGATCACACTCGTGTACGACTACCGAAAACGAAATCTGCAAACCACGCTCTCGGCGATCCAACACAAGTACTACCTGATGATCGTCACCAGCCAGCACGTGCACCTGGAGCAGCACCAGTACCTCGAAGTGCTCCTCGTCCAGGGTCCCGCCAAACAACTTCACAAACTCGCGGACGAACTCATCACCACGAAGGGCGTTCGCCACGGCAAACTCCAACTCACACCGGTCGCAATCCCGCCGCTCCTTTAACAACGGCAGAATTCCGTCGCCAAATGTCGCCGCCATCCGGCAACTTAAGTAACACGTTTTTGTACTTTCGTAATACTTTTTCTTGTCACCAATTCGACTCGTCTTCACGTTGTTCCGATGCCCGCGCAACTTATCTATTCAAGAACTCTGACCCACGCCGGCATGTGGTCCGGCCGAATTTCCCGCGGAAAGACGCTTCGCCTGACCGACCTCGAGGGCGGCGCGAATGTCGGGGTGCTGTTGTACAATGCGGACCTTCCGATCGAGCGTTACAACCTGCCCGACACGCTCAAAGGACAGCATATTTTCTATCTGCGCCACCCCTACTGCCTCCATTCGGACATGGGGCGCATCCTGGCTTCCATCACTGCCGACACCGTCGGCTGGCACGACACGGTCGGCGGCTGTTCCGATGCCGAACTCGTGGCCGCGAAATACGGCGAGCGAAACTACCAGGTGGCCCGCAATGATTTTCATCGAAACGGCCGCGATTGTTTTCTGATTGAACTGGCCAAGTGGGGGCTGGGAAAAAGAGACCTGGTGCCGAATCTCAATCTTTTCAGCAAGCTCGTCGCGGACGAATCCGGCCGCCTTTCCTTCGTTTCGGGCAACTCCAAAGCCGGCGATCACATCGACCTGCGCTTCGAAATGGACACCCTCGTGGTGCTCAACACCTGCCAGCATCCGTTTGATCCTGAGCCGGCCTACCATCCGCGCTCGGCCAAGCTCGAGGTGTTCGGGACGCCGCCGGCACCCCCCAATGACCCGTGTCGCAACTCCCGTCCCGAAAACCAACGGGCGTTCGAGTCCACCGAGCACTATCACCTGCTCCGCACCTCTGCCGTTTGATCGGCGGACCCGTCGCCTCCATCCGCGCTAAAAAGTTTTTCCATGACCGAAAGCACGCTCAACCCCGCCCAGGCCCTCTATCGAAAGGTCGTCCCGGCCGGAGACCACTGGTCCCGGGAAATCAAGAAGGGACAGACCTTGCGCATCGTGGACGTCGAAGGCAATCAGGCTGCCGACACGCTGTTCTACGACGCGCGCAACCCGGAGAATCGCTACAGCGCATCCGACACGATCCGGCACCAACGGGCGCTCTATCTGACCACGGGCACGCGGTTGATGTCCGTGGACGGGGACGTCCTCCTCACCATCGTGGCCGACACGTGCGGACGGCACGACACGCTCGGAGGTGCCTGCTCTCGCGAGAGCAACGTCATGCGGTATGCCTTCGAGAAGGAGCCCATGCACGCCTGCCGCGATAGCTTTATCCGTGGCGCCCAGGACTGCGGCTGCGACCTCGGCAAGCGGGACCTCACCTGCAACATCAATTTTTTCATGAATGTACCGGTCACCCCGACGGGAGACCTCACCTTCGCCGACGGCCTTTCGGCACCGGGCAAGTACGTGGAACTCCAAGCCGCCCGCGACGTGATCGCCCTCATCTCGAACTGCCCCCAACTCAACAACCCCTGCAACGCCTACAACCCCACGCCCATCGAAGTTATGGTCTGGGACGTCGCATAAAGGAGGGCGTGGGTACTCGATGCAGTCGGCACCTATGACTAATGACAAAGGACCAATGACTTTCTCGAAAGTCCTCATCGCAAACCGAGGGGCGATCGCCTGCCGGGTCATTCGGACTCTTCGCAAGATGGGCGTTGGCTCGGTGGCCGTGTACTCCGAAGCCGACGCGGGATCGCTGCACGTCGAGCAGGCAGACGAGGCCGTGCCGATCGGTCCGGCTCCGGCCGCACAGAGCTACCTGAACGTCGAAACGATCCTTCGCGTGGCAAAGGAGACCGGCGCGCAAGCCATTCATCCCGGCTACGGCTTCCTGAGCGAGAATGCTGCCTTCGCCGAATCCTGCGCGGCAGCGGGCATCGTTTTTATTGGTCCGAAACCGGACCAAATGCGGCGTTTCGGACTCAAACATACCGCGCGCGAGATCGCCCGAGAACAAGGTGTTCCTCTCCTGCCCGGAAGCGGGCTGCTCGCTTCTTCGGACGAAGCACTGCGCGAAGCGGAACGCATTGGCTATCCCGTGATGCTCAAGAGCACGGCCGGCGGCGGGGGAATTGGGATGCAGCTGATCTGGAAAGCGGAAGACCTTCCCACCGCCTTCGCCACCGTGGATCGGCTGAGCCGAAACAATTTCAAAGAGAGCGGACTTTATCTCGAAAAGTACGTCGAACGCGCCCGGCATATCGAAGTGCAAATCTTCGGCGACGGAAGAGGCCGGGTGGTGGCGCTCGGCGAGCGCGAATGCTCGATTCAACGGCGCAACCAGAAGATCATCGAAGAAACGCCCGCTCCCGGACTGTCCGAAAAGAAACGGCAACAGCTCCTCGACTGCGCCGAACGGCTTGGCCGCGCGGCGGGCTACGAAAATGCCGGCACGGTCGAGTTCGTTTACGACGATGCGTCAGGCGAATTCTATTTTCTCGAAGTGAACACCCGATTGCAGGTCGAGCACGGCGTGACCGAGGAAGTCACCGGCATCGACCTGGTTGAGTGGATGGTTAAGCAAGCCGCGGGAGAACTCGATTTATCCCTGTGGAAGCGAAGAAGCCAGGGAGCCTCTCTGCAGGTGCGACTTTATTCGGAGGATCCCGGAAAAAACTTCCAACCTTCCACCGGTCTTCTGTCCGAGATGATTTTCCCCCGCGGAGCGCGATTGGAAACCTGGGTTCAACGCGGCTCGGAAGTCAGCCCTTACTACGACCCGATGATCGCCAAAATCATCGTGCACGGAGCGGACCGGGCTGAAGCCTTGGTCCACCTTGAGCAGGCCCTCGCGGATACGCACGTCGCCGGACTCGAGACAAACCTCGGCTACCTGCGTCAGATCATCGCGTCGAAAGGATTTCGCAGCGGCCGCGTGACCACGCGCTACCTCGAGAAACTGCCTTACGCTGCCTCTACCATCGACGTGATCGACGGAGGGACGCAAACCACCGTCCAGGATTATCCAGGGAGGCTGGGACACTGGGATGTCGGGGTTCCCCCCTCCGGCCCGATGGACGCCCTCGCTTTTCGCCTCGGCAACCGCCTGGTCGGAAATCCACCCTCCGCCGCCGGATTGGAAATCACGCTGTCGGGCCCGACCCTCAAATTCAACATGGATGCGGTCGTGGCTCTCACGGGGGCAAACTTCAGCCCCACGATCGACGATCAACCCGCGCCTCTTTGGCGGGCGATTCGGGTTCGACGTGGCGCGGTCCTCCGGCTTGGTACGATCCAGGGAGGCGGCATGCGGGGCTACCTCGCTCTCCGTCATGGGCTCGACGTGCCCGACTACCTGGGCAGCAAAAGCACGTTTACGCTCGGCTTGTTTGGCGGGCATGCCGGACGCGCGCTGCGGACCGGCGATGTCCTTCGGGCGAACATCGGACCGGTCTTTTCCGGCGCCGCCGAATCGGAACCCAAACGACTGCCGCCTGCGCTCATACCGGTTTATGCACGGGAATGGTCGATTCGCGTGCTTTACGGTCCACACGGCGCCCCTGATTTTTTTCAACCGGACGACATGGCCGACCTGTTCGCTTCCACCTACGAGGTGCATTTCAATTCGGCGCGCACCGGCGTGCGGTTGATCGGACCAAAACCGCGGTGGGCGCGGAAAGACGGCGGAGAAGCCGGACTCCATCCGTCGAACATTCACGACAACGCCTACGCCGTCGGCACGGTCGATTTTACGGGCGATATGCCGATCATCCTCGGTCCGGATGGACCGAGCCTCGGTGGGTTCGTCTGCCCCGCAACCACGATCGCAGCCGATTTGTGGAAGATCGGCCAATTGAAGCCAGGCGACAAAGTGCGCTTCGTCCCGGTCACCGCCGCCGAAGCGCGCATGGCCGAAGCCATCCAGGAAGCCGAAATCGAAACACTCCTGCCTGCGCGTAAACGTGCAACTGGCTCCGGCAACTCCAAACCCCAAACTCCGAACTCCAAACAGAGCGGTGCCTGCTCCTCCGCCATCCTCCATACTCTTCCCGCCCGCGGCCCCTGCCCCGCCGTCTGCTATCGCCGCTCAGGAGACAAATACCTCTTGGTCGAATACGGCCCCCTCGTGCTAGATCTCGACCTGCGATTCCGCGTCCACGCGCTCATGCAGTGGCTGTCAGAAAATCACACGCCCGGGCTGCTGGACCTGACCCCCGGCATCCGCTCACTGCAGGTCCACTACGATAGCCGGATTCTTCCGCTCGAGCGGTTGATGGAAACGTTGCTCGACGCGGAAATTCATCTGCCCTCCGTCGATGCGATGGAGGTTCCCACCCGCATCGTCCACCTTCCACTCTCGTGGGAAGACGAGTCCACTCTGTTGGCGATTCGGAAATACATGCAGACGGTGCGGAAGGATGCGCCGTGGTGTCCAAGCAACATCGAGTTCATCCGTCGGATCAATGGGCTCGATTCGGTCGACGAGGTGAAACGGATCGCTTTCGACGCAAGCTATCTGGTACTGGGCCTCGGCGACGTGTACCTCGGCGCGCCTGTCGCCACACCCGTCGATCCCCGCCATCGGCTCGTCACGACAAAGTACAATCCCGCCCGCACCTGGACCCCTGAAAACGCGGTGGGGATCGGGGGCGCCTATCTTTGCGTCTACGGAATGGAAGGCCCCGGCGGATATCAGTTCATCGGCCGCACAGTCCAAATGTGGAATCGCTGGCGGCAAACGAGCGACTTCGTTGAAGGCAAGCCCTGGCTCTTGCGTTTCTTCGATCAGATTCGCTTCTACGAAGTCGGACCGAAAGAGTTGCTCAAATTCCGCGAAGACTTTCCGCGAGGGCGTTTCAAACTTCGGGTCGAGGAGCAGACTTTTCGCCTGCGGGACTATCAGCAGTTTCTCCGCGACAACGCGGCGTCGATTACCGCCTTCAAAGATCGACAACAGCAATCGTTCGAAGCCGAGCGGCATCGGTGGGAGATTTCGGGCCAGTTAAACTTCTCCGCCGAATCCGAGGCCTCGTCCGTCAGCCTCGAGCGGACGGTTTTGCCGCCCGGACACAAGGCCACCGCGGCGCACGTGCCCGGGAATATCTGGAAGATTCACGTCAAGGCGGGCGACCGCGTCACGCGCGACCAGCCTTTGGTTATTCTCGAGTCCATGAAAATGGAGATCACCGTCTTCTCCTCCGACACGGGAGTGGTTGCCGAAATCCTCTGCACCGAGGGAAAACCCGTCCAAGCCGGGGACCCCTTGGTCGTCGTGAAACCATTATGAATGCGGTCTCGCCCGACCTGAAGTTTTTAAAGGAGGCTTATCGCAACCGCTCCCTCACGCCGAGCGGCGTGGTCGAGGCTGTCTACGGCCGTATGGAGGAGCGAGGAAACGATCCCACCTGGATCTCGCGCCTACCGCGCGGCGAGGCCCTCGCCCGAGCGCAGGCGGTCGAGGAAGCTGAAGGCCGCTTCAAGGACAGCGTAGTGTTCGGCGCTCCTTTTGCGATCAAGGACAATATCGATTTTGCAGGACTGCCAACCACGTGTGCCTGTCCGAAATTTGCCTATTCGCCGCAATCGTCGTCGCCCGTCGTGCAACGTTTGCTCGACGCGGGCGCCTTGCCGATCGGAAAAACGAATCTCGACCAGTTCGCCACCGGTCTGGTGGGAGTCCGCTCGCCGTACGGGGTGCCCGTGAACCCCTTCAACCCCGACTACATCCCGGGAGGATCGAGTTCCGGTTCCGCGGTCGCCGTTGCCTCGGGCCTCTGCAGCTTTGCGCTCGGCACCGACACCGCGGGCTCCGGACGCGTCCCGGCCGCGTTCAACAATCTTGTCGGCCTCAAGCCCAGCCGCGGACTCTTGAGCACGCGAGGTCTGGTTCCCGCGTGCCGCACACTGGATTGCATCTCCATTCTGACTCGGACCGTGAGCGATGCGGCCGGCGTCCTCGCCCTCGCCGCCGGCTTCGATCCGCAGGATCCCTATAGCCGCCACGCATCGGTGCCGCTGCTGGACACACCTTGGCCGCCGACACTGGGGGTCCCCCGCCGCGATCAACTTCCTTTCTTTGGAAATACCGAAGCGGAAAAACTCTTCGATGCCGCGCTCGCGCGTTGGACCAAACTTGGATCGCGGTTGATCGAAATCGACTTCGATCCGTTCGCCCAAGCGGCCCGCCTCCTTTACGAGGGGGCGTGGGTCGGCGAACGTTATGCCGCGCTCCGAGCCTTCGTTGACGAGCACCCCGCCGCACTGCATCCGGTCACTCGTCAGATCATCGCGCCGGCAAAACACCTCGCTGCGGCGGACGCCTTCGACGGCTTTTACCGCCTCGCCGCACTGCATCGTCAGACGGAGGAAATCCTGGCTTCGGTGGACGCGCTTTTGACCCCCACCGTTGGAACGGCCTA
>CAZJLP010000031.1:0-59042 GCA_964546955.1 uncultured Opitutaceae bacterium | reverse complement strand
ACTTTTCGGCCGTATCGAGCAGGATGGTGTTTTGAACCTGCACGTTGTCGATATCCTTGCGGAACACGCCCGCGCTGATCACACCGCCTTGTCTGGTGTAGTGCTGAAGGTGCACTTCCAGATTGTCGGCAGTCCAGGGCTTCAGATTGGGGTTCGGACGATTGACCGTGCCGATTGCGATGCCGGCGAACGGGCCGGTCAGCACCGGCGTGAAGTCAAACGAGGAACTCGGAATGACGGCCCGACCAAACCGATTCTTAGCCTGGGTCTTTGCGTAACCCGCCCTCAGAATCAAATTCTCGAAGATGCTGTAGTTGGCCTGAAGGCTGGGAAAATAGCCGTCGTTGGAGCCCTTGCCGCGAGCGCCTTTGCGCACATAGCGCGCCATGGCAGCCTGCAGGGGATCAGCGATGCCGGCGACGAAGGCGGCTCCGTTGTCCCGGGATCCGAGGCCGGTGGTATCGGCCTTCTCGAAACGAACGCCGCCGACGTACGTCAGCCGGTTGTGGAAGAAACCACCAGAAAACTCCAGCCAGGCGGCCGTGTTTTTCTCGTTCAACTCATAGGGTTCGACGGTCGAGAAGCGATGCGACTCCGCCGCCCGATAGGAGAACCAATTGGGATTGGTCCTATAAATGTCGTAGAGCCGCGAAAGACTGATGCGCGGCACGGCCGGCGAGTTGTAATAGCTATCCCTCTCCGGCCTCACATTGACAGCCGCGATCTGCTGCGCGTTGTCGTCGCTGGTGTTGGGCGCCTGGTCCGGACCGACAAAGGTCCAGATATTGGCGTCATACCGCTGCACGTTGCGGAACTGTTCCGTGTAATCGAAACCCAGGCGAAGCGCGAAGGGGTTCCGCGTTCTGAAATCGTACTTCGTCCAGAAGCGAGCCGCGGCGATCGTTTCGATGGTCTTCGCGGGGCGGGAAACCGCACCGCCAATGTGCATGTTGGCAAGATTCTGCCAGTCGATTTCAGGTCCGAGCGTGGTCGATCCGGTCGGATTATCATAGGCTCGAATATCCTGCGACATCTTGAAGTCGCGCTGCAGCAAGTTGACCGTGATAGGACGCGGATTTGCGGTGTTGGTCCCGATTCCGGTCAGTGGAAGAGAACTGCCGTTGAAGGTGGTGCTTTGGAAAAAGCCGTCTTCGGTGTCCTTAAAGGTGTGTTTGGAAGACGAATACGAGGCACGGCCATTGATGGTCCAGTTACCCTTGCGCCATTCACCGTCGATGCCGTTGGTCAACATGGGCTTGACTCCATTGCGCCATCCTTCGCGCATATCGAAGCGTATACCGCCCGCCCCAAGGTTTCCGTACGTCGCGTACAGTCCATCCGCGGCGATTCCGTTGGTGCCAGGCGTGCCCAGGGTGGAGTTTAGGTTGGTGTTGCTCTGATTGCCTGTATTCCAAACGAAGCGCAGTTCATCGCCGGCCTTCTCGAGGTAGCGGCTTCCGCGCAGCACATAGGAAAGCTTCAACCCGCGGATCGGACGCCAGTCGAGCTTGAGCGATATGCTGTCGGTCACGTCCTGCTTCGGATTGTCGTGCAGCAGATCCTGGGACAACTGGGGATTATAGACACTCACCGTGGTCAGGGGCTGGCCGGCGGCGCGGCGAGCTTCGGCCGCGGTGGCGTTGGCCGCGCTGCCATAGTTCCACGTTGGCGACGACCAGTGTACGCGGGCCAATACATCGTTGTGACTGTAAGTGATGGCATACCCAAATTTCTTCGAGACCGGATCCGTCCAGGTCAGCTTGAAATTGGGGCGCCAGCCCTGGATCTTGGTATCGCGAATGCCGGCCCGTTTGCTGAAGGAGAAGTCCTCGGCGTCTGTCGTGAAGAGCAAATTGTAAGTCAGGCGCCGCTTGTTGTATTCGAACGCTGAACGGCCGATCAGATTCACGGAACCACCCAGAGCGTTTGCGGGATCCTCCGGAGTCCGCAGCTTGCGGACTTCGACGCGCGCGATGTCAGCCGAAGACGCGCCCATCATTTCGAAGTTGCGATCGCGGCCCGGCACCGAAGCGGTGGCGGTCGAGGCGGAAGCCATCGGCATGCCGTCAAACGCGATCTCGGTCTGCGCCGCATCCAGACCGCGGACGCTGACGCCGACGATATTGTTCGCGAAATACTCCACGCTTACACCGGAGAGCCATTTCATGAGCTCGCCCGGGTTGCTGTCTGGAATCGTGCCGAATTGGTCGGCCGAAACGACGCTCTTGGTTCCGAGGGACATGCGTTGCTCGTTAACGGCGATCGCGGCAGCATCCGTCTCTTTCTGGGCCTGCACAACGAACTCGCTGAGCTTGATTGTGTCGTCCGGTTGGGCCGAACCCTTTGCCAAGTCAAAGTTCTGCTGTACCACCTGGCCGGGCACGACAGTCACAGTCGCTTCTTGCTCGTCCAGCCCCGTGTAGAAGACCCGGAGAGTGATGGGACCCGCCGGAACACTGGTAAAACGATAAATGCCGGCGTCGTCGGTGAATTCTACCGCGTTCGTCCCTTTGATTGAAACGCGCACGTTGTTCAGTGACGCACCCGTCACTTTGTTTTGGATACGACCTTCGATCGTTCCTGCTCCTTCCTGCGCAGGGCTTGCGACAGGAAGCAGAAAACCGAGGCTTAACAGGAGGGTGCACAATAGGCGGACGAATCCGCCGGCGAAGTGTTCCTTGGTGGGAAAGGAACGGTTGTTCGAGGCCGAGCGCACGTAGTCAGTGCGCCCAACCACGACGCAGGGCGTCTGGATGGACATAGCGGTGTTAGGTTGGTTAGTACAGGCTTGGCAGCACTGACGGGGGATTAGGGGGACGGGGGAAATTCCAAAACCTGTCCGACGCACACAAACATATTTTCTCGAATGAATGTGGTGATGACAAATGTCATCATGTGTCACATCTTCTTGGGACACGTGACCGTGCTATCGCGACGCAAACAACTTTGGAATGCTGTATCCACGTCACAACTATAATCAAGAAAGTCCGCGTCTCGAGTAATTCACATCGTTGCAAGCCCGGGTTAAGTTTTACTCCCGCCATTGATTGTCGAAAGGCGCTTTTCTCCTGCCCACCGGCCCGTTCGGGGCTCGCGAAGGAATGCAACCGAGTCCGATTTGTGGTTCCATGCGGTGGCATCGAACGGGACCGCACCGAAACGGGTGTCTTTTTTTTCGAATACATGGCCGCCCGTGGTAACGAGCCTGTTACCGTTGCGCCCTGGAAGTCGCGCGCATGTGCGACAACTCTACCGGCGTTCGTTCCAGGGGTTTTGGAACTGGGTTGTTTGCAGCGAGGGCAGGCGCAGGGTCCGCCCTCGCTGCTCCCTTTGGCGGGCTTGTAGGCGCGCGGGAACACGCCATTGTGGTCGCCAGTCTGTTACCGACCGTGGCTGAACGCACCGACTCTGAATCCACCATAGCCGAGCTCGACCTCATCCGCCGGGCTCAAACGGGCGACGAGGCAGCCTTCGGCGAAGTCGTGCGCACCCACTACGAACAGGTGTTCCGCCGGGTCTTGGCGGTGACCCGCAACGAGCACGATGCTCGCGACGTGACCCAGGAAGTCTGGGTCGCCGTTTGGCAGAATTTGAAGAACTACCGGGCCGAATCGCGCTTTTCCACCTGGCTCTATGCCGTTGCCACGAGAAGAGCGATCGATCACCTGCGCAGGCAACGTCGGTGGTTCGAACGTTTCCTGCCGTTTCTGGTGAATGAGGAAACCGGTGAAAGCATCGAGCCCCCCTCCCCCGATTCCGGTCCCCGCGATCGGATGGAACGGACGGAGAACGAGCAGCGTTTCGAGCGTGCGATCGCGTCCCTTCCGCCCAAACATCAGGCGGTGCTTGCGCTGCGTGAAGTTGAAGGTTTGTCCTACGAAGAAATTGCCCGCACCTTGAAGTGCCGCACGGGCACCGTCATGTCCCGCTTATTCAACGCGCGCCGCCAACTGGCGCAAAAACTTGGAGATCTCCCATGCGAATAGTCCTCTCGACCTTATTACTCGTCGCCACCTTCGCGATCGCGGGTGCGACCGCCGTGCGTGCGGATTCGGCCGTGCGCGCGTTGCTCGTGCTTGCTTCAAACGACAAGGGGGAATCGGATCCGCGGCTGGCGGCCTACGAACCCAATCTCCGGCGCATCCTGCGTTTCGAGAGCTATCGCCTGGCGGGAGAAGGCTCGGGACGGGTGGCGGCGGGAGCGAGAAGCCAGCTCGCCCTCGGCCAAGGCCACAGCCTGCAGCTCGAAGCAACCCCGTCGGAGGGAAAAGCGATCAAGCTGCGCGTGGCCTGGCAGACCGGTGAGCGCACGCAAATGAATACCGGTTTGACTCTTCGCGCGGGAGTGCCGGCGATCCTCGGCGGCCCGCCGAGCGGGAAAGAAGGGGAAGTGTGGGCGGTGATTCTGATCGCGGAGTGAAGAAGACCGACCGCGAAGGGACACCAGTGGACGCGAATATCGGAAGAAACGCATCGTTTTCGTTTGAAAAACGAATATCGTATCATTTTATCAATAAGTATCTTATAAATCTTGTTAGCGGGGAATGAATAAATGAGAGGCGGGTTTCGTCACAGGGATTGAACCCACCTTCATTCCCATGAATACCAAACTCGTTCTCGCTTCTGTCGTCGCCGCCTTGAGCGGCCTGGCCGGTCTCGCGACCACCGCGAATGCCGGAACCGATTTCAAGATCCGGGTCAACATCGGCACGCCCCCTCCCCCTCCGGTCATTGTGGTGGAAGACCATCATCGCGGTCGGGGTCATGGTCACCACCATCACCATGTCGCTCCGCGAGGTTATTGGAAGGATGTCTCGGTCAAGGTTTGGGTCCCTTCTCGCTGGATCGTCAGCCGCGATCGCTGGGGTCACGAAGTGCGCACGCATGTGCGGGGCCACTACACCTATCGCACGGATCGCGTCTGGGTCGACACGAGCCGCGACCATGGCCATGGTCACCACGGCGGCCATGTCAGCCGTCGCTAACTGAGGTCCCCCTCTCTTCGCTTTCGTCGTGAACTGCCGCACTGCTCAATCGCTTCTTTCCGCCGAACGAGACGGCGCGCTCTCCTCAGGGGAGCGCGCCGCCTTCGAGGCTCACGTCGGAGCATGTGCGGCGTGCCAGCGGGCCCGGACGGCGCTCGCCTCGCAGATGGCACACGTGGCGGCCATCTCGCAGCGTGCACCGGTGCCTGATGTCGAACGCGCCTGGCAGGATATCCGCCGCGAGATCCGCCAGGAGGCGGCGCGCACGAGCCAATTCGCGCGGTTCTCCCTGCGCTGGACAGTGCCCGTCGGATTGGCCGCCGCCCTTGCCATCGCCTTCAGCTTTCGTTCGACCCAGGACGCCACACCCGCGCCACAACCGAGTCAGTTGGCGCAAGCGCGAGCGGATTTCGTGGAGGTGCCAACGGCGGCCGCCTCGATGGTTTACGTCGACAACAGCAGCGGCTGGCTCGTGGTCTGGGCGGTCGACGATCCCGCGCCGACGCGGTGAGGGTGCACGGCAAAGCGAGGAGCCGAGAGCCCGAACTTGGTTTTATCGCTCTTGCTATACGTTACAGCGGCAGTTTGGGAATGTGGCCGGTCCTGCGCTGAGAGCGCAGCCGGTCCGCCGCAAAGTGTTGGAATCCCGCGCGTGCGGGATTGTTTTGGCGCGACGTTGGGAGCACACCAACGCTCAACAGCCCGCCGGGAACTGCGGGCTCCACCTTTCACTTTCTCTCGCCACATTCCCAAGCACGTCCCCTGGCGCAAAAAGACATTCGTGCATTTCTTTCGATTTCTGTAACCCTACAGCCCGTCCGCGTGTAGGGAGTACGAGTCGACTGAATTTTTTTGCCCGCCCTCGATTGAACCCGCCCATTTTGCCAGCCCAGCCTCCGCCGTTGCCTGAATCCGCGCGTGCGATTTCCGCCGTCGATTCTGGTTCGTCCGGCGACTTCATCATCGATGCACAGCGCTTGTGCAAGACGTACGGAACCCAGCGCGCGCTCGACGATGTCACCTTGCAGGTGCCGCCGGGCACCATCGGGCTGCTCGGTCCGAACGGCGCCGGCAAAAGCACGTTCATCAAATGCCTGCTGAACCTGGAGACCCCCACGTCCGGATCGGCCAAGGTCCTCGGCTGCGACATCAAAGAAGGCAATCGCTCCTCGCGGGAGAAAGTCGGGTATAGTCCGGAACAAGATTGCCACATCAGCGGAATGGTCGGTTGCGAGTACGTGACGTACTGCGGCCAACTTTCCGGTATGACCTTCCGGCAAGCGCGCCAACGAGCCCATGAAATCCTCGACCTCGTGGGCATGGGCCAGGAGCGTTACCGGCCGATCGACACCTATTCTACCGGCATGCGACAGCGCACCAAGCTCGCGCAGGCCCTCGTGCACGATCCGAAGATCGTATTCCTGGACGAACCCACCAACGGACTCGATCCCTCCGGCCGGGAGCACATTCTTAAACTCATCGGCGCTCTCTACTCCGAACTGGGTACGAGCATCGTCATTTCCTCGCACATTCTGCCGGACATCGAACGCATCTGCGACCGGGTCATCATCATCGGCAACGGACGCGTGCTCGAACACGACAGCATTGTCGGCTTGAAAAGCCGCCATCGGCGCACGGTCGAGTTCGCGCCGGTCGGCGAAGGCGATCGTTTTGCCGCGGCTTTCACCCAAGCCGGATTGCGCGTGGAACGGCTGTCCAACGGGCGTTTGCGGGTCGAGTCCCAGTACGAATCGATTGAGTGGGCCCTCGAACTCATGCGTCAGCACAAGCTTCCGCCCGCCGAAATCATCGCGAATCCGAATGCGCTCCACGAGTTGTTCCTCAAATCGCTCGCCACCTCCCCCGATGGAAACCGCACTTGATCTCAGCAGATGGCGCGCCGCGCCGAAGGGCATCTGGCATCGTCGCTGGGTCATCGTTTCACTGGGTGTGCGCCAATTGATGAGACTCCGCTTTTTCCGGACCGTCCTTTTCGTCGGCTGGGCGGCCGCGGCGGCGATCGCCGCCACTCTCTTCATCTTCAGTCAGTCCGTGGCGACCGGCGGCTGGCTGGAAACGGTGGCGGCACGGATGGGTCCCCGGGCGCAAGCCCTCGCGTCGGCGCTCGGCGGCCTCATCCTCCTCTATCCCGACATTTGTATCAAAGGTCTTTATACCCTGCTTTTCTGGCTGCAGTCGTTCGTGGGGTTTTATCTGAGCCTGATCGGCCTCACCCTGATCATTCCGCGCCTGGTCACGCGGGACCGGGCGTCGAACGCCCTCACGATCTATCTCGCCCGCCCTTTGACCACCACCGACTACCTGTTGGGAAAATTGGGCATCATTGTCGCTTTGCTGGCGCTTGTATGGACCGGCCCCCTCGTCGCCGGATGGCTGCTCAGCCTGCTCCTGGCGGGGGGCAAAGACTTCCTGGTCTATTCGGTCGATCCTTTCCTGCGCGCGCTCACCTATAACGGTATCGCGCTCGCCGTCCTGGCCGCGATCGGCCTCGGTGTTTCCGCGCTCTTTCGCGCGTCGCGAAACACGATCTCGGTCTGGATCGGCCTGTGGCTTGTCGCGGGTTTTGTCGCGCTTTTCGACGACACTCCGGAATGGCTGCGCCGGGCGAGTTTCACCCACGATCTGGGCGAACTCCGGAAAGGCGTCTTCCAGGTTTCCGACATCCTGAACGAAGCCGGATCAAAGCTGCCGTTATTCGATCGGGAATTTGCAGCCGAGATGGTCACCACGGGCGCGGCCACCCAAGCGACCGACTTTCAAGGCTCGTTAGTGGGATTGAGCGTCATGGTTGTGCTGAGCTCCTTGATTTTCTTCCGTAAAATCCGCAACGAATGAACGCGATCGTCGAAGCAGAAAACCTCAGCCGGTTCTACGGGGTGGTCCTCGGACTGAACAACGTGAACTTCTGTATCGAGCCGGGCATTACGGGAATCGTCGGACCCAACGGGGCCGGCAAAACCACCCTATTTCGCCTGCTGACCGGTCAGATCAAGCCCAGCTCGGGCTCTTTGCGCGTTTTCGGCGAAACGCCCTGGAGGAACCCCGCGGTCCTCGCTCGTCTCGCCTACTGCCCGGAAAGCGAAACCGTGCCCTCTCTGCGTCCTCTCGATTGGCTGGTCGCGCTGGGAATGATCTCGGGCCTTCCCGCGTCCAGCGCGCGCGAAAGGGGAATCGAGATTCTCGGCCGGGTCAAGCTGCAGCCGGAGCACTGGAAAAAGAAGCTTACGGAGCTGTCGAAGGGCATGCGCCAGCGGGTGAAACTCGCCCAATGCCTGCTGCATCGGCCCGATCTCGTGATCCTCGACGAGCCCATGAACGGCCTCGATCCGATGGGACGCGAGGAATTCAGCAACGTGCTGAGAGAATTGAGCCGCGAAGGCACCAGCATCCTGATTTCGAGCCATCTCCTGCACGACCTCGAAGCGCTATGCAGTCGATTCCTGCTCTTTCGCTGGGGTCGCATCCCACGATCCACCAATGAAGCCGCGTCGGAGGACGCCCGTCGGCGCTGGCCCGAAGCCACCACGTTTCGCTGCGAATCCCCGCAAAAACTCGCGCGTTTCTTTTTCGACCGAAACCTGTTGCGCGGCTGCGAAATCGCGGCCGAAGACGGCCTGCTTCACGTCCAATGGCTCGACGCAGACCGATTCTTCTCCGATTTCCACCCGCTTTTGCTCGAGAGCGGAGTCCCCATCTTCGAAGTTCGCAGCACGACGTCGTTTCTCGAGAAAGCGATCGGACCTTTGCCTGCCCTATGAATGCCGCAGCCCCCCTTCGCACCGCGCCCAACCCGACCCACGCCTTCGGCGGCGTTTGGCGACTGACCTATCAGCGGCTCGTCGGGTGGGCCCCCCTCGCAGTCTTTATCGGCCTGCTCGCGCTTCTCGCCGTCCTATCGCTGGCGAGCATCCGGGAAGGCCGCCCGCCCGTTCGTTATTGGCGGTGGGTGACGGAATTCTATCTGACGTTCCTCGTACCCGTCCTCGCCTTCCTTTCAGGCGCCGGCGCGATTCGGGACGACCTGAAGGGCGGATCGATTGACTACGTCTTCACCCGGTCGATCCGCCGCCCGGCCTTCATCGTGTTCAAGTACCTGGCCCAGTTGGGCTGCGTCCAGATATCCTATGTGTTTTCCCTGGGCGTACTGATCTGGGTCGGTCTGCACCGCAATATTCCGGGAGTCGTGCAGGCGGTCCCCCTCCTGCTCTGCACCCAATTCCTCATCGCGGCCGCCTTCCTGGCCGTGGGATTCCTTTGCGGTCTCGCGTCCTCACGCTACCTGGTTTTCGGACTGGCGTATGCCGGGGTGGTTGAAGTGGGCCTGGGGGTCATCCCTACCCCGCTGAACCACCTTTCCATCCTTCACCATGCCCGGAGTTTGCTTTCCCCTCTCACCGCTGCTTTTCGCCGCACCGTGGTCGAGACCGGCACGATTGCGCCGACCGTCCTCCTCATCCTGATACCGTCGGTGCTGATCGGAGCAACGGCACTGTACTTCTCGAGGATGGAGCTACTCGGCAAAAACACGGGGGATTCGTGAGCCGCGACCGCTTTGCCGTAACCTTTCAACTCTTTTGCGTGAATAACCAGGCATACACACCATGAATTTCAAGAACTCTCCTTTGCTCGCTTTGTGTGCAACCTGTCTTCCGCTCTTTCCGCTGGCAGCCGCCTCCGGTGCCCCCGATGCGGCAATCGTCGGGGCGGATGCCCAGTGGATGCTCTACGTCGACCTCAACAGCCTTCGCGAAGGTCCCCTGGGCAAGGAATTGATCGCGGCGGCCACCAAAGCACATCCCAAATTCTCGGAAGCAGACATCCAGGTGGATTTCCAGAAGTTGCTCGCGACGGTGGGCACCATCACGGCCTACGGGACGAATTTCTCCCAACACCCCGACCAGATCGACGGCACCCTTGTGGTGCAAGGCACGGCGGACTTTCGAAAAATCGCGGAAGGCCTCGTCGCTCAAACCGAGCTCACTCATCCGCAGTTGATCACTCAACTCAAGGACCTCCCCTTCGAAGCCTACCAGATTTCAAAAGACTTGGTGGTCGGCTTCCCACCCGAGCCAATCGTTCTGCTCAGCAAATCGAAAGCCCAGATCGTGAAGGCGCGCGACGTGATGCGCGGCAAAGCCCCTTCCCTTGCCAAATCGCCCAAGTCACCGCTGGCGCCTTTCATGAAAACGTCCCGTTCGCCCTATTTTGTAGCCGCGAGCGTAATGCCGAGCGAAAAGCAACTTCCCGACACGGGTCCGCATGCGCGGATCCTTCAGATGGCCAAGTCCGGCTCTCTGTGCATCGGAGACCAGGAAAACAATACGTTCGTGACGGTGCAGCTCGCCGCGAGCAACGACGAATCGGCGGACAAGCTGCAAAAGATCGTGCAAGGCGGCACAGCGATGTTATCGCTGGCCGAAAGCAACGACAGACACTTGGCCGAGTTCCTGCGGTCGGTGAAGGTCGAACGCAAAAACGAAACGATTTACCTGGACCTGTCGTACTCGAGCGAACGCCTCGTGCAGATGCTCCAGAACTCGATACGGGAAGAGAAGCCGAAGGTCCGCGTGAACGTCGGGAATCAAAATCCGTCCCGCGACGCCGGCAAATTGGTCGCCCAGTGGACCTGCGATCTCACCACCGGGGAGCCCAGCGCGTCCGCCAAGGGCCTGACGACACGCCCGATCGAGAACGTCGCCCTACAGACGGGGTCGATCGTGACCATTCTGGGCCGCAGAAACGACGGGGAGAATGCCCGCCTGGACTACGTCGAAGTTGTGCCCCAGGGCGGCGGTGCGCCGCTGCGTTTCGAAGCGGAGCATATGCGCCACAACCGCTATAATATTGAGAACGCCCCTTATGCCTCGGGGGGCCGAGTCATCGCTTGCAATAGCAATACCGGAACCGCCTACTTTCACTTTCCCGCCTCGGACGGCACCTACACGCTGAACGTGCGCTACATCGACGAGTCCGATGGGCAATCGACCTTCAGTGTAAACGTAAAGAATCCGGAACCTCAGACCCCCGCTGTCGAGGCGAAGTAAGAGAGTCGCTCATGTCGCAAACCGCGATGACGCTGTCCCCTCGCACTGGCGGAGACGAGCAGATCCAGGCCTCGGCGGAAACCGGCTCCGCCGAGGTCGCGCTTATACACGCTGCTCAAAGCGGCAATGGGCGCGCGTTCGAGGATTTGGTGCGTCTGCACAGCAAGCGTCTCTTCAACTATCTGTACCACATGACACGGCACCGGCACGATGCGGAGGATCTGGTTCAACAGACATTCGTGAAGGCTTACCAGAATATCGGGCGTTTCGACCCACAGCGGCCTCTGGTCAACTGGCTCCTGACCATCGCGCGCCGCACTGCCCTGAACCACTTTCGCTCCACCAAACGGTGGGAGGAAATTCCGGAGGAAGCCTCTTCGACCGGAATCTCCCCCGCCCGCCAGGCAGAGAAACAAGACGAGGTCGATAACCTCTGGGCGCGCGCCCGCAAAATCCTGTCGCGGCGTGAATACGAGGTGCTCTGGCTGCGTTTCGCCGAAGAACTTTCCGTCGAAGAAACGGCCCGCGTCTCCGGTTTGACCAAAATCCATGTGAAAGTATTGGTATTTCGTGCCCGCCAACAGTTGATGAAAGGGGAAATGAACTCATGAACACATCGCCGCCCACGAACTCCTCTTTTCGCTGCACCGTCGCGCGCATTTTCGGCCACGACGGCCACGCTGCTTCGTGCCCCGATTGCCAGGCGTATCAAACTGCAGCGCTCGCGCTCGAGACTGCTTTGCGGCGGGATGCTTTCGGCAACCGGCCCCCTTTTGATCCGCGCCTGAATGATCGCGTGGTCGACGCGCTGCGTGCCGCGCGCCAGGATGTCCGACCCAGTCGCTCGTATACGGGAATCCTTTCGTTCGGCGGCGCGGCGGTCGCAGCCATGGTCGCGGCCTTTGCGTTCCGCCTGTGGACCTCGCCGGAAGAAGTCCAAACCGAACTTGCCACGGCCGACGTGACGCAACTGGTCGCCGATGCGGGCAGCCTCTCGAAACGTCTCTGGCAGGCGGTCGAACCCTCCGCGGCGGCCTTGGCGGACCACAGCCCCTTGCAAGAGGAGATCGAATCCGTGTACTCCGACGCCCAGTCCGCGCTTTCGTTCCTCGCCGTCAATTTCCTGCCGTCGCCCAGCGAGTCGACCGCCCAAGCCGCGGACCGCCGCGGCTGACGCGAGGCGCCTGGGGCCGAGCTGGCCATGTAGGGCAACGCCCGACTCAGGCCGCGGCTGAAAAAGGGCGAAGCCTCCGGTCGAGCCGACATTACAGCACATGCCGCATGCGTGCATCCGAGCCGCGCAGTTTGATAAAGTAGGCCAGACAGCCTCATCGAGGCCACCCACGGCTCGGCGGCCGGAGGCCTCGCCCTAACCTTGCAAGGTTCTCGTTGAAAGGTGGGCCGCTGTCCTCAGCGGCCCAGCAGCACCTCTTATTCCGCGACGAGTTCGATCACGGCGCTTTCGACGGCGCGGCGGAGAGGAGCGCCGAAGCCGTCTTCCATCAAAGCGGCGCCGTCGACGAGCTGACCGTCGATATTAAGACGCGATTTCTTTCCCTCCGGCAAGTTGACTTCCCGCACACGGTATTTCCGGGCGGGATCGAGGCCCTGCGGTTTGACGGAATCGTGGTTCGTTTCGCCCAGACGATAGATGAAGACAACGGCCCGCGACCGATCGGCGGAGACGTAGTTGAGCGCGGCCTGCGGTTTGTCGTAGGGCGACTGGAGGCGGTAAAGGTCGCCCTGCAACACGACATCGCGAATGCGCTCGTGGTACAACTTCACCGCCGCGGCCACCGTCTTTCGCTCTTCGGCCGTCCATTTGCGGACGTCGCGGTCGACGCCGAAGGCGCCGCTCAAGGCGACGTCGATCGCAAACTTCAGCGGCTTTTGCCCCATGTCGGTCACGTGAGCGGAGATCGAATTCGCCGGAAAAATGTGCCCGAAGCCCCATTGAATGAAGACGCGCTGGACGGGGTCGGTATTGTCACTGGGCCAGAAGGAGTGAAAATATTTGAGGGCACCGTAATCCACCCGGCCGGAACCGCCCGCACAAACCATCGCCATGACTTTCGGGTATTTCTCGGCCATGTGTTTCATCACGTCGTAAAGCGCCCACTGATACTCGACGAGCAGGTGTTGCTGCTCGTCGGGCCCGAGATAGGTCGAGCCGGGTTGGGTCACGTAGCGATTGGCGTCCCACTTGACGTAGGAGATGGCCGGATTCGGGGCGAGCGTGTCGTCCACCACCTTGATCGCATGCTGTTTCACCTCGGGACGCGTCAGATCGAGAATCAATTGATTGCGGACGTTTCGGCCGGCATGCAGCTCGCGTTTTGGCTGACGCATGACCCAGTCCGGATGTTTTTCGAACAGTTCGCTCGCGGGATTCGCCATTTCCGGCTCGAGCCAAATGCCGAACCCGACGCCTCGTTTGTTCGCCTCACTGGCCAAATAGGAAAGACCTTGGGGCAGCTTCTTCTTGTTCACCTGCCAGTCCCCCAGCCCCGCCTTGTCGTCATTGCGCGGGTGCTTGTTCCCGAACCAACCGTCGTCCAAGAGGAACAAGTCGACGCCCAATTCCTTCGCGCCATCGAAAAGCGAGACAATCATGGCTTCGTCGAAATCCATGTGGGTGGCTTCCCAGTTATTGAGAAGGACGGGCCGCGGCTTGGAGCCTTCGCGCACGCCATACTGCCGGGCCCAACGGTGGAAATTGCGGCTGACCTGTCCCTTGCCTTGGTTGCTCCAGGTCCACAGCATCGCCGGCGTCGTGAAGACTTTCCCGCGGGCGAGCCGATAAGCGGAGCCAAACGGATTTACACCACAGATCGCGCGCAGGCGATTCGCCGAATCGATGTCGAACGCGAATTGAAAGTTCCCCGACCAAGCCAAAGTGCCGCCGAAAACCTCGCCGCTGTTTTCATTAGCGGGCTCGGACAGTGACAAAAGGAACGAGGGGTTGCGGAACTGCTGCGAGCGAACCGCGATCTTTGTGTCGAGGATCTTGATGCCCGGCGCCAGACGTTCCTCGATAAGTTCGGCTTCGCGCATATAAGCGCCCTGAAACTGGGTCAGATAATAGGCGCTCGATTTGATCACCGGCGCCGAGGAAGCGTAACGCAGAAGCGTCACGGGTTTTTCCTCGTCGTGGGAAATCTCCGCCCACTGCTCGATCACATCGGAGCCCTGATAGGCTTTGTAACAAAGCGTGACGAAGAAGGGATAGGCCTGATCCTTCAGCTTGATTCGCGTGGTCACCACGTCCGAGCCGGTTCCGGTCGTTTCGTGACTCACATAAACGAGCTCGGTCGAAGTGTTCCCGTCGGCATGGACCGCCTGGAGCGCGGGCTCTAGGATGTAGCCGTTGCCCGCGGGCGGATAGGCCTCATCCTCCCGGGATGCGCCACGTCGCGTGGAGGGACGTTCGAGCCGTCCGTAGTCCAGCTGGCCGACGCGACCGTCGTTGGCGACGACCAGACGCAAAGCGGAGTTGCTGGTGCCAACGGTGATCGCGCGAGTGCGCGTGTTTTGCTCCGCCGGTTGGACGGCGGGAGCAGCCGGAGCGGCAGGGGCCGGCTGCGCGTTTGCTATCGCGAAAGATAAAAGAAGCGCACAAAGCGCGAACAAGGAAGGGGGCAGCATTTTCATCAAAGGGTGGGCCAGTCTTAAACCCCACAGAAACGGTGCGAGGCTTTTTTGCGAGCGCGGGTCCTCCTTTAGGCGGAGTGCAAGGACGTTGCGGAGGGCTGAGGGGGGACGATGCTTCGTCCATCAGGGAGGCGCTCCGGGGCCCGTTTCGGTCGACCAATGATCGCTGGAGGCAATCGCGATCTCGAGGCCGCCCGCGCCCTTCCAGCAGAGCTGGAAACCACTTTAGTTAAAAACATCGTCACTTCTGCCATTTTTTAACGCAAGTGCCAGTTTTATCATGAAAGACGTCCGTGCTGGCCATCCTGCCCTGGCCGCTCCTGCCATGATCGCATCCCACGTTTTGTCCCCGAGTCGGTTTGAACGCGTCCCCGTGGCGCTCTTTCCCAGCAGCGTCGACGCTTCCCGGGCTGTCGCCCTTGAAGTGGCGGAACTCATCCGCAGTCGGCAGCGCGAAAACCGCCACGTGGTTCTCGGGCTCGCGACGGGATCGACGCCCGTGACGTTTTACGCGGAATTGGTGCGGCTGCATCGGGAAGAGAAACTGAGTTTCAAAAACGTAGTCTCTTTCAATCTCGACGAGTATTATCCGATCGCCGCGGATCATCCGCAAAGTTATGACCGTTTCATGCGGTCGCACCTGTTCGACCACATCGACATTCCCGCAGGGGCAATTCATATTCCAAGCGGCTCGGTGCCGAAAGCCACCGTCGACGCGCACTGCGCGGACTACGAGGCAAGGATCAAAGCGGCAGGCGGCATCGACTTTCAGATCCTTGGAATAGGCCGCACGGGCCACATCGGATTCAACGAACCGGGCAGCCAGCGCCGTTCACGCACGCGTCTCGTGGTCCTCGATCCGCTCACGCGACGCGATGCTTCCGGAGACTTCGGGGGCGAAGAAAATACACCCCGCGCCGCGTTGAGCATGGGTGTCGGAACCATCCTGGGGGCCCGTCGGCTTGTCCTCATGGCGTGGGGCCAGCACAAAGCGGAAATTGTGCGCGACGCGGTCGAGGGGGAAGTGACGCCGCACGTCACCGCCTCGTTTCTGCAAGAGCACGAAAACGCCCTTTTCGTTTTGGACCAAGCTGCGGCATCTGCTTTGACGCGGCATCGCACGCCTTGGCTCCTCGGACCGCTGGAAGAACAAGGTCTGGCCTGGGACGAACGCATGATGCGCCGGGCTATCCTCTGGCTCTCGAAGAAATGCAGCAAAGCCATCCTGAAACTGACGGACGACGATTACAACGAGGCAGGACTCCAGGATCTATTGCGCGTGCGCGGCTCGGCCTACGAAGCGAACCTCATCGGCTTCTATGAGATGCAGCACACGATCACCGGCTGGCCGGGCGGCCGCGACCCTCAACGGACGCGACCGGGCGATGCCCCGGTGCGGCCCCTGCGCTCGAGTTCGGCCAATGTCTTTCCCAAACGCATTCTGGTACTCTCGCCCCATCCGGACGACGATGTGATTTCCATGGGCGGAACGCTTTGCCGACTGGTCGAACACGGTCACGACGTCCAGGTCGCCTACCAAGTCTCCGGCGCGGCGGCGGTGTCCGACGAGGCGGTCTGGCGCGCGCTCGCTTTCGTGCGCGACGCGTCGTTTGGTCCGGCCGGAGCGATCGAGCGCATCAACGACTGGTGTTCCGCCTACGAAAAAAGCAGAGCGCTTCCCTCCGAACCCGGACTTATCCGTTGGAAGGCCCTCATCCGACGGCATGAAGCGATCGCGGCCGCCCGTGTCTGCGGAATTCCGGAAAACAAGATTCGGTTCCTAGATCTTCCCTTTTACGAGGCGGCCCCTCGCAGCCGCCGCCTGGGGGAACAGGATATCGCCATCATGAGCGATGCGATCAAGGCCGTGCAGCCTCATCTGATCTACGCGGCGGGAGACTTGGACGATCCCCACGGCACACACCGGCTTTGCCTGCGCGCGCTGCGTGAGGCCTTGGCCCGCCACAAGAAAGAATCTTGGTTTTCAGAGACGGAACTTTTCCTCTACCGCGGAGCCTGGGCCGGCTGGGAGCTGGATGAAATCGACCTCGCCGTGCCGCTCAGTCCGCAAGAGGTTTTGCGCCGTCGCCGGGCCATTTTCCGGCACGAAACGCAGAAAGACCAGGCTTTGTTCCTCGGCGACGACCGGCGCGAATTCTGGCAACGCACCGACGATCGAAGCTGCGCGCTGGCCCAGTTGTACAACGCACTCGGTTTGGCCGAATACGAGGCGATCGAAGCTTTCAAACGTTACTCCCCCGACGAATTCCTGACCCATGCCCTTTAATCTCCTGACCCGCAATGCGGCACTCCTCGCGTCCGGCCTGCTGGCCAGCTGCTGCGCCTGCTCGCTTTTTGCGGCTTCGCCTACGGTCATGCCCTGGCCATCTAAGATCGAACTCGGCTCCGGCCGCTTCGAACTGACCGGCACATTCTCGCACGCATTTGCGAACCACAACGATCCGCGGCTCGCCGCGGGATTGTCCCGGGCGCTCCGCCGTCTGGAAGAGCGCACCGGCTTGCAGTTCCCTCGCGAAGCGGCGGCGGATGCCGCCAGCGCCCAGCTGCTGATCGATTGCTCCTCAGGCGCGCCCGATATTCCTCGCGTCGGAGACGACGAGTCGTACCGCTTGGAAATCCAGCCGGCGAAAATCACGCTGCAGGCCGCGAATGGGGTCGGAATCCTGCGCGGAGTGGAAACGCTGCTCCAACTGCTCGACTCCGATGCGAAGTCCTTCGGTTTTCCCGCGGCCTCGATTGAAGACCGTCCCCGCTTTGTCTGGCGGGGGTTGATGATCGACGTGGCGCGCCACTGGCAACCGATCGAGGTCATCAAACGCCACCTGGACGGCATGGCCGTGACAAAACTCAACGTGTTTCACTTCCACCTCACGGAGGACCAGGGCTTCCGGGTCGAGAGCAAAAAATACCCCAAACTTCACCAACTCGGCTCCGACGGAAACTATTTCACCCAGGATCAAATTCGAGAAATCATCGCGTACGCGGCAGACCGAGGTATTCGCGTCGTTCCGGAGTTCGATATTCCGGGCCACGCCACAAGCTGGCTGGTCGGCCACCCGGAACTCGCGAGCCAACCCGGCCCCTATAAGATCGAACGCAAGTGGGGCATTTTTCAACCGGTCCTCGATCCCACCAATGAGGCGGTTTATACCATGCTCGACGGTTTCCTCGGCGAGATGGCGGCACTATTCCCCGATCCGTACCTGCATATCGGGGGCGATGAAGTAGAAGGCAAGCACTGGAAGGCCAGCGAGCGCATCCAAAAATTCGCGAAGGACAATAATCTAAAAGACAACGAGGCGCTGCAGGCCCACTTCAACAAGCGCGTGCTTCAGATCCTCACGAAACACGGGAAGAGGATGATCGGGTGGGACGAAATTTTCCACCCCGACCTGCCGAAAGATGCGATGATCCACTCCTGGAGGGGCGCCCAGTCGCTCGCCGCGGCCGCGCAGCAAGGCTACGCCGGCATCCTTTCCAACGGCTACTACATCGACCTGATCCATCCCACCCACGAACACTACTTGAACGATCCTTTGCCGGCCAACACCCCGCTGACCCCCGAACAGCAGCAACGCGTTCTCGGCGGCGAAGCGACCATGTGGTCGGAATGGGTTACGCCGGAGACGATTGATTCGCGCGTCTGGCCCCGAACCGCCGCCATCGCGGAGCGGCTCTGGTCGCGGCAGGACGTGCGCGACGTGAAAGACATGTATCGCCGGCTTCCGGCCATCAGCCGCCGGTTGGAAGAAGCGGGGCTCTTTCATGAGCGCAATGTGGCGTTCATGTTGCAGCGTTTTGCGGGCGATTCGGCCTCGCCGGCCGACCTTGCCGCCCTGCGCCTGATCAACGACGCGGTTGAGCCGGTGAAGAAATATCGCCGCGGCGGCCTCCAAAAAGGCAGCAACCAGTTCACTCCGCTCACCGCTTTTGTCGATGTCGCCCGGCCGGACAGCACGCTCGCCCGCGACTACCGCAACGACGTCGAAACCTATCTGTTCGCGGTGCCTACCCGCGCGACCGCCCAGGCGGAATCGCTCGTGGCTCGCGCAAACGAGTGGAAAGCGGCCGTGGCACACGTTCGCGCGGGGCTGGCCCACCGCTCTCCACGGGTGGCGGACCTCGGCCCCCTTTTTCAAAAAGTGGACGACACCTCGGTCATCGCGCAGGAAGCGCTGGCGGTGCTGAAAGCCGGCAAGGCGAACTCCTCCGAGTGGGCCGCCGAAAAACTCCAGACTCTCGGACGAGCCTTCGAGCCTCACGGGCCGGTGGAGCTGGTCTTGGTGGATCCGGTGCGATTGCTGGTCGCCGCCGCGGCGATCGAAGCGCCGCGGGATGTCGCCGCACTTCCGGAATGGCGGAAAAAAGTCGAAACCCTGGCTTTCCCGCCGAAGCCTGAAAAGCCAAAGGCTGAAGCCACCGCCCACTGATTTTCCGCAACTCCGCTTCTCCATGACCCTGCTCACCATCGATTGGATCATCGTCATCGCCTCGCTCGCGATCTGCTTCATTCCCGCGCTCTTTTTCGGAAAACGCGCGGGCAAGAGCACCTCGGAATTCTTCGCGTCAGGCCGCTCGGTGCCATGGTGGCTCGCCGGGCTATCCATGGTGGCAACCACCTTCAGTAGCGACACGCCCAACTGGGTGACCGAGCAGGTCCGCAAATTCGGCGTCGCGGGCAACTGGCAGTGGTGGGCCTTCGTGCTCACCGGTGTCGCCACCGTGTTCTTTTTTGCCCGCCTCTGGCGGCGGTCCGGAGTGATGACGGACCTCGAGTTCTACGAACTCCGCTATTCCGGAAAAGCGGCGACCGTGGTGCGCGGTTTTCGCGCGGTGTACCTCGGCCTCTTCTTCAACTGCTTCATCATGGGCATGGTGACGCTCGCGGCCTGCAAAATCGCGAACATCCTTTTCGCGATGCCACCCTGGCAGACGATTTTGATCTGCGGCGTTCTGAACGTGGTTTTCGCCGCGCATTCCGGTCTCTGGGGCGTGCTCGTGATCGATATGATCCAGTTCGGGATCAAGATGACCGCCGTCATCGCGGCCGCGTACTTCAGTCTGGTGGCCGTCGCAAAACACACCAAAGTGGGCGAAAGCGCGACCGCCGGCCTGAACGAGCTGATTTCCCAGCTCGGCTCCAAACAGGTCATCATGCAGGACAAAACACCGGTCGTCAGCGCAATCAACGGCCTCGGGCAGCCCATTCTCGATATTCTGCCCAACTTCGCCATGAGCGATCTCGCGTTGATGATCTTCATCATGCCGATGGCGATCAGCTGGTGGTCGGCTTGGTACCCAGGCGCCGAACCCGGCGGCGGCAGCTACATCGCGCAGCGCATGCTCGCTTCGAAATCGGAGAAAGACTCCCTCGGCGGCACGCTCTTCTTCAATCTTGCCCACTACGTTTTGCGCCCCTGGCCCTGGATCATCACCGCGCTCTGCTCGATCATCATTTTTCCCGAACTCAAGGATATCCAGGCTGCGTTTCCCGCGGCCGACCCCACCTTGATCGGCCACGACAGCGCGTTTCCGGCGATGCTCAAGTTCATGCCGGCGGGCTTCGTTGGACTGATGGTCGGCGGATTGATTGCGGCCAACTCCTCGACGATTTTGACTCACTTGAACTGGGGCTCGTCGTATCTCGTGCACGACTTCTATCGACGTTTCGTCCAGCCCAACGCGGACGAGAAACACTATGTGAATGCAGGGCGGGTGTGCACGGTGGGGCTTTATGTCGTAGCGGCGTTCCTCAGTCAGGTGCTCGAGTCCGCCCAGGAAGCGTTTGAAGTGCTGATGTCGATCGGCGCCGGCACGGGACTTCTCTATTTGCTGCGCTGGTTCTGGTGGCGCATCAACGCCTGGTGCGAGGTGGTGGCCATGGTCAGCTCTTTTGTCATTTCGGTGGTCTTCATCGTGCTGAAAAAATCGGGTGTTTCGCTGCCTTTTGCTCATGTCATCATTTACTCCGTCGCGGTTACGACCCTCTCCTGGATCATCACCGCCTTCGTCAGCGCGCCCACCAATCGAGAGCGTCTGATCGAGTTCTACAAGAAAGTGCGGCCCGCGGGCCCGGGCTGGAAAGCGGTCCGCGCGGACGCAGGCATCAGCGAGGCCGAAGGAGCCGAGCAAAGCGATCACCTCGGTCTGGCGGCAGTCGGCTGGATTGCGGGCTGTATCACGATCTGGTCCTCGCTCTTTGCGATCGGAAAATTCCTCTATGGGCAGACGCAGGCCGCCTGGATCCTCACGGCGGTGTTTGCCGTCGCAGGCGGCACGCTCCTTTTTGTAATCAACCGACTTTGGGACAAAAACCCTGCGGCTTAACCGGCTTGCAGGAGGGACCGCCGGGGACCGCCCGCTTTCTTACGGTCTCCGGCGGTTTTGGGACGGCTTCCTCCACCCCGATCCAATCAAAACCTCGCTCCATCACGCATCCACCCTTCCCACGGACAGAAGTGATCGCCGCCTCGAACAAAGCGAAGCCCCGTCGGCCACGGCGCAACCGAGACCGGCCTTTCCACGGCGCAGGCGATTCAAGTCAACGATGATCCTAACATTATGCGCGCGAATCAGCCGCTTTGGGCGTATTCATGATTGCCACACACTGTTCTCGAATCTGAGATTCGAGCTCTGAAATTGCGCGGGATTTCTGCCGAGCTTCTATGACTCTTCAACCAGCGTCCACCCCAGCACCGGCTTCATCTCGGCTTCTTTCCCTCGATGCGCTGCGCGGCTTCGACATGTTCTGGATATTGGGCGCGGACGCTCTCGTTCACGCCTTACGAAAGCTCAGCACAGCGGGTCCAGTCGATTTTCTCGCCAATCAGCTCACGCACAAAGAGTGGGCGGGGTTTGCATTCTACGACCTGATCTTTCCTCTTTTCGTTTTCATCGTCGGCGTGTCATCGGTGTTTTCGCTCGAGCGAATCGTACGCGATAAAGGACGCGGCGAAGCGGTAAAACGAATCCTTGTGCGCGCGGGCCTGTTGTTTCTTTTCGGACTCTTCTACAATGGCGGCCTCAGCGCCCGCTGGGGCGATATCCGGTGGGTGGGCGTACTCCAACGCATTGCGATCGCCTACGCGGTTACCGGGCTGCTCTTCTGCTATTTGCGGCCCCGGACGCTGATTGCAGCCACCGGGGGCCTGCTGGTGGGGTATTGGGCCTTGCTTACCTTTTCGCCCATGCGAGACATTCGGCTGGAAACGAAGTCCCTGCGCGAAATCATTCCCTCGGAGCCTATTCCGGTCGCGCCGGCCGCTTCACCGCTTGCCGCAGCGGCGAACGGCGAACCCAGCGCCGCCCCGCCGGCGAGACGCATGCCTCCGCCCGCGATGGACAAGGTGCGGGCTCTCTATGCGAGCACCGCCACGTTTGTGTCGGGTCAGTTCGATCCGGGATACAACGTGGCCAATCATTTCGATTTCCGCTATCTCCCCGGACGCGGTTACGACCGTTATTGGGATCCGGAAGGCATTCTCAGCACGATTCCCGCCGTGGCGAGCTGCCTGCTCGGCGTGCTGGCGGGACTGATATTAAGGCGGAGCGAGTGGGATGAACGGAAGAAAGTGCTCGGGTTGGTGGCCGCAGGTCTAGCCGCTTTGGCCGCGGGATACCTATGGGGATTGCAGTTTCCGATCATCAAAAAGATTTGGACTTCATCCTTCGTTCTCGTGGCGGCCGGCTGGAGCTTCCTCCTCCTCGCGCTTTTCTACTATCTCATCGACGTGCGTGGATGGAAAAAAGGGTTCTTGGTTTTTGTTTGGATCGGGATGAATCCCATCACGCTTTATTTGCTGACCTCCTTTATCAATTTCAGCGCGCTTGCCCGTCGTTTTGTGGGCGGAGAAATTCAGTTCGTCCTGGATAACCGGGTGGCGAAAGGCCTGGGAGAACTGCTCGTCGCTTTGGTGTCGCTCGGGATCCTGATCCTAATCGCCCGAGTCATGTACGTGAAGCGCATTTTCTTGAAGGTATAGAACCCAACTCGCCTTGCCGACGGGTTCAATGTCGCTCGACTTTCAAGTCCCCGGATTTGAACAGAAGATAACGAAGAGACTGCTGTCTTTCTGAAATCGCTAAGCCAGAGCAACGCTCTTGGTCCAGGTCTACGAAGTCTCTTCGTTACCTTCGTCGTCTTCTGTAAAAACTCCGGAGCTTGCCGTTTGGCGAACCTGCCGCGCGAAAAGATTGGCGTGGCGCGGGACACCGCATTGGATCTCGCGCGCCTTTGTCGATTTTAATGAACTGGATCGCCGCCACCCTCCTGTCCGCCGCACTCCTCGGGTGCTACGATCTGCTCACGAAACACGCCGTGCGCGAGAATGCGGTTTTGCCGGTATTGTTTCTCTGCAATCTTTGCAGCGCGGCGATCTGGTTCGGCTTGATGGGCTATCAGACGCTCCAGCCGAATGGCCTGCCGGAATTCCTCCGGGTCGCGCCGATGACGGGAGCTCAGCACCTGCTGCTCCTGGCGAAATCGGCCATGATCGCCGCCGCCTGGATCGCGACCTACTTCGCGATCAAGAACCTGCCCGTCTCCATCGCCTCTCCCCTGCGCGCCAGCATCCCTCTTTGGACCCTCCTTGGGGCATTGCTGATCCTGGGCGAGCGCCCGACCTGGATCCAATTGTTGGGCATGGGCACCACGCTGGCTGCGTTTGTGGGCCTGTCCTACGCGGGACGAGGCGAAGGGATTCAATTCCAACGCAACAAGTGGATCGGCTGGCTCATGGTCGGAATTTTAATCAACGGGCTCAGCTCCCTTTATGACAAATACCTTCTGGAGACGCTCGGTCTGACGACGGCAACGGTGCAGGCGTGGTTCTCCATCTATCTTGCCGCGGTGTTTCTTCCTTTCGCCCTCGGATGGAAATTCCGGTGGTGGCCGCGCAACGAGTTTCACTGGCGGTGGAGCATCGTGTTTCTCTCTTTCTCGCTGCTCCTTTCGGACTTTCTTTATTTCGAAATGCTCCGCCGGCCGGAAGTGCTTGTCTCCCTCGTTTCCAGCATCCGGCGTTTCAGCACCCTCGTCGCGTTCGCAGGCGGACTCCTCCTGTTCGGCGAAAAGAACGGCTGGGCCAAGCTGCCCGCCGTGATGGGCATCGTAGCGGGGATTGTGCTGACGATAGCCGGTTGAGTCCGTGTCTAATGGGCAGGCCCGACTAGGCCTTTGCCGGGGTAGAAGTCGGACCTGACGGCAAAGCCACGGTCGTCCCGCTGGTAGGCTGCTCGCGTTTGCCCAAGCCGAGGAAAAAGATGATGACGGCGGACGAAAAAATGGAGAGGCCGAGGCAAATGAGCCCGCTCTCGAACGTCTTCGTGTGCTCTTTGAGGATGCCCATCAGTGCATTGCCAAAGAAGCCTCCCAAATTGCCCACGGAATTGATAAATCCGATGCTCCCGGCCGCAGCCGTCTGGGCGAGGAACATGTTCGGTAGCGACCAAAAAGCGGGCAGATATCCCTTGAGACCTCCGAACGCTATCATGAAGCAGGCAACGGTAAGTGCAATGCTGCCCTGAGTGAAGGGCGCGACGATGACCGCGACCGAAGCGATGAGCAGCGGCACCATGGCGTGGAGGCGGCGCTCCTTCACCCGATCGGAATTCCAACCGACAAACAGCTGAGCGCAAATCGCGATCACCGGCGGGAGCATGATCAACCACGTGACCTTGTTGTTGGTGATTCCATACCACTCTTTCAGGATCGTCGGCAGAAAGCCTTCGATGCCGTAGTTGGCGGTGACATTGCAAAAATAAGCCGCGGCCAGGACGAGCACTTTCCAATTCAGGAGCCCCTGCATCAGCGTCATTCGTTTCTTCGCGCCCTGTTTCGCTTTGTCCGCGGCGAGCGTATTCTCCAGCGCGGTTCGCTCTTCTTCGGTCAGCCACTTCGCTTGGGCGGGCCGATCCGTGAGGTAAATGAGAACCACGATGCCCAAAATCACCGCCGGCAAGCCCCAGACAATGTAGATCCATTGCCAGCCTTCGAGCCCCAGAAACTCGGGATTGCCATTGTTGCCGATCGGGAGAAGCGCATTGCAAATCTTGGGGCTGACGATCTGGGCGACGGGCGTGCCGATAAAAAAGTACGACAATGCTTTGGTGCGGTCTCGCGCCGGGAACCAGTGTGTCAGGTAGACAATGACACCCGGGAAAAATCCCGCTTCCGCCAAACCGAGAAGGAACCGTACCAAATAAAACTGAAAAACATTCAGACCGTCCGGCCCGCTCAACTGGTTGACGGTGCCCTGGGCGAAGTTCGCCACCCATTCCCACGAGGAGTCGGTCAGCGGCTGTGCCGTCGCCACAATGCCTCTCTGCATGATTTCGGCCACGTGCGTGAAACCGGGAATTCGCCAATGCACGAAAGCCGTCATCGAAGCCAAAATGCCCCAGCTGACCATGATGCGGCAGATCCATTTTCGCGCGCTCCAGCGTTCCACCAACACCGAACCAGGGATCTCCAGAATGAAATAACCCCAGAAAAACATGCCGATTCCGATTCCGAAAACCGCATTGTCGAACGAGGGCAGGTCGTACTGCATCGTGAGCTTGGCAATCGATACGTTCACTCGATCGACATAGGCCACGACGTAGCAGATAAACAGCAGCGGGATCAGCCGTAGGTACGCTTTGCGGCGCGCGGAATTCAGCGCGTCTTCGTTGATAAGAGGGTCACTCACAGGGGGTCAGAGAGACTGAAGGTGGGCCCGGAACGCAGGGACGCTCCGCAGAAAGCGCCTGAACTTTGCCGGCACGGCGGGCCGCGCGTCAATGCCGGATGCGTAGGACGAGCGCTCAAACTGTTGAACCGAGAACGCTGAACTGATTGGCCCATGACTGCTCTCCCCTCGGGTGCGGGTCGATTGACTCCTCTTATCAACCCCTTGACCAGTCCCCTTCACGCTCTACGCTGGCCGGTTCACTCTCCCCTCCTCTTTCCCATGCCTGCGGCTCCCACCATTCTTTACACCAAGACGGACGAAGCGCCTGCTCTCGCCACCTACTCCTTCCTGCCGATCGTGCAGGCCTTCACCAAACACGCGGGGATCGCGGTGGAAACAAGGGATATCTCGCTGGCGGGACGAATCCTGGCGCAATTCGGCGACCGATTGCCGGCCGAACAGCGCGTCGGCGACCATTTGGCTGAATTGGGTGCGCTCACCCTTAAACCGGAAGCCAACATCATCAAACTGCCGAACATCAGCGCTTCGGTCCCGCAGCTGAAGGAAGCGATCGCCGAACTGCAGGCCAAAGGCTTCAAAATCCCGGACTACCCGGAAGTCCCCAAAACCGACGCAGAAAAGGACGCTAAGGCGCGCTACGACAAGGTCAAGGGCAGCGCGGTGAATCCGGTTCTTCGGGAAGGCAATTCGGACCGTCGTGCACCGAAGGCCGTAAAGGACTACGCTCGGAAACATCCGCATTCGATGGGGGCCTGGTCGCCGACGTCAAAAACCACCATCGCGACCATGGGCAGGGACGATTTCTTCTCCAACGAGAAGTCCGTTACGCTGCTCGCCCCGGCCACGGTAAAGATCGAATTTGTCGGCGCCGATGGAAGGTCCTCCGTCCTCAAGGACAAGACGACCTTAAAAGCCGGCGAAATTCTCGATGCGACGGTCATGCGGAAAAAGGCGCTTGTGGCCTTCCTTGACGCTCAGATCGCACAGGCAAAGAAGGACGGCATCCTCTTCTCCCTGCATCTCAAAGCCACGATGATGAAGGTCTCCGACCCCATCATTTTCGGGCACGCGGTGCGCACATTCTTCAAGGACCTCTTCGCCAAACATGGCGCGACGTTCAGCCGTCTCGGAGTCGATTTGAACAATGGCTTCGGCGATTTGATCGACAAAATCCAGGCCCTGCCCGCCAGCGAGAAAACCGCGATTGAGGCCGACATCCAGGCCGCCTTCGCCGCCGGACCCGGAGTGGCGATGGTGAACTCTGACCAGGGTATCACGAATTTGCACGTGCCCAGCGACGTGATCGTTGACGCCTCCATTCCGGCGATGATTCGCGTGGGAGGAAAAATGTACGACGCCAAAGGCAAACTGCAGGATACCCTCGCGGTCATTCCCGACAGCAGTTACGCCCCGGTTTATCAGGCCACGGTCGATTTCTGCAAAAAACACGGCGCCTTCGACCCCCGCACCATGGGATCGGTCCCCAACGTGGGCCTCATGGCTCAGGCCGCGGAAGAATACGGCTCGCACAACAAGACGTTTCAGATCGCGGGCGCCGGCACGGTTCGGGTCGTCGACGAGGCAGGCAAAATTTTGCTCGAACACGCGGTGGACGAAGGAGATATTTGGCGCGCCTGTCAGACGAAGGATGCCGCGGTGCAGGATTGGGTGAAACTGGCAGTCAACCGCGCTCGACTGAGCAACACGCCCGCGATTTTCTGGCTCGACGAAAAACGTGCGCACGACGGCCAGGTGATCGCAAAGGTCAAAACCTATTTGGCGAAGCACGAGACGAGCGGCCTCGATATTCAGATCCTTCCCCCCGCGGAAGCGACCCGCGTCACCCTGGAGCGGCTGAAAGCAGGGAAAGACACGATCTCGGTGACGGGGAATGTCCTCCGCGACTATTTGACCGACTTGTTCCCCATCCTCGAGGTCGGTACGAGCGCCAAAATGCTCTCAATCGTGCCGCTGATGAACGGCGGCGGGCTTTTCGAAACCGGCGCCGGCGGATCGGCCCCCAAACACGTCGAGCAATTTTTGCAGGAAAACTATCTCCGCTGGGATTCGTTGGGCGAATTCTTCGCTCTCGCCGCTTCATTCGAACATCTGAGCGATACCCAAAAGCATGCCAAAGCGCGGGTGCTCGCGGACACCCTTGACGCCGCCAACGGCAAATTCCTCGAGAACGACAAATCGCCTTCGCGGAAGGTGGGCGGAATCGACAATCGGGGCAGCCATTTTTACCTCGCGCTCTACTGGGCGCGGGCACTGGCCGCCCAGAGTGCCGACGCGGAATTGAAAAAGATCTTCGCCCCGCTCGCGGAGAAACTGTCGGCCAATGAATCGAAGATCGTGGACGAACTTATCGCGGTGCAAGGCAAGCCGGTCGACGTCGGCGGTTACTACAAACCGGACGACAAACTCGCTACCGCCGCCCTGCGCCCAAGCCGGACGTTCAACGAGATCCTTGCGACCGTGTAGCCGCGAGCGCCAGCGAGTGGACGCCGAGTAGCTACGAGCGTGAGCGAGTAGCCGATCGGCGTCTGCGCCGGCCGAGTTCCTTCAAACCTATTTCGCGGGCAGATCGACTTCGGCGTCACCGGTGGCGTGTTTTACCGCCGGAAGCACTGTCGGTGCCTGGCCCCATGCTTCATTGAAGACGGTGGCCTTCTCGATCGCGATGTCGCTGCCGCCTTTGATCTTGATCACGGCAGGCGCTTCCTTGGTCCGCACCATCTTCACGTCGGAAATCTTGGCGCCAACGACATCATCCAACATAAAAGCAAACGTGTTGTCGGGCTTTTCGAAATTGAACGTGCAGCCATTCAACTGCAGGCCCATGACGTGGCGGGCGTACAATCCGTAGGCGGGTAGCACGCCCAGATTAGAGGCGTTGTACTGACCCACCCCGAGTTCTTGCGGTTGATTATTCGAGTCGGTGGCTGGATTTCCTCCCTTGGCCACGAAGTGCACGTCGTGAAACTGCACATTCTTGATGTAGCCGGTGTGTTTTCCATTCGGGAGTTTGAACGACAGCCCGCCCTGCACGACGGATGTATCCGGCAATTTGTACCCGGCGATGATGGGCGCCGCTTTGCGCTGCTTCCCATCGTACGCCGGCCAGCGACCCCCGCGGAAAGAGCTTCCGGCGTACATCTCGGTCACGTCGATCTTGTTGATGATGATGTTCTCAACCACGCCGATATTAATGTTGGTGTTGAGCAGCTCGTCGTGCGCTTTGCCGTTCTCATTGAACTTGAAGCGCTGGACGGTCGCGCCGAGCACGCGGCCGCGATTTGAGATTGAGATGAAGAAGGGCGTGTGCGTGCGCAGCATTTTGGAGCGCGAATGCAGCGGACCCGTGTGACCGCAGTTCAGATGGATGTCTTTCACGTGCGCGCCGTCGTTGGTCGAAATGGAGAAGCCTGCCTTGTTCGCGCCCGTGACATAGATGTTGTCGACGTGGACATCCATGATGTCGTCGACCGTCTCCGAACCGATCTGGAAAAGATTACAGTTGGTGTCGCCGATGATGTTGCGCACGCGGTAGTTTTTGGCCGGACGCGTGAAGCCGAGCGCGCAGTCGGAGCCCGGTTTGACGATGTCATCCGAACTGACCTTGGAGTAGATATTGAACGCCGTGACGTTGTTGCACGCCATGAAATCGTAAATGTCTCGCGCGCTGCCCGTATGGTGCTTCGCGAAATACGTATTGTGGACGTGGATATTATCGGTGCCGGTCGCCAGCAGCACAAAATGCCCGCCGCGATCGATGTGCAGCATGTTGCTGACGTCGAAATCCTTCGAGCCGTCCTTCGCGATATAGTACGGTTCGTCTTTTTCCGGATCGTACCAGAGATCGTCTCCGCGGTAGATCCCGCCGATTTCCAGGTTCGTGCACAGTTTAAGGGTGAACATCTTGTCCGAGCGGTTTTCAGGCGCATTGCGCATCACGTTGTCGCCGGTGACCAAGTTCCCGTTTCCGGAGATTCGTCCCGTGCCCAGGATCTTCACGTTGTCGAGGCGCTCGCCAAAAAACATGGTGTTGCGGAAGTAGTGATGCCCCACGTCCTGCTTGGTCAGCCAGTTTTCCGGATTCTCGTAGGGACCTGGATCGGTCGGCGACAAACCCGAGCGGTATTTGCGATCGCTGAAATAGGTCGACTCAGGCGCGTCTCCGCCTTTCAAGGCATTGATCGTGGCACCGCGGTCCACCCACAAATAGACATTGCTCTTCAGGTGTACGGTGCGGACTTGGTAGATGCCGTCGCTGAAGAGCAGTGTGCCCCCGCCGATGCCCGCGAGGCGCGCGATGGCGGCATTGACCTTTTCCGTGTCGTCGCTCTGACCGTCGCCGGCCACACCAAAGGTTTTGATATCCCATTTGCCGGAATAGAAGGAAACGGTATTCGAGTCGCCCTTGTTCGCGCCCCCGTCAACCTGCAGCTTAAAGTGATGCAGCTTGTTAGGAGTAAGGCCCGCCACCGTGGCCGAGGAGGCTTTGGCGTCCACCGTCACCGCGGTCGGAGTCCAGGTTTTTCCTTCATCGGACGACTGAACGAGACGCACCGCTGAAGCGGCAGCGGCGGGGCTCCAGGTGAGATTGACCGACGTATAGGTCGTAGGCGTTTCCTTGTACTGCAGACCGCGGTCGAGTGTTCGCGACAGGTCGGTGACCGTCGCGCGAGCCGTGAGCATCGCGATCTCGGGACCGACCCCGGCGCTCTTGAGCGCATCCGGCGCCGATGTCGTGTAACTGGCTTTCACCGCGTGCGCTCCCTCTTTACCGAGACTGACGCCCCCTATGACGACCTTCAGGTCCGGCCCATTTGCGGGCCTGAGGTCGAGGTGGCTGAACGTGACGACGGCGCCGCCATCCGCGCCTTTGGCAATCGCGACTTCCCCGACTTTGGAGTAGGAATACGCACTGCCGACCCGCCCAATCGATTGCTTGGGCAAATCGCGCAAGGTGACTTCCCCGCGGCCGATGACGTTCACTTTCGTGTTGTCGAGCGTGACGTCTATACCCGGCGGAAGTTGGAGAACGACCGTGGCGTCGGGCGTGCGCTGTCCGGCGGTGAAATAAAGCGTCAGATCGCGCTTGGTGTGCACGGTGATCGCATCCTGCTCGAGACGCAGCCGCCCAGCCACTGCGAGCGGTTTGAACTCCAACCGGTAAGTCTTGCTCGTGGTGCCATCATCCGCGGTGACGGCCAACGAATCGCCGTCCTCCAACGCTCCGTCCGACTTCGCCCCACCCTCTTTGCTGACAACGCGGTAGGTCTGCTTGGTGCGATCCTTCGCCTCGACCTGCCGAAGCAGCTCTTTCACGGAAGGTCGGGTTGACACGAGGCCCTGATCTTCGGGCGTATCCACGGTGAAAGAATAGGTGCGCCCCGACACTACGATGATGGAGTCGGCAGTGACGCCGGCAACATGCGTGGCGTCGGCAGCAGGCACGACGTCAGCGACGCCGGCCGCCTGGACCGCGCCGGTGAGCAGTCCCGAGCAGAAGAGCAGGAAAACCGCTGAAAAACCTTTGGGATAAATGAGAGGAAAGGACGCGCACATAGAGAGGGTTAGCTACGGGCCGAGGTTAAAGGGGAAGCTGAAACTTCACGTGTCCGCTTCTCATTGCAATTCACATCTTGCGCCGGCCAATCCCGCTTCTACCTCCCTCCTCATCCTCTTTTAATACGATGCCCCTAGGATACCTGTCCGAGATTAACGATCAAAGCACCGAAACCGTTGTGTTCATAGTCCCCATAAATTCTACTCATCGCAACCCGAACCCCTATTAGGCCCCGTTCCCGATTCCCCGTTTAGTCCGGGCGAGGCCGAATTACAATGAGTTGAAGTCGATTTGCTGTACCCCAGCGTCGATGCCAGTATTGCGCGTTAACGGCGTGCAAAGCTGACACCTGCGTACCTCTGCGCATTCCCCATGCGCCCCCCACACGCTGAACCATGGACCGTCATGGCTTGGTGTTTTGCGCCCACCCGTAGTCGGGCTGGGCGGCCTGTGTATAGCCCCTTGTACCCCTCCCACCTATGTATCCTACTATTCGATACGCGCTTGCGCGTCTCGCGATCGTTTCGTGTGTCTTCTCGTCCGTCCACGCCGCCGGCCCCGGACTCGGAAATCTAACCTATACGAGCGGGGAAAACCGCACCCGCATTAGCGTCGTCAATGACTCCAACCCGTCCGGTTCCTCCGGCCCAGGAGACGGCCATGGCAATGTCTGCATGCACGACGGCTACCTCGCCACCATCTACACCGAGGACGGCGGCGGGTCCCAGGCCGGTTTCGCATTCTGGAATGTAGCAAATCCCAAGGCGCCTGTTCGGGTCGCTAATCATCGTCCGTCGAATTCCAAGCTGCGCGAGCCGCACGGCTTTGGCTTCACCACTGGATTTTCCAACCGCAAATATTTCATCGGCCAAAGCACGACCGGCATTCAGATCTGGGATTGGACCGATATCACCGCTCCGACTCTCGTGCGGGACATTGTCCTCAGCGGCTCCAACAGCAGCGACTACGGTGGCGTCTGGTGGGTGAGCGTGCAGGCTCCGTACATCTACGTGGCCGGTGGCGACGCGGGTTTGTACGTGATCGATATCACGAACCCCGCGAGCCCCGTGATCGTACGGCGCACGAACAGCCAGGTTGGCCTCTCGCGCATCAACCAAGTGCACGCCGTCGGAAATCTGCTGATCGGCGGCCGAGTCGAGGGCGGCAAGGGAATCTCGCTGATGGATATCAGCGATCCGATGAACCCCGTGCTGCGTTTCAGCACGACGTCAAACCTGCCCACCCCTTACGCCAGCATTTTTACGGGCGGAAAACTCTACTTCGCCTCCAAGGGCGCCGCGAACACCGGACCGGCGCGAGGCCTCTACGCTTACAATGTCAACTTCGACGCCGCCAACCAGCCGAGCGGGATCACGCTGCTCAGTTCCGTTGGCAGCGGTCTCGGCGACGGCGGTTATCTCAGCTACCAGGATGGATTCATCCTCGCCGGGTTCTCCAGCGTCGTGGCGAAATTCGACGCGCGCACAGATACCGTGACCCAGGTGTTCGCAATGGCCCCTAATGTGGACGGCGACGAGGACATCGACTTCGGCACCGTTCTGGGAAATGTGGTTTTCGCGGGCAACGACCACGGAAACGGCTCCGGCATCATCGTCCACCAAACCGCGCCCGACACCACGGGACCGGCGGTCAACTTTGTCTCGCCGCGCAACAACTCGACCAGCCAGAACGTGAAATCGCGCATTGGTGTCACGTTCACCGACGGCATCGACATTCGCACATTGACGACAGCGACCTTCATCGTCCGCCCGGTCGGTGGCGCCGCCCTTCCCGGAAAGTACAGCATTTCCAACAACAACATGGTCAATTTCTCCCCCGACGCACCGCTCGCGGCGAACACGACGTATGAAGTCGTCGTTCCAGTCGGCGGGGTGAAAGATTTCGTGGGCAATGCTGTCACCACGGCGTTCAGCAGCCGGTTCTCGACCGGTACAACGATCGGAACGACCCTGGACCTGTGCAATGTGGGGACGGACACCCCGGGCAACGTGGGCGCGAGCCTTTCCTTCACTGCGACGACTTGTGCGAGCGGCAGCGGCGGCGTCACATTCTCTTGGAATTTCGGCGACGGCTCGCCGGCCACCGCTTTCTCGAGCAGCGCCACCGCCACGCATACCTACGCCGGCCCGGGACACTACACGGTCATTTGCACGGCGCGCGATTCGTCTGGCGCGACCGACGCAATGAGCCGCCGCCAGACGGTGATCTATCCGGTGACTTCCACCGCGCCCACCCGCTCCAGCACCATCGTGCATGACAGTGGACGCGGCCGCATCACGGTCGTCAACAGCGACGCCGGCACGGTGGCTTCGCTCAACGCCGCGTCACCGTTTGCCAAAGTTTGGGAAGTCGCGACAGGGCGCAATCCTCGCAGCCTCGCCCTGACCGCCCCCAACGGCGACCTCTGGGTGGCCAATCAGGACGACTCCAATATCAAGGTGCTGAATGGAGGCACCGGCGCAACGATCGCCACCATCGCCCTGCCCGCCAATTCACGCCCCTTCGGCGTCGCGATCGATCCGGCCAACACGGCCGCCTATGTCAGCCTGGAATCGACGGGCCAGCTGGTGAAGATTTCGACGTCCTCGCGGACGATTGTCGGCACCGTTGCGGTTGGCCCGCGGCCGCGCGGCGTGACCGTGTCCTCCAACGGGGCGCGCGTCTTCGTGACCCGCTTCGTTTCGCCTCAAGACACGCGCGGAGAAGTCCGTGAAATCAGCGCCAGCGCGTTCACCGTCACCCGTGTCCTCGGCCTGACGGAAGATGTCACGACAACGAGCTCCGAATCGAACGGCCCCGGAATCCCGAACTATGTCCAGTCGATGACGATCAGTCCCGACGGCCGCAGTGGGTGGGTGCCCTCGAAGAAGGATAATACCTTCCGCGGAACAGGCCCCGCCAGCGATGGAACGGCGCTCACCTTCGACAGCACGGTCCGAACCATCGTGTCGAAATTGGACCTGATCGCGAACGCTGAGGTCTTCTCGCAGCGCCAGGATTTGAATAACTCGGATCTCGCGAATGCCGTGGTTTTCAACGCCCGCGGCGACTACGCGTTTGTCTCGGCCATGGGCAACAATCACGTCGAAGTGATCGACGCCCTCAGCCACACGACAATCGGTGGGATCGACAACGTCGGCCTCGCACCCGAAGGGCTGGCGATCGTCGGAAATCTGCTCTTCGTGCATAACTTCCTGTCGCGCGACGTGGCGGTTTACGACGTGACTCAAGCCGGCGGCACCAATGCGTTCCCGCGCCTCGCCGCGGTGACCACCCAAGCGACGGAACCGCTCTCGGCCCAAATCCTCGAAGGGAAACGGATCTTCCACAATGCGGCCGATCCCCGGATGTCGCGCGAAGCGTATATCAGCTGCGCGAGCTGCCACCTTGACGGAGACAGCGACGGTCGCGTCTGGGACTTCACCCAACGCGGTGAAGGCGTGCGCAACACCGTGGACTTGCTTGGACGCGGCGGCGTGTCGCAACAAGGACCTGTCCACTGGACCGGTAACTTCGACGAAATCCAGGACTTTGAAAACGATATTCGGAGTGCCTTCGGCGGCACCGGATTCATGACGAACGCGGACTTCACCGCCACCAGCAACCCCCTTGGAACCGCGAAGGCCGGACGAAGCGCTCAGCTGGACGCGCTCGCCGCGTACGTGACGTCGCTTCGCACCGTTCATCCGAGTCCCTTCCGCAATCCCGATGGAACGATGACCGCCGACGCACTCGCAGGAAAAGCGCTATTCGAAAGCGCGTCCGTTGGCTGCGTCAACTGCCACTCGGGCGTTCGATTCACGGACAGCGCGCTCAACGTCCTGCATGACGTGGGAACGATCACCGCCGCGTCGGGCAAGCGCATCAACCAAACCCTGACCGGCTTCGATACTCCGTCGCTGATCGGTGTGTGGGAAACCGCGCCCTACCTCCATGACGGTTCGGCCGGAACCCTGCTCGACGTGCTCACCACGCGCAATCCGAACAACCAGCACGGCAATACCTCCCAGCTCACGGCGACCCAGCGCAATCAGTTGGTCGCGTACCTCCAGCAATTGGATAGCAGCAGCTCCGGCACCCCGCCGGAACAAGTCGCTGCCCCGTCCTTTGCGCCGCCGGGAGGAACGTATCCGACCCAGCAATCGGTGACGATTACGACGGCCACGTCGGGAGCCACGATCCGGTACACAACCAACGGAACGAATCC
The DNA here is from genome assembly GCA_964546955.1 of uncultured Opitutaceae bacterium. Lineage (GTDB taxonomy): Bacteria > Verrucomicrobiota > Verrucomicrobiia > Opitutales > Opitutaceae > CAZJLP01. The sequence continues at coordinate 23,826 of CAZJLP010000031.1, read as the reverse complement.
CACCGCGACGACCGGAACGGTTTACACGGGTCCAGTCACGATCTCCGCCACCAGCGAACTCCGGGCGATCGCGACCCGCTCGGGGTGGCTCGACAGCAGCGTCACCGCTCAATCGTACACCATCGGCGGGGGCGCCACCACGATTCAGGTTGAAGCCGAAAGCCTTGCGCGCACGAGCAGCGGAGCCACCACGGCAACGCAGAGCGATGCGAGCACGAGCGGCGGCACGTGGATCGCCCTGCAGGCCGACGGCGTCGGCGATTCCGTGACATACACGATACCGGTCGGAACCGCGGGCAACTACGAAGTGCGCATGCGGTACAAATCGCATCCCGGCCGCGGCATCCTGAATCTGCGCGTCAACGGCGCGCTGGTCGGCTCGACCTTGGACCAGTATGCGGCGACCGCCGCCTACCCCGAGCGCCTGTTCGGCACGGCGGCCTTCGTGTCGGGCAACAATACGATCCAGCTGACCGTCACGGGTCGGAATTCATCGGCCTCCGCCTACACACTGTCGGCCGATCTCTTCCGGCTTGTGCCGGTGTCAGGTCCCGCGCCGACCGGAACGACGGTGGAAGGAGAATCCGCCTCGGCCGTCGGGACGGGAGCCACTGTCAGCACTGCGGCGGATGCCGCGGCCAGCGGAGGAGTCCTGCAATTCCTCAACTCGGATGGCGCCGGTGATACCATCACCTTCACGACGCCTTCGATTGCGGCCGGCACGTATGGACTGACGCTGCGGTACAAGTCGCACAACAACCGCGGTCAACACACGGTATCGGTGAATGGAACCTCCGTGGGCGGCACGGTAAATCAGTACTCGACCACGCAGGCCTACATCGACGTAAACCTCGGCAGCGTGACCCTCGCCACGACTGGCAGCCATACCATCCAGATGGCGGTCACCGGCAAGGCCAGCGCATCCAGTAACTTCGTGATCACCGCCGATCGGTTTGTCTTCACGCCACAGTAAGTCAGCGATTTACATTCACGTTCCAAGCCCGGCCAGCTCGCGCTGGCCGGGTTTTTTGTGGGCCTCCGACCGAGGTGAAACCTGCCGTCCCGGCGGGTTGGCTCGGTTGCGCGTCGCCATACATCGACGTCTGCCGCCCCCAGACGGCAGGCTCCACCTTGAACTCGGCAGTTGCTCGCAGCGTTTCCGGCTCTAGGCTGCGGCCCATGAACGAAGGAGTCATTCCGACGTCGGGAGAGCCCAAGGGCGAATTGGTCATCCGCACGCCGGCAATGCCATCCAGCGCAAATGCGCACGGCGACATCTTTGGAGGCTGGCTCATGTCGCAAATGGACGTGGGCGGCTCGATCCTGGCGGTTGCCACCGCCAACTCCCGCGTCGTGACCATCGCGGTCGACAGCATGACCTTTCTCAAGCCCGTTTACGTGGGCGATTTGGTGACCTGCTACGCCAGCATCGGCAAGATCGGCAACACGTCGATTCGCGTCGACGTGGAGGTTTGGGTGCACCGCGGACGCGGCCACGCACACGAACGCGTCACTCGGGGCGCCTTCACGTACGTGGCCGTGGACACGGCCGGAAAGCCGCACCCGGTCAAGCGGAGTTAGCGGCGCAAACGCAGCAGCCGACTGCAGGTCCCAGCGATGAGCACCCTGCCCGCAGTTTCGACCGAAACTGGCTTTAGAAATCGCAGGGCGACTCCAGGGCGGGCGTGGGGGCGACGACCGTATCCACAAACTGGGTGCCTTTTTCCCGCAGCGACTTGACCCTGGCCTGGACGTCCGAGGGCGGGATGATTGCTTTCTCGAAAAAGACCCAGTCGACATCCTGCTGGTATTCCCGCCTCTCGCGAGAGGGCGCCAGGCCTTCCTTGATGAACCAAAGGTTGAAGTTTATCGACATCAGCACCTCCGGGTAAAAACGGTCGCCGTGTTCGGCGTAAGCTTTTCCGTCGATGAAGTAGCGTACCTTTCCTTCGCCGACCTGAACCACCAGCTCGTGCCAGCCCGCCTGGCTGCCGGAAAGCGTATCGAAGATGTTGTCCTTTTTCCAATTTGGCTCCGGACTGAATGTTTCCCAGGTCGTCCCGAAAAGAGTTTGTCCGGTGCTGCCCCATCCGCCGCCGGGCAGATACTCGAAATCGACCTCGCTGTAATCCGGATGCATCGGTTCCACCAGGGGGCTTATCAGGTAGAAGGTCTGCACCGTTTGGTCGCCCGCCGGCCCCGAAACGGGAGCGTCCGTGAAGCGCACGCGTGCCGCGTAGGTTCCTTCTCGATACTTGCGCTGATGGCAAAACTGCGCCTGCTGCGTGTTTTCTCCGGTGCCATCGGTGAACGCAGTCAAGCGAATCAACCGATTGCCCTTGATCGCGGGATCGTCGATCGCGGCGAGCGCTTGCGGACCCCACTTGGCTCCGGGAATCCCCGGCCAGCCGGCTTTGGTTCGAAGGCACCAGCCGTTCTTCGGCATATCGTGCACATGCTCGTAGCTGAAATCGTCGAATAGGACTTCCTGCCTCGAGCCCGCACTCGACGGGTGCTTGGGGGGCTCCGCCGCTGCAAGTGCCGACATCGCAACGAGAAAAAGCGGCAGGACCGCAGTGAATCCGACGTGGAAGGGCGCCATGGTTTACCCTCGGATTGCATCGATCCGCGCCGGTTCGTCAACGCCGCTCCGCCACGAGTTCCCCAGGTCAGCGGTGCCAGGCGCTCATTCCAGCTCCGATAGTTTGGATCGACCTTCCCGGGGGATGCGTTAGGATCGACCTGTTCGCGTGTCCCCCGATGCGACGCCCTTTTCATATTTGCGGACTCTGCCGACTCCCTTCCGAGAGCAAGAGAGCCCGCGCAAACGATAGCCACCGCGAATTCCGGCGGAGCCGGGGATCGCGAACCGGACTTCGTTGGTTATCGGCCCTGCTCCTTCTGGTCGTCACCGTACCGGCCGCCCCCCAGGATCGCGGCTGGTTGTGCGTGCAATCCTGGCGGCAGCGCGACGGACTGCCTCAAGATTCCGCCTACAGCATTCTCCGCACGCGCGATGGCTACCTTTGGATTGGAACGCGCGGCGGGCTTTGCCGCTTCGACGGGGTGCGTTTCACGATTTACGACGACCGCGATCGGGCAAAATTGCGCGAAAACGAAGTGCAGGCCTTGGCGGAGGACGTGGATTCCAACCTATGGATCGCGACGTATGGCGGCGGCGTCAGCGTGCGGAAGCGGGACCGCTTCACCACGTTCACCACGAGGGAAGGACTCATCAACGACTACGCCCTGTCCATCGACACCGCACCGGACGGACGGGTCTGGATCGGCACGGACGGCGGACTGAGCTGCCTTCACGATGGGCAATTCCAGAACTTTACGGTCGCGTCCGGTCTTGCCCATAAATCGGTCAGAACCGTATTCGTCGATGACGACTCCAGCGTTTGGGCAGGCACGGACCACGGTGGCGTCCATCGCATCCATCGCGGCCAACTTACCCGCCCGTCGATTCGCGGTCTCGGCGCCGGCGTCGAGGTCCGCGGCATACGCCGCGATCGGCAGAAGAACCTTTGGATCGCTTGCACGACCGGACTCTACCGCGTCGCGCCGGACGGCGAGACGACGTTTTTCGATTCTCGAAATGGGCTCCCGACGAATCGGTTCGGCCGAATCGTGAGCATCGGGCCTGGGGGCGATTTATGGTTCCTCAGTGACAGCGGACTCATCCATTACGACGGAGGCGCCTTCCATGTCGTGCGGATCCTGCCTGCCGCCACGGCGCGCGAATCGGTGGACGCCGTGCATGCGGACCTGGAAGGCAACGTCTGGGTCGCGCTGGCCGGTAAAGGAGTCTATAAGCTGCGAGAGCGCCTCTTCGCCACTTTCACCACTCATGACGGATTACCCGGCCAAGGCGTCTCCGCCATCATCGAAGATGGGCGGGCCAATGTATGGGTCGGCACCACGCGAGGGTTGAGCCTGCGCACGCCCAGCGGTTTTCGCGCCCTGCCGGAGAGCGGTCTGCCCGTGCTCACGCCGATCGTTTCGCTCCTGAAAGCCCGCGACGGGGTCGTTTGGGTGGGCTCCGACAGCGGGTTGTTCCGGGGAGGACTCCAGGACCCTGGGAACGATGCATCCGCGCGATTTTCGATCGTCAGCTGCGACGTGCTTCCGCGAATTCACGCAAAAACCCTCTTCGAAGACCGCGACGGCGTGCTCTGGGTCGGCACCAACCTCGACGGTCTGCTCCGAATCGACGGAGACGATTTTTCACTCTTCGGCTCCCGGGAGGGGCTCGCGCACCAAGCGGTGCGCGGAATCTGCCAGGACTCCAGCGGCGCCCTCTGGGTGGGAACGCGGGGAGGCTTAAACCGGCTCAAGGAGGGGAAATTCACCACCTACACGCGACGCGATGGGCTCGCCCACGACACCGTCGAGACCTTGTACCTGGATCGAGCCGACACCCTTTGGATTGGAACACGGGCGGGACTGAATCGCTTGAAAGACGGAAAATTCACGACGTACACCATCAACGACGGCTTGTACTACAGCTATGTCAACAGTCTCGCGGAGGACGATCACGGCAACATGTGGATGGGCTCGGCGCGCGGACCTTTTTGCGTGGAGAAAAAACAACTCGAAGAGTTCGCGGCAGGCTCGCGGCGGTCGCTGGAATCCCGCGCATTCGGTTTGGAGCACGGCCTCAACAGCACGGGCTGCGCGGCCGGCTACCACCCCTCCACCTACAAAGGGGGCGACGGGCGGATCTGGCTCGCCACCCAAGACGGCGTAAGCGTGGTCGATCCAACGCGACTGGCGGCGGACAACGCGGTTCCCGCCGTGCGCATCGAGGAGGCCGCGATCGACCGTCGCACGGTCGAGTTGCACAACGGACAGCGAGCTCCGCCGGGCCGAGGCGACCTGGAGTTTCGCTACACCGGGCTGAGTTTGGTCGCTCCCGAAAAGGTTCGCTTTCGGTATAAACTCGATGGCTACGAATCCGACTGGGTCGAGGCGGAGAATCGCCGGGCGGCCTTCTACAGCAATATTCCCCCGGGCCAGTACACCTTCCGCGTGACGGCTGCAAACGGCAGCGGAGGGTGGAACGAAAATGGCGCGGCCTTCAGTTTCACTCTCGCGCCGCACTTCTACCAAACCGGTTGGTTCTACCTCGCCTGCGGACTCGTCGTCGCTCTCTCCGGCTTCGGAATGCATTCCTGGCGGACTCGCCAGTTCCGCCGGCGCCAGACGGAACTGCTTCAGCTCGTGGCCGAGCGCGAACGGGCCGAAGAAGCGCTGCGCGAGAGCGAAGAGCGCTATCGCCGGTTCTTCGACGACGACTTGGCGGGGGCGTTTATCGCCACGACGGCCGGCCGCATTCTGGCCTGCAATCCCGCGTTCGCGCGCATTTTCGGATTCGCCAGCGCGCACGAGGCTGTGCGGTTTGACGCCACGCAATTGTACCCGTCTCTGGCCGCCCGCGATTCACTCCTCTCCCGACTGAAGCGCGAGCGCCGAATCGCCCATGAAGAAATCGAAATGCGCCGCGTCGACGGCAAGGCGGTGCATGTGGTCGCCAACGTGATCGGCAATTTCGACTGGGCCGGCAATCTGGAGGTCATCAAGGGCTACGTGATCGATGCGTCGGAACGAAAACACCTCGAAAACCAATTGAGGCAGTCCCAGAAGATGGAGGCGGTGGGCCAACTTGCCGGCGGCATCGCCCACGACTTCAACAATCTGCTGACGGGAATTCTGAGCTACAGCGAACTTCTGCTGGAGCTGCCGGGGCTGGAGGCGGACGCTCGAGCCAATATCGTCGAGATTCGGAACGCGGGCGAACGGGCCGCCTCTCTCACCCACCAGTTGCTGGCCTTCAGCCGACGGCAGATACTCCAGCCTCGCATCCTGGATTTGAATACGCTGATCCGGGATACCGAAAAACTGCTGCGGCGCTTGATCGGCGAAGATGTGGAACTGCGCATCAATCTCAGTCCAGCGGTGCCTCGAATCAAGGCGGACCCGAGCCAGATCCACCAGGTCCTGCTCAATCTTTCGGTCAATGCGCGCGATGCCATGCCACGGGGCGGAAAACTTCTGATCGAAACGACGTGCGCGACCATCGCTCCGGAAGACGCGGGGGATGGAGCGGCCGCAGGCCAGTATGTGCGTTTGGCGGTTTCGGACACGGGATGCGGGATGCCCGCCGACGTCCAGGCCCGAATGTTCGAGCCCTTCTTCACCACCAAGGGCCCGGGTCGCGGCACCGGCCTCGGACTCTCGACCGTGTACGGCATCGTGCAGCAAACGAATGGGCGGATCTCCGTCCGAAGCGCGGTCGGCTCAGGCACGACATTCGAGATCCTGCTCCCGTCGGTCACCGACACGCCCCGGGAAAGCGATTCGGTTCCACCCATCGTGCATTCGAAGGGCGGGAGCGAGACGGTGCTGCTCGTGGAAGACAACGACAGCGTGCGAAAAGTCGCGCTGCAAATCCTGCAGACAGGAGGCTATGAAGTGATCGAGGCCTCCAATGCGGAAGAAGCTCTGCGCATTTGCGAGCAACGTTCGCGTTCCATCAACCTCGTGCTCACCGATGTGGTCATGCCCGATATGAACGGACCCGAGCTGGTCGAGCGGGTCAGGCGCTCCTACGGCCAAATGAAGGTGCTCTATATGTCAGGCTATACCCATGACGCGCTGGTCCACCGCGGCGGCCTAGTCTCCGGCACGACAATCCTCGAGAAACCGTTCAAGCCGAGAGTGCTCCTGGAGGCCGTGCGCACGATGCTGGATCGGAACGGCGGCTGATTCGGCCGGATTAGAGCTCTCCCGCGCCCACGACCAGCGCCCGTGCCTGCTCGCTGCGCTTTCTTGCCTTTTCGACTCCGATGGCATCGAGACCGAGCGCATTGGCGACCGCGAGCAGCGTGCCGACCCCGCAGAACGGATCGACGATCAACGTAGCGCCCGCCTGATCGCGCGCGAAGCGGACGGCATGGGCAGCGGCCCGAATCCCGATCGCCCGGACCCAAGGAACCCTCCCCGGATCCACGATCACGTCGGGAATCGGCAGCACGTCGGGACATTTCATCTCGCGCGAAACCGCGATGAAATGCGTGTAGCCGGGCCGGCCATAGGTGCAGAGCCCCGGCTGACGTCGACAGACGATCTTGTGAAATAGCACCTGTGCGCCGGCGTCCTCCGCCGCGCGCACGACAATGCTGCCCTTGTCGATCCAAACGCCCTCATGTTTGATGTCGGATTGAAAAAACAAGGCTGCCTTGTCGAGAGGAGTCGAGTTCACCACCAGGCGCACCGCGTTGACGAACCAATCGCGCCAAACAGAGAGCGAGACACCGAGTTCGGAAACGTCGGGCAAGGACGTCGCGAAACAGGCGCCTTCGATCACTCCCCGGCGTTCCATCCAAGGGATCGCGTCTGACCAAACGACTTCGCGCGTCGGCACCGTATTCGTCACCGCCGTGGGATAGAAGACCGCCCGCGGCGATGCAATGGCGTTCGACCGAGCCCAACGGCCAGTTTGACGCCGCACACGCTGCAGCGAGGAACGAACAACGAGCGCGGAATTACGAAGCCAGCCGAAAGCTTCTTCTCAAGCGGCCGGGTACGGCTTCGCCGATAGCGGCCGCCACCCGGCCTGAGACGGGGAGGCCAACGCTGCCGCATTGCTCCATTTGATCGCAAATTGGACCAGTTCCGCGCCGGTCGACAATCCGAGCTTCAATTTCAAATGTTCGCGGTAGGAGTCGATCGTCTTGATGCTCAAACCGAGTTTTTCGGCGATTGCCCGCGTGCTGAATCCTTCGCCCATCAAATCGAAGACTTCCTTTTCCCGCGCGCTCAGAGTGTCCATCGCCGATACTCCTGACGCCGCCCCGCTTTTCCGGGAATGATCCAGCAGCTTCGCCGTCATCGGAGCGCTGAGAAATATCTGGCCGGAGAGAATCTTGGTGATCGCCTGAATCAGCTTTTCGCTCGCTTCCTGCTTCATGAGATAACCCGAAGCTCCCGCGCGAATCGCACGCTCGGCGAAAAGAGATTCGTCGTACATCGACATGACCAGCACGTGCACGCCTTCCGACGACGCCTTGATTCGTTCGACAATATCGATCGCGTTTCCAGTGGGTAACGAAATGTCCAATACAACCAGGTGCGGTTTGAATTTGCGCGTCAACTCCACCGCCGCATCGGCGCTGTCGGCCTCGCCGCAGACGGTGAGCCGTCCGTGCGGCGCGATCAGGGCTTTCAGGCCCTGCCGGGTAATGGGGTGATCGTCCACGAGCAAAATGCGACGGGGCGCATCGGCGGTTTCGGTTGCGCGGGGGGCTGAAGGGAGAGCGATTGCAGGAGTCATCGTAGAGCGATTGAGCGCCGTCCAAACGAGCCGGTCAAAACCTCCGCACGCCCGCTCTCCCCGCTCGTTCCATAGGGAATCCTGCCAAACGACCGGGAGAAATTCCCGGGGGCTGGGGCGGGACCCAGCGAATCGTCGGCCCCCTCACGCACACCCGGGGGAAGTTAGCGAGTTGCAGCAACGCTCGCCTTCGTCGGTTCTCCTCCTTTTATGGGACGAAACGAATAAACGTCGAAGCCCCCGCGTCTTGCCTTGCCCGCGTGGCGCGGTTGACTCGTGGGGATGTCATCCATGAGCCGTTCGATTGCGTTACTAACGCTTGTCCTCGCCGGCGTGCACACCGGCGCAGCCCAGACCGCCGCCAATGGCCAAGGTCCGGTTCGCCCGTACGACGCGGAACAACAGAAGCGCATGGCCTGGTTCCGCCAAGCCAAGCTCGGGATGTTTATTCATTGGGGTCTGTATTCGATTCCCGGCGGTCAATGGCCGGGCCGCTCCAACACGAACAACGCCGAGTGGATCATGCTGCAGGAAAACATCCCTGCTGCCGAATACCGAAAGCTGGCGAGCGTTTTCAATCCTGTGAAATTCGACGCCAAAGCTTGGGTCGCGCTGGCGAAGGCGGCCGGAATGAAATACCTGGTTTTCACCGCCAAGCATCACGATGGCTTCGCGATGTATCACTCCAAAGTTTCGCGTTACAACATCGTCGACGCGACGCCTTTCAAACGCGATCCGATGAAGGAGCTCGCCGACGCGTGCCGCGAGGCCGGGATTGTGTTTTGCGTTTATTACTCCGTGGCCGATTGGGACCACCCTGACTTCCCCGCGAAATACTCGCAGAGCGCCCGAAATCTGCCGCCGTGGGACACTGAAAAACGCGGTTTCCATGGGGCGCCCAATCCGAACGCGGACATCTCAAAATATGCCGGCTACATGCGCGAACAGGTGCGCGAAACGCTCACTAATTATGGCGACGTGGGCATCGTCTGGTTCGATGGCGGCGGCGCCCTCCGGGTGGAAAACCGCAGCCAATTGATCGAAGGCGACGAACTCGCGGCCATGATCCGCTCCATCCAGCCGAAAGCCCTCATCAACAATCGCGCGGGGGTCCTCGCCGACTATGGCACACCGGAACAGCATATCCCCGGCACCATCGCAGCGGAGCCGTTCGAAGTGTGCATGACTCTGAATGGGAAATGGGGCTACAGCCGTTTCGACGAGCGCTGGAAGAGCCCGACGGCGGTCGTCCGCAATATCGCGGACATCGTCAGCAAGGGCGGCAACTATCTCCTCAACGTCGGGCCGTCGCCCGAGGGGGAGATTCCCGCGCCCAGCGTTCAAATCCTGACCGAAGTCGGCAAGTGGACCCAGGCGAATGCGGAGGCCATCTACGGCGCCGGCCCGACTCCCTTCGGCGACGAACTCGGCCGGGAGGACCCCTCGAGGAAGGACAAACAAGGCCATCCGGAATTTGTGCCTCGCGAGGAGTGGCGCTGCACAACCAAACCGGGTAAGCTGTTTTTCACGCTGCTCCAATGGCCGGGACAGGCTTTCACTCTCCCCTCCTTTCCGAACAAGGCGATCAAGGCCTACTGGTTGGCCGATCCGGGCAAGACTGCACTGAAGATCGAGGAGACGGCCGGCACCCGCCGCATCGTCCTCCCGTCGAACCCGCCGGCAGGAATCGCGCCTGTCCTCTGCCTTGAAATCGAAGGCGAAGTCAAACCCGCCGCCCGCAAAGGCCGCCTCGATCCAGACAAGAATACGGAAGCCTAGCAGCGCCGCGTCAAGGTTCGGCGCCATCCGGCACGATCTTGTCTTCGGGCGCCTGCGGCTTTGGATCTTCGACGACCTTGGCTTCTCCCGCCTCGGCATCGAATTTGTAGATATTGAGGTTAAAGAACCCTTGAATCTGATCGAAGGTCTTTGCGGTAGTGACCGGTTTGCGCATGAATTCGCGGGTGACATTGACGATTTCCGGGGTATTTCCCGTCGCGCGAACCGCGGCCAAAATAGCTTCGGTCTGAGCCCGGGTGCCGGCGCCGGCATCTTCATTGCGAATGACCAGCAGCGGCTGGGTCAGGGTACCGGCATTGTGGCTGGCCGACATCTCCTGCAGCTTTTTCCGGTCCTTGCCGAACAGTTGTTTATAGACCTCCGTCCGCATGCTGAATTCGTTTTCGTAATTGAACATCATTCCGACGTCGGTTTGCGGATCCACCACCACGCCGCAACGGAAGCGCTTTGGGTATAGCTCCATGGTGCGCAGGGCAAAATACCCGCCCCAGCCGAAGCCAAAGACAGCAGTGAGCGCGGGATGGATCTTCTCGCGCGTGCAGACCCAGTCGACCGCGGCCAGAATATCCTCTGCGGCCACGCGATCGATGGCGTCGCTGGCGGAAACTCGATGTTTGGTTCCGAAGCCTTCGCAGCCCCGGTGATTGACTTGAAGAACCGCAAATCCCATCGCGGCCACCGCCTGGACGTGCGAAGAGAATTCCGGCATCTGACGGCCCCAGGCCGTCTCGCGACAATACACCACGAGAGGCGTGCGGCCGGCCCGTTTCTCGCGCGGCAGCGTGAGATAACCATTGATCCGCACGCCCTGCGGAGTGGTGAACTCGAACGGGCCGCCCGGATGGCGCACGTCCGGGGTCAGCCAAGGCGCGCGCTTCGCGAACTCGATCATCTTTCCGGACTTTCGATCGACCACGAACCAAGTGCCTGGGTCGGCCGAGCTCGAGATGTTCACGATAAACCGCGAACGCGTCTCATCCCAGTCGTGAATCGCGATGGTCTTGTGCGGCATCTCCCGGTCGAATTTGGCCTGCAGTTTTCTCAAATCCTCATCGAGCCAGATCGTGGCGCGCTTGATACCCGCGAAGCGCACGCCGACGAGGGACTTCTTGTGGCGGTCCAGCACGAGAATGGAAGGCAAGTAGGTGTTGTCGGGATCGCCAATGTCGTAGAGAGGATGCTCGATCTTGAAATCGGTCGGCTTGCCCGTGCGCAGATCGAGCGCGTAAATCCCATAGGTGTCGCGGCCTACATTCGAGGTGTAGTAGAGAACCTCCGGGTCGTAACCGAAGCCGATCGGAATAGACCGCGATTCCAGGAAATTCTCCGGAGTGATCTTGAAAGAGAGCCCGGCGGCTTTGTCCACCACGGCATCCAGATCCTTCCCTTTGCCTTTGACGTTCACGTATTCGTATCTCTGCGGCCGGGGCTTGCCGTGAAAGCGCATGCGAATGCGGCCTTGTTGATCGTACAAGTAGCCGTTTCGAAAACGGCTTTCCAGTGCGTCGATCTCGTCCAGCCCCCCCGTCACAAAATTAACCTCAAAAAGATCGGCATCGCCGCCGTCGCGGCCTTCGAGCAAGAGCTTCGGAGCCGGATAATCGAGGGCGTTGATGATCGTTGGCCGGCGACGTTTGAACGACTTTTTGCCGTCGTCGCCGACCTCCTCCGGAGTAGCCAGGGTCTTGACGTCCGTACCGTCCGCGTTGATCGCGTACACGCGCCCCTCGTTGGAACAAAACACCAACCGGCGCGGTGTGACCCAGCGAAGGTGGTCCAGCCTGGCGATTTGCTTTTCCGTGTCGTCCGTCATCTTGCGGTTGGAGTACTCCGCGATGAAAAAGTCTTCCGCCACGGCGACGGACGTCCGCCCAGCGGGATTGTCGAGGTCCACGATCTGCAAGTTGAGGATCGTGCCCTTGTGCACCGTGTAAGCGACGTAACGGCCGTCGTGCGAAAGCGCAGCGCGGTCTGTCTGCACCGGACGGAAATACGGCTCGAACTGTTTGCCGCCGGTAAGCGGAGATTCGGCCGAAAGGGGTGATGCGGCGACGGCGAAGCCAGTCGCGAGGAAAGCGAGCATGCGGGGTAGCATGGCTTCTCTTGAACGTGAATTTGTTAAGGACGGCGAGCGCGGACTGGAGCCACACGCACCGGTTTTCATGTGACTTCCGGGCCACAAGGAAGTATCGCGAGGCGTCAAAAACGCGTGAATTCCTCGCCCCCGCAAAGCGTGCCCGGGCGCGGATTGCTTCCGTTACCAAATTCCTTTTGCCAGCCGGTCTCGCCGCGCTGTGTAATCGATGCGCATGAGAGCCCCGCATGTTTGGCTCATCTTTCTCTGTTGGGCGACTTGTGCTGGCGTGTCGCTTGCGGCGGAACCGAAGACAACACGACCGCCTCCCGGTCCGCTGGTGGTTGTGCCGCCGCTGCCCGCCCTGGTCGATTTCGCAGCCACGCGCCGCATTCCGCTCGCCGGGGTTGCGGTCGCGCCGCAGACCGCGAAAGGCCAACGAGGAGACGGTGTGGTGATGCTGGTCAGCCTGTTTGACGGGGGCGAACTGCAGCAGTGGCTCGCCTGCATCGGCACGGCCGACCTGACCGAGAAGGAGCAGCGATTGAAGCCGCTCAAGGAAAACGTCGCTTATTCGGGCACAGGACGGGTCTGGCACTATCCCGCGACGCGTGCCGCCCTGGATGTCGTGCTGATCGGCCCCTTTTCCGATCGGCCGAACCACGAAAACCCGCCGAAAGAGACCCTTCACCGGGTGATGACCTGCGACGAACACCTCGCCTTCGGACTCGATGAATACGCGCGGGCGGAAATGGCGTATCGCCAGGCGAAAAAAGCGGCTGGGATGGAAAAGGTCTCCATCGCGAACTCCGAATTCCCCTTGAGCGACGATGCCCTTGCCGCGGGGCGCCGGGTTGCGGCGGCCATCGGCTACACCCCGGAAAAAGACTATGTGCGCTGCGGGGGGCGGCATCCGCTGGCATCCTTTGTGGATTCGGCCCGCCGGGTCCGCGCGTTCGATGCGATCATCAAGCAGGTCATAGACGAGCCCTCGCCGTGGTCGGTGATGAAAAACCGGGGGATCAGCACGCAGTGGGACTACTATCGGTTTCAGCAGGTGGCGGAGCCCGAGATGGGCGGACTGCCCGACACGTACCAGTTTTCGCTGCGGGTCCAAATGAACAACAACGTGATGGCTCGCGCGTTGTTCGCGGTCACGGCCCCCCGCCCTCCCCTCCAGTCGTGCGGCGGGATCATCGGCGTCTATGCCGAAAAACCCGGCGATCCTTCGAAGCGACTGTACGTCCGGCTCCTGGCCACCCGCCGGAACGGTTGAAAGCGGATCGTTTCGCAGCGCGATCCACGGACGCATTCGGGTCGGAAGGATCATTTCCGTCTTGCGGAAATCGAACCCCACTTGCATTGACAGAGTCGTGCGTCGGTTATCCACCCAAGTCACGTTTCGGGCCCGCACAGCATTCGTTTTATTCACTGCGGCGGTCTTTTTTGGCGCCGGCGTACAAAGTGCCGCCGCCGATTACAAGCTCGGGGATGTCGCGACCGAGGACGTCGTCACTCCGGTTCCACTCGTCGTGGTGAATCCCGATGCGACCGATGTCCTGAAACAGAAAGTCGCGCAGCAGGTTCACTTTATCATCCGCTTCACTCCGCATTCGGCAGCCGAAGCCGAAGCGGAATTGCGCGGCAGCATAGCGAAGGCCCGCACGGTTTTTCTCACCGCCCTGCAACGCGAACTTTATGGACGGTTTCCCGACGACTCGGATCTCGATACCCCAGAGTTCGCCCAGGCGATCCGCGACGTGGCGCGGCAATCGCCCAAGGATCTGCCGCTCGAGCAACTGGCGACGCTCTGGGTCCAGGGATTGAATGACGAGCCGCTCGTGGAATGGCTGGTCGTGCCCGTGCGACAAACCATGGCCCACGCGATCGTCGGGAGCAAGATGGAGTCTCCCCTTCCGGTGAATCAACCGGTGCGACTGCTTCCAGTGAAGAATCCGCACGAAGCGCCCAGCGCGGATGAATTGGAAAATGCCGGCACCGTGATTCCCGTATCCAAAGTGATCAGCCTTTGGCGTGCCCGTCGCTTGGTGGAGACCTATTTTCTCAGCGGCCAGCAAGACCTCGGACGTTTTGCCGCATCCTTCGTGCGGGTCAATGGCCACCCTGATGCCGCCCTCACCGAAATCCTGCGCGCCCGCAAAATGGAGGGGGTCGCGGCCAACGATCGTTACGAAGCCGGACAACTCGTCTTGCGAAAAGGCCAGACGGTCGACCGCCGTGCGATCATGGCGCTTCATGCCCTTCGCGAGAAGAGCCTGATCGGCACACTGCAAACCAAGCTCGCGCAGGATCAGTCCGTCGCGGGCGAAATCAAGAATCAGACAAAATGGATCGCGACGGCCCTCGCCATCGTGTGCGTGGCTATGTTCTGGCTTTTTTGGCGTGCCCGTCCACACGCCTCCACCGCGCTCGCTCTCGGTCCGGGGCACGAGGCCGCCACGCCACCTGGAGCCGGCGCAGCGTATGCCTTGCCCGAGCATGGGACCGGCGGATCGTCCTGGCAGCAGCGCGCCTTGATCGCTGAAGCCCGCGCACAGCAGGCGCAGAACGCGTTGCGCTCCGGCCTGATGGGGTGGATGCGCGAAAAGCTGTTTCGCACGTTGTTCCGCCACCGCAATGAACTGCTGGCGGCCCAGCAGAAGGCGGAGGAGGAAATGTCGGAGTTGGAACAACGATTGGAGCAATTGCACACCCCGCTGCAGGAGCGGATCCACGCGTACGAGGCACGGATTCTCGAATTGGAAAAGGAGCTTGCTGAGAAGGGCGAAGCCAACCGCCACTTGATCGGCGCCCGCATCCACGTGGCCCGGCAACATCTCGTCGCTGAGCGCAATCGGGGGAGCTGACCCAGCCCCGAGTTGAGAGTTAAGAGGCCTGCAGTCCCGCCCGATCAGACTCTCAGCTCTCCTGCCGCATCAAGCGGACCAAGCCGATAGCATGGAGGACACGCTTCGTCTGCGTCCAAGACGATGCCCCTTAGTAGTTGAGGCTGAGCCGGCGCCCACCCCAGGAGGCAATGACGGCCTAAGGTACAAAGGCGGCGACTCGCCGCTCGTCTTCCTCGACCCGCATCGCCTGTTGATAACAAACGAGTGCTTCCTCGTAGCGCTCCAGCCGGTTGCAGACCGCGCCTTTGTGCAAATAGGCCAAGGTCATCTTGGGATCGATCTGCAAAGCTTGCTCATAACATTCCAAGGCATTCTCTTCCTGCCTCAATTGTTCGAGAACCGAGCCCCGCCTCACCAGGGCATGCGTGTTTTGCGGCTCCAAGCGAAGGATTTCGTCGTAGCATCCCAACGCTTCGATCGGCTTTTGGGCTTTTTCCAACGCTTTGCCTTTCCGCAATAGCACGATCACCCACGGATCCTCGTCGAGGGGATCGGTCGCATCGGCCGTATTGCTTGGCCGGCTGCGCGGCGCCGCCGCCGGCGTCAGGCCCGGGCCGTCCTCCGAAGGGAGCTCCGCGATCTTGATGGAGGGCTCCGAGGTGGACTGCTCCAGTTCTAAGATACGCTGTTCCATCCGCTCGATCGCGGACTGAAGGCGCCGATTGGAATCGCTGACCGCATGATCCGCCGCCGAGGGAGCCCCATCCGCAACGCCGGGAGGGAGGAGCCCGTTCGCAGTTCCCCCGCCGAGCTGGGGCTGTTCGATCGTCTGGGGATGGGCCACGGCTTGCGCCAGCTTTGCCACGGCGCGCCATTGGAAAAAAGGCACCACAATGATGGCCAGGAGTCCGATCCCTGCGAAAATGAAGAGCCCCCAAATGATCGCGTTGATGACTCGCTGCGTTTCAGCCAGCTGACGATCCCGCTCCGCGGCCGCCCGCTCCTGTTCGGAACGCTGGCGATCGCGATCCATCTCCATTTGCTTTTTCAGACTCTCCAAACGATCCGTCAACGCCGCTGCCTGTGCCCGCGCCGCGGCCTCTGCCGCAATTCTACTGTTCGCGATCGCCACTTCCGTGCGGTGTAATTGCTCACGGAGTTGCTGGCTGGATTTCTGGAGCTCCTGGTATTTTGCATCGTCCGCGGGCGCGGGTTTGGAGGAGAGAGAGCTTTCACCTGCCGCTGGAGGCGTTTGTCCGAGGGATACGCTGACGGACAACCCTATGCTCGCCACAAACAGGATCAGCGTCTGAAGCCCGACGAGCCTCGCTAGGATTTTCATTCCAGGTGTACGGCGAGACTCAAACGAGGAGAACGGAATGTCAAGGGGTCGGAGTGGACACGACGGCCGGCTTCGCCGCGGGAGGTGCTTCAGCGGGCTGCGCTGTGACGTCTGCCCCAGAGGGTGGCGGTGCAGCGGCGTCGGTCTGCGGCTGCGGCGCGCGAACGTCATCGGTCTGAAGACCGGCCAGCGGCCCCACTTCTTTCGGAGTCAAAAGGCGCCCCACCAACGGCGCGTCGCCGGGCTCGTCGGCTCCGACCGATTTCTTCTCGGCCGGGCGCGGCTGGCCGTCCAAATCGAATGCCACCGTGGGGAAAACCCCTTCCGCCGACGCGACGGCAGGACTGCCTGCGGCGGGCCGCTTCAACCCGTTTTCGGCCGGTTGCAACAAAGGATCGGCCTGCACAAATCCGTTCGGCGGAAGCGCGCCGGCATCGGAGTTCCACAGCAGATTGCCGGTCCAAATCGGATCCGCGTATGGACCCTCGATCTTTACCGCGAGCTCCCCTCCTAAAATCAGATTGTTGGCGAAGGTAATGTGTGTCGCGCCCAGCGCCTCGGGCAGACGGCGACTGAGCTGATAATGAGTGCGGTTGTCCACCAACGTATTAAAGGCGATCAAACAATCGTCCGGACGATCGTGGCCGGCCCCCGTCGTGCCCTGCTCCGGTTCCTGGCTGCCATTGCCAATATTGATCCCGATATAGTTACCTTCGCAGTAGTTGCTGAAGACTTGGTGCCGATCGCCGAAAATGCGAATGCCCTCCGTATTGATCAGAATATTTCCATAAACCAGACACTCGTTGCCATGCCTCATGGTGAACTGCGACGTGGGGCTTTGCGCGAAGGTGTTGTACCGGTAGACATTCCCCGAGGAACGATTGGACACCATATCGTTCTCACCTCGGCACCGAACGAACAGGTTGTGCTCGACGAGGCCATCGCCACGGGACAGTGCCAGCGCGGTGAGACCGAATCGAATCATGTCGGTGCTCGTCCCGCCGATCGGATCATAATCATGAAAGTAGTTCCGGTGGATCCTGAGCCGCCGGGCAACCTGCGTGCCCGCGCCGCCCACGGCGATCATGTTCCCTCCGCCAGTCTTGTCGGCAAATTCGTTGAAATCCACTTCGGCATCGTCCCCGACCACCGACAGATAATGCCCGTCCCCGGCGCACTTGAAAAAATTGCGCGTGTAACGGATGTGCGTGGTGCCTGGGCCTATGGTGTTCTTGCCCGCTGCATGGGTGAAGACAAAGCCCGAGACCACAATATGGGCGGCCGGCTCGAGAAAGGCGAAACCGCCCGCTCCCGCCAGTTCCACTCCCCCTACGCTCTCCGCCGCCAGCGTGATCGGGCGTCCCGCTTCGCCGCGGGCTCGAACGCTGAGCGGGGCGGTCGTCGTATACACGCCGTTCTTCAAGACAATGGTGTCTCCGGGCGCAGCGATATTCAGCTTGGCCCTCACATCCGCCATTGACTCCGCCAAGTGGGTCGCGGCGAACGCCTTGTCTGCCGAAAAGGCAATCGCCAACAACAATAACGGTCGAACGAATCGGAAATCGGATTGAAAAAGCACGGAAGAATGGGGGCTATCGACAGCGGGCTGGACAAGCCAGAATGACGGGCGCGGCTGCGCGATGGCAAACCGAATGATGGCATCGAGAAGCCGAGAATTGTCGTTCGAGCGGCTGCGCTTTTTGCCATTGCGAACACTCTAAATTCGTTCCGAGTAACGACCTTTTTCATGCAAACCCAGGACCTTCCCCTCGAAGCGATCGATATTCACGGCGGCACCCAGGCACGGGTTTCGACGAACGAAGACGCCATCGCGAGCTATGCGGACGAAATGTCTAGCGGCACCGTTTTTCCACCGATTGTTGTTTTCTACGATGGTTCGACCTACTGGCTCGCCGACGGGTTTCATCGCTACCTTGCAGCCAAGCGGAACGAAGCCGGACGCATCAAAGCGGAGGTGCGCGACGGCGGCCGTCTCGACGCCTTGAAATACGCGCTGGGCGCAAACGCCACCAACGGCGTATACCGAAATAACGCGGACAAACGAAACGTCGTGGCGATCGCGCTGCAAGAGTGGCCGGACCGGGCGAATCCGGTCATTGCAGATATCTGCAAGGTCTCGGTCGAACTCGTCCGCCGCTCACGGGCAGAACTCACGGAAACGGGAAAGCTGCAGCACGTGGAGCGTCTCACCGGACGCGATGGGAAAGAGTACCCAGCCGCAATCGAACGCCAACCTCGAGGAAAAACGGAGAAATCATCGGGCGACGAAGCATCCGGCGGCGGCCCGGGCGGTTTTGCCAAAGGCAAAGGCGACCTCGGTAATCCCGGTGGCACCAACGTGGAACTCGAACGCGAGGCGCGAGCCATGGCCCGCAAAGGCGAAATTAATCCTTTTGAATTGCGAACGATGCTCACGGCCAACGCACATGACTACGCCGAAACCGTGATCAATCTCCTCGGCACGATGAAACCCCAGGATCCGAAACGCGAAGAAGGCCTCCTGCGCATCAAACGCTGGGTCGAAAAAGCCCTCGCGGGCGAAGTAGAAGTAGAACTGGCTCGCGCCGACACTCCGTCCTAGAACGGCCGGCTACGGCACTCCGTTTATCTCACCAAAGAGCATCAGTCCGTGATACACGGACTGCAGGTAGCGGCGCCCATTAAGGAGGAGATCGATCGCAACGGACTGATCCACTGAAACCGTGCCGGAAAATCTCCAGTTTAACTGCAGATTGAGCGTACCCGTCGGCTGATTCGTATGGATCTCTTGATTTCGTACCGCGAAGTCAGCGTCCCAACGCACCTCACAATTTCCCTCCCCATCGCACACCGCAATCTGCTCTCCTGCGGCCGTCACCGGCGTGAAGCGTATCGTGCGAGGATCGACACCGGTGTCGGAAGTGATTCGAAAGCGACTTTCCGGACTGTTCGACAACTCGATGAAGCGGTAGGAGTGCCAAAGCAACCGATACGGAAGGCCGCCGGGCTGGTGCGGCTCGGCGCTCAAGGGACTGACGAATCCGAGAGGACCCAGCAGGGCAAATCCGCAAAACAAAAGTACGACGCTGCGCATAGACGATAAATCCACTTTAGCTTTAGCACCCGCTTGAGAAAAGACCGAACAACCCGAGCCTGAAATCCGTAGCGGAGAGCGTTAATCAGCGCACCCTGCCGGAACTACCTGAACCGTTTTCCAGAGGCTTTTGGATTTCTTGCGCACTGACAAGGGAAAGCAAACACTGAACCTGAAATCCCGCGCAATCTGGTCTACGGTATCTTCATGCATCATCACTGCTTCCTTACAACGCGCTCCGGACAGGGGAGCCTGCCATGAGCAGGGCGAAGTTTCTTCGCCAGACTCTCCTCGACGTCGGTCGCAAGCCAAAGCCCACGGTCCACAAACCCGACCCCGGAGCGTGGCGGGACGATGCCATCACGGGAAGCGTGCTCGGTCACTCCACGGTTCTCCTCAACGTCTTGGGCGTGCGCATCCTGACAGACCCTCTTTTTTCAGCCCGCGCCGGCCCGGGCATCGGGCCTTTCGTGGTCGGGCCAAAACGCTACCTTCATCCCGCGCTCAAGGTCAAAGCGATCCCGCCTCCGGACGTCATTGTCTTGAGTCATGCGCATTTCGATCACCTCGATTCGCGCAGCCTTCGACGTTTCGATCGCGACACACCGATTGTCACCGCCCGCGACACGGGCGATCTGCTCCATGGATTGGGCTTCAAACACGTCTTTCCGCTGGCCTGGGGCCAGTCCAAGAGACTCTCTACTCCGCGGGGCGAAGTGACCGTCGCCGCCATCGAAGTAGCGCATTGGGGCGCCCGGTATTTGAAAGACAATCATCGGGGCTACAACGGCTACGTCATCCAACGCGGCCGCCGGAGCCTGTGCTTCGCAGGCGACACCGCGTACACCCCCGCGTTCAAGAAGGTGAGGTCTCTCGCGCCAAAGCTCGATCTCATGCTGGTGCCGATCGGGGCCTACGACCCATGGATCCGAGCGCATTGCAGCCCCGAACAGGCGGCTGACATGGCCAATCAGGCCGGCGCGCGCTTCGTCGTTCCAATCCACCACCAAACCTTCAGACTCAGCTCGGAGCCCATGGATGAACCCGCTGCGCGTTTCCGGGCCGCCTTCGCTGCAAATCCGGAGCGCCTCCTCGCCGTCGATGTGGGAGAAACGTTTGTAGTCCCGGAGTAAACTAGGGTGCGCCCACGGCCGGGCCGGGGCCGTCCGCCCTGTCTTGTCATCCTCGAGCTCAGCGAAGGATCTAGTTCGATCTCGTCGGCATCATCCAACTGGATCCTTCGCTGCGCTCGAGGATGACAAGGCAGTACTCCGCTTCTGCGATGCTTCCCTCTTAACGTCCCGCGGCAACCGCAGACTAGGCTGCGCGCTGAGGCGATGTGAAGCGCCGTAGCTTTCCACCGAGACGGAGAAGCCAGTTTTTTTCGTACATCGCGCGCAAGCTTGCCTCCACCCGCTCGGATTCGGGCCAGGGACCTTCCGCCCAAATGCTCCGACTATCGCGATCCCAATTCACGACGGTGCCGCCCCGCAGAAAAATCTGCGCGCCGCGCTCGGGTGCTCCCTCGGTTTTTACGACTGCATCGATTTCAAATCCTTCTTGCTGGAGCTCGGCGACCAGCGAACTCGCCCCTTTTCTGTATGTGATAGCCATGACGGTGCCTTTTTTTATTGTGACGCTCGCGATCTTGTAGCGGATCTCGTGCGAAGCACGTCGCATTCGCTTGGATTTTCCCTAAATTGAACGACCGAATAACCCCCATGGGGAGGCGGACAAGCATCAGCAATTTCCCCGATAATCGTTTAGGGGAACCTTACCCGCTACTTACTCGACTCTAACGCACGTTCAGACGTCATCGCGTATCCGTTGCCTGAATAACATGCGTGCGGGGCTGCTCCGAAAGGACGGCCCCGCTTGTGTTTAAAGCCGCGGGAAAACACCGGTGAGAAAGGGCCGGCCAATGAGACAACTACGGCGATCGGGGCGCTTTCTACCTACGCAAGACCTTCAGCTTAAATAGGAGACAGCGATACGGTAAAATCCCCGATAGCAGAAAAGTTCACCCATTCGTATTCTGCCCTCGCATTCCGTTTCTCCGTGACCCTGGTTAATCTCCCCAAATTTCTCATCGTCGACGACAACGCGGAGAACCGTTTTTTCATCACCAAAACGCTTCTCCGAAAATACCCTCAGGCCACGCTGCAGGAGTGCCAGGATTCGGTTCCAGCGAAGATCGCCGCCGAGTTGGAACGTCTCACCGCGATCATCGTGCATCGCAGCTCGGACATGGAAGGTATCGAGCTGATTCGATCGCTGCGCCATGTAAATCGAACCATCCCCATCGTGATGGTTTCCGGCCGCGAAACCTATCCCGAGGTGCTCGAAGCAGGCGCGGACGCTTTCCTCAACTACGATGCCTGGCTGCGCATTGGAACGGTGGTGGAGGAACTCCTCGCCGCCCGGGAGGACGGAAAAACGGCTTCCACCGGCCTCTCCCCAGCGTCCGCATCCTCACGTAGTTTGGGCCTCGGAATGTAAGGTCTGCGGAGGTAGGTTTGCGGCATTGTCCAGGGTAAGGCCGGGAAGCCTCGAACACTGGGAAACGATAGGGAGGAAAGGCGACAAACGCCGCCCTTCACCCGTCACCGCTCGACACTCGCGATCGCAGCCGACACCTCCACGTGGGCCGGCAGATCGAAGATAAAGGTCGCCCCCTTGCCTACCCCGCTGCTGCGTGCGTGAAGCGCGCCGCCCGTCTCTTTGGCCACGAGCGCGCTGCTATGCAGCCCGAAACCATGGCCGTTCTTCTTGGTCGTGAAACCAAAGGCGAAAATCCGCGTGAGGTTCTCGGGTGCGATACCGACGCCGTTGTCGGTCACGGTGATCTGCACCGTGCCTTGCGGCGACAAACCCACACCGATCGTGAGCAGCTTGTCCGCTCTGCCACTGGCGTCCATCGCGTCTTTCGCGTTGCTGATCAAATTCACCAGAACCTGCAGCGCTTTCTGCCGCTGCACGTTGACGGGGGGCACGGGCGTGAATTCTCGGCTCACGGTGACACCGTGACGGACCAACGCTGCGCCGCTGACCCGGAGAGCGGCTTCCACCAGCTCCATGGGAGGCAGGATCTCAGAGAGGCCGGACACGTGCGCATAGCCTTGCTGGGCCACGACGATTTCCTTGATGTGCTCCACGCCCTTTCGCAGCGTTTCGACTTCCTTCAGCGCTTCGTCTCGGTCGGCCTGGAGGCGTTCGGTCACCTGGGCGAGATAAGTGGGCACCTGGGCACCGCGCGGATCGGTCGTGAAAAACTCCACGATCTGGTCCTTCTTTTCGACTAGCAGTTGGGCCATCTTGCCTAAACCTGCAACCTTCGAAGCACGGAGTTTTTCATCCAAGAGCGTGGCCGAAATGTTTACGCTATTCACCGCGTTGCCGATGTTGTGCAGCACACCTGTCGCGACCTCGGCCATACCGGCCAGTCGGGAAGCCTCGATCAACTCGCGCTGCGCGTCCTTCAGCCGTTCCTCGGTCTCCCGGAATACGGTCACGTCCCAAAAAAGCACCTGCACGCCGAGCGGCCGATTGTCCGCCCCGTACAACGGCACCTCCTTCACATGGAGGAACTGACGGCGCCCTTTTCTCTCGACCGAGGTTTCGTATTCCAGGGTCTGGTGCGTCTCCATCACTTTGCGATCATCGCCCCGATATTTTTCCGCCTGCCTGGCGGGAAAAAAATCAGCGTCCGATTTGCCAATAACTTGGTCCAGGGGCCGTCCGATCAAATCGGCAAATGCGGAGTTGGCGTAGGTATAACGGCTTTGTGCGTCTTTCCTCAGAATGATCTGCGGCAAGCTTTCCACCAAGGAGTGGTAGAAATACTCGGATGCGCGCAGGGTGTCATACGACTTGGCCAGCTCCGCCGTGCGCTCCTTGACGCGGCGCTCGAGCTCTTCGTTCTGCTGCCGGAGCGTTTCCGTTTGCGATTGGATCCGGCGCATACGACGGCGGTGCAGTCCCGCGACCATCAGGCCCACCGCCATCAAGCCGGCTCCCCGGAAAAACCAGGTTTCGTAAAACAGGGGCAAAACGGTGAACGGAACAGCCGCGCCGATCTCGTCCCAGACGCCATCGCTGTTCGAAGCGGCCACACGGAAAGTGTAGTCCCCCGGCGGCAGCTTGGAGTAGTGGGTTTGGCGCCTGCCGCCCGCGTGCGTCCAATCGGTATCGTAGCCCTCCAGTTTGTACCGAAAGGTGATTCTCTCGGGCTGGACGAAACTGATCGCGGTGTAGCGTACGCCCACCGTGCGCGTGCCCGCTGGAATCGCCACCTTTTGCCTCACGGGGAGATCGACCTGATCGGCGGCG
>CAZJLP010000030.1:24211-61952 GCA_964546955.1 uncultured Opitutaceae bacterium | reverse complement strand
GTTCGAATCTGACCACCCCGACCATTTTCGGAGGCAACCCTCAGTAAATAAACGGGTTAAACTGTTTTTCATGACGTAGCGTCGTCAAAGGACCGTGCCCTGGGGCGACCACCGTCGCGGGAGGCAGCTCCTCGAAAATGCGCCGAAGATTCCTCATCAGCCGGTCCTTGCAAAAATACGCGCCACCGGTCGAACCGGCAAAAAGAAGGTCTCCTGAAACCAGCAGCGGTGAAGCGGTGGGCGCGCGTGGGACGCGCACGACATAACAATTGTGGGCCTCCGAATGACCGGGGGATTCAATGGCGTTCACCTCAAACCCTCCAAACGAGAGTTTTCCCCCCTCAACCAGCGCCATCGCTCCTTCCAATTTCGAGCCGTTGGGCGCAAACACCGGCACGGCTCCAAACTCCCTCAGCGTGTCTCGGAGTCCCCCGACGTGCTCCGCTTCCGGATGCGTCACAAAGATGGCGTCAATCTTGCGAATATTCTTCGGCCAAACGCGCCGTAGGAGCGTGTAGTCGACGCCCGTATCGAAGAGAATACCGCTCGAAAGCGCGCAGTCTGCCACGATGTAGGCGTTCGCGACCCCAATACCATGGGGTGTCCGCAGCGGATAGAGGCAGAACGGAAGCCCGGCGATTTCCGGCAGCGGATAGCGACCCTGAGCCAACGCACACAGTCCCAATTCGTTGAGGCCAAGTGCCACCGCCAGCCGGCGAATTTCGTCGACGTCTAAACTCGGCCGATAGTCGATCGCATCGCGGATTTTCTCCGTGGGCACCTGTGCTTTTCGCGCGAGGTCATGGTCGCCCACGCCGGCATGACGCATCGCCTTGTCGAGCACGTCGCCCAGCTCGTCTTCCAAGGGAGTGTGTTCGATGACCACCTGGCTACTATGCTGCTTTGGGCGGCTACGGCAAGCGCGCGCCCTCCCGCGCTTCGCCCTGTATTCAGCAAAGCTCGCGATCGCTGGTCTCCGGCTTCTGGCCTCCGACTCCTGGTTTCTGACTTCTGGTCCCTGGTTTCGGCTTCTGGGTTCTGATCCCTCTTTGACCAAAAAGTTTTTGTTTTTATCCGCGCATCCGGCCAGCGTGAAAGCAATGGACTCCTCGAACCAAGAAGTGATGGACATCTTCACGCGCACAAAGGCGCTTCTTCAGGGGCATTTCGTCCTGCGGTCCGGATTGCACAGCGGCCACTACTTTCAATGTGCGCAAGTTTGCCAGCATATGGACGCAGTCACGCGGCTGGCTGAACTTCTGATTGCCAAACTGCGGGGGCTCACCTTCACGACGGTGCTCGCCCCGGCGATGGGCGGCTTGGTCATCGGACAGGAGGTCGCGCGTCAGAGCAAGGTGCGCTACATTTTCGCCGAGAAAGAAAATAACCTCCTCGTGCTTCGCCGCGGCTTCACAATCGGGCCGGGCGAACCGATTCTGATCGTGGAAGATGTCGTTACCCGCGGCGGCCGCGTGATCGAGTGCATCGACATCGTGCGCAAAGCCGGCGGCGTTCCCGTTGCGGTCGCCATGCTGGTCGACCGAAGCGCAGGAACGACCCGCTTCGATATCCCCGCCATCTCGCTCCTCGAACTCAGCTTTCCCACTTACGCGGCCGACCAGGTGCCGGAATCGCTCGCGAAAGTGCCGATCGAAAAACCCGGCAGCTGACACTCGGAAGGCGGATTACTCAGCTCTCATTGGCAGGCTGGAAACCGGTGGCTACGAGCGTAAGCGCGTCGCCCCGCGCAGGATCAAACCCAGGCGCTCGATCCATTGCTTATTGCTGAATGCTTATCGCTTATCGCTCATTTCGTCCCCGTAGCGGCGAACGGCAGCGAGTCGATCAATGAGCGATGGGAGATAGGCAATAGAGCCGGTTTGGCCACCCGCTCACGCTCGCAACCACGCTCCTTCGATCTATCGTTCGTGAGACAAGGCGACTCGCTGGCGCTCGCCGCTACGGCTGCCACCGCCTCACGGCAGCACAACAGCGACGTATTTGAAGCGATTGAGCGCGTAGACAAAGAGCATGTTCTGGCCGGAGTCGAGAAGACGGCGGGCAGATTCCAGGTCGGTCGCGGGCTGCCGATTGATCTCTACAATGACCATGTTCGGCGCGAGTTCGCGCGCCAGCGGCGATCCGCGGCTCACTTTGGTGATCACCAAACCCTCCACGTTGCGCGGAAGACCCATTTGGCGGCGTTGTTCGTCCGAAAGGCGTCCCACTTCGACGCCCGGCAGCAGCTCGGCGGAGTCGGTGAGTTTCCCCAACGTCACTTTCACCAACCGCTCCTTGGCGTCGCGCAGCGTCTTGAGCGTCACTTCCGACTCGGGCGCTTTCTGCGCCACCACCAGGCGCAGATCCTCGACCGAGGAGACCGGCTGATCATTCACGGCCGTCACGACGTCGCCCCGAACCAAACCGGCCGCCAGCGCCGGACTATTCGGCCGAACATCCATGATAATCACACCCTTGGTTCCCTTCTTGAGGCCAAAACCTTCCGCCAGCTCAGGCGTGAGCGGCGCGGACTCCACGCCCAAATAACCGCGCGCCACCGTTCCGGTCGTGATCAAGCTCGTCATGATAGCGGACGCCATGTTGACCGGAATCGCGAAACCGATGCCGATATTGCCGCGCGAGGTGGACAGGATCGCGCTGTTGATCCCCACCAAACGCCCTTTGGCGTCGACCAACGCTCCGCCGGAATTGCCCTGGTTGATGGCAGCGTCCGTTTGAATGAAACTCTCGTAGCCGGCGACTTCCTCCAAAATGCCCACGTTGCGGCTCGTCGCCGACACGATCCCCATGGTTACGGTTTGACCGACATCGAGCGGATTTCCGATCGCGAAAACGATGTCGCCCACGCGCAGTTTGTCGCTGTCGGCGAGCGTAATGCTCGGCAGCTTCTCCGCGTCGATCTTTATCACCGCGACGTCCGTCTTCGGGTCCGCGCCCACCAACTTCGCTTTGAATTCACGATCGTCCGACAAAGATACCCGCAACTGATCCGCTCCCTCGATCACATGGTTATTGGTCAAAATGTAGCCGTCCCCGGTGACGATGACCCCCGAGCCGAGCCCCTCCTCCTTGGATTCGCGATCCGGAATTTCGCCGAAGAACTGCCGCAACAACGGATCCACTCGTGCTGCTTGGCGAACCGTTTTGGTCGAGTAGATCGAAACAACGGCTTTTTGCACCGGCGCCACCACATCGGCATAGCTGACGATCTCAGGCCGTTTTCCTTCCGTGACCGGCGTCGGATCCACGGTCAACGCAGGCTTGGCCACCAAACCCGGGATGTTTTCCTTAACGGGCGCTTTCGCTTTGGGGTCGGGCGCGGCGAGAACGGCAGACAGGCCGCCGAGCGACACGAGGGCGACGAGAGGAACGAGGAAACGCGCGCGAAAGGTCATGAGAAGTGCCCCCAGACTGCGATCCGGCCCACTCCATCGGACGTCGGAGCTGCCGGCACAGAACGAAGAGCTCCGTCAGCGTGCGGATTTGACCGGCCGAAGCAAACCCGGCGCTTAGAATCCCTTGATCTTGAAGAGGCTCGTCACGCTTTCGTTATTGCTGATGCGCAGAATCGCTTCGCCGAGAAGCGGGGCGACGCTCAATACGGTCACATTCAATCCCTTCTTGTCCAACGGGATGGAATTAGTCGTGATCAACTCGTCGATCAAACCGGATCCCAGACGCTCGTAGGCGATCTCATTCAGGATGCAGTGGCTGACCGCGGCCCGGATGCTGCGCGCGCCGTGCTCCCGGAGGATCTTCGCCGCGGCCGTGAGGGTGCCCGCGGTTTCGGTGATGTCGTCGACGAGCAGGATGTCGCAGTCTTTGACTTCGCCCACGACATTGATCGCTTCCACCGTCGTCGCATTGCGACGCTTTTTGGCGACCAAACCCAGCCCGGCGCCGATCATGTCCGCGTAAGCGGCGGCCATCTTCATTCCCCCCACATCGGGAGAACACACGACGAGGTTCTCCTTGTTGATTTTCGAGAGATAGTTGAAAAAGATGGGCGAAGCATACAGGTGGTCGACCGGGATGTCGAAAAAGCCTTGGATTTGCTGACTGTGCAGATCCATCGTGAGGACGCGATTCGCGCCCGCGGCCACGAGGAGATTGGCGACCAGTTTCGCCGTGATCGGCACGCGCGGCTGGTCTTTGCGATCCTGACGGGCGTAGCCGTAGAAAGGAATGACGGCGGTGATCCGGTTGGCCGATGCGCGTCGGGCGGCATCGATCATGATCAAAAGCTCCATCAGGTGATGATTGCTCGGGGGGCAGGTCGACTGGATGAGGAAAACGTCGTGCCCGCGCACGTTTTCGTTGATCTTCACGAAAGACTCTCCGTCCGGAAAGCTGGTGACGGTAGCCTCGCCCAGCGGCACACCGATGTTTTTGCAGATTTCCTCGGCAAGAGGACGATTCGAGTTTCCGGAAAAGATCTTCAACCCGGTCTTGGAGCTCATGTGACAGGAATGTTGCGGGGAATCCGAGGTGGCGAAAGGATTTTCTGGAACATTCTGGCAGCTTGCAAAACCCGCCCAAGGGAGGGCGGGGCCTCCGGACCCGCCATCGTGTGCCTGCCCAGCGCTAAATGATCACTTCGCAGCGCTGAACAGCGTCAGGACGCTTTTTTCTGGACCGCGATTTCCGCTTCGACGGCCGGTCCGGAGGGCCCGGCCCTACCCGCAGTCATAAAACGGCAAAGTTAGTCCACCGCGGCTGCGCCGGGCGGATCGTCTACTCGCGCTACTCGCTACTTTTTGATCGCTTCCTCCAGGATGTCCACCCGCTTAAACAGCTCCGGAATCCGTTTTTTCAGCACATTGAAGCGTTGTTCGAGACTGTAAGGAAGACAGGGGGAACCTTTCACGAAGCTCTTCGGTTCCAAATCCGAATTAACGCCTGTCTGTCCGTCGATCTTCGACTCTCGCCCCACCGTCAGGTGACCCGCGAGTCCCGCCTGTCCACCGACGATCACGTAGTCTTCGAGCGTCGTGCTGCCGGAAATTCCGACTTGGGCGCAAACGATGCAGTGCTTGCCGATGACCACGTTGTGCGCGATCTGGACGAGATTATCGATCTTCGTCCCCTCCCCAACGACCGTTTCGCTGAAACGCGCCCGGTCCAGGGTGGAATTGGCGCCGATTTCGACGTCGTCGTGAATCACGACCCGGCCCACTTGCGGAATCTTTTCATGCTTTCCTTTGACGAACTCATAACCGAATCCGTCCGAACCAATGACCACGCCTGGCTGGAGTCTCACCCGGTTGCGGACCACACAATCGGTGGCAAGTGTGACCCCCGGCATCAACCAGCAGCCCGTGCCGATACTCGCGTTGCGCCCCACAAACACGCGTGCCTCGAGGTAAGTGTTCTCTCCCACCGTCGCCCCGCTTTCCACGATGCAAAGCGGTCCGACCGTGGCCGAGGCCGCGATGCGGGCGTCGGCCGCGATCACCGCGGTGGGATGAACCCCAGGTTTCGGTTTCGGCCAGAGCATCTGTTCGATGCGGGCGCAAAGCCGCGACAACCCGACAGACGGATTGTCCAGTAGCAGGAAGATTTGTTCGGTTTTCGGCTCTCCGACGAAATCCGCCGGCAAAAGCACGACCGAGGCCTCGGTGGTGGCGACCAGCGGCTTGTATTTCGTGTTGCCGAGAAATGAAAGGTCCCCGGGTTTGGCGCGCTCCAGCGCCGCAATGCCTTTTACCGCGAGTGTCGTCTTTCCCCGCGTCGCTTTTGCCTGGACGATGTCAGCCACTTCGGAGGGCGACAGAGAGATTTCCATGCGTTTCAGGTTTGGGACAGGAATTAACGGAGGCAATCACGCAAAACGTGTCGTCGATCGGGAACGTGGCCACGAGCGTGAGCGAGAGGCAAGATGGTCGCGACACCGATCCATCACCTATTGGTTATTGCCTATTTCGTCCCGTAGCGACGAGCGCCGGCGAGTCGATTAGCGAGATGAGCAATGCCGGTGGGAGATAGGCAATAGAGCCGCTTCGGCCACTCGCTCGCGCTCATAGCTACGTTCTCCGCGTCTTCGCACAAAAAAACCCCGCTCGTCGAGAGCGGGGTTTCTGATTCGAAAAGGATCGATGAAATTACTTCTTCGCGCCTGGGAAGGTGATCGGAGCCTCGGTCGTGCTGCCGGATTTGGGAGCGGCAACCGGAGCGGGGGGCGTCGCGGCCGGAGTCGGCGCGCCGACAGGGCGGGTCTTCGCGATTTCGGCAATGACTTCTTCCGTGATGTCGAAGCCGTTGTCCACGTAGATCACGCGGTTGAAGCCGTGCACGGTGGGAGCAGACTTATCGAGGATCATGTTCGCGCCCTTCTTGCGGCCGATGTCGGTCGCGACTTTCGAAATTTCGTCGAAAAGCGTCTCATTGAACTGGCGGGCGCGGTTCTGCATCGACTGGGTGATCGCTCCGCGGAATTGGTTGATTTCCTGTTCCTTGCTCGCGATCTCCTGGCGCTTTTTCATGCCGTCTTCCGTGGCCTTTTGCCGAGCCTCGGTGGTGAGCGCCGAGTTTTCAGACTGCTCGCGCGTGGATTTGAAATCTTCGGCCAGCCCGTTCAGTTCCTTGACCAAACGCTCGAGCTCTTCTTGCGCCTTCTGCTGGTCGCCACGCATCTTGTTTTGGTGTTCCGCCGTGCGGTGATGCGCCTCGAATATCTTCACCGTGTCGAGCACGACGATCTTCGGTGCCGGCTGCGCCTGCGCGACAAGCGCAATGCCGCCCAGGGCAATGACCAAAAGGGACTTCAGGGATGTCTTCATAATGAGTGTTGGGAAAGGCGACTAGATCAGAAACGGGTACCGAAGGAAAAGTTAAACTGGTTACCCTTATTGTTAGTTTTGTCAGTCGTACGGGGGAAGGCCAAGTCGAGCCGAAGGGGGGCGCCCGCCACAAAAAGGCCTAAACCAATACCGAAGTTGTCGTTGTAGGCGGCCGGGTTGAAGTCGTAGGGGTTAACATTGACGAATCCCGCATCGTAAAAAAGGGCGAAGCGAATGGGGCTCACGATGTCGATCGAGTACTCGATACTGAACATGCCATAGCTCTTCCCGCCAAGGTATTGCCCGAAGCTATCCTTCGGCCCCACGTCGAAGTTTTCGAAACCGCGCAAGTCACGCGAACCGCCCATGCGCCACAGTTCGCTGCGGAAATTTCCGAGGCTCTTGGTTTGCCCGTAGTTGTCGACCACACCGCCGCGGGCGATGACGGAGATCACTTGGTCTTGAGTATCGAAAATCTTCAAGAACTTGGACCCGCGCGCTTCGAGGCGGTAGACGTCGAGGGATCCGCCGAGCGGGCCACCCGTCAGCTCCGTGGTGAACTGCATGACATCGCCCGAGGTCGTATTGATCAGCTTGTCGCGGGTGTCGCGCAGAAGGGTGAAACCGACCTTGGAGATGCGCGCGTCGGTCACGTAACCGAGCGCTTCGGGGGCGACGTTGTCGACTTTCAACGTTTCGTAGGAATAAGACAGGCGGCCTTCCACCAGTTCGAAAAGGAGCTTGCGGAGGTAAACTTCGCCGCCCGTGCGGATTTCGTCGTAGAACGAATTGTCGTAGTTGGAGCTCGTCCGATAGAGTTGGAAACCGAGCGCGAGCTGGCGCTCGAACAACCACGGTTCTTCGAAGGCCAGGATCGCCTCGCTGGAGCGCGAGCCGTACTGGAGCTTCATGCGGAACTTTTGACCGTCGCCTTGGAAAAGAGAGCGACGGTTGAAAAGATCGAAATTGGACTGCGTGAGTTCGGCGAAGATCACGCCCTTCTCGAGCGAGCTGAAGCCCGCGCCGAAGGTGAGATTGCCGGTGCGCGCTTCTCGGACCGTGATCTTCAGGTTGCGGCGGCCGGGGATGTTGGTCGTCTCATCCTTCGTGTTCACTTCGTCGAAGAAGCGCGTGTTATCCAGGCGCTGCTTGCTCATCTGCATGCGGATCGTGTTGAACACTTCGCCTGGGCCGAGCACGAGTTCGCGCAGAATCACAATGCTCTTGGTCTTCGAGTTGCCGTCGATCTTGATCGATTCGACGAAGTACTGCTCGCTCTCGTTGACCTCGTACTCGAGATCGATGTTGCCGGTGGCGATGTTCGGCTTGCGCAGCGGGCGCACATCCGTGTCGAGATAGCCGTCCTTGCCGTAGAAGTCGCGCAACGACTCCACGTCCTTATCGATCTTCGAGGGCGAGAAAATCATGCCGCTGCGCTGACGCAGGGCCAGGCGCAGCAGGGCGGAGCTGTAAATCTTGTTTCCTTTGATCGTGATGTCGCCGATGCGGTAGCGGCGGCCTTCATTGACCTGAATCGTCAGCACCAACTTCCCCTTCTTGGGGTAGTCGTAAATGATCTTCTCGGGCGGGATATCGACATCGAGGAAACCCTCCTCGATGTAGTAGTCGCGGACCTTGCCGATATCGTCCTCGAACTCGTCGTCCTTGAGATGACCCGTGCCGGTCAGCCAGGAAAAGATCCACCAGCGTTTGGTTTCCATCTGCTTCCGCAGACGGCCCGACTTGATGCTGTTGTTGCCGAGGAAACGCACGTCGGAGATTTTGACCTTGTTGCCTTCCTTGATGCGAAAGATGACGGTGCCGAAGCCGGTGCTGCGATCGCGCTCGATCTCGTAGTTCACCATGGCCTGATTGTAGCCTGACTTCTGGTAGGACTCCTTGATCTTTTGCGCGTCCTCCTTGATCTGGCGCTCGTCGAGCGGCTGGTTGGGCTTCGTCTTGACGTCCTTGTCGAACTTGCGGCTCTTGACCTTTTCGTTGCCCTCGTAGCGAACGGTGAGAACGCGGAATTTAGGCGTGACCTCCACGACCAGATTGACGGTCCGGTCGGGCAGAACCTCCCGGTTGACGTTGATGAACTCGAAAAGGCCGGTCTTATAGAGCGACCGGATGTCGCGGTCGATGATGGTATCGTCGAGCTCGCCGCCTTCCCGCACCTGCATATTAGCCCGCACCACTTGTTCGTTCACGTTGGCCGTGCCGACGAAGCGGACAGTCACCGTTCCCACTTTGTAAGGGGCAGCCTGAGGAGCTCCGGGCCGCTGCAGTTGCGCGGAGACGGGCACACTCGCTGTAACGAGAACTAATAGGGCAAAAGCTAGACGGGCGGCCCGCAATATCGGGCTACTGGGTGAAGTTTTCAAAGCGAGTGATGTCTCGGAGGAAAGTAAGTTTCAGTTCTCCTACCGGCCCATTTCGCTGTTTGGCAACTATTAACTCGGCAGAGTCCGCAGCAACCTGGAACTTTTCGTCAGCGTCTTTAGGACGGGCTAGCATGAGAACGACGTCAGCATCTTGCTCAATCGAACCGGATTCACGCAAGTCGGACAATTTGGGAGTGCGGTTTTCCTTTTCGGCGGAGCGATTAAGCTGACTTAATACAAGGACGGGAACTTCAAGTTCCTTCGCAAGTGCCTTCAGGCCGCGGGAGATTTCAGCAACTTGCTGCTCGCGGGGCGTTTTCGGGTCGGTCGGGCTCAGCAGCTGAAGATAGTCCACCACGATGAACCCCAGGGGGTTACGCGCGTGGAGACGCCGCGCTTTTGCGCGCAATTCCATAATCGTGAGGTGGCTGGAATCGTCGATAAAGATAGGAGACTTGGCGAACTCGTCCGCCACATGCAAGAGGCGTTGTTGTTCTTCCCCATTTTTGGACAAAAGGCCGTCCCGGAGGAGTTTCATGTTCACCTTGGCCCGGGCGCAGAGCATGCGCAGCGCGAGCTGGGAAGCACCCATTTCGAGGCTGAAAATGAGGGTTGTGACCGGATTCCCGCGTTTCGGCATCGCAGCGGCTTCCGCCATGTTCAGCGCGAGCGACGTCTTGCCCATCGACGGGCGGGCCGCCAGCACGATCATTTCCTGCTTTTGAAAGCCGTAAGTGAACTGGTCGAGGTCCTTGAAGCCCGAACTGACACCGGTCAGCTCGCCCTTCTTCATCATCATCTTGGTGATGACGTTCATCGCCTCACGCGTCGGCTCCTTCATCGACTTCGCTCCGTCCGAGATACGGTCCTGCGTGACTTTGAAGATGTCCTGTTCGACCTTGTCGATGAACTCCTCGAGCCCGCCCTGGTAGGTGTAGCAGTTTTCGACTGCCCCTGTCGCGACCTTGATCAGTTCGCGCAGCAAGTAGAGCTCGCGCACCTTTTCGATGAAGTACCCGGCCTGAGCGGTCGTGGGAATGCGGCCGCTGATCTGGGTCAGGTAAGCATAGCCGCCCACCTCATCGAGTTGTTTGGAGGTCTTGAGTTCTTCCGAAAGGACCGCGAGGTCGATTGGAGCGCCCTTGTTGTAGAGGTCGACCAGGCGCTCGTAAATCAGCCGATTGGCCGGAGCGTAAAAAGCGGCCGGAGAGAGTTTGCCTTCGAGGCAGCGGGCAATGGTGTCATTGCCGTCGATGAGACAGCAGGAAAGAAGATACTCCTCGGCTTCGATGCTGTGCGGAGGAGTGCGCGCGATCAACGCAGCGGCCGCCGCTTCGGAGAGCGGCGCACCATTGCCATTGGGACCGCGATTGCGGCGAAAACTTTTAACTGCGTCGTCGGACATGGACTGGGGCGGATTGAGAAATGAGTTTGCCGTCAAAACAGCAAGAGAAGGTTCTGGCCAAGTTTTGAACAGGGTTGTTCACATCGTTTCTAAGGGCGAAACGCGGAACATATAGGCACGTGCGGAGTGGCAGCGTAGCCGAACTCGTGAGAGTTTGGCCTGATGCGGCGCCAGTAATCGGACGAAACCAACTCAACTGTAGCCGAGGGCGAGAACTTGGACGACAAAAAGTAGCGGCGAGCGCCAGCGAGTCGGCCACAGGGAAGTGGCTACGAGCGTGAGTGAGTGACCGAAGCCGCCTCTATTACCTATCTCCCATCGCTATCGCTCATTGCTCATCGATCGACTCGCTGGCGCTCGCCCTCTTCCGACCTCCGTGTCACCGAAGAAAATCGACCGAACAAAAAAGCCGCGCCTGGAAGGGCGCGGCTTGGGAAAGATAGAAAAATCGCGAAGGCGCCGCTTATTCGGCCGCTTCGGTCTTCTCGGCCTTTGGCTTGCGCGGTTTGCGCTCGGGCTTATCGCTCCGTTCGGCCTGAGGCGCTTCGCCGGCGGCGGGAACGATCGGGTTCTCGGAGACGACGTCGAAGCTCAGTTCGACCGTGACTTCCGGGTGCAGTTTCACCTTCACCTCGTGCTTGCCCAGCGTCTTGACCGGGGTGTGGAGGTGGATCTTGCGCTTATCGAGATCGATGCCGGCCTGGACCAACTTCTCGTGGAGATCGTTGACCGTGATCGCGCCGAACATCTTGCCGCCCTCGCCCGTCTTGACCGCAAACGCGATGCCGGTCTTCTCGAGCTTCTTGGCGAGTTCCTGCGCGCCATCGAGGTCCTTCGCTTCGCGCTCCGCGCGACGCTTTTTCAGCGCTTCGACCTGCTTGCGATTGGCCGTGGTCAACGTCGCCGCGAACTGCTGCGGGAGCAGGAAATTGCGGGCGTAACCGGCGCGGACTTTGACCTGATCGCCTTCGGCACCGAGACCGTCGACGGGTTTGAGGAGGAGAACTTCGCTGTATGCCATGGTTCGAAACGTTAAAGGGTGATTGAAAATGAAGCGCTCCCTCGAGTTATCGGACACCATCGGGCATCCAAAAGAGATCGGAGAAAGCAATTTGCGGAGCCCGACCGAATCCCAGAGAGAACGCAGGGTGTCAACGCTCGATTTATCGCCACACTTATATCAGCACGGCAAAGACTTATCCCACCCCCGGCTTCGCCCATTTGGGGTGGGGCCCGACCTTCGTGCGAGTCGCATTGGATGGCGCTCCAAAACGACGCCGTCGCGCCTCGCGACCGCTCGTCCAGGATTGCCCACGTTCGGCCGGATTCCTATCCGTTGTCCATGCGGCCAGCTTTACTCCTTTCTGCGGGCTTTGCGGTTGCGGCTTCTTTTGTCACCAGTGCGCGGCTGCTCGCGACCGACGATGTCGTTACCTTGCCTCCGTTTCTCGTCGAAGAAGGTCAGCGGGGCATCCGCTGGCGTTATGCGCGCAGTCCGGAATTTGAGATCATTTCGCGCAGCTCCGACGCAGCGACACGAGAACTCGCCGAACGTTATCATCGGCTGCACCTCCTGCTCGGGACAATCTTGCCGCCTAGTCTGCGCGTCAAATTGGATGTTCCGTCCGCCCTGATCGTGTATGATGAGGAGGCGCTTTCCGCGACGGCCAAACGCATGGCCAAGGAAATCCAACGCGAAAGTCCGTCGATTGTCCCGAGTGCGAAATCGTATGTCTTTCAGCGGGACCCGGGAATTTTCGACGCCGACTCCGTGGCGGTGTTCACCAGCGTTCCGGCGTCGCGGCTCGACGGGGGTTCGGCGCTGGGCGGGGTCGAATTGAGAGGCGCCTCGGCGACTTCACCAGCGTCGCGACGTATCAATTTGTCATCGGGCTACGTGAGTTTCCTGCTCACCCGGCGGACGCCTCCCTTGCCGGCGTGGTTTGTCTCCGGTTTTTCCAGCCTTTATGGACACCTGCATTTCGACGAAGACCGCCTGACGGCAGATCCGATGGTGTGGCTGTCCTCCGACGCTACGCGCGAGTTGCAGAAGCAGCGCGAAACGCAGGTAAAACTTCTTCCCCTGCCCGAACTCTTCGCCGGACAGCCCTTCGGGGAAGACGCGGCCACGGCGGACCGCTTCCGCGTCTGGACCGCCCAAGCGGAGCTCTTCGTGCGCTGGGGTCTGCATCCCGCGGATCAGAAACGCCGCGAAGCGTTTTGGCGGTTTGTCGACCTCATTTCATCCGGGGCGTCTGGCGAAACCGCACTGCACTCCTGCTTTGGCCTGGACTCCGCCGCGATCGAAGTAGAACTGCGCGACTACGTCCGAACGGCAACTCGCGACGCCACGACCTGGCAACCGCCGCTTCCGCTCAAGCTCTCCAAACTCGAGGTTCGAGAGGCCTCGGCCAGCGAGGTCGCGCGGATCAAGGGCGATTGGGAACGTTTGGCCACGAGCAGCGTTCGCGCGAAAACCCCTGAAATCACCCAGACCTACTTGGCCGACACCCGACGTACGTTTGCG
Source organism: uncultured Opitutaceae bacterium (assembly GCA_964546955.1). Taxonomy (GTDB): domain Bacteria; phylum Verrucomicrobiota; class Verrucomicrobiia; order Opitutales; family Opitutaceae; genus CAZJLP01. Next base: position 48,836 of record CAZJLP010000030.1, on the reverse strand, counting down.
CGATCGTACGAGCGCGGGGATCGCGACCCGCGGCTGTTGGCCGCTTACGGACTTTGCGAGCTGGAAGCCGACGCCATCGCAAAGGCGCGAGAGTTTCTCGAGGCAGCGGTCAAAGCGGGCGTCATTCGACCCAGAGCTTACTTGGAATTGGCCAAACTCCGCTGGAGCGACGTGCGAGTAAATCCGCAAGGCGAAGCCGGGAAACCGAGCGCTGAACAAACCGCAACCGTGACATCCCTCTTGGTGGAAGGACGCACCCAGTCTCCGCCTCTCCCAGAATCCTACGAACTTCTGGCCGAAGTGACGCTCGAGGCCGGAACTCGGCCCACGGCGGCCGAGATCGCTGCTCTCGCGGAGGGTTTGGTGTATTTCCCCAAACGCACGGAGTTGTCCTATCGAGTCGCGTCGGTCTACGCCGCAGCCGGCCGGACCGAAGAGGCATCAAAAACGATCGAACGCGCGCTCGTGCATCTCCCTCCGGGCAAATCCCGCGCCCGCTTCGAGCAGCTGCAGCAGTCGCTGCGTTTAAGACCGGGCAGGGAACGCTCATCTCCGCTCATCAGGACAGAGCAGACCCAAATTTGAGATCTGAAATTTGAGACCTGTGTCTTTGCATGCCTTTTAGGATGGAGCGCAAGAGAGGTTTCGACGCCCAGATCTGAAAGGGCGAGACGTGGCGACTCGTCGTCGTGTGCGGCGGACGATGAAACATTGGAATTTGCAGCGCCGCGACGAATCAGCACGCCTGTTTTTGATAGGGCTCTCAGCTTCGACGGCGAGTCAAGGACGCCTCGCCCTACCCTCCAAGCCGCGAGACACAAAAAAAGCACCGTTTTCACGGCGCTTTTGGAATTGTTCGGCAACTCTAACCCAAAACAGAACGCGCAACCGCGTTCAGAACGGAACGTCGTCGTCGACGTGTTCCTGGGCGGCCGCTGGCGCCGGTTTGCCGCGAGGCGCGGGCGACGGTGGCGCGCTGTGGGTCTGGTCGACGTCATCGGACGGGGCCGCTGCTCCACCGCCGCCGCCATTGCCGCGGCTGGAAAGGAACTGCACGTTCTCGAGGACGACCTTCATCTTGCTGCGCTTCTGACCGCTCGTCTTGTCTTCCCACTGATCGAGCTTCAAACGGCCTTCAACCATGGCCGGGCTGCCTTTCGTGAGGTACTTCGAGACGAGTTCGCCTTGTTTGCCCCAAGCTTCGATGTCGACAAAGGTGGTCTCATCGCGCGTCTGGCCGGACTCGTCCTTGAACTGACGATTGACCGCGAGACCGAACTGACAAATGGCCGTGCCCTTGGGCGTCACCCGGAGTTCCGGATCGCGCGTCAGGTTGCCGATGAGAAATACTTTGTTGAGGTAAGCCATGATTGGCGGGCAAAGCCCGTGCGTTGACCTGACGACAAACAGAACGAGAACGGAAGCGAAAAAACTGACTAAACTTAGACCGACTGAACGAACGTGCGGTACACGTTGTTGTTCAGGCGGAGGCGCTCTTTCAGCTGGGTCGGAGCCTGGGCCGGAGCGGCGAACACGACCTGCACGTAGGTGCCGGCGGTGTACTTGGCGTCGGTCACGCGCAGGAAATCGCGCTTGCCCAGGTTGTCGACGGACGTGATGTCGCCCTGGATCGCGGCGATTTCATTCTTCACGCCTTCGAGGATGGTTTCGATCGAGTCTTTTTCGCCGCGGTTATCGAGGATGAAGGTCGCGCGGTAGTTGCGTTTGGTCGGATTCATTTAAGGTCTCTATCTCTGCGGTTGAGGGAATTCATGGCGCGGTCCGCTCCGTGTTCAAGCAAGAGCGTCAGGCCGGAAATGTAATGGTCTAAACTTTTTTCTACGAGGGTCTGTTGTTCGGGAGTGAATTTTCCGAGGACGAAATCCTTGAGGTCTATTTGCGGGGGCAGCTTCGGTCCGACGCCGAGGCGGTAGCGGATGAAACCGTCGCCGAGGCACTCGAGCAGGCTGCTGACGCCGTTGTGACCGCCGGCGCTGCCGGTGACGGACACTTTCACCAGGCCAAGGTCGATGTTCAGGTCGTCGTAAGCGGCGACCGTCGCGGCGACCGGCACCTTGTAGAAGTCGGCGAGCGCGCGGACGGCGCGGCCGCTTTCGTTCATGAAAGTGAGCGGTTTGGCCAGGATGAAGGTCTGGCCCGGCGCCCGATCCCAGCGTGTCGTCTCGGCGTTGAACCGGGACTGTGTCTTCCACGCGAGCCCCAGCTTGCGGGCAAACGCGTCGAGAACGACGAACCCCAGGTTATGGCGGGTTCCGGCGTACTCACGGCCCGGGTTGCCGAGGCCGGCAACGAGCGAAATAGACATGACTCAAAGAACAATCGTCCCGGCCGGCTGCGGTCAAGCAGCCGACCGGTACGGAGAAACGGAAACTTACTTCTTGGCGGGAGCGGCCGGCTTGGCGCCAGCGGCAGGAGCGGCGGCTTTCTTGTCGCCACCCGCGGCGGGAGCAGCAGCGGCACCAGCAGCGCCAGCAGCCGGAGCGGCAGCGCCCGCGGCGGGAGCGGCGGCGCCAGCAGCGGCACCAGCAGCAGGAGCGCCTGCGCCAGCGGCGGCGGTCGGCGCGACCACTTCCTGGACCACTTCGGCCACAGGTTCGACGCACGACACGACGGGTTGGTTCTTGTCGTCGAGGAACTCGACGCCCGGCAGAGCCTTCAATTCGCCAATGTGAATGGTTTCGCCGACCTTCAATTCAGTGACGTCGACGTCGATGAAAGGAGGAAGATCCTTCGGCAAGCAGCGGATGCGAATCTGCTGGGTGGGCGTTTCGAGCACGCCGCTCTGGTTCTTCACGCCGAACGATTCGCCGGCGAGGTGAATCTTGACGCGAATTTCCATCTTCTCGTCCGCCTTCACTTCCTGAAGGTCGACATGGAGGAAACGGTCCGTGATGGGATCGCGTTGCACTTCCTGCAAGAACGTCAGGGAGCCCGAGGGCTTGAGTTCGACCAGGGAGGCGGAGCCGGCGATCGCTTTGACGAGGCGGGTGAATTCGGCGCCATCGAGGGCGACCGACTCCGGCTTCGTGTGCTTCCCGTACAAAATCGCGGGAATCTGGTTAACCTTGCGGAGGCGGCGCGAGGCGCTGCGACCGGTGCTCGCGCGCGGCGAGACGTTTAGCGTGAACTGTTTTTTCATAGATTTCGTTCCCCCTGTCACCCCGACAATCGGAGGCAGGCGTAGTGGAAAAGGGTCGAAAGAATCGCCCGAGAGCCCCCATGGCAATCAAATCTTTCGACCGGCGGGGTCAGAGTTGAGAAATGCCCATCGCAGAGAGAAAACGTATGGGCAAGCAGTTGACTTCTAGGATCTAAGGTGGAGCGCGATCTCCGAGCGCGCTTCTGAGCGGCCCGCCGGCCTCACCGAAATTGGGCCCCAGAGAGCACCGAGCGCCGACCCAGAGACGATCCGAGAGGTCCTGCAGTCGCAACGCGCCTCGTGGTCGCGTGCCAACGCTTTTCCTTCACATGAAATAGACCTTCTGAACGAACACCCACCTTCCGCCGACCTTTTGGAGGTGGATTATCCCGCCTCCATGCATCCCGCCGTCTTCAAAACCCACCGTGGCGCGATCGCTCGCATCATTGAACGTGACGTTTCGGAACTTCTCGTGCTTTGCCAGGTGCGGCGCGACCAACGCCCGAAGATCCGGCAGCAGTTTTTCCTGTTCTGACGTCAAGGGTTTGGGCGGTGGCGGAAGCTTCCTCTCCGTTGCAACGCGCGTCCGATCATCGACCGTGACGGCGTACACGGGATGCGACGGGTTCTCTCGCGGATGAAAATAGAACGTATAGGTGATCTCTTTCGCGCCGAATGCCATCGACGGGCCCTTAATCACGTAGTCCGTTGCTTTGCGGCCCTGCGACGCGGCGAAATCTTCCGCAATTTTTTGCGCCTCCTCTTGCTTCAATGTGGGTGTGAGGGGCCTGGTGGCTGCGACGGATCTCTCTTTCGGTATTGGGTCCGCGGCGTAGACAATACTCACAAGAGTCGTAACGACCACCGCGACGAGCCCGGCACGTTGGGTGAGGGTCATGCGCAACATCATGAACGTACGGATAAATACAATCAAGCCAGCCTGCAGGCGAGGTTCGGCGCGCGCCTTCGCCAAGAGTAACTTAAAACGTCATTGACAATACGGACCCCTGCCCTGTTTTTTGACCCTCTTTCGCAGCTACGTTGCCCGGTAGCTCAGTGGCAGAGCAGGTGACTGTTAATCACTTGGTCGCTGGTTCGATCCCAGCCCGGGCAGCCATTCACAAAGAAGGGCTTAGGCGGTTTCGGTTCACCCCGACAAATTCTGGCTGTCCGGCTTTTAAGCCTCTCACATTGTTATGACCCGCCTGGCCTTACCCTCAAACAGACGTGAGAATGCCCTCGCAATAGCTTCACGGGCGGTGATCGTTTCGACGCTAGGAGCCAAACAACTGGGCAAACCTCTGGCCTTACGTTGTCAGTGACCTATGGCCCAGGTGGTAATCTAGCTTCCACTCACCGATGCCGTCGTACCGCATGGCCCTCCCTCGGTGTCGCCGTCCACCCAATCCAACACTGGTTGAGGCGGGAGCTTTCGCTCGCTCCATCCCCCGCCCAACCCCTTCGTCAATGCGATAGCAAAGGACTCCCGCTGTTGAACCGGTAACCCGTGTGCAGTCGTCAGGCCAAACATGGAGCGCAGCAATTTCCTGAGTGCAGTTTCAAAGGTGCATTCGTCCATGGCGGTCATTCTCGCAGGAAGCGTGAGACTTTGGTGGGGCAACGTCCGCTGTTTGAGACGGCCCGTAATCCTCGATCCCGAAGCGAGTAGTAGCACGCTAGGTTGTAACGGATTACCGGCTCCTTGTCCGCGTTGAGGGGTTCGGCCTTCAGCAAGACGTCTCTGGCTTCCTCGACTCGTTGCAGCTCCCGCAGCGCGTACGCCCAGTGAACCCAGTCATTAACGTCACTTGGAGCTGCAGTGCAGACCGGTTTGGCCGTGAGTTCCTTTTCCGTCACCGGGATTCGAAATCTGGAATTTTAGCTTCGAAATTTGGTATTTATGTTTACGCCGATGGGTGGGCGATAAAAAGCTGCCGCCGTTTTGAGTCGCGGTAGTATTTCAAGAAGGAAGGGGGAAGCTATAATGATGATCGTTCGGAGCAGTCTCATGCTGTTGGCAGCCTTGTTCGCGAGTGTCACCGCTCACGCGACGTATTACGTCCGTCCTGCCATTTATATTTTTCCCTACGCGAACGGAGACGCGTCCACGTCCGCGTCCATCGGAGTCGCTGCAGGAACCTACCTGGGTCACGAAGGGCGCCATGATGTATCTCTCGAGGCCGGGATGAAGATCAAAGACTCCGATTTCGTCCGGCAAGCGCTCTCTCCAGGTAACTGGCGGTACGAACATAGGCCAGTGCTGGCACGCTATCATTATCGTTGGCTGCTCGGATCCGGGCGGGTCCAACTCTATGCTGGGCCCACACTGGGATTCACGAGGACTAAGAACCACGAAAATGCGACCGTGGGCGGCCTGCCGGTGGTTTACGATCGGTCAGCCTGGAATTTCACGTGGGGCGCCTCGGCCGGGGTAGGCTTCCGTCTGGCTGATCACTTCGATGCGGATATCGGAGTGCGCAGCATCCAAATTCAGAAGGGCGACTTCAGCGCTGGAAGCATCGACAATTTTTCCGCCACCGGCATCAGCGCAGGCGTAGCGTATCGTTTCTAGGCGGCCGTGGGCGAGAACCGCTTTTTGCCCGTTCCTTGTTAGCCCGCGGCTAGTCGCGCGGGCTCTTTCCGAATATCACGCAGACTTCCGCGAGGATCGTATCGAGCACAGATAGATCGCGGTTGCGTGCGTCCCGGATCGAAATCGTGTGGCCATGCTCGTCGGAAAAACCCACCGGGTCGTGGCCCCCTATGCTTTCAATCTGCTCGAACAATTCTTTCGCTTTCGTGAGCGCGCCAACCCGAATCAGCTCTCAAGGACGTGAACCCGGCCGGCGTTCTCCTCGGCAGCGGCAAGCTCGCGACCGAGCTGGATCGGCTCGATCTCATCGACGAGTACAAGTTCCTCGTCCATCCCAAGCTCGCCGGCCACGGTCCGAGCCTGTACCAAAGCGGGCTGCCCGCCACGTGGCGGCTCGAACTGGTCTCGGCCAAGCCGCTCCGCTGCGGCGCGGGGCGATGCACTACCGGCGCGCGCGCTGACTCAGAGGAGCCATCGCGTCTAGAGTGGGGTTTCACGCTTCAACGGGACCGCGCTCGTGAGAGCGCGGAGAGCTTACTACACGCGCATCTATAAAATGGCAGCGCTGTCGCGCTCCGATAAGCGAGTGACGACGGCGCGTTACCGTCCGGGCCAACCAATTGTGTGGAGGACTAATCCCGAAAGTCTGGAGCCGCGGTGCTAACGATCTGTGCCCCAGCGTGAGGTACCACCTGCTGTCGCCTCGACCGCAGCTTCACCGGCGATACTGCTCGTCGCCCACTTTTTCCAGCCAGTCGACAACTTTGCCGTTGAGGTGCTCCTGGATCGCGATGTGTGACATGGCCGTCGTTGGCGTCGCACCGTGCCAGTGCTTGAGCCCTGGCGGAAACCAGACGACATCGCCCGGGCGGATCTCCTGCACGGCACCGCCTTCGCGCTGCACCCATCCAAGACCGGACGTGACGATCAATGTCTGGCCGAGCGGATGGGTGTGCCAAGCCGTGCGAGCACCCGGCTCAAAAGTGACGTTCGCGGCCGCGGCACGCGCGGAGTCCTTGGCTTGAAAAAGCGGATCGATGCGCGTCGTGCCGGTGAACCAGTCAGCCGGCCCTTTGGCCGACGGCTGCGAACCATTGCGGGTGATTTCAATTTCCATGGTAGACTCCTGGGGTTGAGGTGAGCGGGTCGCGATTTGCGCACGAAGCATCGCCGGCAAAGCGACAGCGGCAACACCCGCGGTTTTCAAGAAGGTCCGGCGAGGGCTCATCATGCGCCACTTTACGTCATACGACTCAATTTGACTATTAATCGGAGTGGTTGTGACGCAGAGAGCACGGAGGATGGCGCTAGAACACGGAACTTTCTTAACCACTAATGAGCACTCATCGTGAGGAAGAAGGAACTTGCTGAGTCAGGAACGCTAATTAGCACGGCCAAGATTTCGCTCCATTAGCGAAATCCAATGAGTGGTAGACCTCTCCGCTTTCACCCGCGGCGGGCGGCTTCGATTTTGGCGACGTCGATTTTGCCCATTTCCATCATCGCTTCGAACGCACGCTTGGCTTCGGCGCCGCCGGCGGCCATCGCGCTCATTAAAACTTTGGGCGTGATCTGCCAGGACAAACCCCAGCGATCCTTGCACCAGCCGCATTGGCTCTCTTCGCCACCGTTGCTGACGATTGCATTCCAGTAGCGATCGGTTTCCTCCTGCGAGTCCGTCGCGACCTGGAAGGAAAAGGCCTCGCTGTGCTGAAAATCCGGACCGCCATTGAGGCCGAGACAGGGAATGCCGAGGACGGTAAATTCCACCATCAGCACGTCGCCCTCTTTGCCGGACGGGTAGTCGCTCGGCGCGTGGTGCACCGCGCCCACTTTGCTATCCGGGAAGGTTGCCGCATAAAAACGGGCCGCGTCCAACGCGTCCTTATCGAACCAAAGGCAGATCGAATTTTTTGGGATGGATTTGTTCATAAACGTAGGTGGAGAAACGACAGGTGTGAATAAAGCGATTTCGTCGCAATAGCCGGGTCAGGTCCGGACTTCCTCGGCGGCCAGTTTCCTGCGGCGCGCCAACTCTGCGGCGGAAGACTTTTCGGGCGCTAGCGATCCCGCTCGGAGAGGCCTGGCCAGCAAAGATCTCGTAGGTGCGGCGCCCCAGGAGCAGGTCGAATTTACCGGACGTGATCTGGTCCAAAGACTCGGAGGGTTCATTGGTTATTCTACGGACGACGTGATGCGTTTCGGACAATTGAACCCCAAAAACGGCGAATGATCCGCATTCGCCCCCGGGGAAGCGAACCTGCATGGGAACTTAGAGCCTCGCATCGACGAGACGCCCGGCCGGTCGGCCTTATCGCATCCTACGTACAAACCGGGAGTTCCCGCTCTCCCTCGGCGAGGTACGTTCTTACTCTTTTTGGAGTAATGCCGCCGCTGGAAAAAGACTGCGCCTGCTGCTTTGCTTTTTCCAGCGCCCTCGCGGGGGCAAAGGCATCCAGCTTTATCCGGCCGGGCCTTCGTTGTCGGCGCACTACTACCCGATAAATCAGATGAAAATCAAACTACATGCCTTCGCTGCAATCATCGCAGCTTTATTCGGATTGAACGCTTCACTCCAGGCCGCGGCTCCCCAGATCACAGGCATCAGCACTCCGGGCGGCGCTGTCCCGGGTGAAAATGTCAGTGTTTCCGCCTCTGCGTCTGACGAAGACGGTGACCTCGTCGCCATCTACATCACGATCACAGGGCCCTCCGGTATTAGCGGTGGTGGCAGCGACGGTGGAGGCGACGGCTACACCAGCACGGCCTGGGGTGGGATCTATACCGCTTATGCTGGCTCGTATCTGGTCGAAGTCGTGGCGGTCGACGCCGAGGGCAACGAAGCCTACGATTCCACGTATTTCGACGCTGAACGGTGGTGGGGCTGATCCCGCGTCGTTTCCTCCATTCTGCTCGAGGGCGCCTGATGGCGCCCTTTTTTTTGCCAACGCCCTGAGCTTGGATGAGCGTTCCCCTCCTCTACTCCTCTTCGATCTCCGGGGGCTTAATTTCAGTCAGCAGTCGATCGAGTTCCGCTTCGGTCGGATTGCGGATGGAAAGAACGGTCAGGCTGGCTTCGCCCGCGGGCAGCGTGACCTTGGTCGGAACGTTGGCCGAGAGACCGAGCACCGCGGTGGCCAAAGGTGAATTGTGGGGCAGACATTCAATCCCTGAGTCCGGATCGCTCGCCGTCTCTCCATACGTAGTCACGAGGAACGTGAAGCGAGAGCTTCGCTTCGTCGCTAGGTCCTGTTTTTCGATTGTCGCCACATGCCCGAGCTGCAACGTATCGGTCGGCTTGGTGAGCCAGGTGCGCGGATCGACCTCGATAAAAGTGTTTCGCGCGACGAAGCGATCCAGGGCGGTCATCTTTCGGTCCACCGCGCGGATGGCGTCCTTGGCGGCCTTGAAACCAAAGTTCTCGCGCAGGTCGCCCTGGCTGTGCGCCTCGATTTTATCCTTCACCAGGTCCACGCGTTTGGCTTTCAGCGCCTCGAACTCCTCGGCCAAGACGCGGTTATAGCCCGGCCGCACGTAGATCGTGGTCGGTGCCGGTGGAGGCGGGCGGAAAATGTTCTTTCGTCGCAAGGGCATGATAGGGAACGCTGAGTTCTATCCTCACCACTAATAGACGCGAATGATCATTTATCGATACGGATTGTGACACAGAGGCGCACGGAGGACGCAGGGAGAGCACGGAGGCCCGCAAGTATGCTCCGTATTGCTGGCCATCTTCGCACTTCACGTCTTCCAACGACTGTGGGATCGAGAACGATTAAGAGTAAGTAAGAGAACAAGAACGATTGATTGCTGCGGGACGCCAGGGCCAACCAGCGAGCCTCTGTGCTCTCTGTGTCACACATCGGGTCTGCTCTTTCGCTATCCCGAATAATTGAACATACCATCCCCTCCCCTGTCGCAAAAACCCGATGACACTCAATAACCGCCTTAGCCTTGGGCTAGTTGGCTTCATCGCGGGCGCGCTGCTTTCGGCACGCGCGGACTCGCTCGACGATACGATTGTTGCGTTGATGCAGAAGCGAAACGTTCCGGGACTGTCTCTGGCGGTGGTACAGGACGGGAAGATCGTGAAGGCTCAGGGCTACGGCGTGATCGAAGCCGGCGGAGCCACTCCGATTACCGAGCATACGCTCTTTCAAGCAGCATCGATCAGTAAACCGGTGGCGGCGCTCGGCGCGCTACGTCTGGTCGAGGCAAAGAAGCTTGCGCTCGATACCGATGTAAACACCGGCCTCAAATCATGGAAGGTGCCAGACAGCGAATTCACGGCGACCGAGAAAGTCACGCTGCGGCGGCTGTTGAGCCACACTGCGGGGCTCACTTCGTATGGTTTTCTCGGTTACGCTGCCGACGCGGCCCACCCCACGCTGATTCAAGTGCTCGACGGCGAAAAGCCGGCCAACAGTCCCGCCATTCGAGTGGATATGCTGCCCGGGACAAAGTTTCGTTACTCGGGTGGCGGCTACGTCGTGCTGCAGCAGCTCATCGTCGATGTCACGGATCGACCGTATCCCGAATTCATGCGAGAGACCGTGCTCAAACCGCTCGGGATGCTCGCGAGCACTTTCGAGCAACCGCTTCCCGACACCCTCGCAGCCAAGTCGGCCACCGGCCACATGGCCGGCAAAAAGCCGGTGAGGGGTCGCTGGCATATTTATCCGGAGATGGCGCCCGCTGGGCTGTGGACGACGCCGTCCGACCTCGCTCGTTTCGCGATTGCAGTGCAGGATGCAGTAGCCGGGAGGCCGGACGCCGTGCTTTCGCCCGCAACCGCGCATCTCATGGTCACGCCCATGATGGGTGGTTACGGGCTCGGCTTTTCGATATCCGGCAAGGGATCGACCGAACGCTTCAACCACAATGGGCGCGATCAGGGATTTGATGCCCAGTTGGTCGCGTATCGGGGAACAGGCCAGGCGGCGGTCGTGATGATCAATGCCAACGAAAACTCAAGTTTCATGCCTCGCGTGATGGCGGCGATTGCTGAGCACTACAAGTGGCCTGAGTACCCACCCTTTGCTCCACCGGCTCCCGTCGAGGACAAAGAGCCGGAAGTTACGGTCCAGCTGAAGAAAATCGTCGAGCAAGGGCAGCAAGGCACGATTGAACGCGCTCACTTCACGGACAAAATGGCAGAAGCACTCGACGCTTTCATGCGCAGCGATGAGCTCCGTCGAATCCAAGGCTACGGCGCCCTGCGATCGATCGCGCTGGTCGGAAAACGCGTGAATGGCGGCTACCGGAATTATCGGTACTATGTACTGTTCGAGAATGAAGCGACGATGCTGACCTGTTTGTACAACACCGAGGGCAAGATCAGCGGACTCACGCTTGAACCTTATTGAGGCGCTAGGCCTGAGCCCACGGCATCACACTGCGCCAAGAGAAAATGGCTTCTGAGGTGGAGCTGATTTCGACTGAACACTCCTCTCAAACGAACCTGCCGGGACCGCAGGTTCCACCTTTCGATCCGCTCCTTCTCGTTCTTCAGATCTTCAGAGGCTCCTTATTGGAGTTCATTGAGAAACCCCGGTTACCAACTGAACCCGACGAGGACAGGGATATAGAGGATGGTCACCATACTGGCCCGGACTTTGCCAAAATCTTTTTCACGAATTCCGGTTCCGAATTTCGTCTTGTTCTGCGGACCTGACGGCCTCCACCTCTGTATAGCGATGGGAAGGTCCCGCTCAAAGGCGCGGGATCTCACCTCGTACTTGTCGAGAAGGACAACGTTCGGATCGGCGGGCGCTTGCGGGGAGGGCTCCGCGGCCGCGACAGAACCGCTGTTCTCCTTATGCGCGGCCGGATCGTACGGGAAAGTCTCTCGAATGGCGTCGCGAATAAGCAACCGCACTTTTGCCCGATGAGCCTGGTCGCTCTCCTCCAACACACTCGAGCTAACGACGGGCGTCGCTGCCGGCGGTTCGTCGTCGGCGCCCGATGGTTGACGTTCCTCGTTATGGGCGACCGTGAGCATCGTGTCCCGAGCAAGCAATCCCGTCGACAGGAACGCTAACGAAAGCAGCGTGCACGCCAAGGGAGGACACATCATAGGCTATCCCTGTGACTCGCTGCGCGGGATAATTGTTCAATCAAAATAGCCACAAGGGCTCCTGCACAGGCTCGGTGCTAATCCGGAGGGTGACACAGAGAGCACGGAGGTCGGAAGGAGGGTATGGAGGCCCGGAGGTGTGCCAGGTCCTCACGCTTACTATCGGCACTTCGCTTCACTCCAACGACCGTGGGAGCGAGAACGAGTAGGAGTAAGAGAACGAGAACGATTGATGCAAGGGGACGTCGGGCTTATCAGGGGCCTCTGTGCTCTCTGTGTCACATGTTCGAATTAGTGATCATTAGTGTCCATTACTGGTCCGGTCCCCCACGCCGGTGTCGTTCACGCGAACGGTGCGCGCGATGGCGATGCTCAGCAGGCTTGCGGCGACTGCGATCCAGCCGAGCCAGTTGAAATGATCGAGGTGCCCGTTCGGCTGTTTGGTGACGATCCAGCCGCCCATCGTGGAAGCGAGGCCTGACGCCAGATCGCGCGCGCAACTGCTCAGGCTGAGGAAGGCTCCGCGCCGCGACGACGGCACGGCGAGCGTGACGATCGCCTGGGCGGGCACAAACCGCCCGCTTGCGAAGATAAAGAAAAGCCCGGCCAGCGTGAGGGTCCCCCAAACCGGCAACGGCCCGGAATTCGCGATCGCGAGAATGATCACGCACGCCACGAGCACCATGATCGTGAACACGCGCTGACGACCGTGACGATCCGCCAGCTTCCCCGCATAGGGAGCAGTCATCACGCTCAAGACTCCACCGATCATGTAGATCAGAAAGAGGTATTTCTCCGGCAGCGCCATGTCGCCGACCAAGTGGGGGGAAAGCAGCGGGATGATGCTGAAGTGGCCGAGCACCATGACCGCCATGAAGACGATCGCACGGCCGGCATTTCGGTCGCGCAACAGTTCTTTGAACGCCCGGCCCTTGTGCTCGCCGCTTTGCAGATGTCCGCGCACCGGCGGAATGAATCGGAACGCGATGCACCATACCACCGCCGCGAACGCCGCGAGCCAGGTGAACGGTGACCGCCAGCCGAAATATTGCGCGAGTTGCAGACCCACCGGCACGCCGATGGACGCGGCCACCGCAAACGCCGTCATGATGATGCCGATACCGGCGGCGCGGCGCTCGGGCGGCACGATGTCGCTCACGATGGCCAAGCACAGAGAGCCCGAGATCCCGCCGAAAGCGCCGCCAATGGCGCGCGCGATCAGCAACGTATGGACGTCGGACGCGAGACCGCAGAGCAACGTCGCGATCGTAAATCCCGCGTAAGCCCCCAGGAGCAGCGTGCGGCGATCGAAACGATCGATGAACGGCGCGCTCAACAAACCGACCACGCCCGCCGCGATCGAGTACGCGGCGACAAGCGCGCTGAATTGCCCGGCGCCCAAGTTCAACTCGCGCATCAATTGAGGCGCGAGCGGCATCATGACCATGAAGTCCATGATGTGGGTGAATTGGACGCCTGCTAACACCAGCAGGATGAGGCGTTCGGACGGACGGCTTGGCATACGTTGGACCGGCAGTCTTGCGACGATGCGCCCGGGAGCAACTCGCTGGGTCGGTTAGTTGCAGGGATTCCGAAGGGGGTCAGTTCCGGCAGAAACGCTGTTCCAGAGGCTGACACAGAGGGCCTAGAGGCCCCCTGATAATCCCGACGTTCTGCGGCAAGCAATCGTTCTCGTTCTCTTACTCCTACTCGTTCTCGCTCCCACAGTCCCTGGAATGAAGTGAGTGCCAATAGTAGCGTGACGACCTGGCATACCTGGTTCCGAAGTCCGAGGTGGAGCCTGACCTCCGGGCAGGCTTGCTCAAATAACACGTCGCTCTGGAATGACGTCCAACGGCCCGCTCGGAGATCGGGCTCCACCTTTTGCCGTCGTTTGCCTCGTCCAAACACGCCGTAATGCAGTCAGCCACTCCGCCTCTCGCTTCGACTCAGCGCCAGCCAAGGCCTGGAGCGACAGTGGCAAGAATGGCTTCCATGACGTGTACGTTATAGGCGACACCTAATTGATTTGGGATTGTCAGGAGCACGGTGTCGGCCTCGGCGACGGCCTCATCCTGGCGGAGTTGTTTCACGAGAACATCCGGTTCGGCAGCGTAACTCCGCCCAAACACCGCTCGCGTGGTAGCGTCGAGAAAACCAATCTGATCCTTCTGCTCCTCGTCGGTGCCGAAGTAGGCTCGATCGAGATCGTTCATCAAAGGAAAGATGCTTCGGCTCACGGAAACGCGTGGAGTACGCGTATGACCTGCTTCGGCCCAGGCCTTCCGGTAGGCGCGGATTTGAACGGCTTGTTGGACATGCAGAGGCTCGCCCGATTCATCGAACTTAAGGGTCGAACTCTGAAGGTTCATGCCGAGCTTTGCCGCCCAGACTGCCGTCGCGTTGGTCGCCGAGCCCCACCAGATACGCTCGCGGAGACCTGCGGAAAAGGGTTCGAGTCGCAAGAGCCCCGGAGGATTCGGAAACATCGGACGTGGGTTAGGCTTCGCAAAACCCTTCCCGCCGAGAAGCTCCAGAAATTTCTCGGCGTGACGCCGCCCCATTGACGCATCGTCCTCCCCTTCATTGGGCCCATGGCCAAAGTAACGCCATCCATCAATCACCTGCTCGGGAGAACCGCGGCTTATTCCCAGTTGCAAGCGAGAGCCCGCGATCAGATCGGCGGCGCCGGCGTCTTCGACCATGTAGTACGGATTTTCATACCGCATGTCGATGACAGCGGTTCCGATCTCGATCTTTTGAGTTCTTGCGCCAACCGCTGCAAGCAGTGGAAAAGGCGATGCCAATTGTCGGGCGAAATGATGAACCCGGAAGTAGGCTCCGTCCATCCCCAGTCGTTCAGCCTCCACTGCCAATTCGATCGACTGCAAAAGCACATCAGCAGCGGACCGCGCCTGTGACTGTGGGGATGGAGTCCAATGGCCGAAAGACAAGAACCCGATTTTCTTCATACGGTAAACGGTAAGCGCCGGGGACCAATTCGCAAAGCGGGTCTTCCCCAAAGCCTCTTGAGTCCACAGAAGGAAGCGCTCTGCCCCTCGCTCAAGCCAACACCGGCGGCGGCCCGCTCATGTGAATGAGATTCCACCCATGACCGTCGAGGTCGACGAAGCTGTGCATATACATAAAGCCAAAGTCCTCCGGCTTTTCGTAACTCGTGCCTCCCGCCGCGATGGCCTTCGCGACGAGATCGTCCACCTCCTGGCGGCTCTCGCAGCTGAGGGAGATCAGCACCTCGACCGCCTTGCTGGTATCGCAAATGGCCTTGGGGGTAAATTCGCGGAACTTGGGATGCGTCGACAGCATGACGGAGATCGTCTCGCTGATGACGACGCAAGCTGCCGTGTCGTCGGTGAACTCCGGATTGAGTGAATAGCCAAGTGCCTTGAAAAAGGCCGTCGACTTCGGCAAGTCGGCCACCGGGAGGTTGAGGAATATCTGTTTGTTCATGTTCGTGGAGGTTCTACCGCTTCAACGAATGACCGGGCGGATATTGGACATCGTCGTCCTTGATCGGCACGAGGCGACTGGCGCTCGAGCCGCAATTTCTCTCAAGGAAGCTCAGGAAAAACCGCGGTTTAGAGCGGATTGAGGTGGAACGCGACCTCCGGGCGCGTTGATTTGGGCAGGTGGCTTTTCGTGGATCCGGGTCGAACAACGCGCTCGGAGATCGCGTTCCACCTTCAAACCAAGGTTTTCAAGAATCCGAGCTGTTATTCCCTCCTCCCATGACCACCAAGCCCCGCATCTTCACCATGCCTGTCGCGAACGTGTATCCGCTCTACATCGCAAAGGCGGAGAAGAAGGGACGCACCAAGGCGGAGGTGGACGCCATCATCTGCTGGCTGACGGGCTACACACCCAAGCAGTTGGAGAAGCAGCTGAAGGATCAGACGGACTTCGAAACGTTTTTTGCAAAGGCCCCGAAGATGAATCCCGCGCGAAAGCAGATCGTCGGCGTCATCTGCGGCGTGCGCGTGGAGGACATCGAAGAGCCAACGATGCGGGAAATCCGTTACCTCGATAAGCTGATCGACGAACTGGCTAAGGGGAAGTCGATGGAGAAGATTCTGCGGCGCTGACAGTCCGAACTAGCGAACGGCGAGCCAGCTAGCCATCTGCGGCGCGGCTCTGGCTCACGGGGCATGACGGGTGCAAAGGGAAGGCAGGGTGCCGCTAAGCTTCAGCCGAAGTACATCGGAGGTTCGTCCACGACGGCATTGCAAGATTCATAGTTTGGCCCCCTCCGCTCAGTCACGCCTCCCCCAGACCACGAGCCAGCCGGTACCAAACTGTGCCAATGTTCGCAGTCTCTTGCTGGGAACTCCCCTTCCAACCAGGCGGTCATCTCGACGCAGACGGGGGAAAATTCACTGGTCGGCAACGAAGTCACGCTGGCGCCGCAACTCCAAATAAAATGAAAAACGTCATTCTGTGCATCAAGGTCACGGCTGGTTTCTTCATCGGGTCAATTCTGCCCATAGCGACCAAAGCCTACGACGCTCCCGTAAAAGGAGCCGTTGTCGGAAACAGCGATAAGTTCTTCTCATATAGCATAGCCGATTCCGTGACGGGACAAGTGGTTTCGGGGCAATCTCAAACCCTCACTGGATCCCCGGGAAGCTATTCCGTCCAAGCCGTTGATGACGGCATCGTGTACTGGGGGAAAGTTTTCGACAGCCCTTTCGGGGGAGAGCACAATTACGTGGGTTTTATTACCTACGACCCTACGATTGGTCAGTGGAAACAAACCAACGACAACTATGCCTCCGCAACCGGAGTAAGCACCTACGTCGACGGCGTGGGTGCGTATTGGGTGAGCGAGGTCAATTTCAGTCGCGTGCGCGTCGCAATCTACGAACCGGATTCACGCGCGTGGATTACCGATAGCTACGCTTCCGGCAGTTCCGGCGGCAGTCAGTTTTGGGGTGGAATTGCTTTCGCCAATAAAAACGGAGTCGTCGCCTGGAGCTATGCGCTCGAATCCAACCTCAACCGGGGCATCGTTGAATACACCATCTACGATCCCACGCGCAAGCGGTGGGTATGGGGCGCCAATTTCACAAACCGCCGTGGCGTGGTCGAAATCATCAATGGAACGGTGTTCTTCTATGATTCTTCAGACCGCTACGTCGGTATCGGCTACAGTGTCAGCCAGGGCCGATGGGTTCTCGATCAACGAACGAGCGCGATCTCGTCATTTCGTGTGGGCGGGTCGTATAGCAATTCTGCGCCCACCGCGCGGTGGTCCACCGATATGTCTGTCGGTGCCAACAACACCTTGAGTTGGGGAGACGGCGCGGTCAGCGCGGGCGCCAGCGGCTTTCACATCTACCCCTCCAATCAGCAGTGGACACTCACGCAGAATGTCAGTGGCTGGATTGGTGATTCCGCAAGCTCCAGTATCACCATAAACCAAAACTTCAACCGACCGCCGACAGCTTCCATCAGCGTGGACGGCCAAGGTCACGGTGCCGTGGTCACGCGACCCTATGGGGGATCGGCGACCGCCGTGGTTCGCTTCTCAGCCACGGATCCTGACGGAAATCTCGCGGGCATTCGCTATAACATTTGGAATGCCAGCACAGGCTACTTTGACAACGGCGGCGGCTTTGTGTCTCAATCCGGATCCTCCGGGGAGGTCACGCAAACGGTCTCGTTGCCTACGAGCGGCGACTGGTACTTTTGGACCGACGCTGAAGATTCGTCCGGTGAGTACCACAGCACCGGAAGTTGGGGAAACGGATTCAAACTCACTGTCGTTGAAGCCGCCGTCCCGGCTCGTCCGCCGACTGCTTCCATTTCCGTGGACGGCTACAACTATGGCTCAGTGCTGACGCGTCCGAGTGGAGGATCGGTCGCGGTTACGGTG
Source organism: uncultured Opitutaceae bacterium (assembly GCA_964546955.1). Classification (GTDB taxonomy): domain Bacteria; phylum Verrucomicrobiota; class Verrucomicrobiia; order Opitutales; family Opitutaceae; genus CAZJLP01. The sequence continues at coordinate 31,114 of CAZJLP010000030.1, read as the reverse complement.
CATTACTCGGCAACGGATCCCGATGGTGACCTCGCCGGCATTCGTTATAACGTTTGGAATTCCAGCACGGGATATTTCGACAACGGCGGCGCGTTTGCACCGCAATCGGGTTCCTCCGGCGATGTGGCCAAGACCTTCACGTTGGATTCGAGTGGCGATTGGTATTTCTGGACCGACGCGGTGGACTCCCAGGGCGGCTATCACAGCACTGGAGACTGGGGCTCAGGATTCAAAATCACCGTCGTCGAGGGTACACCGGCCGCAAATCGTCCGCCCGCAGCCACCATATCGGTCGACGGTTATGCCTATGGCTCCGTTGTGACCCGACCGGCAGGTGGGTCGATTCAGGTGACGGTTCGTTACGCCGCGACCGATCCCGACGGCAATCTTTCCGGTATTCGTTACAATATTTGGAATGCGAGCACCGGGTATTTCGATAACGGTGGAAACTTCGCTGCGCAATCGGGCTCGTCGGGCGAGGTGGTCCTAACATTCACTCTCGATTCCGATGGCGAGTGGTATTTCTGGACTGACGCCCAGGACTCGGAGGGCGCTTACCATTCCAGCGGCGATTGGGGCGGTGGCTTCAAGTTAATCGTTACGCAGTAAGCTGACTCATCCGGTCGCGCGTCGCATTGCTGCGCGCGACCGCCTGGTGTACTCGCTCGGCTTGTCCGCCAAAGGTCGGTCGAATGTTGCGGGCATCCTTGGACCACGCTGTTCAGGTCCGGGGAACCGCTGCTGTCGCAGCCGCCACTTTGCCGAGCTCTGCGAGCCCCTGTTCGAAGGGTGGCCCGCACATCTTATCGCAGTCCATGAATATGCTCACGACTTTGCCCATAAAATTGTTTTTACCGTACATGGCCCAGGTCACGACGGTCTTGTCGCCTGCGGGACGGAAGGTGAAATCGACGGTGGCGGTGCCTTCCATCGGGCGCTTCCAGTCCATTCGCATGCGCACGAGTTCGCCAGGCTTGCTTTCGATGATCGTCGACGAGCCCGCGCCGATGTCACGGTTGCCGTCCCAACTACACACCGCGCCAACGCCGCTCGTCGGGCCGCTGTAGGTGTTTTTCACATTGGGATCCAATTTCAAAAACGGATTCCACGCGTTGAAATTGTGGTGATCGTTGACTTGCGCGAAGAGCGCCGTCGGCGAAGCGGCAACGGTCGCGCTGCGCTCGACCCGGTAATCGGCCGGACGCGTGGCGGCATAGGCGAGGAATAAAACGACGACGGCAGTGAGGCCGAGGAGGATTTTCTTGAGCATGGTCGTGGGAGGATTTGATCGGTTAAAGTTCGGGCACCCCGCGGAGAATCGGAGTGCTGTACATCCTCTCAACGAACGACCCCAGTGTAAACGGACACCTCTCGCGAAAAAGATTACAGGCATCGGCCCCGCGCCAGGCTCTCGGCGAAGTGACGATGCATTCCTCATCCGTCGGCATGGCCTGGTGATCGCAGCACCTGTCCAACGTGAGGTTGATGGATACCGAAGGTCTGGCATTATGGAAGAGTACCGGTCCTCATGAGAACGGTTTGGGAAGATTTCAACGCGGGCGGAAAGTCGATCACCCAAAAATCGATTGCGGACCTGTAAGGAAGGGCTGGGAAGGGCATCTAACTCTGCAATCAATGAAGGACGACGCCACGGACGATCTGTTTATGAGCTGGATGCGCGAGCACACCGCGATCCTCCATCACGTGGTGCAGGCGTTTGCCATGGGCGAGGACCGCAGCGACCTGATGCAAGAAGTACTGATCAAGCTGTGGCGAGCCGCCCCCGCCTTTAGGGGGGAGAGCCAGTCGTCGACCTTTGTCTATCGCGTCGCCCACAACGCCGCGCTGACCTGGCATAGGGCGGAACGCACGCATCGACGCCACGTGTCGGTAGCCGGAGACATCGATTGGATGGTTCAACCCGATCACGGCCGCAGCCGAAGCGACACGCCGGCCCGCCTTGAGGCGCTGTATACGGCTTTACACGCCCTTCCACCGATCGACCGGTCATTGGTTCTACTATCGCTTGATGGTCTCAGCTATCGCGAAATCGCAGAGGTTCACGGACTTTCCGAATCCAACGTCGGCGCCCGCCTCACACGCGCGCGCAAACGGCTCACCGAGATCTTCAATCCAGGAGAAACATCATGACTCACGACTCGCTCACTGAACTATGGAACTCGCCCGCAAACCGGCCCGCCCCCTACGCGGGCGAACGTCTTGCCGTCCAGCTCGTCGCTCGCATGCGGAAGCGCCGCCGGTGGGAAGCCTTGCGGCTGGGGTGGGTTTTCTTCGCTTTGACCGCCATGAGCAGCGTGGCCGTGGTCGCGCTCACCCGCCACGGCACGGCAGGGTTGACCGGTCAATGGAGCCTGATTCCCCTTCTACTCCTTCCCTGGTGGGTCGCGGTGTATTTCTTGCGCGACTTCATCCACGCAAGCGCTCGCTCTCTCAAACTCGCCTCCCCTCTTCGGGACGTGCTCAAAGCTGCACAGATCGCCAACGCCACGGAACGCCGGCACCTCCGTCTGACCGGATGGTTTTTCGCGATCACGCTCCCGATGACCGCGCTGGCGGTCTGGCAGCTGCAGGCCACCGGCAAAACGCCCGGCAATCAGGCGTGGTCGATGGCGTTCGTGTTTGGAGTGGTCTTCACGCTGGGGGCGGCCGGCCTGGTCGTGAGGTACCGCCGCTACCTCCTGCCTGAGCAACGCACGCTTGAAGCGCGTCGGCGTGAGCTCGACGACGTTATCACCGATTGAATCAACCTCTAGCATTGTCTCACGATTTCCCCTACACATGCCCCTATACCACTCCCTGTGCTTGATCTCGATGGCCGGGATCCTTTCGTCATCCGGCGCTGTTTTACAGAAGGCCGATCTCACGAGGGATATCATTCCCCTCATCGAAAATCGGACGTTGCAAGCGGTCTCGATCGGCCTCCTCCAACCCGAGGGAGCGATCACCGCGCATGTCGGCGTATTATCTCCCGGCCGTCCCGTAGCGCCCGATGATCGCACGCTCTATGAGATCGGCTCGATCACCAAAGTCTTCACGAGTTTGTTGCTCGCCGACGCGGTCGTCCGCGGGGAGGTGACACTCGACACGCCTATTTCGCAGTTGCTGCCGAGCGAGGTGGTGCTGCCCAACGAAGCCGGAAACCGGATCACGTTGCGCATGCTCGCCACACACACCTCAGGTCTGCCGACCATTCCGGTTGAAATCCCTGCGGATAATTTTACCAACCCTTACGCCGCCTACGAGATCGCTGATCTGTGGGCCACGTTGCGACGCGTGAAGCTCGAATTTGAACCGGGCACGAAAGCCGGTTACAGCAATCTGGCGGTCGGGCTGCTCGGCACTTTGCTGGCCCGAAACGCGGGCACGACGTACGCGGATCTTCTTGCAACACGCATCACCGGTCCGCTGGAAATGACCGATACCATAGTCGAACTCGACCAGCCACTCCGAGACCGCTTCGCGCCAGCGTTCTCGTCTCCAGGAAAACCGTGGAGCCCATGGGACTTCAAAGCGTTGGCGGGAGCAGGCGGAATTCGTTCGACGACGGCCGACATGGTGCGCTTCGCCCGCGCGATGTTGCATCCCTCGGCCACGCCTTTACAAAAGGCGATCGAACTCGCCTGGACTCGTCAGGATCTCAATGCGACGCTCGCTCCCAGTGGCCAGGCGCTCGGGTGGATGCTGATCGGGGAACGATCGACGCATTGGCACAACGGCATGACCGGCGGCTTTCACGCCGCGATCTTCGTTGATCGCGAGCCCGGGGTTGCAGCCATTTATCTGTCCAATTGCTCAAACCCGGTGGGCACGCCGCTGACCGAAAACCTCTTCCGCCGTGCGGCTGGACTACCCGAGCGAGCGATCCCCAATCGCGAGCGTCCCGAAGTCGAGCTCACCGCCGAGCAACTCGACCGCTGCACGGGCACGTTCCGCGTGAACGAAAAACTGGTGCTTGTGCTAGAGCGGCGCGGGACGACGCTCTTTGCCACGCCCACGGGTCGTGCACAGGATCGACTCTGTGCCGCCTCTCCCGACACCTTTTTCTCACGTCGCTCGCCCATTGAGATAAGATTCGAACTCCCTGCTGACGGCGGACCTGCCCGGACGCTGGTGGTGAAACAAGGCGCTCGGGAGATGCCGGCGACACGCGAATAGCCAGCTCTCTACTATTTAGCTCCTCACGAGAAGCGCCCGCCCCTCCGCGCCTTTCGACCCTTTTTCCGCCTTACGCTTTGCGGCCTTCGTCGACTTCCCAGTACTCGAACAGCGTCTGGATATCGTCCCGGCCGGAGAGGCCGCTCTCGGCCTTGAATTTTACCAGCAACTCCGAGGCCGAGTCTCTCCAGCCGCGTTTCGCGGCAAAATCGTTCCAGATGAGGATCGTGTGTTCGTTCAATTTGCGCCCGCGCTGAACGCAATAGTTCCAGCACTGCTCATCCGTCGCTCCGGTGAGCACGAACTCCGTGAACTTGGCGTAATCTAAGTCCAAATACGCCATGATACGAGCATCGTAGCCCTTCCCCATCATGTCGGAGAAGTCCGGCCGCAGCTCCCCAGACTTCTTAAGTCGAATCTTGTCGATGGTTCGGCCGAGGAAATTCAGACCGCCAAGTTTTTCGTAAGGGCTCCGGGGTGTTCGAGTGGACGACATAGCGATCACACGAAGTGCAGGAACGTGTGTTTAGCAATCAGCAAACAGCCGAGGGATTGGGACCAACAACCCTTTACCCGACCGTTCGGCTTCGGCTTTCAGGCGCAGGAAGAGGAACGCGAGGATCGGAGGTTCGTCCACCACCGGCATTTCAACGGCCCTTTCGGGCTTCTTGCAATCAAGGCCGAGCGCCGTAACGGTCGAGAAATGCCCGGTAGGGCTGAATGAAGCGTTCGAAGGACTCGATGTGCGGGAGATGACCGACGGCCTCGAGTTCGACGAGCTCGGATTGGGGAATGGTTTTCTGTGCGGCTCGCCCGAGAGCGGGGTAATCGCCGAGCTTGCTCCGGATCTCGGGCGGGGCGGCCGCGCGGCCGATCGCCGTACGGTCGCGCTGCCCAATGATCAGCAAGGTGGGAACTCGCAAACGCGAGAATTCATGGACGACCGGCTGGGTAAAAATCATGTCCGACGTCAAAGCCTGGTTCCAAGCCATGCGCGGGTAGTCCGGACTTCGCGTAAAAGAGGCTAATTCCTCGACCCATGGATCGTATTCCGCTCGCCATTGGCCATCGTAGTAGGACTCCCGCTGGTAGGCCCGAATCTTCTCGGGCGTCTTGGCCAGCTCTTCCCGGTACACGGCATCGACCGTGGTGTAAGGCACGCCCAGGGCTTTCCAATCTTCCAGTCCGATCGGATTCAACAACGTGAGCGACGCCGTGGCCTCGGGAAACATGAGAGCGAAACGCGTCGCCAGCATCCCGCCCATGGAATGGCCGAGCACATGAGCGCGTGGCACGTCGAGCTTCCGGAGCAGTTCGCGCGTAGTGGCTGCGAGCTGGTGGAACGAGAACTGATAGTGCGCCGGTTTTGTCGATTTCCCAAATCCCACCTGATCGGGCACGATGACACGATAACCGGCAGTTCGGAGAGCGGTTGCCGTCTCGCCAAAATAGGAGCCTGAGAAATTCTTGCCGTGCAGGAGCAGCACAACGCCCTTGACCGAGCCTTCCGGTCGAACGTCCATGTACACCATCTCGAGGTCCTGTTGCTGGCTGGAGAAACGATGCACGTGTTCGGCAAATGGATATTTCACGCCTTCGAGCCGTAGGCCCGATGCCACCGTAGGCGTGCTCGAGACCGCTACCACCGCCAAGAGAAGACTCATGCCCCAAAAAATGCTTCGCATCCTAGAAGCTAGGCCTGCGCTGCGTGAAATCAAACGCCGGGGAAGGAGTGTTGGCCGACCCAGGTCCAACAGCTTTCGACCGCGTCGGCATAGGAATAGCTGCCCCTCGGCAGGTGCAATCACCTTGCTCGCAGAAACCACCGAATAGATCAAATTTGACCTGCTAATCAAACCGCCGCCTGGCTAGAGCCACTTCGACCAGATGCTCCACTACTACTGCCTTACATCCAAATCCCTGTGAACACGGAAGCCCAAACCTCCTCACTCCGCCCTCCCCTGCCGCCCTTCACCCGCGAGACGGCGCTCGAAAAAATCCGCCGGGCGGAGGACGCATGGAATACGAAAGATCCGCACAAAGTATCCCTGGCGTATACGCCCGATTCCATCTGGCGAAACCGGGCAGAGTTCATCAAAGGACGCGGACAGATCGTGGAATTTCTCACGCGAAAATGGCGGAAGGAACTCGACTATCGCTTGATCAAGGAGCTTTGGGCCTTCGGCGGAGCGCGCATCGCGGTGCGCTTCGCGTACGAGTGGCACGACGATTCGGGCCAATGGTATCGGTCCTACGGAAACGAGAATTGGGAGTTTTCCGCGGAAGGGCTGATGCATTTTCGGCACGCGAGCATCAACGATCTTCCGATCCGTGAGACCGAGCGACTTTATCGCTGGGATGCGTCAAAGCCCCGGCCGGCGGAGCACCCCGGATTGACGGAACTCGGACTGTAGTGGAGCGCCGCGTCGCCCGAGTCCCCCCTCCTACAAATGTAGAGGCCTGACCCCTTACCTGCCTCGTCCTCCCAAACCGCCACAGCCCCGCTGCCTTCACTTCGCGAGCTGGCGCAGCCGGTCCGCTGTTGTGTGCTCGAACCGATGGATTGCTCCAGGAAGCATTTTGCCCGAACGATTGATCACGATCGTGGTGGGGTATCCCATCAGCTGAAACAAGCGCGCGAACTCGTTATTCTGGGCAGTGGTCAGAAGGATATGTGTTCCCGACAGACCAAGATCGGCCACCGACTTCTTCCATGCGTCAGCGTCC
>CAZJLP010000030.1:0-24201 GCA_964546955.1 uncultured Opitutaceae bacterium | reverse complement strand
TCCATCCGACAGCCCAGATAGACGAACTCAATGGGCGCGTCGCCGAGCTCTCGGTGCAGTTTCTGACTAAACGGCAGGTCCCTGATGCAGGGCGCACACCAGGAGCCCCAAAAATCGAGAATGAGAAGCCGTCCCTCAAAGGAGGTGGCAAGCCGCTTGAGCACTTCCTCCGCGGTATCGGCAGGAAACTCGTACAGTCGCGCGCCTGACGGTAGCTCCAAGCCCGCAGGCAAGCGGCCCCCTCCGATGGACCTGACCTTTGCGAGCGTTTCGGTGACGCGCGCTTCCCGCGCAACAAAGTCCTGCGCCCGAAGGCCGATATACTCGCTGATCCACCGCCCGGCCGATCTCTCGGTCTGCCCGCGCAAAGAAGCCAGCGCCTCGCCGGCTGGAACGCGCGCTACCGGGAGTCCCGCCAGCAAGACAAGATCAAGCTTGGCCTCCGGAATTCTGCCGCTGGCGTAGCGAAAGAGCCGATCCATCTTCATGGCCGCGCCCACTGCAAAGACGCCTGTACGATCCAGCCTGTCCATCTTTTCCGCGAGTTGAGGAACGTCGGTGGCGCCGGCCGCTTTACGTTCCTGCAGCGCCACGACATCGCGAAAGAGAACGGCCACATCCGGATCCGAGTTTGCCACCCGGGCCTCGATGAAGGGTCGACGCTCCTCCCATGTCGCATCGCGAAGCGCATCCGCGAAAGGCACCGTGAGACAGAAGTTTAAATAGCGATAGTAGTTGGCCGCTTGGACCGATATGACGCGAGGCTGGAAGGCGACCAGTTCTGGCCAGACTGAGGAATCCTCTAGCGAGCTCTTTGAAGTATATCCCACCGACAAAAGCTTTTCCCAGCACTCCAGCTCAATCTCGTGCTGCAGGATCCAGCCATGCTCGCCCGGATTAAAGCGAAGGAGCAGGGCCTCCAGTTCTTTCCTGGTCTCACGCAGAACGAGCAGATCCTGCTCGATCTCCGCTTTCGTTCGTTTGATGGCAGGGCCCATTCTTATTCGTGAGCCCAGCCGGGCACGCAACCGCTTCTGCTTTTCGGGCTCAAACTCCCGGAAGGCTTGTGCCACCCGATTCATCGCCGCATCCGGCCCACTGAACTTCAGCTCCTTAGAGCCGGCCTCCACCATGTCCACGTGGAGCCCTGCGGCCACGTACAGAGGAGGCGACACATACCGTCCAATCTTCCCTTGAACACGCTGCAGGGGAAAGAAAGCCTCGCACTCCATCTGGAAGGTCCCGTCCGCCTCGATCGTGACGGGCTTTTCGATAACGACGTCGTCGAGCAACGACGGGAACACCAGAGAAACCTGACCCCGCTGGTCAGCCGGGAGATTCTGAATGCGTCCCGAGATCACCGGCCGGCGCACCGCTTTCCCGAAGAACTCACCCATGCGCGAGTCCTCCAGGGAGATGGCGCTCGCTGGGGGAGCAAAGTCGGCGGCGGACGCCCCGACCACCAATCCCGCGAAAAAGACCCCACCGATCACCAGCATGTTGCGCATATATTTGTGTCACGATGGCCGCGCAGAGGTTCCCCCGCCAGCCAGAAGCAGGCCTGTCACACGGTGAGTTGGGCAGTCGGGCTATCGTCGCGATTTGCGCCGTCGCTTGGTGCCCGAGGAACACACCCATGCCGGGCGGCGGTCAGCGCGGTGGCGACGGAAGAAGGCTCAACCGTGATTTTCCCAGCGGTTCTCAGAGCTTTTGATCCGGTCGAGAAGCCACGGCGAGTTTCTTCACGAGCGCGTCAGGGATGGGCTGGCTCGGCGAGAAGGTGACGCCAGTTTTGGTGGCCTTGAACCCGGCCTCGGCAATGTCGTCGGCAGGCGCCTTTATCGCGGAGGGAGCGAAATAGAGCCCGCATTGCTTACTGAACGCGGCATAGCCCGCGACGATCGTTTGTCCGCTCCTGAACCCGGGCATTTTATAGGCGATAACTTCTTCGGCGTCCGGCAGCGCGCGCAAGTTGAGCGCGCGATCGAACCAGCAAGGGGCGGAGATCCTTGGGAGCCTCAGCTATGTAGGCATCGTGATCAGCAAACATAGTGAGACAGACTTAAGCTGGCGTGGCATCCGAGGCAAGCGCCCACCATGACCGCGCCATGGTTCCAGGCCCGAGAACCGTTCAGCACGTGTCGCCTCAACGGAGACGCAGATGATGATATCGCGCCAAGACCCTCCCTGGCCGTAACAGAATCAACGCGCGGCATAAACGGACACTCTCGCGAAAAAGCTGCCTGCTTACCCTGTGGGTGCACGGCAGTCCCCTGCGGATCAGCTGATCGGCAAACTGCGCAAGGGAAGCCGAGGGAGAAATTCTGCGGCCGCAGCAACCCTGAGCTCGAAACAGCGAGGCGACTATGGCTCCACGGCGGCTACCGAGGAAACCAACAGCGCGCTCACCGTATCAGTTCAATATTCACGGTTTGGGCTGGCGTCGATTCCTCGGACAGTCGGAACGGGATAATTTGATTAGTTTAGTTGGGCTTCAAACGCTGCAGGGGTAACGTAGCCGAGGCTCGATTGGAGCCTCGTACGCACGTTGCCTGGCGGCGTTCAACGTCACGGCTTGACCCGTTCCGTCCCACTATTTGACCCCTTCCGCGGTGGGGTCTGCCAGTGCGCGGCCATTAATGCGCGGCTGATCGCGATCTCCACCTTGTTGCGCGCGTGATTGATGTTCTGGCGAAGACCCTGCCGAACCGCATCCACGTCCTTCGCCGCCAGGGCATCGAGGATCTTCAGATGTTCGCCAGCCGTTTCTTGCAGCCGATGCGGGGTGGTCGCCACGGCCAACCGAACGAAACGCAGGCGTTCGTTGATGTCCTGCAACGCTTCCACGATGTAGGGATTGCCCAGAGCGCGCGCCAGCGTGAGATGGAAATTTTCGTCGGCTCGGACGAGCTCATCGCCGTTCGCCGACGCATCCGCCTTCACGTACAGGAGCGGCTCCCAATAGGCTCGCTCGGCGTCCGCCCAACCCCGTGGCAGCTTTTTTTGCACGAGGGCCTCGCCGACGAAGAGTTCCAGCGCCAGGCGCAAATCGAAAAGCTGGTGGGTCTTTTCCACATCGGGCTGCTTCACGTAGCAGCCCTGGTTCGGCACCGTGTCGACCAAACCCTGCCCCGCCAAGGCCCGCAGCGCTTCGCGCACAGGAATGCGACTCGCGGAAAACTCGTCGCAGAGCAGCTGCTCGCCCAGATGATGGCCAGGCGGGTACTGCCAGGTGAGGATGCGCTCCCGCAAGCGCGACAAGATTTGCGGCCCCAGCGGCGCCCCCCGTTCGCCTCGAGCCAAAGGAGCCTGCTTGCGGCGTTTAGACGGCATTTTCGGCGGACAGGCTCACGGACAGGACGGAGCCTGGCAAGAGCGCTCTCGCGCAAAATCGCCCGTGAATACTCTATTGTATACAATATGGCATACATGGTGCTGGTTGGCGGACAACGCCAACATCCACCTGCAACTGTCACCGCCATGTCCACGCCCATCCTCTCCCTGCCCTCTTCCCGCGGGGCTTTCGGCCGCCTCTTTGCCGTCGCATCGTTTTTCGTCCTCATGAGCCGCCTGAGCTCACCCGTCTTTTCGCAGGAAAAGGCGGGTGAGCCCCCGGAACCGATCGTCACGTTGGAAAAATTCGTGGCCGAGGCCGGCGCCGACGACATCTACGGCATTCTCCCGACGCGGGAAAGCTCCAGCGTTTTCGGGACCACGCGCAGCCTGGGCGATACGCCGCGCTCGGTCACTTTGATCGAAAGCACCTTGATCGATCTGAACGGCCTGCGAACGGTCAATGACTTCGTCGCCATCACCGCCGGGACCTTCACCGGAAACTATTTCGGCGTGCCCGGCGCATTGGATGTTCGCGGCGAGCGCGCTGACAACTTTTTTCGCGGATTCCGCCGGATTGAGAATCGCGGCAATTTCCCCACGCCGATCGCCTCCACGGATTACGTCGAGATCGTCAAGGGCCCTCCCCCGCCCGTCTACGGCGGCGGCAAGGTCGGCGGAATTCTCAACTTCATCCCGAAGACAGCCAAGAGCAGGACGACCAAGTTCATTCAAAATCCGGTCGGCATTCTTTCCACCACCGTCGGCACCTACGACAAAAAGCTGGCCAGCATCGAGTATGGCTTGCCGTTCAAAATCGGCGGAAAGCGCTCCGGCGCTTATGCGTTCGTGCAGCGCGAGGATTCGGGCAGCTACTTCGACAATATCTACAACGAGAATACCCTCGTTCAACTGGCCGTGGATACCGAGCTTTCGGACACCGTCCTGCTCGAGTACGGCTTCATGGCCCAGCGCGCCCACCTCAACCAAAGCCTGGGCTGGAACCGTGTCACCCAGCGCATGATCGACACGGACGGCGAATATCTGGCCGGCCAGCCCACGCTCAATTTGGACACCAACGGCAACGGCTTTCTCAGCCCGGCCGAACTCAATGCCTACGGCCTGGAGCAATTCGCGTTCGCGAATCCATTTCCTTACGGCGCGCTCACGGCCAACCAGCAGGCAGCCTTCGCCCTGAACCCGGCGACAATCCGCACCACCAAGCTCAGCCACCGCCAGATCCAGGCGGAGTCGATCGACTTTTCCGACACCGACGCGCTCACTGGCTATTTCGACATCACCAAGCGCTTCAGCCCCGACCTCTCGCTGAAAAACCAGACATTCTATGATTCGATGAATCACACGAAGTACTCGAGCTACGGCTTTACCGCCGACTATCGCGCGATGGCCTTCGAGAACAAAACCACGGCCAACTTCACCTTTTCGCCCAAGCCGCAGCTGAAGATCGACCTGGTCGGCGGATTCGCCCTGCGCTACTCGGACGGAGACGAGCGCGAGTCGCGGGGCCGCGGCTACCAGGTGCTCGATCGGCGCGATCTTTCGCGCGGCGCCACCGCCAACGACCGCTTTGAGGGAGCCTATACCGGCACGTTCAACGTGCCTTACAACTGGCGGCAGATCGGCCACTTTTCCGACTTCGGCGTCTTCACTCTGGTCGACGCGACGTACCGGGAGAAACTGAATTTCATCTTCAGCGCGCGCTATGATGCCTATCAGGCGAAAACGAACGGCACGGACCTGGGCGGCGTTTTCGCCGAGGGGGCCGACAGCGAGGACGCCTTCACGTACAACGCGAGCGCCTCGTACAAGTTTATTCCGGAGCTCACGCCTTACGTCACGTACGCCGAATCGAGCTATCTCGAACTCGGGCAGGGCGGCATGATCGACCGCCTGAATATCGCAGGCGGCACGTGGATCCAGGACTCCCAACTCGCGGAGGCCGGCCTCAAGGGCTCGCTCCTTCGCGCGCGCCTGGTCGCCAGCCTCGCCTACTATCAGCAGAAAAAGACGTCGTTTAATACGACGTCCGGCAGCTTCGATCACTACAAGTCCCATGGCGTCGAAATGGAGCTCCGCTACGCCCCGACCAAGACACTCAGCTTCACCGGAGCCGCCACCTGGCAGCGTACCGAAGTGCTCAACTCGCCGTTCTTTCTCGGCGTCCCTCCCAGCGCGCTGGGCCTCGATCCCGCGCTGACGTATGGCGGGCGTTTCGTCGCCGTCGGCGCGCTGATCGGCGTGCCCTCGCCTCGTCTCTCGCCGACGCCCGCACGCGTCTTCTCGCTCAACGGCACCTACACCGCGCCGAAGGGCTGGGGCTTCTCCCTGGGCGGCACCTATGTCTCGTCGTTCTATGCCGGCTATCTCCAGCAGATCAAACTTCCGGACTACTTCGTCACCCGCGCCGCCCTGTTCTACAACATCAACAAGCGGTGGTCCGCCCGGATCAACGGCAACAATCTCCTGGATGAGAAATACTATACCCCTCAGTTCCTCTTCTGGGACACGTTCATCGGACCCAGCCAGGGGCCGACCGCCGAACTCACGGTCACGTACAAATGGTGACCCGCTCCCGGGAAACCGGCGCGCTTGGCCCGCCCTCTGCTAACCTGCCCTCGTCCGCATGGTTGCCATCAATGATCCCGCCGTGATCGCCGAGGTCACCGCCTGCTGCGAAGCCTACGAAAAGGCGCTCGTCAGCAACGATGTGGCCGCGCTCACGCGCTTTTTCTGGAATTCTCCCCACGCGGTCCGGTTTGGCGTCAACGAACAACTCTATGGCGCGGACGCCATCGCCGCTTTCCGGAAAAATCGCGTCATCAACTTCACCGATCGCCGGGTCCTGCGCCTGACCGTGCTCGCCCTCGGCGCGGACGTCGCGGTCGCCATGCTGGAGTTTTCCCTCCTGCTCGGCGGCTCGCCGCGCCATGGACGGCAATCGCAGGTCTGGACGCGTTTCGCACCCGCTGAGTGGCGCATCGTTTCCGCGCACGTCTCGCACGCGATCGGAACCGCCACCGAGGCCTGGGCGGCCTACGCAGACCGCGCCGCCGGCGCGCTGCAGCTGCCCCTCGCTCCCGCGCACCGCCCGGGCGTGGCCGACCACCTCGCCCGCGCGGCGGAACTGGCGGCGCCGCTGCTGGCCTTCCCGCTTCCGCCGGAGACCGAGCCGGCGCCCATCTTCACGCCATGACCGCCGCGGCGACCGCACTGGAAATCGCCGCGGCGGTGCACAGCCGCCGCCTATCGGCCCGTGACGTGACCGAAAGGGTTCTTCAGCGCATTCGCCGCAGGAATCCAGCGATCAACGCGTTCACCGCCGTCACGGAAAGCCGCGCCCGCGCGGAGGCCGACGCGGTCGATGCGGTCGTGGCCGCCGGCGGCGATCCGGGCCCCCTGGCCGGCGCGCCGTATTCGGTCAAGAATCTCTTCGATCTCGCGGGAGAGGTCACCGTCGCCGGCTCGAAAATCAACCGCGATCTGCCTCCGGCCTCGCGCGATGCCACCAGCGTCGCCCGGCTGAAAGCGGCCGGCGCCATCTGCGTCGGGGCCGTCAACATGGGCGAATACGCGTACGACTTTACCACGGAGAACGCCCATGACGGCCCGACGCGCAACCCGCACGACCTCGCGCGCTCCGCCGGGGGCTCGTCGGGCGGATCGGGCGCGTGCGTCGCCGCGGGGCTCGTGCCCTTTTCGCTGGGCACCGACACGAACGGCTCCATCCGCGTGCCGTCGTCGTTCTGCGGGCTGTGGGGGCTCAAGCCGACCTACTCCCGCCTGTCTCGCGCGGGCGGCTTTCTTTTCGTGGAAAGCCTGGACACGATCGGCCCCCTCGCCCGTTCCGTCGCGGATCTCGCCGCCATCTACGACACGTTGCAAGGACCCGATCCGCGGGATCCCGTTTGCACGCCACGACCGGCCGAGTTCACCCGCGATTTGCTGGACCAGGGACTCGACGGCCTGCGCATCGGCGTTCTCGACGGCTATTTCGAGCGTGGAGGAGTTCCCGCCGTTCATGACGCGGTACAATCGGTGGCCACGGCGTTGCGAGCCACGCAAAGGATCGAGCTGCCCGTCCCTGAACTGGCGAGGGCCGCTGCGTTTCTCATCACCGCCAGCGAGGCCGGCAATCTCCATCTCAGCCGACTGCGGCAACGCGCGGCCGACTTCGATCCCGGTGGACGCGACCGTTTCCTGGCGGGAGCCCTCACCCCTTCCGGTTGGTACCTGCAGGCCCAGCGCTTCCGCGCCTGGTGGCGCGAGCGAATGCGCGACCTTTTCTCGCAGATCGACGTCCTGATCGCGCCCGCCACGCCCTTGGCCGCGCCGATGCTCGGCCAGCAGACGATGACATTCAATGGCCGCGAACTTCCCCTGCGGCCGAATATCGGCGTGTTCACGCAGCCCATCACGTTGATCGGCCTGCCCGTGGTGGCCGCGCCGATTCCGGCGGCGGCGGGCGGGCTCCCTGTGGCCGTGCAGCTGATCGCGGCGCCCTGGCGCGAGGCGGTCCTCCTCCGCGTGGCGCGAGCCCTGGAAAAATCGGGCGTTTGCTCCGCGCCCATCGCGGCCGGCTTCGCCGACTGAATGCCCCCTTCGCGCCGCCATGACGATCAACGCCGAACCCACGCCCTTTCCTTTCGCTCCGCGGCGGTGCGCTCTGCTGATCATCGACATGCAACGCGACTTTCTCGAGCCCGGCGGCTTCGGGGAAGCCCTGGGCAACAATGTCGCGCCTTTGCGCGCGGTCATCGGCCCTCTGCAGGCGTTGCTCAAAGCCTGGCGGGCGCAGGGACTGCGCGTGATTCATACGCGCGAGGGACACCGGCCGGATTTGTCCGACCTGCCCGCCGCGAAAAAAAGGCGCGGCACGGCGGCCCTCCGGATCGGCGACGCGGGACCGCTGGGCCGAATTCTCATTCGCGGCGAATACGGTCACGCGATCATCCCCGAACTCGCGCCCGCCGCGGACGAGCTGATCGTCGACAAGCCGGGCAAGGGAGCTTTCTGGAACACCTCCCTGGAAACGGAGTTGGTCAAGAATGCCGTGGAACAGCTGATCGTGACGGGGGTAACGACGGAGGTCTGCGTGCACACAACGGTGCGCGAGGCCAACGATCGCGGCTATGACTGTCTGGTGCCGGCGGACTGCGTCGGATCGTACTTTCCCGAATTCCACGCCACGGGGCTCGCCATGATCAAAGCCCAGGGCGGCATCTTTGGCTGGGTTTCCACGTCCGCCGACATCCTCAACGCGCTCCGCTCAACATGAATTCGACCACACGTCCCAAGCTCTGGGTGCCCGGAGACTGGAATGCTTTTTTCGGCTTCGGCACCAACATCCTTGTCAACGTTCTCACGCTCACCGGCCTGTTGCGTTTCGTCCTGCAGTTTCCCGACGACCTCATTTTCCAGCGGATTCTTCCCGCCGTGGGCCTCATGCTGTGTCTTTCCTCCGGATACTACGCCTGGCTGGCGTATCAACTCGCGAAGCGCACCGGCCGCAGCGATGTCTGCGCGCTTCCTTCCGGACCGGGCGTGGGACACATGTTCATCGTAGTCTTCGTGGTCATGCTGCCGATCAAGCTCAAGACCGGCGACCCGGTCAAAGCGTGGGAAGCGGGCCTCACTTGGGTCGCGATCCAGAGCGTTGTCCTGGTAGCTGGGGGATTCTTGGGGCACTGGGTGCGCAAGGTCACCCCGCGCGCCGCGCTGCTCGGCACGCTGGCCGGCGTCTCCATCACGTTCATTTCGATGCGGCCCTTGCTGCAGATGTACCTCACGCCGACGATCGGCCTGGTCTGTTTCGCCATTCTGTTGGTGAACTGGTTCGGTGGCGTGCGTTTCTTCAAAGGCCTGCCGGCGGGCTGTGTCGCCATGCTCGTGGGCACCGTCCTGGCGTGGGGCTCCAACCTCTTCGACCTGAATTTCGGCGGCCTTTCGCTTTCCGGCTTGGTCGCGTCGTTCACGGATTTCGGCTTTCGTGTGCCGTTGCCGGCGATCGGCCACGTTTTCTCGGGCTTCGAGTACGCGGGGTTGCTCCTCATCACGGCGATTCCCTTCGGCATCTACGACCTGGTCGAGGCGATCGACAACGTGGAAAGCGCCTCCGCCGCCGGCGACAGCTTTCCCACCACGAAGGTGCTGACCGCGGACGGGGTGATCAGTCTGATTGGCTGCTTGATGGGCAATCCGTTCATCCTGGCGGTGTACATCGGCCACCCCGGCTGGAAGGCCATGGGCGGACGCATCGGTTACTGCGTCGCCACGGGCGCGATGGTCATTGTGCTTTGCTGGCTCGGCACCGCCTCGGTCATGCTCGCGGCGATTCCGGTCGTATCTATCCTCCCAATACTACTCTACATCGGCATGCTCATGGGCTCGCAGGCGTTCCAGGAGGCGCCCTTGCGGCATGCCCCGGCGATCGTGCTCGGCATCGTTCCGCACCTGGCTGCCTGGGCCCTCGGCCAGATCAAAGGCTCGCTCGCGGCCGCGGGTGTCGCCGTCACGCCCGAACTCGTCCAAAAAATGAGCGGGGAAGGCGTTCTCCTCCACGGTCTCGAGATCCTCGGCGGCGGCGCGGTGCTCACGGGCCTGATCCTGTCGGCCACTGCCGTCTACGTCATCGACCGAAAGCTCTATTACGCGGCCGGATTCGCCTTCGCCGGGGCCGTGCTGACGTTTTTCGGTTTTATGCACGGCGAACGCGTCGGCTTCGCCCAATCTCCCCTGATCGCGCTGTCTTACGTCATAGTCGCCGCCTTCCTGCTGAGCTGCGCAAAACTCGCCGCGCCTCCCGCGCAGCAAGAAAGCGTCGCGCACTCCCGGCCGGAAGAACCCCATCCCGCGGCGGAATCGGCCTAACAGGTTCCATGGCGCGGAACGATCGCTTGTTGAGCGACGATCAGTCGGAATTTCACGCGCGGCGCCGCTGTATTTTTCGAAGAGCACAGAGCAGCGCCAGGACGCCGAGGAACCAGTCGGACAAGGCGCCACCGCCGCCGCTGGATGAACTCGGCGGAAGCGTAGGCGTGGCAGGCGCCGAGGGCGTGGCAGGCGCCGAGCCGAGCGTCACGGTGAAAGGCGTGCTCACCACCGCATCGCCTGAAATCGGGGCGATCGCCACCGTATACGGACCGACATTGCCCGCCTGCGCGCTCATTACCGCATAGGTGGAGGCGGTCGCTCCCGGAATGTCCTGGTTGGCCAAACGCCACTGATACGACGCCGGCGTGAAGCGGGCAGGCACCGCGGTCAAGGTGAAGGCCGTCGAAGGCGTCACCGCGGCGGACGGTCCGGTAATCGACGCCGTGCCGACGGCGGCATCGGTGTAGCCGGCACCGGCAATGTTGCCCGCGTTGGCCGAAACCACGGTCGAGACATCCGACACCGGCAGCGCTTCATAGGAATACGCAGGCGTGAAGACTTGATCGGCGCCGCTATACGGCGGGATGCCGGTCGTGGCGGCGTAGGTATTGCCCAGAGCGAGAATGCGGCCGATCGCCAGCGAGGAGTTCACGTTTTGGCGCGTGAGCGGATTGGCCACGCCACTGTAAACGTTGCGCTCGCTCAGCAGCTGGGACTGATCGCTCGACACGGTTCCTGCCGTGTCTCCCGCGCTGGCGAAATAATTATTGTAGAGATGGACGTAGCCGAAGGTCGCCAGGGGCATGCGCTGATCGACCAAAGTCGACCAGAAGTTGTGGTGCAGCGTGACGTGCAATGGCGTGGTTTCGACGCCGGCAGCGCCAATCAGCAGGCTGTAGCGATGCACCGTCTGGCCGGCCGTGTAGTAGAATTCACTCCACGAAACGGTGATGTTGTCCGCGCCGTTGATGATTTTGATGGCGTGGTCCGCCGTATCGAAGAACGTGCAATGCGTGATGAAGATCCTGCTCGCTCCGGCGATGGTGATGCCGTCGCCGCCGTCGGTGTAGGCGCCGCTGACAATCGTCGTGCCGGGGTTGGTGAGATTGAGGCCGCGGATGATGACGTTGCTCACGCCGCTCGCGAGATTCAGGTTGCCGATCAGCGTCGAGTTCGCATCCGCACCTTGGATCGTCTTGTTTGATTTCACGCTCACGGAGGTCGCGCCAAGGTCGATGATGCCGGCGACCGTGATGACAGCCGGCGTAGCCGACTCAGCCTGCGCGCGGAATTCAACCGCGGTAAGGACCGTCGCCGACACCGACCCGCTGACGGCGCCGCCAGTCGTCGAAGCGCCGTAGCCATCGGCCGCCGGCGCGGGATAGGTGGCGCTGACCGAGGCAACGTTCACCTTTTTTGTCGCAGCTGCACTGTTCTTGGCGCCGTCATTGATCACGAAACTAAGGGTGCGGCTACCCGAGGCGGCGCTGCTGCCCGCGGAGAACGTGACGGCACTGAGCGCATTGGCCCACTGTGCCTTCGTAGCGGTGGCTCCGGAGGACGTGAGGGTAAGAACCCCCGTGCCGCTGTTGTAGCTCGCGCTGATGTTGCCGTAGAGCGCGGTGCTGGTGTTGGCGAAGGCGAGCGTGTCGCCGCTGCGGAAGCCGCTGCTGATCGCCACGGTGGCGGAGGCCTGCGTGGCATTGTCGAGATCGCTGACGGTGACGCTGCTATCGACAATCGTCGCATCGGAGCCGGCGACGTAGTTCGTCGCGCCGGCGGTCGTGGTGACGATGGGCGTCTGGTCCGTGTTCGTGAGCGTGACCGTGCGCGTGGCCGCGGCGCTGCTGTTCGTGCCATCATTCACGACGAAACTGAGGGTGCGCGTGGCGTTGTTGGGCGTGATCGCCGTGTCGGTGTACGTCACGGCGCGCAAAGCGGCCTGCCATTGAGCCAGGGTGGCGGTTCCGCCGGCAGAGTTCAGGGTCAGCACGCCGGTGGTAGCATTGTACGAACCGGAGATGTTGCCCATGGTCGAACCATCGTTGGCAAACGCCAGGACATCCTCGCCGCTGCGGAAGTCTGCGCTAACGCTCACCGTGCCGCTGACCAGCGTCGTGCTGGACGGGTCGGCGACGGTCAGGCCCGAGTCGATGGCGACGGGCGTCGACATCGTGTTATCGCCCGCGACAAAGGCGGTGCTCCCCGTGCGCGTGGTCACGACGGGCGCGACGTTGCGCACCGTGGCGTTGGTGGTGTCGGTGGTGGTGACTGCGTTGCCGGCGTTGTCGGTGGCCGTGACAACGACATTGCGACTGCCGCTGTCGATGACGCCTGACACGATCGCGTAGGTGGCAGTCCAAGTGCCGCTGGCGTTGGTCGCGACGACGGCGGAGCCGCCGCCAAACTGCGTGAAGTCGACGGCGACACTGGAGATGGTGTCAGCGTTATTGTCGCCGCTGGCCGTATTGTTCCAGGTTGCCGTGACCGCGTCGCCGATCCGGTACAAGCCGCCCGTGCCGCTGCCCCCACCGATGCTGATTCTCGCATCCGTGACGGTGGGAGCGATGGTGTCGACCGTGGCATTCGTGGTGTCGGCGGCAGTGGTGATGTTGCCGCCAGTATCGGTGACCGTGATGGAAATGTTACGACTGGTGGTGTCGATGGCCCCGGCGCTCAGCGTGTACGTCGCGGTCCAGGCGCCGCTGGCATTTGTCGCAGCAACGCTCGCGCCGCCTCCGAACTGGCTGAAGTCGACGGTGACCGTCGCGATGTCACTGTTGTTGTCGCCGGAGCTGGTGTTGTTCCAGCTGCCCGTGACGGTATCGCCGATCTTGTAGGCACCGCCCGTGCCCGTCGCGCCGCTGATGCCGATGCTCGCGTCCGTGACGGTGGGCGAGGTGGTGTCGACCCGCACGCCCGCCGTGCTGCCGACGCTATTCAGCGCCAGCACGAGATTGTTGCCCGCGGTGTCGCTCAGCGTGCCACCGTTGGCGGAAAGCGCGCCCACCGTGATGCCGTCGGTGTCGTTGTCGCCGAGGGCAACCGTGTAGCGGAAGACGAGGGCGTTCGAACCCGACCCAGACAGGTAGTTCGCCTGGACGGTGGTCGCGCCGATCGTCAGGGCGATGCGCGGTGTACCGCTCGTGGTATCTACGGTGACCGCTTCGGACAGGTTGACCGTGAACGTGAGCAACTGGGCAACCCGGTAGATGCCGTTGCTCGGCACGGCGACGAAGGACACGACGGGTGCGGTAGAATCGATTGAAACGGCCAGCCCGGCGGAGGCCGGTGATGTGTTGCCGGCGGTGTCGGTAGACTTGGCCGTAACGGTGTGGCTGCCGTCGGAGAGGGACGATGCCGTGATCGACCAGACGCCGCCCATGGCCGTGGCAGTGCCCAGGGCCGTGGTTCCGTTGGTGTCGAAGAGCGTCACGGTGCTGCCGCTCTCGGCCGTACCCGTAAAGACCGGCGTGTTGTTGCCGGTGATGTCGTCGCTGTTGGATGCGCCCGTATCGGTGCTCGCGGTGAGATCCGGAGCCGAGGGGGAGGTCGGGGCGGCGCTGTCGAGGATGTAGGCCTGATTGAGGACAGTGCCGTCGTTGCCTGCTGCGTCAGTGACTTTGAGCTTAAGTGTGTTGCTCGAGGTCAGCGTCACGCCGTTCCACGTCAGCGTTGTGCCGATGACCTTGCTGGTTATGTCGGACCAGTTCGAGCCGTTGTCGAGCGAACCGTACACGATGTCCCCGCCGGCCAGCGCGCCGCTGAGCGTGGCGGTAACGGTTTGCGCGGCGACAGCCGTGATGAAGTCCGTGCTGCTGCTGCCGGTGTCCGCCGAAAACGCCGGACCGCTGAAGACGAGAGTCGGGGCGACATTGTCCACGGTCGCATTGGTGGAACCTGCGGTCGTCGTCAGGTTTCCGGCGTTGTCGGTGGCCGTGACCGAAACGTTGCGGTTGGTCGTGCCGTTGATGGTGCCGGAAACCAGCGTATACGTGGCTGTCCAGGTGCCGCTCGAGTTCGTCGCGGCGACGGCTGCGCCGCCACCGAATTGGCTGAAATTGACCGCGACGCTGGAGATTGTGTCGGAATTGTTGTCGCCGCCAGCGGTGTCGTTCCAGGTGACCGTGACCGTGTCGCCGATCCGATAGGCGCCGCCGGTGCCACTGGCACCGCTGAGGGTGATCCGGGCATCGCTGACGGTGGGTGCGACGTTGTCGACAGTAGCGTTGGTCGAGTCGGCCGTCGTCGTGACGTTGCCGGCGTTGTCAATCACGGTGAACGCGACATTGCGATTGCCGCTGTCGATCGAGCCCGCCACGAGGGCGTAAGTGGCCGACCAGACGCCGCTGGCATTGGTGGCGGTAACGGTTGAACCTCCACCGAACTGGCTGAAGTCCACCGTGACGCTGGCGAGGGCGTCGGTGTTATTGTCGCCGGCGGCCGTGTTATTCCAGTTCGCCGTGACGGTGTCGCCGATCTTGTAGGCGCCGCCCGTGCCGCTGGCGCCACTGATGCTGATGCTCGCGTCGGCGACGGTCGGGCCTACATTGTCCAAGGTGGCGTTAGTTGTGTCGGCAGTGGTGGTGGCGTTGCCGGAATTGTCGGTCGCCGTAACGGAGATATTCTTGTTGGCGGAGTCGATGGCTCCGGAGACGATCGCATAGGACGCCGTCCATGTTCCGCTGGAGTTGGTCGCGACCACGGTGGATCCTCCGCCAAACTGGCTGAAGTCGACGGTGACACTGGAAATCGTGTCGCTGTTGTTGTCGCCGCTGGCAGTATTGTTCCAGGTCGCGGTGAGGGTGTCGCCGATCTTGTAGATGATTCCCATGCCGCCGCTGATGCTGATTTGGGCGTCGCTGACGGTGAGCGCGATGCTGTCGACAGTGGCGTTGGTGGAATCTGCCGTGGTTGTCGTGTTGCCGGCGTTGTCGGTGGCGGTAACCGAAATGTTGCGGCTGGTGGTGTCGATGGAGCCGGCGACCACCGTGTAAGTGGCCGTCCAGGTGCCGCTCGAATTGGTCGCCGTCACGCTCGTGCCGCCGCCGAACTGGCTAAAATCAACGGCGACGGTGGCAATGTCGCTGTTATTGTCGCCGCCGCTCGTGTTGTTCCAGCTGGCCGTGACGATGTCGCCAATCTTGTAGGCACCGCCTGTGCCGGTGGCGCCGCTGATGCTGATCCTGGCGTCGGTCACGGTGGGTGCGGTGGCATCGATGGTGATGCTGAGGCCCGATGAGGCGGAGGAGGTGTTTCCGGCCGTGTCCGTCGCCTTGGCTGTGACGGTGTGGCTGCCCGACGTAAGAGTAGAGGACGCGATCGACCAATTGCCGCCGGTCGCACTCGCGGTGCCAAGCACCGTGGTGCCGTCGGTATCGTAAAGGGTGACGGTGCTATTCGCTTCGGCGGTGCCGGTAAACGTCGGGGTGGTGACGCTGGTGAGATTGTCCGTGCTGGATGCCCCGCTGTCGCTCGCCGCAGCGAGGTTGGGCGCGGACGGAGCGGCAGGGACGATGTTGTCGATGGCGTAATTGTTTGAATCGGTCGTGCCGGTGCCGGTGTTACCGGCGGCCTCGGCGACACCGGTGTTATCGAGCGTGATCACGTTGGTGGCGTCCTCGGTATTCGACGTCGGGGTGAGCGTGGCCGTCCAGGTGACACCGCCGTCGCTCGAACTGACCGCGCTGAGCGTACCGTTGGCGGCGGTAAGATCGGCGTTGGTGAAACCGGTTACGGCTTCGCTAAACGTGATTGTCACGAGGGACGTCTCACCGAAACTCAGGGACGTATCGGCCACCACGATGGCGGCCGTGGGGCGCTTGGTATCAACGGCGTAGTTATTGGAGTCGGTGGTGCCCGTGCCGGCGTTGCCGGTGGCGTCGGCGACTCCTGTGTTGTCGAGCGTGACCACGTTGGTCGCATCTTCGAGACCGGCGGTGGGTGTCAGCGTAGCGGTCCAGGTGATACCCCCATCGGAAGAGCTCACTGCGCTGAGCGTTCCGTTGGCGACGGTGAGGTCGGCGTTGGTGAAGCCGGTGACGGCTTCGCTGAAGGTGATGGTGACAAGCGAGGTTTCACCGGCCGCGAGTGCGGTGTCTGCGACGACGATGCTGGCGGTGGGCCGCACACCGTCGACGACGAGCGCTTTATTGGCACCCAGGGAGTTCGCGGCGCCCGGTGTCGGCAGCGTCAGAATCGCGTTGTTGCTCGACCCGTCGCGGATCGTGCCGCCATTGAGCGCGAGTGCGCTGGTCGAAACATAGTCGAGGTCGGACGACAAGTCGCCCGACTGGACGGTGTAGCTGAAGCTCAACGCGTTGGTGCTGGAGCCGGACACGTAATTCACGGAGCGGTCCACGGTACCGGTTTCGACTTGGAGCGTGGGTGTGCCGCCCGTGGTGTCGACGGTGACGTTTTTGTCGAAGGTGACGGTGACGCTGATCGTGTCGCCGATCTTGTAGGTGCCATTGGCGGTGCTCGCCGAAACCGAAGTGACAACCGGGTAGCTCGGTGAAGTGAGGCTGAAATCGTTACCGCTGCTGCCGGTGTAGCTGGCGGTGAGCACGGTGCCGTTGCCGCTGGCGGCGAGGGTGCCGTCTTGAGCGAGGCCGCTGAAGGTGCCGGTCACGGCGTCGGAGGCGTCGTTGACGATGAGGGTGTAGCTGTCGGCGTTACCTGGCGTGTAGCCGTGAGTGACGGCCAAAGTGGCGCTGGTGACGTCGACCGTGCCATTCACGATGACCTGATCGTACTGTGTGCCGGCGGTCGTGCCGTTGATTTCGACGGCCAGCGTGCTGCCGGCGGCCAGGGTGAGGTTGCCGTTGATGGTGAGAGTGCCCGGACTGGCGCCCGGGGAAAGCGTGCCGCCGCTGTTGACCGTCACGTTGCCGCCGAGCGTGCCGGAGCCGCCAAGAATGGCCCCTGAGAACACGGTCGAGGCGCCGGCGGTGGACCCGGTGACGATCAAGGTGCCAGCGAAAGCGTTGGTGACGCCCGTGTAGGTGTTGGTGCCGGAAAGCGTGAGGCTGCCGGCGTTGATTTTTGTCAAGCCGCCGCCGCTGATTACGCCCGACAAGGTCGCGGACGCGGTGGAGCCGATGTTGGAGACACCGGTCAGGGATATGGCATTATCGATGGTGGCGGCGCCGGTGATGTTAAGCGCGGCCGCATTGGCGAGATCGATACTCCCGGTCCCGAGATTTGAATCGCTGCTGACGGCGAGCGTGCCGGCGGTGACACTGGTGGCGCCGGTGTAGGTGTTGGTACCGCTCAAGGTGAGGGTGCCGCCGCTGGACGTGGAAAGATTGCTGCCGCTGATGACGCCCGAGAGGGTGGCAGAGGAGCTGGCACTGATGGTGGCGGTGCCGGTCAGCGCGATGGAGTTGTCGATGTTGGTGGCGCCGGTGATCGCGAGGGTGGTGCCGCTGGCGAGGCCGACGGCGCCGCTGCCGAGGTTGCCGTCGCTGGCGACACTCAAGGTGCCTGCACTGACAGTGGTACCGGAGTAGGTATTGCTGCCGGATAGCGTCAACGTCGACGCGCCAGCCTTCGTCAAATCGTTAGCGCCGCTGACGGTCCCTGACAGGGTAGCGTTTGCCGAGTTGCTGACAATGGCGTTACCGGATAGCGCAATGCCATTATCGATGGTGGTTGCACCGGTCACCGCGAGCGTAGCGCCGCTGGCCAATGTAACCGTGCCGCTGCCTAGGTTGCTGTCACTAGCGACACTCAAGGTACCTGCGCTGACGGTGGTACCGGAGTAGGTATTGCTGCCGGATAGCGTCAACGTCGACGCGCCAGCCTTGGTCAAATCGTTAGCACCACTGATGGTCCCTGACAGGGTAGCGTTTGCCGAGTTGCTGACAGTGGCGTTACCAGACAACGCAACGGCATTGTCGATAGTTGTTGCGCCGGTGACATTCAGCGTGGCGCCGCTGGACAGCGTTACCGCAGCACTACCCAAATTGCTATCGCTGGAAACACTCAAAATACCGGCGCTTATGCCAGTCGTGCCCGAGTAGGTATTGGTACCAGACAGGGTCATGGTTCCGCTGCCTTGTTTGACCAGATTACCACTGCCGGAAATGACACCGGCAACACTTGTACTATTATTGTCACTGCCAGCGGTCAGGGTGTAGACACCCAGGTCAATGCTTGCGGTACCTGAGCCGCTAGCGAAGCTGCCAACGGTTTGATCCGACAGCAATGTTAGCTTGGAATTGCCGTTGACGCGCAACTGACTGCTGTTCGAGTAAGATGCGTCCCCGTTTAACTTGAGCCAACCGAAATTCTGAAGCGTGGCCGCACCGGTGAAGGTATTTGTACCTGATAGCGTTAGTGCAAAGGTCGCTGCCCCGGTTTGGTTAACATTAAACGAGCCGGAACCACTGATGCTACCAGAGAATGTGGTATCCGCAGTCAGCAGGGTAGTGAGCGTACTGCTGCCTAACGTGACTGATCCTGCGCCCGAAAGATTTCCAAAGGTTTCAGAGGCCGACAGCGACAGGGTGGCACCGCTGGCCACGGTGACACTGCTGGTGGTGGCAATAGCGTTACCGCCGCTGACCGCCAACGTTCCGGCGGAAATGGTTGTCGTGCCTGAATATGTGTTGTTGTTCTGTGACAGCGTCACCGTGCCTGCACCGATCTTGGTGAGCGCACCGCTGCTTGCCAGCCCGCTGGAAATGGTGGCTGTGTCAGCGGTGCCGTTGCTCAGGCTCAGGGTACCGCTGCCAAGAGTGATGGTCCCGCCGGTGAGCGACATGCCGCTGGCCGCGTCCATGTCGAAGGTCAGGCTTTCATTTAACGTTACGCTAGCGATGGTCAACGCAGTGCCGGCAAGTGAGCTAGCGAAAGCGATCGTCTGGCTGCCTGTAGCGTCGGCGGCGGCGATGCCAACGGCCTCGCTGAAGCTCACGCCGTTTGTAATATTAATCGTAGCAGTGTCGGTGGTATTCGTTACGTAGATGGTGTCACTTGTTACCGTGACATCGGCCGTAGTACTCGCGGCGCCGTCGCTCAATGTAAAGCGCACGGTTGCGTCACCTGCCGGCGTATCGTTGCGATAGGTTATACGTCGCGCAACGTCATTGACCAGCGCAGTGGTCGCTGCCGTGCCGCTGCTGGTGTAGGTTATTGTCAGTATGCCGTTGGTATTGGTAAAGGTAGCAAAGGTAAGTCCACCGGATTGAAGGTTGCCGCCACTGACTGTGAATAAAGCGCTCGAGGTATTGAATCCGAAGGTATCTGAAGTAATAGCGGTCCCAGAACGCTGCACGGTGAAGCTCCCTCCCGACCAGTCGCCATTCCCGCTGTTAAGCGCACCGAATTCGGAATCGGTCAGCGAGGCATTCGTGCTGGCATCGAGTACTACTGTGCTGCCAACGCCAGCCCAGGCGACACTGTCGCCGTTGAGGTTGGTGATCGAAGGTGGGCTGTTGGTTGTATTCAGAACAAACGAATCCACGATATCGAAGAAACCACTGCTGTTGGATGTAATCACCACCCTGTCGACATTATCGAAGTTACTATCCAGCGTGACTGTATAGGTACCCGCTGTTTGGCCGAAGCCACTTCCTATTGTTTGCGTACCTATAGCTGCGCCGTCTCTGAAGCCTTGTACCGAAGCAAAACCACCGCCAAATACGTTGATAAAAAAACTGGTGAAATCGAATTCGTTGCCTGAAGTTGTCTGAATAGTGATTGTTTCCTGGCCGCTGAACGCACCGGCAAAAAGCCCGGCGCTGCCAGCCTGGCCATCATCTGTATCCTGGAACCAGTTAGCCGCGCTATAGGTAATGGTGAAATCACCTTGCGTAAAGACAGCCGATCCATGATCAGCGCCTTCTACAAAACCGGACGCATTAAAGTTAATTGTTACGTTAGCCGGGATGGATGCCAGTGCTCCAGAGTATGCTGCCCAGGCGCTGCCAGCCTCAATGCTGGAAACAACGGTTCCTGTTGTCTCCTCCAGGCACCAGTTTCCACCCAGCGCGGCGCTTGCGGTCATATCCGAGGAGGCGGCGATGTCCGCGCCGGTCAACGCTGCTAGGCTGCCTATGAAAGCGCGACCTTCCGTTCCCTGTGCCGTATAGCAGCCATACAGCAGAATGTCACCCCCCGCAGAAAGCGACCGCCCGATGTTGGCGAGCAATTCACCTCTTGCCGCCGCTTCGCGGCTGCCGAGCCAGGTGCTGCCGAGCTGGATCTTGCCGACATCGCCATGGCTCACGATGTGGATGGCGCTGATGTCGCGTCTCTCCGAGAGATAAGTGGCGATCTGAGCAAGTCCGTCGGAGCTGGATTCGACGCGCACACTCTCGACACCCGCTCGAAGACCGGCGGCAAGTACTTCGGGGTCCCTAACGGCCGAGTCGATGAAAACGACTTCACGGCCAAGACCCGCTTTAGCCAGACCTCCTGCCATGACGCTCAGCGGAAGCAGGCAGATGACCCCGAAGGCCAAGGCGGGGAAGCAAAACGAAAGGGTCAGGCCTCGGCGGACCAGACGCTGGGACAATGTATACCCTCCCGGAAAACCCGGGAAACCCGCCGCCGTGCTTTTACGCATGATAGAATGAAGTGGAATCAGGAGCTAATGTTATCGGCACGCCGTCCCCTAAGTTTTGTAAAAACCGATCAGGTGGCTCTTTTAGGAAGACCGGCGAAAAGCGTTGCCACCGAGCGGGCGTGCAGCCGCAAGAGCGTGCCTCAAATGGGGAACGTCCGACCGTTCCTAGCCTGCCCCTTATCCAGGTCCGTGCAGAGTAACCGCCAAAGAATCGGGGAATAAAATCGATGCAGGAGTCTCATACGGGTTTAGCCACGCATGCACCTCCCTTCACCGCTCCAAGCCGCCGTCGACGCCAACCTCGCCGCGATCGCCCAAGGGATCGCCTTGCTCGCGTCGTTGAACGAAGCGCTCTACCGCGCCCGGATCCCCGCCTGCTTCAACGCGTGCATCGGGGGCCATATCCGGCACATCATCGATCACTATCAGGCATTTCTGCACGGATTGGAGAGCGGCGAAATCGACTACGAGGCGCGCACGCGCGATCCTTCGCTTGAAGCCGATCCAGTTCACGCCAGGGCCGTTTTCCAGGGCGTCGCGGAGCGCCTGTCGTCCAGTCTGACGAGGGAGCGCAGCGTGGGCTACGTCGCGGAAACCGTGGAGACCGTCGCCAGCCCGACCTCGCCGCTTCGCGAATTGGAATTCCTGCTCAGTCACACCATCCACCATTACGCCCTCGTGGCTGTCATGGCCCGTTTGCAGGGCTTCGAACCGGAGCCCTCGTTCGGCATCGCTCCGTCCACCCTCGCCTTCCAACGCGCGCAATCCCCCGCCCTCGCATGTGCACGGTAAGCTGGAATGTTCGCGCCGGAGGCTACGACCTGCTGTTCAATCGCGACGAAAAGCACGCGCGCGGCGCGGAGCGTCCGCCGGTCGTCCGGCAGCGGGACGCCCGCACGGTGATCGCTCCCTC
The DNA here is from genome assembly GCA_964546955.1 of uncultured Opitutaceae bacterium. Taxonomy (GTDB): domain Bacteria; phylum Verrucomicrobiota; class Verrucomicrobiia; order Opitutales; family Opitutaceae; genus CAZJLP01. Next base: position 2,491 of record CAZJLP010000030.1, on the reverse strand, counting down.
CGACAGCGATCGCGGGGGAGCCTGGATCGCTCTCAACGACTGCGGCCTCACCGTCTGCCTCCTCAACGACTATGACCACACGCCGGACCTACGCTTCCCACCTCCGCACAGCCGCGGATCCGTGGTCCTGGCTTGTTCGGAGGCGTCCACCTTGCCCGATGTGCTGGCTCGCGTCCGCCGCCAGCCCCTCACCGAGACGGGCCCTTTTTACCTGCTCGCCCTGATGCCGGGCGAATCTCCGCTGCTGCTTCACTGGCAGGGCGCGGAACTGCGCGAAATCGAGACGGCCGGACTAATGCCCATGCTGAGCTCCTCGTCGTTTTCGCCCCGCGAGGTCCTCGCCTTCAGGCGGCGCCGCTTCAATGCCATCGTAGGCGCCGCCGCCGAGCCCACGGTCCCCGACCAATGGCGTTTCCAGACGGAACATCATCCCAGCGATCCCGCACATTCGGTGCTAATGTGCCGCGGTGACGCGTCCACGCGGAGCGTCACCCATGTGACTGTCGCAGAGCATCGCGCGACCGTGCGCTACCACGCCGTGCATTGGCCCGGCGGCCGGTTGCAGCGGGCACACATTCTTCACCTGGCGACCGGAACGGGATCGAAGCCGCTGGAAAATGGAGATTCGCCCAACGCACTCGTGACTTCATCGCGGGAATCACCTAGAGCATTTGCACCTCCGACCTCCGATGCAGAATGAGGTTTTTCCTCAGTTGGTGGATACCTACTACGCGTCGCTCTACCGCTTTGCGCTAAGCTTGACGCGGAGTTCCGCCGACGCGAGCGACCTCACGCAGCAGACGTTTTTCATCTGGGCTACGAAGGGCGAAAACCTGCGCGAGATCGCCAAAGCCAAATCGTGGCTCTTCACCACGTTGTACCGCGAATTCCTGCGGACGCGGCGTCGCGAGGCCCGCGCCTCCGCTCTCGAGGATCTCCCGACTTCGGGCCAGGACGTCCCGGATCTCGATCCGCGCGTAGTCGACCGTTTGGACGCGTCCCTCGTCATGGAGGCACTGCAGGAGGTCGACCAACTCTTTCGAGAACCTCTCACGCTCTTTTATCTGCAGGACCTCTCCTACCTCGAAATCGCCGAGGTTCTCGGCGTCCCGACGGGCACCGTCATGTCTCGTCTTTCACGCGGCAAGGCCCAGCTCCGCCTCCGACTCGCCGAACGGCAAAACGGCGGCAAGGTCATCGGCTTTCCCAATACCCAGGCGCGCCCATGAACAACGACGAAGCAAAGTTCATTCTTCGAGCCTACCGGCCGGAGGGTCGCGACGCGGCAGACCCCGCATTCGCCGATGCTCTCGCCCAGGCCGAGCGCGATCCGGACCTGCGGGCGTGGTTTGAAAACGAACGCCGCCTTGACCAAGCCGTCGCCGCGAAGTTGCCGCAGCTGGCCCCGCCTCCCGGCCTGCGCGAAGCTATCCTCGCCGGCGGCCGGGTCAGTGCCGCCCGGACCGACCGCGCGTGGTGGAAGCATCCGCGCTGGGTCGCACTTGCCGCCGCCGCTGCCGTCGTCGCGCTGATCGGATCGCTCCTGTTCCTCCGCCGTGCGCCCGTGTCGCTTCCGTCCGGCGCGCAACTCATTGCCTTTGCTCTGCGCGACACCGCCGACGCTCACGATCAGCACGACGGCTTCCCGGCGGGACTCTCCGGCCTCCAGGCTCAGCTCGCCGCCGCCCCGCTTCCCCTGACCCGTGGCCCGGCTGTCGACGTCGAGCAACTGCGCGCCGCACGATGCCGCTCGGTCACGGTCGGCGGCTGCCAGCTCTTCGAGATCTGCTTCCATCGGGACGGCGCCTGGTATCACCTGTACGTCGGACGGCGCAGCGACGTTTCACGCGAGACAATCGATCCCCGGCGGCAACTGCTCGTGCAGGGCGAATACGCCTCCACCGCGTGGGCCAACGGGGATCTCGTCTATATCCTGGTGACTGACGCGGGCGCTGACGCGTTGAAACGGCTGATCTAGAGCGACGCGATCCTGCGCTTTCCCGGGAATAAGATCCCGGGCCACCGGCTCTCATGTGCGATGCAAGCAAGTACCTCGCACCCCAAGCTCCTCCGGATAGCAGACTGGTCCGCCCGTCTTATCGCCGCTGCCATCCTGCTGCAGACGCTGTTTTTCAAATTCACGGGTTCGCCGGAATCCGTGTACATCTTCACGACCGTCGGCCAGGAGCCCTGGGGCCGCTGGGGATCCGGCTTCGTCGAGCTGGTCGCGAGCCTTCTCCTGCTCACCCCGCGCGGCGTCGCGCTGGGCGCGGGGCTCGCCGCCGCGACCATGAGCGGCGCAATTTTCTTTCACCTCACCAAACTCGGCATCGTCGTGCAGGGCGACGGCGGCCTGCTGTTCGCTCTCGCCTGGGTGGTGCTCGCCTGTTCGGCCGGCCTGCTCGTCCTCCACTGGCGAAAGCTTCCTTTCATTTCCCTCGTCGCCGCCCGGTGACACGCCGCCATGAAACACCTCCTTTCTTTTCTAACC
>CAZJLP010000029.1:27710-62410 GCA_964546955.1 uncultured Opitutaceae bacterium | reverse complement strand
GATGCCGAGCCCCGCCAAAAAGGCTTTCACATCTGCACCGAGGCTTTGCGCGATCATCAATACCCCGAAAATCGAGAATACGACCAGGAGCGTTTTCTTGATCCACGGCATAAACGCGGAAATGCCGAGATGCCGCGCCCGCGCCACCTCGTGCGCATGGTCCAAAAGCGTGTTGAAGGCGCGAAGAAGGAACCAGAATATGACCAGCGAGAAGAGGATCGTGGTCCCGTATTGCGTCGCCTGTTCTTGCGCCGGCGTAAGTTTGAGCACCTTTAACGCGCAGACGAGGCCGATCACGACGATCAGGGCTGCGAGCGGTGAACCCAGCGCCACGAAAAGCTTATCATCTAGGGTGGTCTTCGTGCGGGAAACTAACTTTTTCAAGATGGCGAAGAGAAAGTGAGTCACCGCCCGTCGAAGCAGGATCGCCAGCACGACGAAGAATGCAGCGATCGCAAAATGCACGGGCGTATTTTGCCCCGCCTTCAGATCGAAAGCGGACAGGGTGTGGTCTACAACTTCTTCCAGGAAATCGGGTTCGGCATGTTTTTTGCCGGCGTGCCCGGTCGCGGTGGCCGCCGCCGCGTTGACCTTGTTGCGCTGTTCCTCGGCTGCGGCCGAGCTTTGGGTAGAGGGGGAGGCCGGCGGCTCGTTCTGTGCGTCGAGCAGCGCGGGCCCCGAGACCAGGACGAGGGCGAAAAAGAAAAGCCGGGCGAATTTCATGGGCTTGCGAGGGAGTGGTGGGCGGAAGTCTCAATCCAGGCTGTGGAAAAATGCAACGCGTGTTGGAATGCGACCGAGCTTGATCCCAGGCAGAGACACCGCCCAACTAGAAAGTTCAATGGATACTCTGCCGTTATGGGCTTGGGGAGGTTTCGTCCTCTTCATCATCGCGATGCTGGCGCTCGACCTCGGCGTCTTCAACCGAAAGGACCACGAGGTGAAAACCAAAGAGGCCCTCATTTGGTGCTGCGTCTGGTTCGCGCTCGCGATGGGTTTCAACGGAATCGTCCTTTGGCGCCTCGGGCCCACGCTGGGGCTCGAATGGTTCACGAGCTATCTCGTGGAGATCTGCCTCAGCGTGGACAACATCTTCGTCTTTATTTTGATCTTCACCTTTTTTCGGGTGCCTAACGAGTACCAGCATCCGGTACTGGTCTGGGGCATCATCGGTGCCGCGTTGATGCGGGCCGTCTTCATTTTGGCCGGGGTCGAACTGCTGAAGCACTTCGAATGGCTCATGTGGATCTTCGGCGCGTTCCTGATCTACGCCGGCATCAAGATGGCGCTGCCGAAAAAGGACGATATCGACCCTGAGAAGAATATTGCAGTCCGTCTCTTTCGAAAATTCTACCCGGTGTCGGCGAACTACGCGGGGCGCAAGTTTTTCACGATCGAGAACGGTCGCCGCACCGCCACTCCGCTTTTTATCGTGCTGCTGGTGATCGAGACGACCGATGTGATTTTCGCCGTCGATTCCATTCCGGCGGTGCTGGCGATCACGAAAAACTCGTTCGTTGCCTTTACGTCCAACATCTTCGCGATCCTGGGCCTCCGTTCGTTGTATTTCGCCCTGCGCGGCGTGATGGATCTCTTCCGCTTCCTCAGCGTGGGGCTGGCGGTCATCCTGATTTTTATCGGGGTGAAGATGCTAGCCCATCATTACTTCAAGATAGACATTCTGCTCTCACTGGCGGTGATCGGCGGCACGCTCACGCTCGCCGTGGTGCTATCGCTTCTTTTTCCCGCCAAAGCGGAGCTGCCTCCTTCCGAACCAAAATGAAACCCCGGCACCCCTGAAGGGGCGCCGGGGTTACGGGAACGATCGGAACGCCAATCGAGTTAGTTAACCGAAATCTTGCGAGGCTTCCGCGCCTCGGTCTTCGGCAACGAAACGCGCAGGACGCCGTCCTTCAACTCGGCCACGATCTTGTCGGTGTCCACGACGTTGTCGTGTTGCAGGACCAGCTCGTAGGCCAGATCGCTCGATTCGCGGTAGAGTGTGGTCCAGCCCTCGGGCTGTTTCCACGAGCGGCCGCCGCGGATCGTGATCGCGCCGTTTTCCTCGGTGATCGAGAGTTGATCTTTGCTCACACCGGGCAGATGGACCGTGACGCCCCAGGCCTCCGCGTTCTCCTTGATTTGGTGAAACGGGCGGACCGTGGGGACCGCGGCCTCGCGGTCGCCCTGGGTCGACTGGCGGGTGAGGGATGGGATGAGGGAATTCAAGAGTGACATAATAGTAATCTCCTTGGTGGGAATGGTGGTCAGTCGTTAGTTTACGGATACCGCGATCTTGCGGGGCTTCGCTTCTTCCTTCTTGGGCAGCGTTACGGTGAGCACCCCGTTTTCGTAGCGGGCGACCACCTTGTCGGATTGGACCGATTCCGGAATCGCGATCGAACGGCTGAACGAAAACGACTCCTCCCGTTCGCCCTCTTTCACTTTGCGCACGGCCGTGACTGTCAGGTAGTCGTCGACCACTTCGACGTTGATGTCGTTGCGCTCGACGCCCGGCAGTTCCGCGCGGACGTAGGTGTTTTCCTTGTCCTCGTACAGGTCGACCGGAAAACGGTCGGAGGTCGAGGGAGCGACAAAGTCGCTGAGGGTGCTCTGGAAGAGGCGATTGATTTCGCTCTCCAGGCCGGACCAGGGGGTCGGAGCAAACGTATTCGCGGAAGCGAGGCTGCGGGATGGATAGGTATAGCGGACAAGTCTCATAGTGTTGTTCTCCTGTTTGTGATGGAATGAATAGCTATGGCGCAGTTTAGCTAGCGCAGTGCCGGTTCGCGGTTTCTCGTAAGTATCGAAAAAGCGGACACTTAAGTTTTTCATCCACACGGCAGTGGGAAATTCTGTCCGCCTCCCCGTGACAAAACCCTGCAAATTTGTCGCTCGAGGACCGCGGGTGCGCGAGCGGCGGCCGCCGAAGCCGCCTGACGCCGCAGGCTAGCGCCGAGAAGAGGAGCCCGCATTCGTTCCGGAAGCGTCCGCAGGCGGATTTCGAGCTCTAGACTCTCGGCTCTGGGCTTGCCGAAGTTCTCGCCTGTGCGGGGCTGCCAACACCCCCTTTCCCTTTGCGTACTTCCCACGGGTCGTTTCAGTGCAAGGTCACATGACGTTCGATTTCGATACCGTTTTCCCCCGTTTGGCGACCGATTCGCAGAAGTGGCAGAAGTACGAAAGCAGGGGGACCGACGTTTTGCCGCTGTGGGTGGCCGATATGGATTTCCGTTCGGCGCCTCCTATTTTGGAAGCGCTGCACGAACGGGTGAATCATGGAATTTTCGGCTATGCCCGTCCGACCCGGACGACGACGGAGGTGATTGTCTCGGCGATGCGCATCCGTTACGGGTGGGCCATAGACCCGTCGTGGATCGTATGGCTTCCCGGCTTGGTGTGCGGCCTTAACGTGACCGCCAAAGCGTTTGCGGAACCGGGCGACGCGGTAATGTGTTGTACGCCAGTGTACCCTCCCTTCGCCAGCGCCCCCAAGAATTCGGGGCGGGAATCGCTGGCGGTGCCGCTCGCGCTCAATACCAGCGAACGCCGCTGGGAAATGGATTTTGAGACGATGGAAAAGGCGGTCACTTCGCGCACAAAACTCTTTTTCCTCTGTAATCCGCACAACCCGGTTGCGCGGGTGTTTCGCAAGGACGAGCTCGAACGGCTCGCGGAGTTCTGCCTGAAGCACAAACTCGTTCTCTGTGCGGATGAGATCCACTGCGATCTGATTCTTGACGTCTTGCCCCATTGCACGATGGCCACACTCGGAGCGGAGATAGCGGCCCGCACCATCACCCTCATGGCGCCGAGCAAAGCTTACAATCTGCCCGGGCTCGGCACCTCCTTCGCCATCATCAGCGATCCCAAGCTGCGCCTGGCCTTTGTGCGCGCCACCGCCGGCATCGTGGCCGAAGTGACAAGCTTGGGTTACACCGCATGCGAGGCGGCCTACCGCCACGGAGAGCCTTGGCGGCAAGCTTTGCTGACCTATCTCCGCGCAAATCGGGACTATCTTTTCGAGTCGGTCGCGAAGGATCTGCCGGGCATCAAAATCGACGCCCCCATCGAAGCGACGTACCTTGCCTGGCTCAACGTGGAAGAACTCGGTCTTGCCGATCCCATCGCGCACTTCGAACAACATGGCGTGGGACTCTCCGACGGCGTCTATTTCGGCGCCCCCAAAGGCCAGTACGTCCGGCTCAATTTCGGCTGTCCGCGCGCGACCCTGGTTGAGGCGATCCAGCGGATGAAAGCGGGCGTGGCCGCAGCGAGACAATGATCCACTCGAAGGTCGCAGCAATGTAACAAGGTGGAGCCTGCCGTGGTTGGCCCTGCGCTGAGAGCGCAGCCGAACGGCGCAAGGCGGGAGCGAGGGTGCTGGGCCTTTGGCCCTGCCCGCCGCGCCCAATGCCGCGGGGTGTCGGCTTCGCTCCTGCCCACGCAGGACCAACCGCATTCCCGTATGCGCCCTAAAGCAAAATTCGCTCGGCCCAACGCGGATTGGGCAAAGGCGTGGGCCGATATTCGCCGAACAGGCGATATCTCAAACGCGCCACAAAGCGGTAGCCGAGATCGCGCAGGGGACCCGGCACGACACGGAGAAAGGCACTCACGATCCGGCCGCTGGCGCCCAACAACGCCAGGAGTTCGATTATGCCTCGGGTGCGCTGCGAGAAACCCAACTCTGGCCGATGGAGGTCGCGGATGAAAACCAGACTATCGAAGTCGACCGTATCCAGGCCCAGCCTGCGCAGATGCTCTTGCCCGGCCCGACCTTGGAGCGGCGCGAAGCGAAGGACTTCATGCTTATCCCACGAGAGAAGGCGTCGGACCAACGCGTTACAAAGTCCGCATTCTCCGTCGTAGAGCAAAAGAGGAGCGGGGGCGGTCATGAGTCGGTTCTTTAGCAGAGGGACGCGACGGCTGCGAATTCGAACGCGCGCTGAACCTGAAGGGCTGGAACCCGCCTAAAACCAATGACGCGTCAGAAACGACCAACAACGTTGTCATCCCCGGGACTTCCGCAAATGCTAGGGAGAATGCGCATCGGTCCGCACGAGCTGAGTTCTCCCCTTTTTCTCTCCCCGCTCGCCGGGTACACCAACCTGCCGATGCGGCTGACCGTGCGCGAACTTGGAGGTCTCGGTTGGGCTACGACGGACTTGGTCAACGCGCGCTCTTTGATCGAACGAAACCACAAGGCATTGCAGCTGGTGCAGTCGGCCCCGGCCGACAAACCGCTCGCGATTCAACTGTTTGGCTCGGTGCCGGAGGAAATGCGAGACGCGGCCTTGATCTGCCAGGAAGGCGGGGCGGCTTCGGTCGACATCAATATGGGCTGCCCAGTGAAGAAGGTCGTCAAGATCGGCGGTGGTTCCGCGATGATGACTGAACTCGATAAAACTGCGAAGCTGGTGAAGGGGATGGTGGAGGCTTTGAAGATCCCCGTGACAGCCAAGATGCGGCTCGGTTGGGACGACGACAATCTGACTGCGCCGGATCTTGCCAGGGTGCTGGAAGATGTGGGCGTCGCCGCCATCTTCGTTCACGGCCGCACGCGCGCCCAGGGTTTTGCCGGCACGGTCAACCTAGCCGGTATTCGTTCGGTGGTAGCCGCGGTCCGAACGATTCCCGTGATCGGCAACGGGGATGTCACCACGCCGGAGGCCGCCAAAAAAATGTTCGACGAAACCGGCTGCGCAGGCGTCAGCATCGGACGCGGGGCGTTTTACGATCCCTGGATTTTCAAGCGGACCGACCACTACCTGCGCACGGGCGTTCTTCTGCCCGAGACGCCGTTTGAGGAACGGGTGCGAGTGTTGTGCCGTCACCTCGATTTAATGGTGGAGTTTTTTGGCGAGGAAATCGGCTGCCGTATGTTCCGCAAGATCGCGCCCTGGTACGCACGACGTTTCGGACCGGTGAGCGACTTCCGGAAGAGAATGGTGACGATTTCGACCAAAGCCGACTTTTACGAGGCGCTCGCGGCGTATCGGATCTGGCGAGTGCAGTTTTGCGACTCCCAGGGAGAGCTCCTCCCCCGCTTTCGCATGGCCCCGATGGTGGCTTCCTTCATGCGCGATCCCAACGATCCCGCTGTCCTTTCGCGCGAATCCATACCCGTGCCAAAAGGGCCGGTGGAAGTCTGGTAGCGCGCTCGCGGCGCGCTACCGAGTTTGGAGTTCGGAGTTAGGTCGCTACCGAGCGAGCACAACGCGAAAACGGGAGCAACGATTCGAACTCCGGACTAGAAACTCCGAACTCCGAACTTTGAACTTTGAACTCCGAGCTCTGCAAATACTGACCGCAGCGGTCAGTATTTGCGGGGCATGATCGCCCCGGTCGCGTCCTGAAACACAAGCAGCTTCTTGGAGGCGTTGAGTTCGGCGAAGATGACGCCGAGTTTGTGATCGACGGTGTCACCCACGCTGAGCATTTGGCCATTGATGAGGGCGCGGGCGGGTTCCCCTTGGAACACGCCGCTGACCCTCATGTTGACCACGAGCGCGCGGAAAGCGGGGCTGGGCGGGGGTGGGGGAATCTCCTCGACTTTGAGCGGTATGGGAGCCGGTTTCGCCGCGACCGCCGGCGCAGGAACGGAAGCGGGCGGGGGCGAAACCTCGGGAGTCGCCGCCGGCGCAGCCGCCGCTGTTTCCGGCGCGGTCTTAAGGGGCGCGGCAGCCGGGGCCGGCAGCGCGTCTTGCGTGATTTCGTTCACCGTCGCTGTCACTTCGCCGTGCGCCGCGGCGGCATTGCTTGCAGCGCGAAGTGCCTTGGCTGGGTAAGTGGTGGGCGCTGGAGGCTGCGTTTCGGCCGGCGTCTGCGTGGACGTCGCAGTTGGAGCCGGCGAATTGTGCGGCGCGGGGGTCGCGTTCACGGATGCGGCGGGTGCGGCCGGGGATTCCGGAACCTTGGTGAAATGTTGATAGCCGAGGAAACCGCCGACGCCTACCACAACCACGGCGATCGCGACGGCGATGCCGGCAGTCGGGCTGTGGCTTGAGGCGGGTTCGTGCAAGTATTCGCTTTCCGAAAGATTGCGAGGCGAACGCACGAAGGGAGGCTTCTGCTGCGCGGGTGGGAGGGCGGAGACGGGCGGCTTGCCCGGGACCGGAGGCACGGGCACGTTGACCACGCGGGGAGGAAAAGGGGCCGCGGCGCCCGGTTTCGCACCCGGTCCGGCAGGACCAGCCGCAACGGGAGGTGGCGGCGCTTCCGCGGGCAGGCTGGGCTTCAATTTGAAACGACCGACGTCGCTTGCGGCCGGAGGCGGTGGAGGCGCGGCCGGCGGCGGCGCGGCCGCTGCGATCGGGGGTGGGGGAGGCGCGGCGGGAGGAGAAACGGGAGCGGGATGTGCAGGCGCGGGTGGAGCAGCAAACGCGACAACGGCTGGTGTGACAGCGGCCGGTGCAACCGCGGCTGCGGCCGGAGCGGGAGCGAGGGCCGCAGGTGCAGTCGCCGCGGCCGGCTGGGGCGGCGGCGGTCCGGGAGGGGGCGCGGAAGGTGCGGGGGCGTCGGCGGTGGACGTGACGGGGCTAGAGGGCGGCGCAGGTCGAGCGGGTGCTGCCGTCGGCGCTGGCGCTGCGTTGCTCGGCGGAGATTCCGCCGAGAGCTTGGGCCGAAGACGGAGAGTGGGGGCAGCAGAGGTTGCCTCGGGTTGCGCCGAAGCGGGTGCCGGAACCGCCGTAGGTGGGGTGGCAGGAGAACCGGCAGCTGGGACTTGAGCGGGCGTCGCTGTTAGCGGTCCGGCGGGCGCCGGACCTGAGGAAGAAGGAGGCAGAGGGGTGGGAGCGGACGGGACTGCAGCCGCTGGCGTGGGCGCCGGAGTTTCGGTGGATTGTCGGGGCCGCAAACGCAGGGGTGGGGTTGAAGGTCCGTCACTCATGATAGTTGATTAATAATAATAAACAAAACACACTGAATAGCGGTCTTGGCAGACAACCGCTATCCTGGTGTTAAGGTAAACTCGGCTCTTTCGCACCCGCACAACAGTAAGTTTTCAGTAAAATGCCTCTTATGAATCGCAGTTGTTTGGTCTTGCTATCCGTTCTCATCATCGGCGCGGGAATGGCTGGCTGCACAGGAAAGTCCAGAAACCCCGCGATCACTCATGACGTCGAGGATAGCTTTCGTTCGCGCTGGGTGGCAAAACGCATGAATGAGCTGCTTGCCAGCGGCCAAGCGGCGGACGCCAAAGAGGCCCGGATCATGGCTTCCGAGGAATTCCGCAAAAAGTACGAGTACACAGGGGCAGCGCAGAAAGGCGACCCCGTCAAAGGAGCCACGACGCCCTGAGAGCTGAGAGCCGCCTATATCAGGGGCGCTGTTCAGCCAGTGTTTGTCATCCTCGAGCGCAGCGAAGGTCTCGTTCGATGGGCCCGACGGAGGCTAAGTGGATCCTTCGCTGCGCTCGAGGATGACAAACGGGAGTGCGTCTCGCTCATCGCTTCCGAGGGCTGAGCTCTCAGCGCTCAGCTAGACTCCAGACTTTGCGCTAGGCGCCTCTGAGCCAAAGCGAAACTCAGGTCGCGAGCAGCTTCAGAACCGACCTCGGTGCCTGGGAGGCTTGACTCAACATGGCGGTGCCTGCCTGAGCCAGCATCTGATGTTTGCCGAGTCGGGTCGACTCGGCGGCTACGTCGACATCGGTTATCCGGGAAACGGCGGCCTCGAGGTTCTCGCCTTCGGTCACCAGGCGTTCGCCGGCGTATTCGAGCCGCGCCCCGATGGCGGCGAGGGTGCCGTGTTTGTCCGCCAGATCGTCGAGACCCGCGATGATTTTTGTGCGCGCATCCGCATCGGTGACGCGCATCGTGAAATTGCCTGCTCCGTCCTGACGATAAAGCTCGAGCATGGCCCCGGCGCGAAGATTCGTTTCCGGAATATTGAGATTCTCCCCCGCGCGCTGTCCCGTGGCTACCGTCATGCCTCCGGCATTTGGACCGAAGAGGACGTTGCCATTGAAGGAGCCCAGCGGTCGGTTGATCGTGACCGTGCCCCCGATCTGCGCGGGCGTGCCGCCGATCGTGGTGCGCAGCTGCTGCTGGAGCTGCTCGAATTCGACTTGGTAGAGCGCGATGTCTTCCGCGTTCTTCATTCCGTCTTTGGCGAACAACGCCAGTTCGGACATACGACTGACGAGCTGCCCCATGCCGCCGAGGAAGCCGACCGCGGATTGAACATAAGAGCTCGCGTTCTGGATATTTACCCGAGCGGCTTGAACCCGTTTATTCTGCGCGGAAAGTTTTTCGGAAGTGCTGATTCCTACGGGATCGTCGGACGGGTTGACGATCCGCGAGCCGGAGCTCAATCGGGAAAGAGAGCGCCCGAGCAGGTCTTGGTTCCGATCGAGCAGACGCGCGTCGTTCAGCGTGTTCACATTGATATTCGGCGTGCTCATGGCAGATCGGTCGAGAGAGACTCAGGCTTTGGGTTTGGCGGGAGTTTGCGCGGAGGCGGGGCGAGCGATTTTGGGGAGCGCCATGCCGGGAAGCCCTGTGGCGGGCTTCATGGCGGCAGCTTGATTGTTGGCGGCAATTTCGGTCAGGACCTCTTTTCGGAAAATAGGAACGTCGCGCGGGGCATCGATGCCGATTTTGACCACGTCTCCGTCGATCCGGGTGATTTTGATTTCAATGTTACCCCCGATGACGATGGACTCGTTAACTTTGCGGGTGAGGACGAGCATGACGGATCAACGTTGAGCCGTGCCGGCCGCATTTGCAACGAGCGGATGATGCGCGCTGTAGCGCGAATAGTTTGCCAGCACGCACTGTTTGGCCATGCCGGTGTTGCGATTGATGATCAGCGGACCGGCCAGGTTGACCGTCGCGCCGCCCGGGGAGCCATTCTTGATCGTCACAATGTTGAGCACCATCGCCTCGGATGAGTCGGTGATGCCGAGGAACGCGGCGTCTTCGTCGAAAAGTTCGAGTTCGTAGTCGGGGATGATCCCGCCGGGTTCGATTACCACAAAATGAAGCGGGTCCGGCCCGTGCAGGCGCAGCCAGAGAAAGGGCAGCTGATCGGGTATGGAGAGGATTTCGAACGATTTATACTCGGGCAGGCCCACCAAGCCGTCGGGCAGCTGGAGCTGCTGCTTGGGAGTGTCGAGTTCGGTCGGATACAATTCGGGGCTGACTTTCATGAGTGCGGGGAGCGAAGTGGACGGGTTGCCTGCCAAAAGTTATCTCAAATAATCGAGGAGCGACATCTGCAGAATTTTGCTCGCCGAGGAAAGGGCCGCCTCGTAGGCCGTGGAATTCTGGCTGAGTTTGACCACCGTGCTCGCCATGTCGATATCGGCGTCTTTTGAAATGAGTTTATCGATCTCCGCGCCGCGTGACACCTGCTGCTTCTGATTCACCTCGATCCGGAGCTCGATCGCTCCCGCTTCGCTGAGCGAGTTGACAAGGAGGTTTTCGGAAGTCTCGAGATTTGGCTGCACGGCTGCCACCCCGGTGCTCGTGCCAGCATTCAACGCGTCGCGCAAGGCAACCAGGTTATTGATGAAGTCGCGCACACCCAGGTTGGTCGCATTCGTCGTTCCCGGGGTGATGCTGGAGGTTTCGGAAAGCTGTATGCTCGCCTGCGCCGCGTTGCCGGTGAAGGCGACCCCCGTGATGTTGCCGGAGACGTCCCGGGTGGGGGTGTAGGGCGCTACATTCACATTTGTGCCGGCGAAAAGGTAATCGTTGCCGAAGCGAGTATTGCTCTGCTGCACGGCCTGCTCGAGCAGCTGATTCACTTCCTTCGAATAAGCGCGAAATACGTCGGGACTTGCGGCGCCGGCACCCAACACCGCGATCTCCCCAGCCCGGTCCGAAAGTTTCTTCATCTCCTGCAGGCTGGCATAGGAGGCCTGCGAAACCTGGAGCGCGCGTGTGGCATTGCGTTGAAATTGTCCAATCTGGCGGCGTTCGGTTTCGAGCCGCAGAAGCCGGCCCATGGCGGTCGGATCGTCCTCCGGCTGGAAGATGCGCTGGCCGGTCGCCACCTGTGTTTGCAGCTTCGACTGCTGCACCGCCAGCTTTTGGATCTGGGCGATGATCGTTTCGGAATTGGAATTGGTGGCGACGCGCATGGGAAGGTCGGAAGGCTTGACTTATCGCTTGGTGCTTGGGGCGGTTAACGCGCGCTGAGCCGGTTCACAATTTGGTCGAGCAGTTCATCGATCACTTGGACCACGCGCGACGAGGCCTGGAATGCCCGCTGATATTTCATCAGGTCGGCCATTTCTTCATCCATCGACACGCCGCTGACGGAATCGCGCTGATTCCGCACCAGCTTCTCGATGTTCGTTTGGTCCTCGACCCGGTTATTCGCGCTATCGAGAGCCTGTCCCAGCCGCGTCACGGCATTGCCGTAGGCGTTGCTGAACGTGCTGTTGATAAAATCGCCGGCTCCGGTCGAAAATACGCGCGAAGCGAGGTTGCCCACCGCTCGCGCGATGGTGCTATCGCCGGCGGGACCGCCGTCGGATGCTTTTAGGTTTGCCGCGGTTACCGACGAGTCGATCGTGATCGTGGCCGCGGTGATGCCGCCGGCGGTGAAGAAATTCCCCGTGGTGCCCGTTGGATTGTAGGCGGCGTTGACCGACGTTACCAACTGGCGCGCGAGACCATTCAGATCCGTGCGCAAGTTCTGCACGGCTCCGTCGCGCGCTACGATGGCGCCATGGATCGAGCCGCCGGTCAGATTGAGCGCGGTGGAAGGGCTGCCGCCACTGACGACGGAACCGGTGACGGTCACGGGACCGGGCACCGTCGCGAGGTTGACAAGAATGACCGGCGTGCCGGACGCGTCCCGAGTGTAGACTTGGATTTGTCCTGGCTCGGTGGGGTCGGGCTGCGATTCGATGGACATGCGCTTCGCCAGCTCCTCGAGCTCGTTCTGACGTTGATCCCGGAGATCGACGGCCGAGCCGGCGGCGTTGATCTCAAAACGTCCAATCTGGCCGTTGAGGTCCGCGATATTCTGCAAAATGCGGTTCACGTCGACCACGTCCGCCGCGACTTCCGTCGTCAAATCAGACTGCAACTGAGCGAGGCGGCTGTCGGTGGTCTGAAAGCGATCGGTGAGGATACCGGTTTGTTGGAGCAGATTCTGGCGTTCGCCCGGATCCGTGGGATTCGCGGCGAAACTCTGGAAAGCGTTGAAATATTCACTGAGGGACTGGGCCAGGCCGTTGCCGCCGCTGGCGGCTCCGGTGGAGTCTGTCTCGCCGGCGCGATCGATGGATTGGCCCAGGCCCGCCTGGGCTTTTTGAAAGGCGGCTTGCTGCGCCTCGTAGGACGATTTGAGGGCCAGCTCGCGCACGACTTGGCGATCGAGCAGGACGTCGCGCATCTGTTGGATCTGCTTGGCTTCGATGCCCAGTGATTGGACGCCGAGCTCGGTCTTTACCGTGCCCCGGTCGCCAAAAAGCACGCGTTGGCGCGCGTAGTTCGGATTGTTGACGTTGGCCAAGTTGCGCCCGGCGGTTTCCACACCGCGCGACTGTGCGGTCAGGGCCTTGATGCCATTGTTGAGACTGCCAAAGAGACCACTCACGCGAAAAGGGGGTTGAAGAAGAGCTGGGATTAGCCGGCGGCCTGCCAGCCGGTCCCGGTCGTTCCGACCTGGACCTGACCGGTGCTGGAATAGGTGGAAACAAAACGATCGGGCGCGCACACGCGCAGCGCTTCGTTGTGGGCCTCGACCGTGCGCGAGAGCAGAACCTGATTCTGGCGCGCGCCACGGCGGATGCGGTGAATCAAATGGTTGATCTCGTCGATCAAGGCTTGGAGGAGAGGTTGGACCTGGGCGGGGAAAGTCGGAAGCAGCTGGCGGAGGCTCGCATTGGCCGACGCGTTTTGAGCCAGGGCAAGATCGCGGACCAGTTGCTCTCGCTGTTCACGGCGCGTTTGCGTCGCGCGGGCCTGAAGCTCGATCGCGGCGGCCAAGGCGACGACCGCGTCGGCATCGCGCCTCAGCAGGTTGGCTTGTTGTTCCTCGAACAGTCCGAGGAGGGCGCCGTACTCCTGCAATTCGTTGCGGAGACATTCGGTGATGATTTCCCAAGGGGTGCTCACGGTGACGAGGGCTTCGTTGAAGATTTAAGGTCGTTGCTGCTACGTATAATATCGGTCGCTGAGGGGCGGGGGCTGAGCTGTTTTTCGAGCATCTGGGCCAATCCCATGCCGCCTCCTTTGGCCAAGTTTTCGGCGAGCGTATCGGTCAACATGTAGCCGTAGACGCCCGCCCCGGCGGAGTCTCCCCCGAGCCCGCCCGACATGATGGGCTCGATGCTGGGTGCGAGAAGCTGGCGGATGATAATGGCTTCGAACTGCGAGGCGGCTTTTTTGATCGCGGCAGGGTCGGTCCCGGCCGCTGGGGGTTTCCCCCCGGTGCCGGTCTGGGCCAAGGCAAGGCGATCCGCTTCAAGCGTGGAAGCACTGACCGATGCCTGCTGGGCGGAAAAAAGCGCAGCCGCCGCGGGCGTCATCGATTGAGAGGAGATTCCGGACACGTTCATGACGTCAGTTGATCACCAGTTCGGCTTGGAGCGCGCCGGACCGCTTCAGCGTTTGGAAAATGGACATCATCTCCCGAGTCGACACGCCGAGCGCATTGAGGCCCGCGGCGAGGCGATCGATGGTGGGCGCTTCGTTCACGATGGAGAAGCCGCCGCGTATCTCGTTCACCGCGGTTTGCGTGCTGGGCACGACCACGGTTTGCCCGGAATTGGCGAAGGCGCCGGGCTGCGAAACGCCGAGATTCGAGGCGACGGTGATGGTCAGCGAGCCGTGGCTGATCGCGACCTGCGAAATGCGAACGGTCGAAGTGGCGACGATCGTGCCCGTGCGTTCGTTGATGACGATGCGCGCGAGCGTGTCGGGAGCGACTTCGATCGAGCCGACGTCGGCGAGGAAATTGACCTCATGCCCCGTGTACTGCGCGGGCAGCTTGACCGCGATGCTGGCGGCGTCGCGCGGCGTGGCGCTCGCGGGGAAAATTGCGTTGATCGCCTGCGCCATACGCGCGGCTGAAGCGAAATCGGGATTGTGCAGTTGCAGGGTCAGCACGCCGTTGTTCACGAATTGCGTGGGGATCTCGCGTTCCACAATCGCACCGTTGCTGATTTGTCCGACGGTGGGGTGGTTTTTCTGAACCGTGGCGCCGCCCGGGCCGCCTGCGCCGCCGAGAAAGCCGCCGACGGCAATCGGTCCCTGCGCTACCGCATACACGCGACCGTCTGCGCCGACCAGAGGAGTTTGAAGGAGAATACCGCCCTGAAGTGATTTCGCGTCGCCCATGGAGGCGACAGTGACGTCGATCCGACCACCCGGTTTGAGAAACGCGCCGATGTCGGCTGTGATCATGACCGCCGCCGCGTTCTTCGCCTTGATTTGATCGGTTTGGACCGTCAAGCCGTGCCGCTGCAAAATATTTCCCACGGTCCGGAGCGTGGTCACGGCGTTGCTGTCGCCGTCCCCAGCCAAACCCACCACCAGGCCGTAGCCCACCAGTTGATTGTCCCGGCCGCCCTCGACGATGGTGAGGTCCTTCACGCGCGACGCCTGCAGCGTCGCGCTAAGGAAGAATGTAGAATTGAGAATGAAGAATGCCCAGCGGCAGACTTTGGAAGAGACTAAAAGAGACGGTTTCATGGCTCGGGTCATTCTACATTCTTCATTCTGAATTCATCATTAGCCGCAGCGCGGCGTCAGTACGGCCGCAGCTTGTCGTACAGCTTTGTCAGCCAGCCTTTTTTCTGCGCGTCGGTCAGGCTGCCTTCGCTGATCACTTCGAGGCGAACGTCGGCGACGTTGCTGGAGGCGACCGTGTTCAAGCTGGTGACGTCGTCGGCGCGGACCAAGCCGTGTAGAACGAGATACTGGGTTTCGCCCGAAAAAGTGACGATGCGCACACCCTCGATCACGAGGTTGCCGTTCGGCAGCACGTCGGTGACCAGCACCGCTGCACGGGCCGAAAGGCTCTGCTGATTGTTGACTTGGCCTCCGCCGGAGAAATCGCTGCTGGCGGAAAAGGAGGTGGAGGGAAGGGCCCCGCGGTGGGTGCCAAGTCCGCTCAAGCCCGGCGGAAAAATAAACTGGGAAATGCCGGCGTCGACGCTGGATTCCTTGTTCGATTTTTTGCTTTGGGTCGAGGTTGCGGCCTGGGTTTCCGAGATGACGACGGTCAGGATGTCGCCCTTGCGCGCGGCTTTGCGGTCCGCGTACATCGAACGTTCCGAGTTCGCGGCAGAAGTCCAAAGGGATTGTGCTGCGGCCGAGCTAACGAGCACCGCGGCGAGCGGAAAAAGCGGGAGGAATTTCATGAAAAGAGGGTGTGTTTTAAAAGCGGACTTGAGCGCGCGATTCGGACACCACCAGCGCGGCGAATTCGCGCCGGGTTTCGAGGTTTCGCACTTTCACAGTTTCACCCGCGGCGCCGTTTTCCATCGCCATCGCTTTCATCGTGATGGTCAGCGCGCCATCGGTCGCGGCGACTTCGATCACCTGTCCCTTGCGGACCAATGCGCGACGGGCGACGTCTCGCCACGTGAGGACGCGGCCGGCGGGAATCGAGCGGGAGTAGGTGAGGCCTTCGCCTTCAGTCGCAGCGAGAGCTTCGCGCTCGCGCAACACGTCGACCCGGCGGCTTTCAAGCTGGGAGGGTTCGAGCGCCGCGCCCCGCTCGGTGGGCTCGCGCGTGAACCAGACTTCGCGGAACAGCTGAGCGCGCAGCGAAAGGGTGTAGTCGCCGACCGCCCGCCCGCCGGATTGGACGCGCACCCGCACGAGGAGAGAAGAGGCGATTGCGGGAGGAAATTCGAGGACCGTCAATTCTCCGGCCGCATTCGCTGGCACGGGCGGAGTCCATGGACGCAAGAGTTCGAGCTGGAGGTCGCCGGTCAACCGGTAGTGTTCGCTCAACGAACGCGCAAGTTCCGGCAAAAGCTGATCCCGCGCCACGTCGGCTCGCCGCGTTTCGCTCGGGAGGGAAGAAGGCGACATTTCGCCGGCGGCCGCGGACAGAGCGACGGCGGCCGTTGCAAGAAGGAGGGCGTACGCGGTTTTCATCAGCGTTTCATCTGAGCCACGTTTTGCAGCATCTCGTCGGAGGTCTGGATCGACTTGCTGTTGATCTCGTAAGCGCGTTGCGCGACGATCAGGTTCACCATTTCCTCCACGATGTTGACGTTGGAAGTCTCGATGTAGCCTTGCAGCGTCTTGCCAAAACCTTGTTCGCCGGCCGCCCCGGTCTCCGGCGTGCCGCTGGCGGGGCTCTCTTCGTACATGTTTCCTCCGAGACTTTTCAGGCCCGCCGGATTGGCAAAGCGGGTCAGCGTGACCCGAAACGTGCTCACTCCACTGGCCCCCTGGAACGTGACGTCGCCGTTCTCAGAAATGGTGATGTCCGTCGTGCCCGCCGGCACGGGCTGAAAGCCGCTCAGGACCGTGTTGCCGTCATTGGTAGTGATTTGTCCCGTCGGAGAGATTTTGAACGAACCGTCGCGCGTGTAGGCGAGCGAACCGTCGGCTTTCTGGATTTCGAAGAAGCCGTCGCCTTGAATCGCGACATCCAATTTCTCGCCCGTGCTGGTCAGCTGGCCTTGGGTGAAAACTTTTGCGGTCGCGGAAACCCGCGAGCCATTGCCGATCTCGATTCCAGTCGGTACGACGTTGCCGCCGCCGGCCTCGGCGCCCGAATTGCGCGGCTTTTGATAGAGGAGATCCTGGAACTCGATCTTGCTCCGTTTGAAGCCGGGCGTATTCACGTTCGCGAGATTGTTGGCGATCGTGTTGAGGTTGAGCTGCTGGGCTTCCATGCCCGTGGCGGCGGAGTAGAGCGAGAGGTTCATAGCGGAAGCGGGTTAAGGGAAAGGGGGCGGTTTCAGCCGAGGGACTCCAGCGTCTTGGAGAGCATTTGATCGCGATTGCTGAGGATTTTTTGATTGGCCTCGTAGGCGCGCGCGATCTGGACGAGCGCGACCATTTCGCGGAGCGGAGTCACATTGCTGGACTCGAGAAAACCTTGCAGAATTTCGGGTTTCTCCACTTTCACCGCGTCCGGTGCGCCCTCGGGAGAGATGAACACGCCACCGGAGACGGGAATGAGGTGGGAGTTATCTGGAAATTTGAACACCGCCAGCTTGCCAAGTTGGTTCGTACCTTGACTGACGGAACCGTCGAGCGTGATACCGAGCTCCCCGCCGTCCTGAATGAGCGTGATGGGATTGCCGGCTTCCGTCATTACGGGCAGGCCCGACCGCGTCACGAGAGTGCGGTCTGGTTTGATATGAAATTCGCCAGTGCGGGTATAACCCACCTTGCCGTCCGGAAGCTGCACTTGGAGAAACCCTTCTCCCTGAAGCGCCACGTCGAGTTCACGGCGAGTCGGCTGGGTTTCTCCCGCTTGGAAGTTGATGCCGTACGAAGCTTTAGGGAACAAGGCTGCTTCGCCCGATCCCGCTTTCCCGCGCGGGTTGCCCTGAATCTCGCCCATCGGCAGGCTGGTGAACTCGACCGTGCGCTTCTTGTACCCTGTAACCTGGCTCGACGTGATATTCTGGGCAACCGCGTCTTGCCAGCGCTCCAAGGAGGAGAGGGAAGCAGCACTTTGATACAGGCCAATATTCATCTGGGGTATCTTCCTTAGCAGTGGAAATGCCAGCTTCATAACTCGCCGCCCGCCAAGGCGTAGGACGTGTCATTTCGCCGGGGGCAACTTTTGCCCGGAATGCGCGTCTACGCCTAACGGCAGCATTTGCCGGGTCGCCCGCATGAAGGGAGGCTCGCATTTCCACGGTTCGGCTGTTACGTTTAAGAAACTCTATTTTACGTCGTTTTATTGATGTCGACAGCTTGACCCTCTTTCCCACCGTTTTACCTTCTCCGTCCTTCGGCGAATTATGGATTTCTATCGTTGTATACTGTTAGGTGCCGCGTTTGTGGGCGGAAGTGTTTTCGCGGCCGAGCCGAACCAGAATCCCTTTGCTCCCGCAGGCGCCCCTCCACCCGTTGCTCAAGCGGAGCCAAATTCGCTCGAGCTCCGAGGCATCGTGAGCGGCACCAACGGCCAGACTGTTTTTGGGGTGTTCGATCCGGTGAGGCGCCAAAGTTCTTGGCTGCGCCTCGACGAAACCGGCCACGACTTTGTCGTGCGGGCGCATGATGAAGCGCGCCGGACTGTTCGGGTCGATTATAACGGTCGGACGATTGAGCTCCAATTGAAGGAGGCGAAAATCGAGACGGCGGCCCAACCGATGCCAATGCCGATGCCGGCCCCGCAGATGCAGGCGCCGCGTCCGGGCGGTGTGCCGCCCGCGATGCCGCAGCCGCAGCCCCAGGTTGCCGCGACGCCCAATGCGGCCGAAGAAGCGAAGCGACTGGAAGGCGTCGCGCAAGAAGTCCGCCGCCGGCGAATGATGCGCGCGCAAGCAGGCCAGCAAGGCCAACCGCCGCCTCCGCCGCAGCCGGCCCAGGGGAATCAACCTCGCTGAGGTTGGGCTTCGGGTCGTGGCCCGGCTCCCTCGCTTGACCATCGCCGGGCTGGCTCGCTGCGCCGCGCACACGTTCCCTGCCCGCTCCCAGGCCGTCCGTTGCACGTTCGGTGCCCGTGCCGCCGGTTTTTTACTTCGGAAGCAATGCGGGTTCGCATCGAGTGCGAGCTCGAATCAAAGTGAGCTTCCGTGACGCCTGAATCGCACTCCGCCACCGCCGTCGCTCCGCGTTCGAACGTGGTTCTGATCCGGAGATTGTTCGGTCTGGCCTGGCGTTATCGCGCGCGATGTCTGCAGGTGCTCGGGCTGCAGCTCCTGCTGCTCACACTCGGCTTGAGTGGACTCAGCCTGACGGGATTCGGCATCGACCACATCCGGCACGAACTCGCG
The DNA here is from genome assembly GCA_964546955.1 of uncultured Opitutaceae bacterium. GTDB lineage: Bacteria > Verrucomicrobiota > Verrucomicrobiia > Opitutales > Opitutaceae > CAZJLP01. Next base: position 43,524 of record CAZJLP010000029.1, on the reverse strand, counting down.
CGAAGAGGCGCCCTCGCACCCGTGCCTGGCGAACCGCGCGGAGCCTTCGGTCTTCAACTGCCATCGGGCTGGGATACGTGGACAACCATTTTGGCCATAGCCGGCTGTATCCTCGGGCTGGCCGTGGTGCGGGCTGTCCTGAACTACGTCTACAGCGTATCGGTCAACCGTCTCGTGCAGCAGCAGCTCGTGATCGATCTGCGCAGCGAAATCTACGACAAGTTGCAGCGGCTTAGTTTCCGTTTCTTCGACGCGAACACCACCGGATCGATCATCACCCGCGTAACCGGAGACGTCCAATCTGTCCGCATGTTCGTGGATCAGGTGCTGATCCAGAGCGTAATCATGGTCATTTCGCTGACGGTCTACGTGATCTACATGTTGAATCTGCATGCGGGGTTGGCGCTGGCGTGCCTCGCGACCACCCCCCTGCTCTGGATCATGGCCACGTTGTTCTCCCGGCGGATTCAGCCGGCCTATGCGGAGAATCGCACGCTGGTGGAGCGGATGGTCCAGAATCTGGCGGAGAGCATTCAGGGCATCCAAGTAACCAAGGGCTTCGGGCGGGAGGCGGAAGACCGCGCCCGTTTCGAGCACAGCAATCGCGCTGTCCTGGAGCAGCAGAAAAGCATCTTCTGGCGGGTGAGCCTGTTCAGTCCGTCGGTTGGCTTTCTCACCCGTGTCAACATGATGGTGCTCCTCGGCTACGGTGGCTGGCTGGTCGCGCACGACCAGCTTCCGCTCGGCACGGGGCTGGTGGTGTTCGCCGGATTGCTTGAACAGTTCTCCGGGCAGGTGAACCAAGTGGCCACGATCGCGAATAGCGTGCAGCAATCGCTGATCGGAGCCGAACGAGTGTTCGAAATCCTGGATGCTCGCGTCGAGGTGCGCACCGCTCCGGACGCCGTACGGAAACCGCGCCTCGAGGGCTGGGTTCGGTTCGAGCAGGTCTCCTTCGGTTATCACGAGGCCGGGCCGGTGGTGCGCGAGATCGATCTCGAAGTAAAGCCGGGCCAGTGCGTTGCCATCCTCGGTGCGACGGGGGCGGGAAAGAGCGTCTTGATGAGCCTGATCCCGCGCTTTTTCGATGTGACCGCGGGGAAGCTATCGATCGATGGGCTGGATGTGCGGCAAATCAATCTCGACGATCTGCGCCGAAACATCGGCCTCGTTTTTCAAGAAAGCTTTCTCTTCAGCAACACCGTGGCGGCCAACATTGCTTTCGGCCACCCGGAAGCAACTCCGGCCCAAATCGAAAAAGCGGCCCGAATCGCCGCGGCCCACGATTTCATCATGGCGTTGCCGCAGGGTTACGAAACCGTTTTGGGCGAAAGCGCCAGTAATCTTTCCGGCGGCCAGCGCCAGCGTCTCGCCCTGGCCCGCGCCATCCTGTTGGAGCCGGCCATTCTCCTCCTCGACGATCCCACGGCCGCCATCGATTCCCAGACGGAGCAGGAGATCTTCACGGCCTTGGAAAACGCCATCGCCGGGCGCACGACCTTTATCGTGGCTCATCGACTGAGTACCCTGCGCCGAGCGGACTTCATTATCGTGATGGACAATGGCCGCATCGTCCAGCGTGGCACTCATGAGGAATTGATGCGCGTGCCCGGCCCGTATTTGCGGGTGGCCGATCTGCAATTGGTCGATCGCGACGAATTGCAGATACTCGCGCGCGGAAGGGAGAAGTCGTCGTGAGCCCTCCCTCCGGCCAGCCCCTGCTGCTTGTCCAGCGGCAGCGCGACGACGAGCAGGAAGAACTGCACAAGCCCCTCGAGTGGGGCTTGATCCGCCGCCTCTTCGCCTATACTCGCTCCCAACGACGGAAGCGAAATGCGCTCATCTTCCTGACCGTGCTTCGGTCCGCTCAGTTGCCCGCCCTGGTCTGGCTCGGCAGCGCGATCATCGGCGGACCCATCACCAATCACGATACGGCGCTCCTGGTCTGGGCGGTGGCGGCCTATGGCCTGCTGGCTCTGATGACCGACGGGCTTTTTCATTTCCGGCAGCGGTTTGCCCTGGAGTTGGGCGAACACGTCGTGACCGACCTGCGTTCGCAGATCTTCGCTCACGTGCAGCGCATGCCAATGAGTTTTTTTCACCGCGTCAAATTGGGCCGCATCATCAGCCGGGTGACCTCCGACGTGGAAGCGTTGCGCACCGCGATTCAGGACGTGTTTTTCGCGAGCATCGTCCAGCTCGGCCAGATGTTCTTCGCCGCCATCGTGATGGCCGTCACCGATTGGGTTCTCTTTCTCGTGGTGGTGGTCATGGCGCCCGTGCTGTGGTTGATCAACCAGCATTTTCGCATGAAACTCAGCCGCTATTCGCGCGCGGCGCAGGAAAGCTTCAGCCGTGTGACCGCGACGCTGGCGGAGTCGGTCAATGGCATCCGGGTGACGCAGGGCTTCGTGCGGCAAGAGACCAACGCCGGCCTTTTCCGAAGTCTTCTGGCCGATCATGCCCGCTATAATATCGCGCACGCTCGGACCTCTGCGGCCCTGACGCCGATTCTGGAGCTCAACAGCCAGTTTTTTGTAGCCATCCTCCTCGTCCTGGGAGGCTGGCGCGTGCTGCAGCAGGGAGCGGACTTCAATGTGCTGATCGCATTTTTTCTCGTCGCCAATCAATTCTTCTCGCCGATCCAGGGCCTCGGCAATCTCTACAACCAGGCGCTCATCGCGATGGCCAGCGCCGAGCGCATCTTCCGGCTGCTCGATACGAAACCCGACTGGGAGGACGCGCCGGATGCGACGGATCTGCCCGACCCGCGTGCGGGTCGGGCAGGTCCGTCGCATCCGGAGTTTGGAGTTTCCGGTTTGGAGTGGAAGCCCCCCCTCCACGCTGCAATCGAACCCGAACTCCAAACTCTAAACACCGAACTCCAAACTCCGGCGGGCCTCCACTCCGTCGGCGCCACGGTCTGCTTTCGCGATGTTTCCTTTGCCTACGACCCCGGCCGGCCCGTCCTGCACGATATATCCTTTGAAGCCCGCCCCGGGCAAATGGTCGCACTGGTGGGGCACACCGGGAGCGGAAAAAGTTCGATCGTGAACCTCGTGGCCAAGTTTTATCTCCCGACCAGCGGAGAAGTCCTGATCGACGGCCGCGACATCCGCGGTCTGTCCAGCGGTTCGCTTCATCGCCAGATGGGCATGGTGCAGCAGCACACCTTTCTGTTCGGCGGCACCGTCCTCGACAATATCCGCTTCAGCCGCCCCGGGGCGACGGAGGAGGAAGTGCGGGCGGCGGCGCGCCGGCTCGACTGCCTGGAGCAATTCGAGGCCTTGCCCCGCGGCCTGCTCACGGAGGTGGGAGAAAAAGGAACCGGCCTCTCCACCGGGCAGCGTCAGTTGGTCACCTTCGCGCGGGCGCTGCTGGCGAACCCGCGTATCCTGATTTTGGATGAGGCGACGAGCTCGATCGACGCGTTGACCGAGGCGCGCCTGCAGAAAGCGCTGGCCGAACTGTTGCGCGATCGCACGAGCCTGGTGGTGGCGCACCGGCTGAGCACGATCCGCCGGGCCGATCTCGTGCTCGTGCTCGAGTCCGGTCGTTTGATCGAGCGCGGCACGCACGCGGAGCTATTGTATCAAAGCGGGCACTACGCCAAACTCTACCAGCAGTTCGTGCAGATGGATTAGCCTGGGGGCGCAAGCAGTTTTTTCGCCATTTTACCTCGGAAGAAGTTCAATTCTCCCTCGTAAATAAACGTTGCATTCAGGTGACGGTGCTCTAAACCCGCATTCCGTTATGGCAAAAAAATCTGCTCGTAAACCCAATGCAGCCTTCATGAAACCGGTGCAGCCGGACGCCGTCCTCGCGGAAGTCGTCGGTTCCAAGCCGGTACCCCGTACGGAGCTCACCAAAAAGCTCTGGGACTACATCAAGAAAAATGGCCTTCAAGACAAGAAGGTGCGCACTCAAATCAACGCCGACGAAAAGTTGAAGCCCGTTTTGGGCGGCAAGAAGTCGGTCACGATGTTCGAGCTGACGAAGTACGTTTCGCAGCACCTCGTGAAGTAAGTCGGACGATCCCTTTCTCGACCGCCGCCTCTTAAGGGCGGCGGTTTTTTTATGTTGGGGCAGCGACGCTGCCTTTGCGGTTAAGAGTGTAAGTCGCGGGCCCTTGGCATGATGCTGCGGGGAGGCGAGACGTGCCGCGACGATCGAGGCGCGCGGAATCTCGGCCGCCGGCGTCGGCTTCGTTCCTCGATTCCGCGTTGATTTAGGGCCCGGGCTGCGGTTTTCTCCGGCGGCCCCCGATGCTTCCGCTTTCCCGAACTCGCACCTCAAGATTCTTTGCCGCGTGGCTCTGCATTGCCGTGGCGGGTTTGGTGGCTGGAGGGCTCGCTTATCGTCATGATCGCGCGATTCGCATGAGCGAGCTGGCGGCGGATGCTGAACGTTGTGCGCTGGCTCTCCGGCCGGAAGATGTGAATGCGTTGGCAACCGCTGCTGTCGCCCCCCGGGAGGCGGTGCTCGAGCGCCTGCGGCGGCTGGCGGCAATTCAGCCTCGGGTGCGAGGGCTTCACCTTGCCCGGATGGGCTCAACGGGTGGAAATTGGCGGTGGCTGGCGGGTATTGGGGCGAGCGGTCCTGGATTGGCTCCTTCGCGCCCTGTTTTGCAGCGTTTATTGCAGGGAGAACGCTCCGCGGCGGAAGGATCCACCCGGGGGACGGGCGAAACCTGGATCGCGGGGTACGCCCGGGTTGGCGACGCTTCGCCCTCGTCCGGGGACGTCGATGTGCTGGTTTTAGCGATCAAAGCGGAGGGCTGGGACCGCCAGTTCTGGCTGGCGAGCCTGCAGGGGGCGGTGACGGTTTGGGTCCTGCTGGGCCTGCCCTTGCTGGCGGTGATGTTTTTTCGCCGTCGTTCCTCCCATGCCGCGCTCATTCAGCGGCTGTCGCAGGCCATCGAGCAAACCCAGTCCGCGATCCTGATCGTGGACATGGACAGCCGGATTGAGTACGCCAACGCGGGGCTCTGTCGGCAATCGGGCTACCGCGGGGAAGAACTGGTGGGGCGCCCCTGGCGGGAATTTATCACGGAAGCGACCCCCGCTTCGCTCCTCGACGAGGTGGCGGGCCGCGTGCGCGCCGGGCAGTCGTGGGAGGGGCAGTGGGTCAGCCGCCGGAAGAATGGAGAACTTTATCCCGCTCGCAGCACGGTTTCTCCCGTAAAGAACGAAGCCGGAAAGCTGGTCGGCTTCGTTGCCGTCGTCGCTGACATGACCGAACAGCACCGCCACGAGACGGAATTGCGAACGGCGAAAGATCGCGCGGAGGCGGCGGACAAGGCCAAGGGCAATTTTCTCGCGACCATGAGCCACGAGGTGCGAACGCCGCTCAACGGCATCGTCGGCTTTACGAGTCTCCTCCTCGACACTTCGCTCACTGCGGAACAGCGCGAATATGTGCACACCATCCGCACGAGCGGCGAGGCGCTCATCCAGCTGACCGGCGACATCCTGGACTTTTCCCGCATCGAGTCCGACGGCTTGCAACTCGAGGCGACGCCCTGCGACCTGCGCGAGTCGCTGGAGGAAGCGATGGATATCTTCGCCAGCAAAGCGGCGGAAAAAGGCATACAGTTGCTCCATTGGGTGGAGGAAGATGTCCCCGCGCAAGTGGTGGTCGACGCGGCACGCGTACGCCAAGTGCTCATCAATCTGGTCGGAAACGCGATCAAGTTCACCCGTCGCGGAGAAATCGAAATCGTCGTTCGTCTCCTCACGGGCAAGGGTCTTTCGGTCGCCCCTTTCGAACAGGCGGCGCTCGCGGGCCATGCGCAACTGATGGCCGAGTTGGATGACGGCAGCATCACGGTCGAGTTTGCGGTCCGCGACACGGGTATCGGCATCGCCCCGGTCGATCGCGCCAAGCTATTTCAGCCTTTTACGCAGCTCGATACCTCCACCGTGCGCCGATACGGCGGCGCCGGCCTTGGCCTCGCAATCTCGCGCAATCTCGTGCGTCTCATGGGTGGCGAAATTTGGCTGGAGAGCGAAGTCGGACGCGGCTCGACGTTTTCATTCACCGTGCGTTGCCGCCCTTTGCCCGGGTGGTCGGATGCCGGCACGGCGCGCACTTCGCTTCTGGGCCTGCGGATCGCGCTGGTCAGCGACGCGGCGGGGCTTCGCGGCGAGTTGCAGCGGCTGCTGGAATCGGCCGGCGCCAGCGTCACTCCCCTCGGATTTCCCGAGTTTGCCAAGGGCGACTGGAGTTTCGCGGTGGTCGATTGCGATGTCGGGGTCCTGGATACGCTCGAAGAGCGGTTTCGCCAAGACCCATGGGACCCTCAGCGGACAATAGGGTTGGTCGCGGTGACCGTCACGAGCTTGGAACGACAGGCATTGCGTCCCCATTTCCGAATTCTACTCAACAAGCCCGTTCATCACCGCACCCTGGTCGATCTCATCGCGAAGGCCGCCGGAAGGCATGTGCAGGGTCGCGTGAGCGTCGATGCGACCCCCAACCTGGGCCTGAAGGTAGTGGTGGTGGAGGACAACGAAACCAACCAGCGCCTGCTCCAGAACATCATCGAGGGTTTAGGTTGCCGAGCCACCCTGGCGGGTCACGGCCGCGACTGCCTTCGCGAACTCGCGGCCGACCGGCACGACGCGGTCATAATGGATGTACATATGCCCGAGATGGATGGTGTCACTGCCACCCGGCAAATTCGTGCGGGGGAGGCGGGTCCGCTCGCGCGCGACATCTGGATTATCGCCACCACCGCGGACCTCAGACCTGAAGTCCGTGACATGGCCATGTCCGCCGGTGCAAATGATTTCATGAGGAAGCCTCTCACGATCACCGCGCTCGAATCCGCCTTGCGGCGCTCGATGGAAGCGACCGCCAGCGCCCGGAGAGCTGAGAGTTGAGAGGCGAGTCTCGCGTATAGCACGCGGCTCTGTTTCAGCCAGTGTTGGTCATCCTCGAGCGCAGCGGAGGATCCAGTTGGACTTCGTCGGCCGCATCGAACTGAATCCTCCGCTGCGCTCGAGGATGACAAGCCCGAATGCGGCCGGTCCGTTTCCGAGCTCTAAGCTTTCGGCTTTCGGCACAGCGCTACCCGCCTAGCGCATCTTCGATCTCCTTGCACGCGGTCTTGAGCACCTGAAGGCGGGCGACGCGTTTGTTGTTCGCGGGCACCAGATGCCAAGGGGCAAAGGGATTGTCGGTCAATCCGAGCATATCGCCGACGGCCACTTCGTACGACGCCCATTTGCGGCGATTGCGCCAATCCTCCTCGTTGATCTTATGCTTCTTGTACGTGGTTTTTTCCCGTTCACGGAATCGGCGGAGTTGCTCGTCCTTTTCGATATGCAGCCAATATTTCACCACGATGATCCCGTGCTCAACCAGCTGCTGTTCGAAATCGTTGATCTCGTCATAAGCCCGCAGCCATTCGTCCTGTCGTGCAAATCCTTCCAGGCGCTCCACCAGGACTCTTCCGTACCAGGACCGGTCATAGATCGTGACCATTCCCGCGCGTGGCACATGGCGCCAAAATCGCCAGAGGTAGTGGTGTGACTTCTCCTCGTCGGTGGGTTTGGACACCGGAATCACGCGATAGTCGCGGGCATCGATCGCATTGGTCAGGCGCCGAATGGCCCCGCCTTTCCCCGCGGCATCCCAACCTTCGAAGACAAACACAATGGACCGTTTGGCATTGTGCGCGGCGCGCACGGCGGCATTCAGGCGGCCGAGCCATTTCTCACGCTTCTCTTCGTACTCCGCGGCCGACAGCTCTTGGTCCAAGGGAAGCGCGCGGAGGCGGCGCAACCCGGCTGGCCGAAGCGGCGTGGGTTTCGCCGGGGCTCTTTCCTTCCTTCGGCTCCGAGCAAGATGAGCGCGGTGGTGCGCGTGGAATCGAGCGAGGAGCGCTTCCGCGACCGCGATGTTGCGCGTGCGCTCGTCTTCCGCGGGCACGATAGACCAGGGCGCCAGCCGCAGGTGGGTCGAGCGAAGCACATTCCCCGCAAGTTTGGCCTGTCGATTGTAGATGCGGTGATGATGCCAGTGCTCCGGCGTTACCCTCCACGCCGTCCTGGTGTCGCTCTCGAGTGCGTGGAGCCGGGCGCCCTGCTCTGCCTTGGAGAGGTGAAGCCAGACCTTCACCAGCAGCGTCCCGTCGTCGGCGAGCAGTTTCTCGAATTCTCGAATTCGTCGCAACTCGTCCTGAAATTCCTCGGCTTGAGATTGGTTATGAGCTTCGGACTGCAGAGGTCGCGTATACCAAGAACTCGCGTAGATGCCGAGTCGGCCATAGCTCGGCACGGTCCGCCAATAACGCCACATGAGGGGGCGCTCGCGTTCTTCGTCCGTGGGATCCCGAAAAGAGAGCGTTTCGATGCCGCGAGGATCCATCCAGCCGCCGAGGGTATTGATCACGTCTCCCCTCCCGGCGCCTTCCACGCCTTCGAGGACAAGCAACACATTGTAAGGGGCATCCTTCAGGGCGACCTGCAGGCGGACCAATTGCTCGCGCAGACGCGGAACCTGCGCCTCATAATCCTTTCGTGCGATGCGCTGCTGTGGCTTCGACTTTCCCATCGGCCCAAGGACTGCCCGGCGCTCGGGAATCTGTCCAGCCGGGGTTTAAAGGGGCGGTGGGAAGGACGAGTCAGGGAGAGGCGGGTAACGACACGGCGCGCCGGGGCGCTTCCAAGCGGTTGAACAGGCCGCTGCTTCGTTTGAACGCCTCGGTGGCGGGGGCACCCAGCAACTCGGTGAACCGAGCTTCCGCCTCGGCACGGAGAGCCTGCACGGCCGCGGGCCGATCGGCCACGTTTGCATTTGAGCTATAGAGGCCATCGAGCTTTTTCTCGAACGCCTTTTTCAGGTCGTAAGCCGCGAAGGCCTTGTCCTGAGGCAGTTCAAGCCGCTTGGCCAAGCGGCTGAGGGTTCTGAATTCGTAATCCTGGGATCGTTCGTACTCCGCGTAACGCTCCTCGCCGAGCGCCGCTTTGATTTTCTCGCTGGTTTCCTTCTGGTATTGTTGCCGCTTGCGCGAGATCTCCGGGTCGTAAGTCCCGTCTATGGCGCCGACTTTGTCGTCCACTTCCTTGTGGATCTTGTAGAGGGCGAGATATTCTTTCTCGGACATGTCGAACCCGTAGCCGGAGTTGCGCACTTGCATCGCGGCGCTCGATTGACGCAGGTCGTACTGTTCGAGTTCGGCGGGCGTGAGAATCGAGGCGAGCTCGCTGCGCTTTTCTTTGGCCAAAAAGGCCAGTTTTTGACGGTCGCTGGGCAACATGACGGAGCTTATTGCCGTTTCTCCCCCGCGGATGTTTGCCGTAAGAGCCGCATAATCCTCCTCGATCTGACCGAGCCGCTCCGCCTTGTCCCGGGGCAGGCCGGCCCATCGTTCGTCGGGGAACAGTTCCGTCTCCGGATCCGCGACCGAGCCCAGCAAGGCCTTCATTCGCGCCTCCTTCTCCCGCCGCAGATCGATCAGCGCAAGCCGGTCTCGTGGAACAAACCGGATGGAACTGTAGTTACGGGACCAATACGGAAGGGTCGCCGGGTCCGGGTAGAGCGCATTCTCGCGCTGGCGGAACTCCTCGTCGATGAGCGCGCGCACGATGGCTCGCACCATGTAGTCGGGCAGCCCGGCGGCGCGCAATCCAGCGACACCCCGTTCGTCGCCGGCCTCGACGTGCGACCACGTTTCCGCGGAAACGCGGATCGGTTTGTCGAGGCCGGATTTGCCCCCCACCGTCGAGGACTTATCGAGGGTTGGGCTAGACGCCTGGCCAGAAGCAGGCGTGTCTGAAGAGAAGCGCCGCGCCAGGAGGACCGCGTTGACCGAGACAGAGGCGACGAGAAGAAGGAGGAGAAGTTTCATGAGGCTGGGGATTGCTCAGGGTGTGGGGCCGGCGGCGGGTGGCTGAAGGCGTCGGAAGAGGAATCCGCTTTGCTTGAAAGCTTCGAGGCCTTCCGCTCCGAGAAGTTTCGTGTACTCGGCCTCGGCTTCCGCCGCGATGGCGGCGAGGGCTTCGTTGCGTTTGGCGGGATCCTTGGCCACTTCCGGGTCTCTCCGGACCTGAGCCGCTTTCTGCGTGTAGGTCGTTCCGAGCGCGTGAGCCTGCGCGATGTTCTCTTTGCGCAAATTCAAACGTGTTCCGATCTCAAAGAGACGTCGGTAATCGGCGTCGTTGGCCCGTTTGTACTCGGCGAAACGCTGTTCGCCGAGAAGCTTCTGGATTTGGCTGTCCACGTCGTTCTGAAGCTGGCGGCGGCTCTCGAAGTACTCGCGGTCCATTCCAAACGTGTTTGGTCCCAGTTTATCGTCGATGGTCTTCTGCAGTTTGAAGATCTCGCGGAACTCGTTTTCGCTGGGTTCAAACGCGGCCAAGCGGGAGCGCATCGAGTTGGCGGTCTGCGACTGACGAAGGTCGTATTCGAAAAGCTCGTTGGGGGTGAGCATCTGCGCCAGCTCTGCGCGCTTTTCTTTTTCCAGGTATCTCAATTTCTCCCGGTCTTCCGGCAGGATTGCCGAGCCATCTCCTCGCACGTTAGCCATGAGGGCTTGGTAGTCTTCATCGATCGCGCGGACTGCTTCCGCCTTGGTGGCGTTCAGTGGATAATACCGCCGCGCGAGGAAGCGGTCCTGCTGAATGTAGTCCTCGCCGAGCAGCTTCTTGAGCAGGGCGGCCTTCTCCCGCCGCAGGTCGATGGAGGCGAGCCGTTTTTCAGGGGTGTAGTACGCTTGGTAGGACTCGTAACCCTGCCAATATTCCCGTTTGGGTACGTCTCCCCAAGTCGCACGTTCGCGCGGCCGGAATTGGGCGTTCACCTCCGCGAGGATAACCGCTCTGATGACGCTTTCCGGGAAGCCCGCGGCCCGCAATCGATCCACCGCGGAGGCGTCGCCCGATTTGATGAGAGCCCAGGTGTCGGGAGCGACGGCGGCTCGAGAGGCTCGATTTTCAGCTTCGGCTTCAACCTTGCCGGTGGAAGTTGCAGGAGACGGGGCAGCGGAGTCAGTGGCGCGAGGCGCGACGAGAAGAGCGACATTGGCCAGGACCGACACGCTCAGCACGACCAGCAGCAGGGCTTTCATAGAAGGAGGGGGAATGCGATATGACGTCGGGCAGCGGGAATTGATCCATTATTCTGATTCGGCTTGGACCGGCCAGCGACCGCCTTACGTTACGCGCGCCAATGAGTACCGCACCGATTAGCCAGCGCACGCAAGCGCTCGTGATGCTCCTTTTGGCTAATGTGTTCTGGGGGCTCAGTTTTCCTTTGATCAAAGCGATCCAGCTGACGCACGCCGCCGTGCTTCCGGGGAGCGGCACCTGGTTTATCACGGCCTACACGCTGGCTCCCCGCTTTTTCCTCGCGACCGTGGTGATGGTGCTTTGGCAGCGCCGCGCGATCGCGGGATTGACCGCGAAAGAAACAAAACAGGGGGTCGCGATTGGGCTCTTTGCCGCTGCGGGCATGCTTTTCCAAATCGACGGAATGCAGTTCACGTCGGCCTCCACCTCCGCCTTCTTGACCCAGCTCTATGCGATCATGATCCCCGTCTACCTGGCCTTGCGCACGCGCAAAAGTCCGCCGTGGACGGTCTGGATCAGTTCGGGTTTGGTCCTGGGGGGTGTGGCCATCCTGGGACAATTCAATTGGCAGACCCTCGCGTTCGGTCGCGGCGAAATCGAGACCTTGATCGGTTCGTGTTTCTTTATGGGCCAGATTCTTTGGCTCGATCGGTCCGAGTTCGCCGGAAACAACGTCGCGCGGGTCACGCTGGTTATGTTTGTGGTCGAGGGGCTCGCGTTTGCCGTGCTGGTGGGAGCAACGGTTCCGGCGGCCTCGGCGCTGATCGTGCCGTGGCAGTCGCCGGCTTGGCTTGGTTTTACCCTCGCCCTGACCCTGTTCTGCACGCTGGGCGCCTTTCTTTTGATGAACACGTGGCAGCCGAAGATCACGGCCACCGAAGCGGGCCTCATTTACTGCGTGGAGCCCATCTTTGCCTCCCTTACGGCGCTGTTTTTGCCGGCTCTCTTTTCCGTCTGGGCGGCCATTGATTATGCAAACGAACGCGCCACCGCGAACCTCCTGCTCGGAGGCGGCCTCATCACGGCGGCGAATGTTCTCATTCAGTTGAGGACTCCGCCCAAAGCGAACCGCTAGGTCGTCGGTCGCTGGCTGCGGGGGACCCTCAAAACGCAAAAAAGGCCGGCGTCTGCCGGCCTCGATAATCGGGTGAACTGAAAGCCCGCTCAGCCCCGCTTTTGGCGGATGAGTTGCTCCAGCTTCACAATGTCCGCCGAAAAGAGGCGAATGCCCTCGGCGGTCTTTTCCGTGGCCATCCCATCCTCGTTCAGGGCGAAACGGAACGTCTTTTCGTCGAACGAAACCTTCTTGAGGTCGGAGGATGTAGCCGCCGCCGGGTCCAGCTTGCGCGCCACGGGTTCGCTGGAGGCCTTGAGCTCGGCCAGCAACGGCGGCGCGATCGTCAATAAATCGCAGCCGGCCAGTTCCAGGATTTCACCTTTGTTGCGGAAGCTCGCGCCCATGACCTCGGTCTTGTATCCGAACTTCTTGTAGTAGGTGTAAATCTTCGAGACCGACACCACGCCCGGATCTTCGGCCGGGGCGTAATCTTTGCCGGTGTTTTTCTTGTACCAGTCGAGGATGCGGCCGACGAAAGGAGAGATCAATTTGATGCCCGACTCGGCGCAGGCCACGGCCTGGGGGAAGGAGAAAAGCAGGGTGAGATTGCAGTTGATGGCTTCCTTCTGAAGCTGTTCCGCCGCTTTGATGCCTTCCCAGGTCGAGGCGATCTTGATCAGCACGCGTTCGCGGCCGATTCCCGCTTTCTCGTAAAGCCCGATGATTTCCTTTGCTTTCGCGATCGTGCTTTCCCGATCGAACGAAAGACGCGCGTCGACTTCGCTGGACACCCGGCCCGGTACGATCTTCAGAATCTCGAGCCCGAAAGCGACGAGCAGCCGGTCGATGACGTGACCGAGGGGAGCAGCGGCGCCGGAATCCTTGACGGCTTGATCGATGAGGTGGCTGTAAGCCGGCATGCCCGCAGCCTTGAGAATCAGGCTCGGGTTGGTCGTTGCGTCCCGCGGCGCGTATTCCTTCATGCTCACGAAGTCGCCTGTATCGGCGACGACCGTCGTGAACTTTTTGAGTTGGTCGAGTTGGGTGAGTTGAACTTCAGTAGCGAGCATGACGCGAAAGTGCTGAGTTTAAAATTAGACGAACCCTACAATCCTAGGCTGCGGTCGCGGTCTCGCAAACTGTTTCTCAACCAAGTCTTCGCGCCTTCCTCGTCCGCGAATGCGCCATCTAGCTGCGCCTCGAAGCCTTTGTCTAGCAAAGGCTTGAAATGGGGGCCCGCTGCTAAGCCCGCCTCGAGCAAATGCCGGCCGAGCAGCAGCGGCCGGGGCGCCTGATTCTGCAATTCCAGCGTTTCCGCCTGCCTCCGCAGCGCCTCAATCCGTTCGATCGTAGCGGCCGAGTGCAGTGGCGGCCTGCCATCGTGGTCGGCTCGCATGACGATGCAAAGATCGTCGATGTTCGAAGGAGCGAGTTTCCGTGCTAGGCGGCGCACGTTATTGGGCGTGATCTCCCCCTGATTGTGATGATGGATCAGGTGATGCGCCACGAGCGGCTTGACCCGCTCGATGACGTCTCGCAACGCGCCAATTCGAACGAGGAAATTCTCGGCCAGGGGAACTCCTGCCCCCTCGTGGCCAGGGCTTACCCAGCGCATCTCTCCCCGCCGGTCCGCCCATTGGGTCGTGGAGGGTTTGCCGAAATCGTGCGCGAGGATGGCAAACATGAGGACGCGTCGTCGCTCCGCCGGCGCCTCCCGCCACCGCTTCGCTGCCGAGAGGGCGTCGCAGCAATGGGCGGTGTGCGTGAAAACGTCGCCCTCCGGATGCCACGAGGGGTCCTGCTGAGTTCCCCGAAGGGCAGCAATCTCAGGAAAGTGCTCCAGCCATTCCGTTTCCTCCAGGACCTTTAGCCCGCGAGAGGGTTTTTCGGCTTTTTCCGACCATTTGAGCCACTCCGTCCAAACCCGTTCGACTGGCAGTTCCTGGTACGCGCCCTTGATGCGGCGGCAAAGCGCGGCCGTCTCGGGTGCGAGGGAAAAGTCAAAGCGGCTCGCGAGCTGAAACCCCCGCAACACCCGCAGGGGATCCTCGGAGAACGCTGCGCTCGTGTGGCGCAGGATTCGCGCGCGCAGGTCGCGTTCTCCGCCATGCGGGTCGATCACGGTGCCGGCGATAGGATCGTAGGCGATCGAATTGACGGTGAAGTCGCGCCGTGCCGCCGCTTCAGCGTCCGTCAGATCGGGCTCGGGCAGCACCGTGAAACCGCGGTGGCCTGAGCCGACCTTCGACTCCCGGCGAGGCAGACTAAAATCATATTCTGCTCCCCCTAAACGCAGTTTGAGCACTCCGAAACTTCGGCCCACAATGTCGGTGTTCCCAAACGGGGCCAAAACCCGGTGCAGGGTCTCAAAGTCCACACCGGCGACCTCCACGTCAAAGTCCTTGGGTTCGATCCCGAGCAACCAATCGCGAACGGATCCGCCTACGATCCGAGGCCGGCCAACGGAACGCAGGGCCTCCAGGACACTGCGGAGGTCGTCGGGCAAGCGCATGGTTAGCGCTCCGGGGGTGACCGCAGCGACGCGACGGCCAAGAAGACCCAGCCGGCGATGAGCAACAGCCCTCCGACCGGCGTCACCGGTCCCAGCCAGCGGGGACCGCTGACCGCGAGGATGTATAAGGATCCCGAAAACAACAAGATGCCAAATAGCCAAACGCTGGCAATACACCTGAGCCAACGCTCTCCATAGTGCTTAACATTCTGGGAGACAACCAGTAATGCAATAGCATGGCTTAGCTGGTAGAGCACGGCTTTATCCCAATAATTCGTACTATGATTTACCGTTAGGGTCTCTTTTAATGCGTGAGCCCCGAAAGCACCCAAAATGACCGCAAATCCCCCCAAAATGGCCGAAATAGCGGTGATTTTGCCCGAAAGCATGGTGAAATTGCTGAAATTCTTATCGGGAACGCGCGGCGGCCGTCACGGTCTTCGTCACCCGACGCACAAAGTAGACAAAGTAAAACTCTTGTATTTTACAAACCTATCTTTTTACGTCGAACCTGCCGTAATAGTACGGTGAACCAAACAAACTACAGCCTAAGAACACTATGAAAAAGATCGCCATTCTCGCCGTCGCTCTTGCGACGGTTGTTGGTGTACAAGCGCAGGAGAAGAAGTCCTACTCGGTCACGACGGACTTCACCTACAGCTCGGAATACGTATTCCGTGGCGTCGAAAATCAGGACAACGCATTCCAGTCCTCGGTGGAGATCACCGCGGGCGACGTGTATGTCGGCCTCTGGACGAGCCAAGCCCTCAATAACAAAGACTCCGCCTTCGCGAAGGGCTCGGAAGTCGATATCTACGGTGGTTACAAGTACAAGGTCTCGGACGCGCTGACAGTGGAAGCCGTTGGCACTTACTACCTGTATCCGTCGGCCCGCACGGCTCGTGACGAAGCCCGCCAGTCCTATGAATTGGGCGCCGGTGCGACCTACAACTTCCGCGGTTTCTCCCCGAGCATCTATTATTACTACGATCTCGTTCTCGAGTCGACCACGGTCCAGGGCTCGATCGGCTACAGCTATCCTTTGAAGGAGCTGGGTGCCTCGCTCGACCTCAATGCGTTTGTCGGCTCGGTCGATACCAACGACGGCAACGGCAGCCACTCGGGCGAACCCGCCCAGAATTACAACTTCTACGGGGCTGACGTTTCGGT
>CAZJLP010000029.1:0-27700 GCA_964546955.1 uncultured Opitutaceae bacterium | reverse complement strand
ATAACCTGGCCGAAAACGCCCGCGCGACGTTCGGTGTTCACTACACCGATACTTGGAACCTGAATCGCGCCGTCAGCGCAGGCAACAACCTGTATTGGACCGCTAGCATCTCCGTGGGCTTCTAAGCCACGGAACAACTGAGGTTTTTGCTTTGCCCGCCGCTCGCTCGCGAGCGGCGGGCATTTTCTTCTGTTCCGAGAGCCAAATGAGGGTTGACAGAAGTTCGCGAAACCCTAGCTCTTGCCTCTTTTCCTTTCATGAAAACGTTCCTCGCCAAAAAAGAGACGGTACAACCCAAATGGTATCTGATTGATGCCGAGGGCGTCGTGCTTGGCCGTCTCGCGGTGAAAGCCGCTAACATCGTCCGCGGCCGCAACAAAGCGTCTTACACCCCCTCCGTCGATACCGGCGATTTCGTAGTCGTGATCAATGCCGATAAGGTCGTGCTCACCGGCAAGAAGGAAGAAAAGAACGAGTACATGTTCTTCTCGGGTTATGTCGGCGGCGAAAGCTACCGTTCCCTGAAGCTCATGCGCGAGCGCCACCCCGAATTCATCATCGAGCACGCGGTCAAAGGCATGCTCCCGAAGAACCGCATCGCCCGCAAAATGCTGACCAAGCTCCGCGTTTTCAAGGGTTCCGCCCACACGCACGAAGCGCAGAATCCCGAAAAGATTTCCGTTTGATTCTAACGAGCAACATGAGCGCTGATAAAGCTACTTTCCTTGGCACCGGCCGCCGCAAAACCTCCACCGCCCGCGTTCGCATCGTCGAAGGCTCGGGCAAGCTGACCTGCAACGACCGCGAGTTCGATCGCTATTTCTCCCACGAGAATTTCGCGAAGCAGGCCTACGCTCCGTTGCTGACGGTCGAGCTCCGCGACAAGATCGATGTCGTGGCCAACGTGCAGGGTGGCGGCGTCGCCGGGCAGGCTGGAGCAGTCGCGCACGGCATCGCCCGCGCGCTTCAGAAGCTTAATCCCGAGCTTCGGGCGGCCCTCAAGAAAGCCGGCCACCTCAAGCGCGACCCTCGCGCGAAGGAACGCAAAAAGCCCGGCCAACCCGGGGCCCGCAAGCGCTTCCAGTTCTCGAAGCGCTGAGCCGCTCCGATCCTTTACCAAAGCCGCCCAAATTGGGCGGCTTTTTTATTGGTTGGTTATTCGGAAGATGACAGGGAGAACATAGAGGACGGCGGGGAGGGCACCGAGGCTCTGTCGCTTACATTCGTCTCAACCCGTCTGAGGCTGCGAGCGTCTCTTGGGACAGACTCTCTGTGTCCTCTGTGTCGGAGCTCCGTGCTCTCTGTGAAACGGGACCGATGATTGTAGACCGAGGCATTTCCCGGCCAACTGTGCTGCTCGACCGCAAAACCAGCTGGATTCCTGACCGCCTCTGCGCGATGGTACACCCTCTATGAAAGTCGGTGTCGTTGGTGCATCCGGATATTCCGGAGAACTGCTCGTCAAATTGCTGCTGGCTCATCCGCACGTGTCGCTCGCGGCCGTGACCTCCCGCACGCACGCCGGAAAACCGCTCGCGCAGGTCATCCCTGCGCTTCGCGGCGCCGACCGGGGTTTGAAGTTCACGGACTCTGACGCGAGCGCGCTGGCGAAGAGCGACATCGATCTGTTTTTCCTGGCGCTCCCGCACGGCGCGGCGGCCGATTTCGCGAAGGTCCTGGTGCCGGCCGGCAAGCGGGTGATCGACCTCAGCGCGGACTTCCGGATAGCGGATCTGGCGGTGTACGAAAAATACTATGGCAAGCACCACGCGCCGGAGCTTCTTTCCCACGCGCGTTTCGTGCTGCCGGAGATCACTCCCCCTTCGTGGAAAAAAGAGGCCAAGCTCGTTGCCGCGCCCGGTTGTTACCCGACCAGTATCCTCGTGCCGCTCGTGCCGCTGTTGAGAGAGGGAATCGTCTCGCGCGACCACATTGTCGTGAACTCCTATAGCGGCGTAAGCGGCGCGGGCCGCAAGGCCGAGGAGATGTACCTTTTTGTGGAACGGGCTGAGAGCGTCAAAGCCTACGGCCTCGTCAAGCACCGGCATCTGGCCGAAGTGGAGGAGCAACTCGCGCTTCGTACGGGGACCCCCACCGTCATTCAATTCAATCCACACCTGGCGCCGATGCGGCGGGGCATCGCGACCACGATTACCGTTCCGGCTGTCAATTCCTCGATCGAAGCCCTCTATGGAGCCTGGGCCGTCGCTTATGACGAAGCGCCCTTCGTGCAGTTTGTGCCTTCCGGCGAGACGCCCGACACCGCCCACGTGGTCGGCACCAACCGCGTAGATATGTCCGCTGTCTACGACCCGCGCACGAAGAACTTCATCATCACGGCGGCGGAGGACAATCTCTTCAAGGGCGCCAGCGGCCAAGCCGTGCAAATCATGAATTTGTGGTGCGGCTTTCCGGAGACGGCCGGACTGCTCTGACCCGGTCGGCTTGGGAGAGCCGGCATTGGTCATTCGAAAGCGACTGGCCGCTCGCACGCGCGACTGGACATCGTGCGTATGGCGGAATTCCGCTTAACCCGGACGTATGTCATGCGGCCAACGCACGCAGGCTTGCCAGCGCGGTTCCTTCGCGTGCGCAATTGAACAGAGACGAGCAATGAGCATTACCGCAGCATCAGCTGCGGTAATCCGCATTCTCGCTCACGTATTCGTGCGTGAGATCCCCACCGAAGACGATGGCTTCCGCCTTGCCCGTCCCTAGATCGAGTTCGATTTCCACGCACTTTTCGTGGGGAGGATAGTCGATCGGTGGAGCAAAA
This sequence comes from uncultured Opitutaceae bacterium, assembly GCA_964546955.1. Lineage (GTDB taxonomy): Bacteria > Verrucomicrobiota > Verrucomicrobiia > Opitutales > Opitutaceae > CAZJLP01. Next base: position 24,924 of record CAZJLP010000029.1, on the reverse strand, counting down.
ACGCCGTCTTTGGGCGGGGCGCTCGCGTAAAGTTCAGCGCCGCGCAGGTGCGCGGTGAGCGCCTTCTCTTTTTCCGGATCCAACCGGAACACGCCGTGGCTGAAAATCTCGTGGCCCCCCATCGCGATCCGCGCGCTGGAGAGATCGATCGGGAAAGTGCCGGCCCCGGCGAACTTGCCGATCGCCTGGACGAGGCGCCCGACGTTGGGATCGTTGCCCGCGACCGCACACTTGAAGAGAGGCGCGTTAACGATGGCTTTGCCCAGCCCCCTGGCGACCGCGCCGGAGGGGGCGTTCGCTACGCGCACGCGGATCACGTGGCGCACGCCCTCACCGTTGCGGACCACATCTTCGGCCAGGTCGCGGCAGACGGTCGCCAGCGCCTTTTCAAAGGCGGAAATATCGGCGCATGGCACCTTGGCGGAAGAGAACAATGCCACCGTGTCCGACGTGCTGGTGTCACTGTCGATACTGATCGTGTTGAAACTGACGTCTACCGCGCGTTGCAGCGCGGCCCGCAGCGTTTCTCTCGGCACCGCCACGTCGGTAAAAAGATAGACCAACATCGTCGCCAAGTTCGGCTCGATCATGCCCGCGCCCTTGGCAATGCCGACAATGCTGCCCCCATCTAACTGCGCCCGGCGAATTTTCGGGTAAAGGTCAGTGGTCACGATCCCCTCGGCCGCGGGCAGAATCGAGGCGGCGCTGAGGTCGGCCACGGCCTGGGGAAGCGCGGCGACCATCGTATCGACCGGCAGGCTCCAGCCGATCACGCCGGTGGAAGAGGGGAGGATCTCCTGGGGGGAGAAATGTAACAATTGCGCCACGGCGGAGCAGATACGCTCGGACGCCTCGACTCCTCCGGGCGCGCATACGTTGGAAATCTTGTTGTTCACGATTACCGCGCCCAATTTCGGTTCATTGAGGCGTTGCCGGCCAACGACAACCGGCGCTCCGGGGAAAGCGTTGCGCGTGAACACCGCCGCGAAGTCGGGCGTTGGCGCATCCAAAGCGATCAACGTGAGCGTCATCCTGGACGGTTTGGGCGCCTCGCGCGGTACGAATTCGAAGCGCGTGCGGCCGACGCGAAAGCCCGCGGGCAATGCCGCCTGCTGGGACAGCCAGGCGCGGTGGGCGTCGCGAGAGGAAAAGGTGAGATTCGTGCTCGGCACGCAGTCAGAAGTGGGCGCGGAGAGGCGCGGAGTGAAGCTGAAATGTTAGGCTGCGCCCGAATGGATTCCTCCACTGAGGCGAAATCTCGGAGAGGATGCGCCTTCGCTCCAACAGTCGGGGTTGGCTGGGCACCCGCGACCAGCGTTGCCCAAGCCGCATGCGAGGACGATAAGTGGAAGCCACGGTCCTCGGTTTTGCCTCAGGAGGGAAATCCATTGCTGGTTTCAGGCGGATAATTTGACTCGTGGAGGCTCGATACGCTCGTGCGGTGTGTGAATTCTTCTCATGGGGACGAAATTTTTATGGAAATGCCGGGCGGGAGTCGGTTAAGCATTGCGCGCTTCATTTCCTTGTGAGCGTCTTTTATCTTTCCTCCCTCTCCCACGCAGCGGATCGCTGCGCGCTCTAACGCTGATGAACGTCGCTGAAGTTACTGCGAAAGCCAAGGTGCTCCTCGAGGCCTTGCCGTACATCCAAGATTTCCGCGGCTCCACTTTCGTCGTAAAATACGGCGGCAGTTTCATGGACGACCCTGACCCGGTCACGCGCACGCGCGTGGCCTACGACATCGCTTTCCTCGCTGCGGTCGGAATCAACGTCGTGGTCGTCCACGGGGGCGGGAAGGCAATCACCAAGGCGATGGAGGACTCGGGGTTGAAAGCGAACTTTGTGAACGGTCTCCGCGTGACGGACGAGGCGACCATCGGTTTGGTCAAGAAGACGCTCGACGAAATCGTCAATAAGGATGTGTGCGAAGCCATCAGCATCGCGAAAGGCAAACCCAAGGGATTGCCCGGCGACAGCGTGCTGGTCTGCCAAAAGCTCACGACGGACGACAACGGCAACACGGTCGACCTCGGTTTCGTCGGCGAAGTGACGGAGGTGAAGGTGAAATTGATCAAAAAAGAGATCGGCGAAGGGTTCATCCCGGTCATTTCACCCGTCGCGGAAGGTTACGATTCCAAGCCTTACAATGTGAATGCGGACCTTGTGGCCGGACGTGTCGCCAGCGCGCTCCGCGCCCGCCGTCTCGTGTACATGAGCGATGTGCCCGGCTTGCTCTCCGCCCCGCCCGATCCCGAGTCGCTGATCTCCACCTTGAAGATCGGCCAGGTCGACGACCTTAAAAAGAAAGGCGTGATCGACAAAGGCATGCGCCCGAAGGTGGCCAGCGCCATTCGTGCTTTGCAGGAAGGGGTTCAGCGCGTCCACTTCATCGACGGCCGCCTAGCGCATAGCCTGCTCCTCGAAATCTTCACCGACAAGGGGATCGGCACCGAAATTGTTCAGGAGTAGAAAGGCCCCCGGTGTGCCGGGGTGAACGGGCCTAACTCCGAAGCCGCATTGATTCGCGCCGATTAGTGTGACTGAGTGGCTGCCTCATGAATTCGCCCACGGTTCTCCGCACGAGCACGGCCGATTTGTACGATGCGCATATCCTCAAGAATTATGCGCGCGCTCCGCTGACGATTGTCCGAGGCCGCGGGACCGTTGTTTGGGATGACCAGGGGAAACACTATCTGGATTTTACGTCGGGCGTCGCCGTGAACGCCCTGGGCCATTGTCACCCGCATTGGGTGGCCGCGGTTCAGCGACAGGCCGGGGAGCTAATTCACGCGAGCAACCTCTTCCGGAATCCCAACCAGGGCGAACTCGCGCGGCGGATGATCGGTTATACCGGGCCGGGCCGAGTCTTCTTTTGCAACAGCGGCGCCGAGGCCAACGAAGGCTTGATCAAGCTGTCCCGTTTGCACGGCATGCAGAAAGCGGGGGGAGAGGAGGGGAAGTGTTTCAAAGTCATCTGTGCGAAAAGCGCTTTTCACGGCCGCACTTTTGGCGGCATGAGCGCGACCCCGCAGGAAAAGATCCAGAAAGGATTTCGTCCGCTCACGCCGGGTTTTGTTTTCGGGGAGTTGAACAACCTGAAGAGCTTTGCCGAGCTGATCGACGACCAGACCGCGGCCATTTTCGTCGAGACGATTCAGGGCGAAGGAGGTATTCATCCCTGCACGACAGAATTTCTGCGGGGCCTGCGCGAGCTTTGCACCCGTCACAATCTGCTGCTGATGCTCGACGAAGTGCAGTGCGGCATTGGCCGCACCGGTAAGTTTTTCGCGTTCGAAACCGCCGGCGTGCAGCCCGACGCCATCGGCATGGCCAAAGGGCTGGGCGGAGGCTTCCCGATCGGCGCCATGTGGGTGCGGGAGAACGCCGCGGAGTACTTTCACCCGGGGTCGCATGGCACGACCTTTGGCGGCACCGCCCTGGCCTGTGCCGCCTCGCTAGCCGTGCTCGATGTGATCGAGCGCGAGAGGCTGCTGGAAAAGGTCACCGCCCAAAGCGTCTCCTGGCACGCGGCTCTCGACGGTTTGGTAAAGGAATTTCCCGCTCTTCTCTCCGGAATGCGCGGGCGGGGATACCTGGTGGGCCTCCAACTCACGTGCGATCCCGGTCCGTTTGTCGCCGGCGCGCGCGAGGCGGGGTTGCTGGCGCCCGTCGCCGGCGGAAACGTCATCCGTCTGCTCCCGCCGCTCACCGCCGCGCCGGACGAACTGGCGAAGTCCGTGGAAATCCTGAGGGGGGTCTTTGCGTCGAAAGGGTGAGCCGTCCGCAGGAAAGAGGAAGGACAACGAAGCGGAAGGCTTGCCGAACGCGCCGAGATCAAGGGCCCCTTCCCCTATTTTTCTCTCGTTTCCCGCCGTCGGGTCTCATAGAGATTTCCGCTTCTTCCCATGAAGCACTTCTTGAAAGAAACAGACTTCAAGCCCTCTGAAGTGGCGGAGGTCTTCGCGCTGGCCGATAGTTTGAAGAAGCAGCGCGGCAACCAGGCGTCTCAAGTGCTCCAGCACCAGACGTGGGCCCTGATTTTCTCGAAGTCGAGCACCCGCACTCGCGTATCGTTCGAAGTGGGCGTGCACGAGCTCGGCGGGAATCCGCTTTTCCTCAACAAGAACGATATTCAGTTGGGCCGCGGTGAATCGATCGAAGACACGGCCAAGGTATTGTCGCGGTTCGTTCACGGATTGATCGTCCGCACCTACGATCATAGCGAAGTGGAGCGGCTGGCCCGGGCCGGCACGGTTCCGGTGATCAACGCGCTGACAGATTTTCTGCACCCCTGCCAGATCTATGCCGACGCTTTCACGCTGGCGGAGCGCTGGAGCAAAAGTCCCTCCGGCGCCGATCTGCTCGGTTCCTTGAAGGGGAAGAAGATCGCGTTTCTCGGCGATACGGCGTGCAACATGGCGAACTCCTGGATCCTGGGCGCAAACCTCTTCGGCATGAAGATCGCGCTTTCTGGTCCTCCCGGCTTTGAGCCCCCGCAAGAGCTCAACCAGCTGCTGGCCAAGGAAGGTTTTTCCGGGGGATACCAGTTTACCGACGATCCTTACGAGGCCGTGCGCGAGGCGGACGTCGTTTATACGGACGTCTGGGTGAGCATGGGCAAGGAGGAGGAAGCGGCGGATCGCATCAAGACCATGACGCCGTATGCGGTGACGGGAAAACTGTTCAAAGCGGCTAAGAAGGATGCGTATTTCATGCATTGCCTGCCGGCGTACCCGGGCAAGGAAGTGACCCAGGAGGTTCTCGACAACAAGCGCTCGATCATCTTCGACCAAGCCGAAAATCGCCTGCACGTCCAAAAGGCCATCATGGCCACCCTGGCGCAAAAGCCAAAGAGCTGAAGAGCGGATTTAACCGCGAATGGACGCGAATCAACTACCGCTGAAGGATGAAGTATTCCGGGTCGTTGGCGCTGCATTGGCGGTCATCAAAGAGTTGGGTCATGGCCTGCACGAAAAGTCGTACGAAAATGCCCTCGTGGTGGAATTTGGTCTGACTGGAATCCCGTTCCAACAGCAACCGAGCTTCCCTGTTCTGTATAAGACCGTACGAGTGGCGGAGTTCATCCCAGACTTGATCGCTTTCGGCGCGCTGGTGGTGGATGCTAAAGTGATCGAACGGATCACCGACCACGAGCGGGGCCAGATGCTAAACTACTTGCGAATTATCGGCTGCGAAGTCGGAGTAATTCTCAATTTTAAGCATCCGAAACTTGAGTGGGAGCGAATCATCCTCTCTCAGCATTCGCGTCCATTCGCGTCTATTCGCGGTTAAGAATTCCTTTTCTCTTTCTATGAAAATCGTTCTCGCATACTCCGGCGGTCTCGACACGTCGGTGATCGTCAAATGGCTCGAAGAAACTTACGACGCGGAGATCGTCACGTTCGCGGCTGACATCGGCCAGGAGGAGGAGCTCAAGGGCTTGCCGCAAAAGGCGAGGAAAACGGGCGCTTCCAAGCATTACACACTCGATCTCGTCGAAGAATTCGCGAGCGACTTCATCTACCCGATGATCCGAGCGAACGCCGTATACGAGAGCCAGTATTATCTCGGCACGTCGATTGCGCGGCCGCTGATCGCGAAAGCACAGCTCGACATCGCGAAGAAGGAAAAGGCGGACACCGTCGCCCACGGCGCGACAGGCAAAGGCAACGATCAATGCCGGTTTGAGCTCACCTACGCGGCGTTGGCCCCCCAGCTCGGGGTTCTCGCTCCTTGGAAGATCGACGCTTTCCGCGAGCTCTTTCCCGGCCGCGCGGAGATGATCGCGTATTGCCAAAAGCACGCCATTCCGGTCGAGGCGTCCCTGAAGAAGCCCTATTCGATGGACCGGAATCTGCTTCACATCTCCTATGAGGCGGGGATTCTTGAAGATCCCTGGTTCGATCCGACGACCAAGGAAAACAAGGACATGTTCAAGTTGTCGGTCTCTCCGGAAGACGCGCCGGACAAGCCGGAGTATGTCGAACTCGATTTCGTGAAGGGCAATTGCGTCGCGGTGAACGGCAAAAAGCTGACGCCGGCGGGTGTGCTCAAGACGTTGAATAAACTGGGCGGCAAGCACGGCATCGGCCGGGTCGATTTGGTGGAAAACCGCTTCGTCGGCATGAAGAGCCGCGGTGTGTACGAAACTCCAGGCGGGACGATCCTCATGCAGGGCCACCGGCAGGTGGAGACTTTGACCATGGACCGGGAGGTCATGCACTTGCGCGACTCGCTGGTTCCGAAGTACGCGGAGTTGGTGTATTACGGCTTCTGGTTCGCTCCGGAGCGCGAAGCCCTGCAGGCGTTGGTCGACGAAAGCCAGAAGTACGTCACCGGCACGGTGCGTCTCAAACTGTACAAGGGAAATATCATCACCTGCGGTCGGAAGTCGAAGTACTCGTTGTACGATCCGCACATCGCCTCGATGGAGGGCGTCAAGAGCAGTTACAATCAGAACGACGCCACCGGCTTTATCCGTCTGAACGGCCTGCGCCTGCGCGCGCGGTACGCCGCGCAAGGCGGTCCGAGAGTGGGGGGCTGAGGTTTTAAGCACTCATCGGATCGAACGGTAGGGCGAGGCCAGAGGCCTCGCCTACCGTTCGATCCCATGGCGCCCGAGTTTTCGGGGGTTTGAGAAAACCAGCAAGGCGCCGGCCGGGTATGCGCCTTTGAGGGTAAATACCTTCCTCATCCAAAATGAGGAGACTGCCGGACCCGTTGGCTGGACGCTTGCGCTTGCCACTACCCACCAAGGTGGCTTCCTCAAAGGCGCGTGCCTGCCCTTCCCATGACCCTGCAGCGCCGGTTCCTTCAATCATGACCACCGTCCGCATCGGAATTGTAGGGCTTGGCATGGGGGCGAATCATGCGGCCAACATCCTGGCGGGAAAAGTAAAAGGGATGGAGCTGACCGCGGTGGCGGATTTCAACGAACCCAAGCGCGCACGATTTCCCGGTATCAAGGGGTTCGTTACGGCGGACGAGTTGATCGCCTCGCGCCTGGTCGATGCGGTCTTGATCGCGACACCGCATTACGATCATCCGATCACCGGGGTAAAGGCGCTCAAAGCCGGCTTGCATGTGCTGGTCGAAAAGCCCCTGGCGGTGCACAAGGCCGACGGCCAGCGGCTGATTGCCGCGCACAAGAACAAGCGGCTGGTTTTCGCCACGATGCTCAATCAGCGAACCGATGGCTTTTACCGCAAGATCAGGGAATTGGTTCGGGGCGGAGAACTGGGCCGGCTCCGCCGGATCAATTGGATCATCACCACGTGGTTTCGGACTGAAGCTTATTACAAGTCGAGCAGCTGGCGCGCGACTTGGGCGGGCGAGGGTGGCGGAGTCCTGCTCAACCAATGCGTGCATAACCTGGACCTGTTTCAGTGGATCTTCGGCATGCCGAAGCAGGTGCGCGCTTTCTGCGGCTTTGGCCGATACCGAAACGTGGAAGTCGAGGACGATGTTACCGCTTATTTCGAGTATGCCCCCGGCACCTCGGCCGTGTTTATCACATCTACGGGCGAGGCGCCGGGAACCAACCGGCTCGAGGTCGTGGGAGAGCGGGGAAAAGTAGTCTACGAGAACGATCGACTTGTTTTCACGCGAAACGAAATGGAGATGTCACGGTTCGCGAAAATAAGCCCGAAGCCATTCGCCCGTCCGGAGGCGGAACACATCGATCTGCCCGCCGAGGGGCATGGCGGACAGCACGTCGAGGTTTTGCAGAATTTTGCCGACGCGATCTTGCATCGCACACCGCTCATCGCGCCTGCTGTCGAAGGGTTGCCCGCGGTGGAGCTGGCCAACGCGATGCTGCTTTCATCCTGGAAGGGAACCACCGTGGAGCTCCCCATCAATGCGGCCTATTACGAACGGAAGCTGCGGCAATGCATCGCGGAGTCCAAGGTGAAAGTCCGCAAGAAGAAAACCAGCCAGTTCAGCGATGACGATCTGGCTAAATCGTTCAACCGTTAGCGGTCGCCGGCATGAAACTCTCGCAGGTCGCCGCCCAGCTCTACACCGTCCGGGATTTCTGCAAAACCACAGCCGATCTGGCCTCGACGGCGAAGAAAGTGCGGGAAATTGGTTACACTGCCGTTCAAGTGTCCGGAATCGGGCCCATTTCCGAAGCAGAGGTCGTCGCGATCATGGAGGGCGAGGGCCTCACGATATGCGCGACTCACGAACCTTCCCATACCCTGCTCGACGAGCCGCAAAAAGTAATCGACCGCTTGCAGCGATTGGGCTGCCGACTCACGGCTTACCCATCTCCCCGGGACGTCGACCTGTCCAACGCCGAACACGTTCGTTCGTTGGCCCGTCGGCTGGACGCGAGCGGCGCCAAACTCCGCGAAGCGGGAATCACGCTGGCTTACCATAATCACGGCTTGGAATTCGTGAGGTTCGAGGGACGACCGGTTTTGGATTTCATCTACGGCAACACCCGTCCGGAGAATTTGAAAGCCGAGCTGGACACCTATTGGGTTCATTTCGGCGGTGGCGATGTGGTTCAATGGTGTGAACGTCTGCGGGGACGTCTACCTTGTATCCATATTAAGGATTACGTTTTTACATTGGAGAATAAGCCCACCTTCGCGGAGATCGGTCAAGGGACTCTGCCTTTCAAGCGCATTATCGATGCGGCGGAAGCCTCGGGATGTCAGTGGTTTATCGTCGAACAGGACCGTTGTGCCGGAAGCCCGTTCGAGTCGTTGAGGACCAGTTTCGACTACCTAAAAGATCACCTTGTGGAGAGGTGAGGGCGGGGGGACAGCCCAGCTCCTCTTTTTTTCACACGGCGCGCCTATTTCTTCGCTTTCCACCCTGCAAGAATAGCCGCTAGGCTGTCCCATAATGCCTGCCAAACCGTTTCTCCCGGACGACTTCCTCCTGAATACCGAGTGGTCGCGCACCCTTTATTTCGAGCATGCGGTCAAGCAGCCGATTTTCGACTATCACTGCCATCTTCCCCCCGACCAGATCGCGTCGAACCGGCAGTTTGAAAACTTATACCAAGTCTGGCTGGCAGGGGACCACTACAAGTGGCGGGCGATGCGTTTCAACGGAGTGCCGGAGCGGCTGATCACCGGAACGGACACATCCGACTACGATAAATTTCTAGCCTACGCCAAAACGGTCCCCTACACGCTCCGGAATCCGCTGCACCACTGGTCGCATCTCGAATTGCGCCGCTTTCTCGGGATCGATCTCCTCATCAACGAAGCGAACGCGCCAAAGATCTGGGAACTGGCGAATGCCAAGCTCAAGACACCGGCGCTTTCCACCCAGGGCATTCTCACCAGCAACCGCGTGAACGTGGTTTGCACGACGGACGATCCGGTCGACGACCTCGCTCATCACATCGCCATCAAAAAAAGCGGGCTGGCCACGAAAGTCTATCCGACCTTCCGTCCCGACAAGGCAATGGTCGTGAATGCGCCGGGCGTCTTCAATGCGTGGTGCGACCAGCTGGCGGCGCGATCGGGAAAAGAAGTGAAGGACCTCAGCTCGTTCCTCGACGCGATCAAGAACCGGCACGACTTTTTCCACTCGCTGGGCGGCCGCCTCTCCGATCACGGGATGGAAAACATTCCCGACGCGGAGTGTACGGAGGCCGAGGCGAAGGCGATCTTCAATCAGGCGCGGGCCGGCACGGCGGCCACCCCGGACCAACAGGCTAAGTTCACGGTGTTTATGATGCTCGTATTCGGGCGTCTGGACGCCGAGAAGGGGTGGACCAAGCAGCTGCACCTCGGTGCGATACGTAACAACAACAGCCGGCTCTTAAAGAAATTAGGCGCCGATGCAGGGGTCGATTCGATCGGCGACTTTCCCCAGGCGCGCGGATTGTCGAGGTACCTCGACCGCCTGGAGTCCGAGGAGAAGCTGCCGCGGATGGTTCTTTATAATCTCAATCCCGCCGACAACTACGTCTTCGCGACGATGGTGGGAAATTATGAAGACGGCCCTACGGCGGGTAAGCTGCAATTTGGTTCGGGATGGTGGTTTCTCGACCAGAAAGAGGGCATGGAATGGCAGATCAACGCGTTGTCGCAGCTCGGCCTGCTCTCTCGTTTTGTGGGCATGCTGACCGACTCGCGGAGCTTTCTCAGCTACACGCGCCATGAATATTTCCGCCGCCTGCTCTGCTCCATGATTGGGGCCGATATCGAGGCCGGCCTGATTCCCGCCGACCGAGCTCTCGTGGGAGAGATGATCGAGAATATCTGTTACAAAAACGCCCTCAATTATTTCGGACTGGAAGCGGGCAGGCTGTAGGCGTGCGGGTGACCGCCCGCGCAGATTGAGGGTGGAGAGCGGAGGCTAGAAGGTGGACGCACGCGGCTAGCGAAGCACTGCAGTTGCACATCGAACCGGGTTGCAGCAGAGCGACCAACCTGGGGCACCAGGTGGCGCCGGCCAGCATCCATTCTCCATCCTCTATTTTCCACCTTTCTGATCCCGGTTGGCGGGATCAGCGGGATCACTCCCCGGCTTTTGCCAGGAAGGCCAATACGTTTTCGGCCTGCTTTTCGGTGACGCCTTTGTCGTGGTACACGACTTTGCCGTCTTTGATGAGGTAGGCTTCGCGCGACGCGAATTTGAGTCCGGATTGGCCGAAGGCTTTGACCACCTTCGAGTCCGTATCGGCGATCAAGGGGAAGGGGAATTTCTCTTCTTCCCGAAATTGCTTTTGTTTCTCGACTGAGTCCGTGCTCACTCCGATTACGGCAACGCCTTTTTTCGTGAGTTCGCTGAAACTGTCGCGCAGGGAGCATCCTTGCTTGCGGCAGCCGGCGGTCATCGCGCGGGGATAGAAATAGACCAGCGTGTACTTATTTTTCTTGTACACATCGCCGAGATTCAGCGTCTCCCCGCTGTCGGTCGTGGCGGACACGACCGGAGCATCGGCGCCAATTGGCAAGGGATCGCCGCGCAGGAACGATGTAAGAAAGCTGAAGAAGAGCATGGCCAATAAGGGTAGGCGTGGAGACATGAACCGACGGATAGCTCGAAGCCCGCGCGGGTGCAAGGCGCGGAGGCAGATTTTCGACCGTTCGCTGTAACTATTTTGAGAAAACCGGGTAGTACTCATTGCCCGCGGCACGTTGCCGGGGGCAATAGAATGAGTGTTGGTGCATAACTCAGCCGGGAGCCCACAGGTTTCCGGCTGATCAATTTCTCGGCCCTCGTCCTCACGAGGAGACCGAACTTGGTACGCACAGTCCCATTTTTTTGGACAAGCTACCAATCGTCGCTCCGGAACGGAGCGGCGGGAAGGCCGGCGCCGTTGTACAGATTGGCTGCGGGGCTATTGGACCAAGCATAGCGTACCGCGACAGGCTCTTTGACCTCTGGGCAGACGACGATCACCGTGTCGCCCTCGATCGTCGCCGTGGCGGGGTGGAATTTGCGATCGGCACCGGCGATTTCGAAGGAGTGAAGGGGCCGGTCGCGCGCGAAAAGGCCCGTGCCTGCGTGGTTGAATTTAACCACCATTTTTGCCCCCTTGGCATGGGCTTCGGCATATTCCGGACCGGAGTAGTCCAGCGACGCGCCGAAAATCTTGGCGCGTGCCACGAGCGCCAGCCGCCGGGCGACTTCCTGTTTGTTCTTGGGATGGATGTCGTCGGGGTCCCCCAAGTCGATAGCCACGGCTTGTCCTGTGTTTGGCAGCGCGAGGGCGCGGGCCTGCGCCTCCCGCAGCAACGCCCAATCGGATAAGGGCGCCCGATAGTTGGCCAATTGCACCCACAGAAAGGGCAGATCCGGTTGTTGGAAGTGTTCGCGCCACGTGCGAATCAGCGCGGAGAAAAGGCTGTCGTAGCCCGCCGGGCTATAGCCGTTGGACTCCCCTTGATACCACAGTACACCGCGCAACGCGTAGGGCGCCAAAGGATGGATCATGCCATTGTAAAGGAACGTGGGTGTGTCCTGATGCCCCGGACCTTTCGGAGCGCGCGGTCGAGGCTTCGTGAATTTTTCGCCTTTCGCCTTCGCGGTGGCCTCGTCCAATTTCCAGGCTTCCACGGCGGTTTGGTGAATGAGGGTTTTTTCGGGGTAGCCCGCGATTGTCTTTTCCCAGCGCGTCGGAATCTCCGCCAAGGCAGGTTCTTTGACCACTGCGGCTGGGCTTAACCACGCTTCGATCATCGTCCCGCCCCACGTGCTGTTGATGAGTCCGATCGGGACGTCGAGCCGGGGCTGCAAGTCGCGGGCAAAAAAGAAACCGACCGCGGAAAAGCTTCCGACTGTCGCCGGGCTGCACGTTTCCCATTGGCCCTCCGCCGTGTCGGTGGGTTGGGCGGATTGCTGTTTCTTTATCTTAACGTGGCGAATGAGGGGAAACTGCGCCGAGGCAATCTCGGCCTCCGCGTTGGCGGCTTTGCTGACGGTCCATTCCATGTTCGATTGGCCGGAGCAGAGCCAAACGTCGCCCACGACGATATCGGAACGGGTGAGGGTATTCTTTCCCGCCACCGCGAGGTCAGTGCTTTCCGCCGACCCGGGCATCGGATCCAGATAGACGATCCAACGACCGTCTTTATCCGTGGAAGTACGCTTCGATTGATTGCGGAAAGTGACGGTGACGGTTTCACCCCTCTCGGCTTTGCCCCAGATCGGAACGGGTTTGTCGCGCTGCAGGACGGCGTGGTCGGTGAAAAGCGGCGCGAGTGTAACGTCGGCTCGCAGGCTCGTGGCCGCCAGGACAAGTAAGGCGATGCGACGCATGGGAACGGGGGGAACGCTAGTTGCGCGAGTTCGCCGACGCAACGGGATTTGCCATCCAGGCGTGAGTTCGTTGGTTTCGAGGGATGCCTTCCCTGTCAGATCGTGTAATCATCGTGACCGGCGCCTCGGCCGGCATCGGCGAGGCGACGGTGCGTCGTTTGGTGGCGGCGGGAGCGCGGGTTGTCCTGAACGGCCGCAGGGCGGACCGGCTGCTCTCCGTTTGCGCCGCGGTGGACGCGAGCGGGATGCGCACGTTGGCCGTGCCCGGCGATATCACGTCGGACCACGACCGGAAGGCTTTGGTCGACGGCGCGATTGAGAAATTCGGTCGCGTCGACGGACTGGTCAACAACGCCGGGTTTGGAATCCGCGGCCCGATAGAATGCGTGCCGGTGGAGGCCATTCGAAAAAATTTCGAAACCAACCTGTTTTCATTGATTGCGCTGACCCAGCTCGTCGCGCCGATCATGCGGGCGCAGGGCTCGGGTCGGATCGTCAACATCGGCTCGGTCGCCGGGAAAATTGCGCGACCCATGTCAGCGGTGTACGACTCCACCAAGCATGCGTTGGAAGCGGTGTCGGACGGTCTCCGCGGCGAACTGGCGCCCTTTGGGATTCAGGTCGTTCTCGTGCGGCCGGGCTTTATCCGGACCGAGTTTGCGCAGCGAGCCAACGACGTCTCCGCGGAGGTGCTGGTCGGAGCGGAACCGTATGCGAAATACCTCGCGGGTTTCGAGGGGGCCTCTCAGAGCCTGCGCAAAGTCGGAGGAGTGCCCGAGGATATCGCTTGCGTGGTCGAGAAGGCGCTAAGGGCAGCTTCCCCCCGCAGCCATTACGCGGCGCCAGGTCACGCGAAGGTGTTTCTCGCCTTGAAGTGGCTCGTGCCCACCGCGTGGATCGACTGGGCCGTGCGCCCGAAGCCGGCTGCGCCGAACTGAGAGCTGCCTATAACGGAGCGCATTTTCAGCCAGTGTTTGTCATCCTCGAGCGGAGCGAAGGATCCACTCAGCCTCGCCGGCACCATCGAACTGGATCCTTCGCTCCGCTCGAGGATGACAAACTGGAACGCGTCTCTGATGAGCGATAAGAGATGACCGATGGGACAGGGCCGCTCGACTCGCTGGCGCTCTCCGCTACGGCGTGTTCGTCGGCGGCGCGGCGTCGGCGGGTTCAGCGCTCTCGGGGCGATGTAAAAACGCGTGGAGCTCCGCCGCGAGCTTCGGGCCAAAGCCGTCGACTTCCTGGATCTGCTCGGCAGTGGCTGCCCGGAGGCGGTCGATGCTGCCGAAATGGCCGAGCAAGGCGGCGCGTCGGACTTCTCCCAGGCCGGTGAAATCGTCCAGCACGGACTCGCGGATTTTCATGGACCGAAGCGTCGCGTTGTAAGTGTTGGCGAAGCGATGCGCTTCGTCGCGCAGGCGTTGCAGCAACTGAAGACCGGGATGTTTGAGCGACAGATTCAGCGGAGGACGGTCGTCGGGGAAAATGATGGTTTCGTGTTTCTTCGCCAAACCGATCAGAGTCGGCGGTTCGAGACCAAGGGCGACAAATGCTTTGAGGGCCGCCCCAATTTGGCCGCGTCCACCGTCGATCACGACAAGCTGAGGAAAGGCTTTTTCTTCCTCGTGGAGTCGCCGATAACGGCGGCTCACCACTTCCTCCATGGCCCGAAAATCGTCGTTTCCGATGAAGCTTTTTATTTGAAAACGCCGGTAGTTGTTTTTGTCGGGCCGGCCCTCTGTGAAGTGGACCATGGAGGCTACGACATAGGTTCCGGAGATATGCGAAATATCGAAGCACTCCATATGCGTGGGGGGAACGGTAAGCCCGAGCGCTTCCTGCAAGGCGGCGAGCGCCTCGGCATCCGCCGGGGCGAACGGCCGCTCGCGTTCGAAACGGCGCGTTTTGGCCAGGGTGCGATCGAGTGCAAAGACCACGTCGCGAAGTTCGGCGGCTTTTTCGTAGTCCTGCTTCGACGCAGCCGTTTCCATTTCGGCCCGCAGCGTCTCCAGCCACTCGCGGGACTTGCCTTCTAGAAAGGTGCAAGCGTCCTCCACTCGTCTCTTGTAGTGTTCGGGTGAGACCTCGTTCGGAAAGCCGTAGAGCTCCTGCCGCACGTCATCATAGAGTTGATACCGCCCGTCCGGCAGGAGCCGGGGGGTAGAATCGCCGAGAAGAATCCCGAATTGCCGCCGCATTTGCGCGAGCGTTTTCCGCAGCAGTCCCGAATGGGCGAAAGGTCCGAAATAACGCGAACGATCGTCTCGTTTTATCCGCGTCAGGCGGAATTTGGGCATCGCTTCGTGGAGGTCCACACGGACGAGGAGGAAGCGTTTGTCGTCCGTGAAGTCGGTGTTGTACTTGGGTTTCCACTGTTTAATCAGCCGGCCCTCGAGCAGCAGCGCCTCCGGTTCTGAGTTCACCTCGATGGTATCGAAGTCGGCAATCAGGTCGATCAGGGCGCGGATCTTGGGGTGGAGGGTGCTGAGGGGCCGAGACGGTTGAAAATAGGAAGAGACCCGTTTCTTTAGGCTCTTGGCCTTCCCGACGTACACGATGCGGCCGAGGCGGTCCTTCATGAGGTACACCCCCGGTTTGTCCGGTAGCTTGCGGACTTTCTCCTTCAAGCCGAGCGGCGCTTCGCTATTCGCTTCGTTAGCTCGCATTTTGAGCAGATTAACTTAATTTTGGGCTCTGCAAGTATGGTTTCTTCCACCCCGCCGCCTTTTGACCAGCCCCGGCCATTCAAGCCGCAGCGGTACGAATTGCTGACGTTGGGGGATGAGTTGCTGTTGGGCCTGACGGCCAATACTCATCTCACTTTCATCGGCGCGCAACTCGCTCGTCGCGGCGTGCAGTTGCGGCGCAATGTGACGGTTTGCGACGATGCGCAGGCGATCGCGGCCCAATTTGCCGACAGTTGGGCGGCGGCGGATGTGGTCATCACCACCGGGGGGCTCGGCCCCACCTGCGATGACCGGACTCGGGAGGCGATCGCCGGGGTGTTGGGGCAGAAGCTGATCTTCGACAGCTCGATCGAGAAGACCATTGCCGACCTTTTTCAGCGCGTCGGGCGCAAGATGACGCCGAACAATTTGAAGCAAGCGTACCGGCCGGAACGATCCGAGGTCCTTCCCAATTCCAATGGCACCGCGCCCGGGCTCTGGGTGGAGCAGGACGGGAAGGTTCTCTGCATGCTTCCGGGCCCTCCTAATGAGCTTCAGCCCATGTTTATCGAGCAGGTGCTGCCTCGGCTTGCGCGACGCGGTTCTCTGCAGGAGCGAGAAGTCTATGTCCAGATACGGACGGCGGGGATCGGAGAATCGATGCTGGAAACGAAACTCCTGCCCATCCTCGAGAAGTGGTCCCAGGGGTTGAGCGTCGCCTACTGTGCGCATCCGGGCCAGGTGGACGTGCGCCTCAGCTCGCCGAGCGGCCAACTTTCCCTGACGCAGCTGGAGGACGTTTCTCGCGAATGTGCGAACTTGCTGGGAGAAGACTTTGTCTGTTTTGGACACGACTCAGTCGCCAAGGTCGCGGCGGATCTTCTTCGTGGGCAGGAGAAGATGCTGGCGGTGGCCGAGACGGCTACCGGGGGGCTCCTGGCCAACAGCTTCACCGACATCGCGGGAGCGACAAAATTTTTTGCAGGTGGCTGCGTCTGCTACAGCAATGAGTCGAAGATGCAGTTGTTGGAGGTCCCGGAATGTCTGCTTTCGCAGCACGGCGCAGTGAGCGCCGAAAATGCAGTCGCGATGGCAACGGGGGCTGCCGAGAGGCTGGGGGCTGACTATGCGCTCGCCGTCACAGGATTTTGCGGGCCCTGCGGGGGAACGGCCGAAAACCCCGTGGGCACGATGTACCTCGCGCTTTATTCCCCGAATGGCGTCTGGTCCAAGAAGATCAATCACCCCGGTCCTCGCACTGCGGTGAAAGCACGCGCCGTGACGGCTGCACTGGATTGGCTCCGGCGGGAGCTGTTGAGGATGGGTCGGGGCGTGTCAATCGCCCCCCGCCGCCGGGGCGCGGCGTGAGGATTGGCATCTCCCTGCGTTTTGCTTCAAATGCCGCTGCTCGGATCTTGGGGTCTGGAAAAACCGGAGCGGGCAATACTGCGTTAAGGAAGAACGATTGGACTTCGGGAGAGCACAAAAAAGGCGCGGTGGTTTCACCGCGCCCGAGATTCTAAAGAAGAACTTGTCTTAGGATGGATCTCCCTTTTTCCGCTTGGCGAGGAACAGGCAGATGCCGCCGAACACCAGGAAGACGATGCCCCACGTGATGTTCACGTTCGAGTTACCGGACTTCGCGTAAATGGCCTTGTCGGAGATAAACCCGAAAATGGTGAGAATCACACCGAGCGTGGCGAAAAGCCAACCCATGGGAAGGCGGACGTCGAGTTGCATAGAGAGGCGAATTTAAGGGTTAGGCGAAAACGATATTGAGAACCACCGTGACCGCGAGCACGGCCGCACCCAGCGCGGCGGGGCGCGCGTACCACGCGGCTCCTTCGTCCTTGGGTTTTTCCGTGAGCGAATAGACGAGACCGCGGAGCTCGTCGTCCGTGCGGTTGATCTTCGTTGCCAGGGAGATGACAATCGTGCCTAGGAAACAACCGACGAAGGCGAAGATCGCCATCCAGAAGCTTTGCGCCATGCCGCTCCTGAACGTGAAGTACGTGCCGAGCCAGCCACCCTTGAGTCCAACCGCGGTTCCGACCGAAGGGAGCGTCAGGCCGTGGAAAACGACGGCGCTGATCGTGCCCAGCAAGAGACCCCAAAAAGCGCCGTTACCGGTCGCCCGGCGCCAGAACATGCCGAGCAGGAAGATGCCGAAGAGAGGCGCGTTCACGAACCCGAACACCAGTTGGAGCATGTCCATGATGTTGTCGAACTGCCGGGCGGCATACGCGCACGCCGCGCTGATCAGGAGGCCGACGACGGTCGTGAGCCGGCCGATTTTGACCAAGTGATCGTCGGACGCGGTCTTGTTGATGTGCCCTTGGTAGAGGTCATAGGTCCACACCGTGTTGAAGGCGGTTACGTTGCCGGCCATGCCGGACATGAACGATGCCATCAGGGCCGTGAGCCCAATTCCGAGCATGCCGTTCGGGAGGTAGTGGGCCAGCATGGCGGGCACCACCATGTTGTAGTTGGGGGCGCCATCGGTCATGGGGAGCTCGAAGCCACCGCGATTGACCAAAGCGATTGCGATCATGCCGGGCAGGATGACCAATGCGGGAAACAGCATCTTCGGAATGGCCGCGATGATGGGCGTACGCCGGGCTGCATTCATGTCCTTTGCGGCCATCGCGCGTTGGACCACCAGAAAGTCGGTGCACCAGTAGCCGAACGAGAGAACGAAGCCCAAGCCCATCGCCAGGCCGAACCATTCTATTCCCATCGGATTGTCCGCCGGGTTGCCCATGTGCGCCCACGAATGGCTCCAGGCTCCTGGCATGCCCTGCTTTTTGGAGTAACCGTCGAGTTGTGCCATCAACCCGTCCCAGCCGCCGATATCGTTGAGCCCGATCCAAACCAACGGCAGGAAGCCGAAGACGATGAGGAAGAACTGCAGCACCTCATTATAGATCGCGGAGGTTAAGCCGCCGGTGTAGATGTACACCAAAACGATCAGGCTCGAGATCAGGATGCTGACGTGATAATTCCAACCGAGGATCGCGTTGAGCAAGAGCGCCAGCGCGTGCATCGAAATTCCGGAGGAAAACACCGTCATGCCGGCAAAAGTCAGCGCGTTAAATACGCGAGTCTTTTCATCGAAGCGGAGTTTCAAGTACTCCGGCACGGATCGCGCCTTCGAACCGTAATAAAACGGCATCATGAAGATTCCGATGAACACCATCGCCGGGATTGCCCCGATCCAATAGAAGTGGCTGGTCGCAATGCCGTATTTGGCGCCAGACGCCGCCATGCCGATTACCTCTTGGGCACCTAGGTTCGCCCCGATGAAGCCCAAGGCACAGACCCAGGCCGGCAAGGAGCGACCCGACTCGAAAAAGCCCGTGCTGGTGTTGGACGATTTGCGGAGGACCCATCCAATACCGATGACGAAGGCAAAGTAGACGGCGAGGATGGCGTAATCGACCCAGGCGAGTTGAAGCGTTACGCCGCCGGCGGCGGACATGCCACCGCCACCGGCAGCAAGAGGAAGAGCAGTGAGTAAGGAATACACGGGATACGGGTGTTGGGTGGGGTTCGGGATGCGTGCCTAACCAGGGGCAGACCAGTGCCGTAACATCCAAACGGCTACGGACGGAAGCTTTTTCTGGCCGACTACCGCAAAAGGAGCACGGGAAGTCCGTGGCTGGCCCACGGAGTGAATACAGCGTGAGATCGCAATTGAGCTCCTCGACGGAGTGCCCTAGCTGTTTGCCGCGTTGCTACTTCCAATGGCCAAACCACCCGTCAAACGCACCGTCGATATGCAGATCATTGCCGATTGGGTTGAACCCAAGTCGCGCGTCCTCGATCTGGGCTGCGGGCGCGGTGTTCTCTTGGAACACCTGGTGCAAACAAAGGATGTTTTCGCCGTCGGCGTAGACTTGGATTTCGATAAGATCTCAGCTTGCGTGCGACGCGGGATCACGGCGTATCAGGGAGACATGATGGAGTTCATGAGGTCGTTTCCGGACGGGCATTTCGACCGCGTTATCTGCTCCCGCACCCTCGAGGAAGTCGATCAACCGCATGCGGTGATCGAACAAGCGCTTCGCGTGGCTAAGAGTGTCACGATCGGGTTCGTGAATTACGGCTATTGGAAAAACCGCGCCTATGCCCTGCTGCATGGCCGCAAGCCGAGAAACGATGTTTTTACCACGGAGTGGTTCGAGAGCCGCCCTTCCAACCCTCTAAGTATCGCCGACTTCGAGATATTTTGCGCGGCCAAAGGGATTCGCCCGGTGCGCCGAGCCCTGCTGCGCGGCGATTGGAAACGGCCCTGTGCGATACGTCCTAACGTTTTTGCTGGCTACGCTTTGTACGATTTGGCGCGCTAGAATTGCGGGTTGGGGGGGCCGGGGGATTCGGGACCGTAAACCATTTCCGGCGTGCCCAGGCGTGTTTGGCCTTTTTTCACGCGCGTTCCGTTATCTTGCATTTCTCGTTGAAACGGAAAAACTCTCGCGGTCCGAACCCCTCGCGCATCACCGGCCAACCCATGTCTGCCGACGACCTTTTGTCATCGAGTCTGATCCCCGCCGCCCTGCGCGATGCTATTCAGCTCTCTCCCGACAACTCGCCGCTCCTCTTGCATGCGGCGGAGACGGTGCTCCGGCGGAGTGGTTTGACCGAGGCTGAAGCCCTCTTCAAACGAGCCCTGGCGCTCGATCCCGACAGCGTGCCGGCAAAACTTGGGCTCGCCTCCGCCTTTTACCAGCAGGGAAAGTCGAGTGCGGCATTGGTGGTGGTCGAGACGTTGCTCAAGCACGAGTCCCCTGCGCCGCGCGCCCTCCTTTTGCATGCGCGTCTGTCCCTTCAAGCCGGCGAGACGAGAACGGCCGCGCTGCAGTATGCGAGAGCCTGCGCAGCCGACCCGAGCTTGGTGGATGGCGCCCTCGAGCAGGATCTAGGCCCGGATCTGCCGCGGCGAAACGCGGCCGCAGCTTCGCGACAGGCGGCGGTCAGTCCCGCTCCCTTCGACCGAGAGGAAGAAGAACACCCTGAAACGGATTATCCGTTCGGCGACGGCGATCCGACTGCAAAGGCGGACCGGTCTTCGCATCATGACAGCGAGCTGCCCGGAGACAAGCCACCCCCTGACGTCGAGCGGCCTCAATTGGATTTTAGCGCGGTGGGCGGGATGGAGGCGGTGAAGGACGAGATCCGCATGAAGATTATTCTCCCGCTGCAGCAGCCCCAGCTTTTTGAAGCGTATGGAAAGAAGGTGGGCGGCGGGATTTTGCTCTATGGGCCCCCCGGTTGCGGGAAGACGTTTTTGGCGCGCGCGACGGCGGGAGAGGTCAACGCCGCCTTTGTGGGCGTCGGCATGGGCGATGTGTTGGACATGTGGATCGGACAAAGCGAACGAAACCTCCACGGCGTCTTCGAACAGGCGAGGGGTCACCGTCCCTGTGTCCTTTTCTTCGACGAAGTGGATGCCCTCGGCGCGAATCGCTCGGACATGCTCAAGAGCGGGGGCCGGCAAATCATCAATCAATTCCTCGCCGAACTCGACGGACTCGGCTCGTCCAACGAGGGTGTGCTCGTCCTTGCGGCGACCAACGCCCCCTGGCATTTGGATCCGGCGTTTCGCCGGCCGGGCCGGTTCGATCGCATCATCTTCGTGCCCCCGCCCGACCGGATGGCGCGCGCCGCAATTCTCCGTCTGATGCTGCGCGGCAAGCCGGTCGATGAACTCGATTTCGAGCAGGTGGCGCGGAAAACCGACGGGTTTTCGGGCGCCGATTTGAAGGCGGTGGTCGATCTCGCGGTGGAGGCCAAGCTGCGCGAGGCCATGAAGGCGGGCGCGGTCCGGCCGATCGGCCAGCGGGATTTGCTCGATGCGGCCAAGCGGCATAAGCCGAGCGTGCGGGACTGGTTTGAGACGGCCCGGAACTATGCGCTCTACGCCAACCAAAGCGGACTCTACGATGACATCCTCGCTCACCTCAAGCTGGCCAAATGACGGCGGGAAGGCGCCGGCGAAATGAGCGTCCACCTCGAGCGTGCCGGGGTTTTGCTCCAACAGGGTCGTTACGACCTTTTGGAACGCGAAGCGGCCGAAGCGCTCGAAGAGAATCCGGAAAACACGCTCGGTCTGGCCTACCTGGCGCTGGCTTCCATGTATCGCTTCGACGGATACCGAGCGCTGGCCGCGGCCCGGAAAGCGGTGGCGCTGGATCCGGACTGGGCTTACGGCCACTACGTGCATGCGACGGTGCTGCTCGATCAGGACCGGTTAGGCGATGCCCGTTGCGCCATCGCGGAGGCGCTCAAACTGGCCCCCTGCGAAGCGGACTATTACGCGCAACAGGCCCTGATCGATCTCGCGCGCGATCGACCGCTCGCCGCCGCGGGATCGGCGGCCGACGGTTTGGCCCGCGATCCGGGGCACGTCGGCTGCGCGAATGCCCGGGCGCTGGCCTTGCTTCGTCAGGATCGGCCGCAGGAGGCCGCTGCGGCGATTGAGCATGCGCTGTCCCTCGACGCCAACAACGCGCTGGCCTTTTCGCTCCGCGGCTTTGTCGGCCTGCGCGGCGGGCGAGCCCGGGAAGCAGCCCAGCAGTTTCGGCAGGCGTTGCGGATCGATCCCCGCGACCGCATAGCGCGACACGGCTTGATCGAGGCGCTGCGTTCCAGGACCGTCGCGCGGCGGGTCTTGACCACCTCGTCGCGACAAGTCGATCGCCTCTTCCAGGAGCATCCCCTGTCGGTTTTGCTGGCGGCGACCCTGTTCTTTGCCGCCGCTCGCAAGGTGGCGGAAAGCGGAGACCAATTGACCTGGACACTTGTCGCGCTGTTGTACGGCGCCGTGTTCTTTTCGCGAGCCGCCGGCAGCCTCTTCCGCGTCATCTTTCTTTTCGATCGGGCGGAAAAGGTCCTTCTATCGGAGGAAGAGCGGAGAGCGGCAGGCTGTTTTTTGGCCTTTGCAGCGCTCGGGATCGTCTTTTTCGGGTGGGGACTGGTCACGCAGAACCTCGCGCTAAAGGCCGCTGCGTTTGCGTGCCTTGTGCTCGCCGGTACGACGGACCACCTGGAGCCGCAGGAATGTTGCGGCCTCGGCTGGGTGCCCGATGCGGTCGCGCAAACGTTGCGCATTGCCGGCATGGCCGGACTTTTGCTCGGTTTCTATCTGCCTGCCGCCGGTGTCTTGATCGCCGGCGTCGCACTGCACCATTGTTTACAGGAAAGGCAGGCGGGGTTGAGGAAACGCGTGAGACCTGCGCGCGCGTAGACGCATGGAGAAACGCTAATCCTCGCTGATCTCTGCCAATCCCGAAGTGGGAATTGATCGGTTCCAACTCGGGATTGTTATGGGTAGGACCGGGCCTCTGGACCGGCCGCCGGCGGGGTTGATGCGAACTTCGGATGGCGGTGTGGCGCAGTTGAACCTGAATCGGTATCGAGACCACCCGCGGCTTGGCCGGAGGGGCTCGACCTACCATCGAAAAGGGCCAGTCGAAACACGCTCTAGCGTTCCCTCTTGTCTTTCGAACCCTCAGCCCCTCTCCACCCCAACAGCCGTTTGGCCGAAATCACGCAAACACAGTCCGCCCCGTCTTCCGTGTGAAGCCAATGGGGGTCGAGCGCGGAGAACTCCCGATCCATGGCGGCCCGCAGTCCGCCGACTTCCAGCAGTACGATCCCGTCCGGGGACAAACGTTCGCGCGTCTGGTGGAGGAGTTTGCGAATAATGACGAGGCCGTCCGGGCCTCCGTCCAACGCCATGCGCGGTTCCCGATGGAATTCGGGGGGCAGAGCGTCGCAGTGCGCCGTGGGTTCGTAGGGAGGATTGCTGAGAACCACATCGTAGATGGCGCGCGGCACCGCGTCGAATACGTCGCTGCAATGAAGGGTGACGCGCTTCTGTAGTTTGTGCTCCTTGACGTTGATCTTGGCCACTTCCAGCGCGGCCGGCGAGAGGTCGATCGCATCCACCTTCGCGGCGGGGAAGTGATGCGCGAGCAGGATGGCGAGGCAACCGGATCCGGTGCAGAGGTCGACCACGCGGCGCACGTCTGCGGGCTTGGCGAGCCACGAATCGAGCTCGCGAGGAATGATTTCCAGGAAGTACGAGCGAGGGATGATCGTCCTCTCGTCCACGTAGAACCGGTGCTCTCCCAGAAATGCCTCGCGGGTGATGTAGGCCGCCGGAGTGCGATCGACGGCGCGCCGGATCAAGACCCCGCGGAGGGTTTCGCGCTGGGCTGCCGTGAGCGGTTTGCTCAGCACCGAAAAATCGCTCTCCAGCGGCAAGTTCAGCGCCCGAAGAAAGAGGTACAGCGCTTCATCGTGCGGAGTCGTGGCGATCTGACCCAAGGCCAACCCCGCTTGGGCATACACGCGCTCGGCCAACTCGAGCCACGCCCGCAGTGTAGTCAGCCCGGTCGTTGGCGGGAGCGTGGTGAGCGTTTTCGATTTGGAGGCGCGTGCCATCGACCGCCGAGGTTCAAGTCTGGCTGCCGATGCCTGTCACGTGCTCGTGTGCGCGGATGTGCTCGGGGCAATAGCATTGGTCGCCCGCACATTTGGAGCAGTAGCGGAAGTCCATTTCCGGATTGGTCAGGTCGGTCTTTTGGCAGACGTGGCAGGTGTGGCGCGCCACCGGGCCGCGCCCCTCGTCGGCAAACCGTTTGGCGTCGTGGCTCATCCGGCGCCCGCGCAGGCGCATATCCAGCCAGATGTCCCGGCCGAAGAACAAAAAGAAATTCCCGACCGCGGCGAGGACTGCCAGCCGCGCGGAAAGGCTGCCCATCACAAACGTCCACGCGTACCCGAACCAAGCCAACCACGCCAGCCACTTGATCTTCACCGGTATGATAAAGAACAAGTACATCACGAACTCGGGGTTCAAATAGGCGAAAGCGAGGAAGACGGCGCCTCCGATGAACACATTGGACGCTTCGTGGTCGGGAGTGACGAACGCCAAACCGACCGTCAGCAGGTACCCCACCAAAATGAACAGATTGTAGCGAAGCGCGCCCCAGTAGCCTTCGAGCGAGTTGCCGATGAAATAGAAGAAGTAAATCGCGAAGGCGAAGAAGACCCAATAGACGTTTGGCGGGTCGAAGACGAAGGTGAGAAGACGCCACACCTCCCCCTCCATCACCCAGTTCGGCACTAACACCAGCCGGTCGTGGTCCAGCTGATTCAGAAACAGGGCCAGGTAGACAAACGTCTGTCCGATGACCAAGTACAGCGTCAGATTGCTGATCGCGAAGGGCGAAAGGGTGCGTTCGAGGCGATTGAACCAAGACATGTCGAAGCGGCGGGAGGCGGGGCAGCGTCGGGTGACGCTGTAAGGCTATTTGGTGGCTTCGGCGGGCAATTGTGCAACCAGCTTTTCTTTCTGTTTTTGCAGGACGTCTTCCGTCACGGTCGCAAGGAGCTCGCGCGCTTCGGCGTATTTTTCCTGCTTAATCAACACATTGGCCGCGTGCAGCCGGCTTGTCTGCTTTTCGACGGGGGTGGCCACCTTGGTTTCAAAGCTTTTCCAAAACTCCCGAGCCCG
>CAZJLP010000028.1:37401-63539 GCA_964546955.1 uncultured Opitutaceae bacterium | reverse complement strand
CGTCGCCACGACGCCTCTGGTCATTATTCCGTTGAGCTATTGGATCGAAGGCGACCGCCCGACGCGGCGGTCTTTGGTCGGCGGGGTGATCGCGGTCTGCGGGGCCGTCGCCCTGACCCAGGTCTAGCGGGGATGCAGTTCAGCGTTTAGAGTTGAGGGTTGGGCGCCTGCTCTGGATACGTGATATCACGGAGATACGAGCCGATGGCGCCGGAATCGTTGCGCGCGGTTGACCCGTGCCGGAGAGTCTCTTTGCTGGACCGTTTCCGATGCTCACTTTGGCCGATGTTTCGAAGTCTTATGGTACCCGCACGTTGTTTTCCGATGTGTCGCTTTTTGTCGCGCGGACCGACCGGTTGGGCTTGGTCGGACCGAATGGCGCCGGCAAGTCCACCCTGTTCAACCTGATCCTCGGCGAGGAGCAGCAGGATGAGGGGACGATCACCTGGGAACGGGGTGCGGACTTCGGCTTTCTTCCACAGGAGAGCGCGCCGGTGGGCGACGAGACCATCCTGCACATCGCTACCAGTGGAAAGAAGCTGGAGCCCACTACGGACGATGACTGGGACATCGATTGGACGCTGGAGCCCCGCGCCAAGAAGATTCTCGCCGGCCTCGGCTTTCGCGAGACGGACCATCACAAGCTTGCGAAGTCCTTTTCCGGCGGATGGGTGATGCGCGCGCACTTGGCCCGGCTGTTGGTCAGCGAGCCGGCGCTGCTGCTCCTGGACGAGCCGACCAACCATCTCGATTTGGAAGCGCTCCTTTGGTTTCAGGACTATCTCACCCGCTATCCCGGCGGGCTCATGATCGTGTCCCACGATCGCGCCTTTCTCAACACGCTGTGCACGGGCATCCTCGAGATGCGGAGCGGTCGTTTGAACCGTTACACCGGAAACTACGACGATTATCTGGCGGAAAAGGACGCGCGAAAGGACCAGCAGCTCGCGCAGTTCAAGAATCAGCAGCGAGAGATCGCCCATTTGCAGAAGTTCGTGGACCGCTTTGGCGCGAAGGCTTCCATGGCATCCCGCGCGAAGTCGAAAGAGAAGCAGATAGAGCGTCTGCAGGAAGCGGCAGTCGAAGAGCCGCAGGAAGAACTCAAGCGGATCAATTTCAAGTTCCCGCAACCGCCGCGCTCCGGACTCAAGGTCATCACACTCGAAAACGTGGAGCAGGCTTATGGCGACCATGTGGTCTACCGCGATTTGAATTTCACCGCGGAGCGGGGTCAGCGGATCGTCTTGGTCGGCCCCAACGGAGCGGGAAAATCGACGCTGCTCAAGATCCTGGCCGATGTCATTCCCATTCGGGGCGGAAAGCGCGAACTCGGGAGCAACGTCTACCCGGGGTATTTCGCGCAGAATCGCCTGGATACCCTGAAGGCGGAGGCGACCGTCATGGACAACGTGATGGAGCTGCGCACGAACGAGAACCAACTTACGGAGCAGCAAGCGAGAGCGATCCTCGGTGCATTCCTCTTCCGCAAAGACGACGTCTTTAAAAAAGTCTCGGTCTTGTCGGGAGGCGAAAAATCCCGGCTGGCCCTGGCGCGGCTCCTGGTGAAACCGCCCAACCTCCTTCTGATGGACGAGCCCACCACTCATTTGGACATCCCGTCCATCGATGCGCTGGTCGGGGCGTTGAAAGCATACGAAGGAACCTTCATCTTCATCAGCCACGACGTGTATTTCATTCGCGCGCTTGCGCAGACCGTGCTGCATGTACATTCGGGACGGCTCACGCCCTACGCGGGAAATTACGACTACTATCTGGAGAAGTCGCGCGCGACCAACGAGCGCGCGGCGCTGACTGCCGGCTTCACCGACGCGCGTCCCGTGCAGACACCGGCCGCAGCGGTGACGGAGAAGAAGGAGGAGAAAAAGGCGGGCGGGACAAAGTCGTCCGAGGCGAAGAAGCTGCGTGTAGAAGTCGGGAAATTGGAGCAGCGCGTCTCTGAGTTGGAGGCAAAGCAGGCCGAACTCACAGCCGCGCTGGAAGCCCCCGAAACCTACAACGAGCCCGGAAAAGCGCAGCATTTGAATCGGGAGCTCAGCACGATTGTCGATCAAGTCCAGACAGCCACCGAGGAGTGGGAGAAGGCGGCGAGCCGACTGGCGGAGTTGGAGCAGGCTTAGGATTTCTCCCGTTGCTCGCTTGGGACCCGCAGCCGCGACGATCGCCGATTCGCGGGCGGACCTCGCGTGTGTGGCAGCCTGTCCCCCCTTGGTGTCATCGCCCCGCCCCCTCGGAAAGATCAGTCGGGCGAAGTCTCGGCTCGCCTCCGACGGGCACGTGCATGTACTGGGCGGGATGAAAATTGCGACTCGTCTTGCTCTCGGACTGCTCCTGCTCGCCACGGTCTCTCATTGGGCAAGTGGAACGGCACCGACGGCACCGGCAGCGCCCGCTGAGACAGCCCCCGCCCCGTCGTTCGATCCGCAGGATTTGATCGGGACGTGGGAGCACAAAGAAACCAAGGGGACGATGACGATGCTCGGGTATAACGTGTATCGGTCGGATGGCACCGGGTTGACCGTGGCCCGCCTAGCGAACGGGAACGACGAGGTTTGGCTGGCGATCGAGTCCACGTGGAAACTCGACGGAAACAGCCTGACCCTTACCGCGGTGCGAGCGACCAAGCCCGGTCCTCCAGCGGGGACGACCAACAGTTATTCCGTCCTGGAGTTGAACCGGACACTCTTTTCGTACGTGGGCGATAAGCAGAAGAAGGTGAACAAAGACACGCGCGTCCTCGCGCTCCCTGCTCCTTTCGAAGCGAAAGCCAAGGAAATGCTCCCCTAAGCTCACTCTCGCCCGGCGGGTGACCGGCCGTAACACGGCATTGCGTCCAAAAAGTTCGCGCCGGCGATCGAGGCTCGCTCTCTGTTGAGGGCGCAAGCGGCTGGCATGCCGCGTCGGCGGCGAGCTACCGAAGGCCGCCGAGGGCCGTGGGCCGCGATCCAAGGGCAGGAGACGAAGCCTCGACTTGGGTCTCCCCTCGGGCTAGACTGGCGGAATCCTCCCCCATTGTGAGTCGGCTCTTCCCAACACTCCGCGGGGCGTTTACCGCGCTCGTCTTGCTCATCCACGGTGTGAAGGCCGGAGCGCAAGCGCAGGCTCAAGCGGGGCGCGAGACCGAGCCAGGAACTATTGTGGTGGGGATTGCGTGGACGCCGTCTTCTTATTTGCCGGCGCATAAGGCCGAATCGCTTGAACTTTATGAGGCGGAATTGGCGCGTTCGGTCGCCCGCACGCAGGGGTTGCAGGTCGCGTTCAAACTCGCCCCCCTCGCTGAATTATGGGGCGATCTCGCTAGCGGCCGCATCGACGTCATCCCCAGCCTCGCGCGCACCTTTGAACGCCAGTCGCTCTACGATGTCACGGTCCCCCACACGCGGATGCAGACCGGAGTATTTGTGCGCAAGGGCGGGCCCGGCGTGAGGTCGCTGCGAGATCTCGCGGGGCGACGGGTGTTGGTTGTCCAAGGAAGCTACTCCCAGGAACTGGTGCAGAAACTGGATGTGAAGGCGGAGTTGCTTTTGGCGACCAGCGTGAACGATGCCGTGAAGCGGTTGGCGGAAGGCGAGGGGGATTGTTTGATGACGACCCAGGACAAAGCTTTCGTCACGATCAAGGTCCTGGGGGTGAAAAACCTGGTCCTGGCCGGACCGCCGCTGCGCGAGCTCATCAAGGAGCACTGCATGTTTGTGCGAGACGGCAATCGCGAGTTGCTCGCCAAGTTAAACGATGGGCTCTTTATTTTGAAACAGACCGGCGAACTCGACCGAATCTATGAAAAGTGGATGGGAGTGCTCGAACCGCCGGCCGTCTCCCGAGCGCGCGCTATTCGCTACACGGCGATCGGACTTGGCGTTCTGCTTCTCGCGGGCGGCCTCGGATGGCTTGCTTATCGCACCCAGGTGATGCGCGCCCGCACGCAGCTCGCCGAAATCGAGCGACGGGTGGCTGAGCGCACGGAAGAGCTCGCTGCGTCGAAAGCCCGGTTTCAGGCCGTGGTGGAAAACACGCCTGCCGGTATCGTGCTGGTGGATCTCCAGAACACCCACGACGGGGGCAAGGTCGTGGACTGCAATGAACTGACCTGCCGGATGCACGGTTACACCAAGGAGGAACTCCTGGGGTCGCCCTACAACCGCCTCCGCGTCAAGCCGTTGACGCAGCAACAGCTCCAACAGCTCGTCGCCGATCTGCGGGCGCGCGGCCGGCGCCAGGAACTCACCCGCCATCGGAGGAAGGATGCCTCGCCGCTCGACGTCGAGTTTTATGCAACGTCGATCGTCCTCAGCGGACGCGAACACCTTCTCGTGATCATACTCGACGTGACCGATCGTTTGCGGGCGGAGGCAGCGCTGCGCCGCACGGAAGAATTTCAGCGGCTCGTGCTGCAAGCGACGGATGACGGCATCTTCGAATGGGACATTGCCACCGACACGTTTAAAATGAGCGAGCGCGGCGGGGAGATGCTCGGTTATCCGCAGTCCGAACTTCCCGCCACGAGGAAAGAATGGGTTTCCCGGCTGCACCCGGACGACGCGGCTGCGGCTGAAGAAGCGTGGCAAAGGCATCTGGCTGGCGGCGCGCCGTACGTGCACTCGGCGCGGTTTCTGCACCGGGACGGCCGAGTCCGCTGGCTTCTCTGTCGTGCGCAAACCCTGCGCGACGACCTTGGACGGCCCGTCCGCATGGTCGGCAGTTGCACGGACATCACGGATCTAAAACGCCTGGACGAAGAACTCCAGCTCAGCCGCCGCCTGCGGGCGATCGGCGAACTGGTCGGGGGAATCGCGCACGAATTTAATAATCTGCTGACCCCGATTTTGCTGCAGGCCGGACTTTTGTCCGAATTGCAGGAGGTTCCCCAGGAGGTGGTGTCGCAACTCCGCCCGATTTCGGACGCGGCTCGGCGCGCGCAGGCACTCACTCAGCGCCTGTTGCAGTTTGGGCGCGGTCCCCGCGCGGAAATGGAGCACTATGCGTTCGGAGCGATTGTGGAAAGCACCCTCGGACTCGTGCGCACGACGATCGATCGGCGGATCGAGATCCGCACACGCTGCGATCCCGGGCTCAGACCGCTGCGATTGAACGCGACCACGATGGGTCAGGTCGTGATGAACCTTCTGTTGAACGCTCGCGATGCGCTGCTGGACAAGCTCGCCCATGGACCCGCGACGACCTGGCGCCCGCGGATTGAAATCACCGTGGATCGGGAGTGGGGTCCCGCGCGCATTCCAGGCTTGCCGCCGAACGATGCCGCGCCCCGGCCGTGGCAATGCCTAACGGTGGCGGACAACGGCGCTGGCATCGCGGCCGACATCAAAGAACGCATCTTCGAACCCTTCTTCACGACCAAAAGTGTGGGACAGGGGACTGGGCTCGGTTTGGCTATGGTGTGGAATTCCGCAGTGGAGGCGGGAGGATGGGTGGAGGTGGATTCGCAGCCGGACGCGGGGACGCGCTTTCGACTCTACTTCCCGGAGGAACGCACGGGGCCCGAAATGCCGTTTCCGCCAGCCGAGATCCAGCGGCGCGAAAATAAGGCCCCGCGGCAGATCGCCAGAAAATGTTTGCTTGTGGACGATGACGAAGGAGTCGGGCAGACCATTTCGCAATTCCTCCGTCATCTCGGGCATGAGGTGCGGTGGCTGCGGAATGGGGACGAAGCCCTCGGAGAACTGTCGGCAGCCACGACACCTTGGGACGTATTCATCACGGACCTGAATATGGCAGGACTAGGGGGCGAAGCGCTGGTCGAAGCGGCTCGTCGCGCTGGATATAGGGGGAGAATCGTGGTGATCAGCGGCCATGTAACCGCGTCCGCCGACGTTCGTCTTCGAGCGGCCGGCGTCGAATCGATCCTGTTAAAGCCCTTTGAATATCACCAATTGAAGACCGTATTTCAGCAGGGATGGCCAGAAGGCGGCTCGGCCTAGCAAGCGAACGGCGATAGAAAGGCGCGGCTGCGTCCGGTGTAACCACTGCGTAACTACCACTCACGTTATTGTTACACTCGTACGCTCGACGGGCGCGTGTCCAGGCCATCACAGTGCGTGCTCACGCGACGTTTTTCAGCGACGTCGGTTTTTGGGGCAAAATGCAACGCCTTTCGGAACCGACCGCGCGGTTGGCGGTCGCTCGAGTGCTTCTGGTTCGCCGTTCTTTAATTCTGCTCTCTTCGTCTCTCCACGAGTCTGCCCTCCCGCCTTCGAACCAAACACGCTGGCGCGGGGGCGGATTCTTCAGCCGCTTGACAGGTAAGTTTGTGTTCCGCGCGGCAGCATTGTTTCGCATCGAATTTTCGGATGACTCGCCCGTTCGCCTTCCCAAAGGCAAACGGTTGGTGAGCAGTCGTAAAATCAGGATGAATGGTCTGCTCGCGCGCTTTCGTTGATTGACCGGACTCAAGGCGCGCGCGTTTTGGGGCGAACGTTTGCAGATCAAAAAAATCACGCATGCTTCATAACTTCGCCCGTCTGCTTCTCCCTTCGACCTACGTTCTTTTGTTCGCCGCGGCTTTTTCGCCCGTGCGGGCCGACTTCAAAGAGGACATCGACTTCAACCGCCTGCAAAATGAATACGGAGGCGCGTTGCCGACTGGGGCAGGAGTGCGAGTGGTGCAGGTCGAATATGTGCGCGACGGCGCTTGGGCTCCCAATACCGGGGGCGAGCTGAGCGGAAAGAGCCTTGTTTACCGCACCGGGTTCTTTGGCGGAATTTCCGATCACGCGAACAACGTCGCGCGATATCTTCTCGGAAGCGGCACGAGCATTACTCCCGGTGTGACGGGGTGGGGTGCCTTCGAAGCCACCAGCTTCACCGGGCGCGGTTCGCTGAATGGCGGCCGGAGTGTCGCTCCGCTCACGGCTGACTGGGACGTCGAAAACCATAGCTGGGGCGGAAGTGATGCGATCTGGGGGTTGAACATCCTGGATAAAGCCGACTATCGGATCGACCGCGACAACGTGATCTCGTTAGCCGGCGTCGACAATTACGCGAGCTCGCGGATGTCGATGTTCATGGGGAACTTCTATAACGGTATTTCCGTAGGCAATTCGACCGGGGACCACGCCTCCACCACGACCTTGGCTGTCTCGGGACGGCTCAAGCCCGATTTGGTGGGCACGCGAAATTTTACCAGCTATGCCACGCCCATCGTCGCGTCGTGCGCGACGCTGCTGCTCGGTGAGATCCAGCGCACGCCCGGGCTCAGCGCGGCCCGCGCCTCGATGGGGATCAAGGCGATCCTTCTTGCTGGCGCGACGAAGGAAGAATTTCCCGACTGGGATCACTCGCCTTCGCGTCCGCTGGATGTGATCTACGGCGCGGGCGAGGTGAATATCTACAATAGCTACAAGATCCTCACCTCCGGTCAGCAGTCGGGGAATGTGTCTCCGACCGGCTGGGATGTCGCCACGTCGTCAGGCACGCGCACCTATTTTTTCACGGTGCCGGCGGGGCAAACCGGGACGTTTTCCGCGGTGCTTGCCTGGAATCGTCATCTGAATCCCGATGCAATCTGGCTCAATCTCTCCCCGTGGCTCACTGATCTGAATCTTTCTTTGTGGAGCGCTGATGGCAATTTCAACCTGACGTCGCGCCTCGAGGAGAGCTCGAGCACGGTCGACAACGTTGAGCACGTCTATCGCATCGGATTGCCGGCGGGAAATTATGCGCTCGAAGTGAGCGGCCCCGGTGGTGAGAAGTACGGGCTTGCCTGGAGATGCAACGTCAGCGGCAGCGCTCCGCCGCCGCCGCCACCGCCGCCGCCGCCACCACCGCCGCCGCCGCCGCCACCACCACCCCCTCCCGCGCCGCCGCCCTCGACCCCGTGGGGCGCTCTCGGAGACAGCGGATTTGAAGCGGTCTCGGTCGGTGCGAACATATTTTCGGCCTTTCAATATCGCCCCGGCGGCTCGAACTGGAGTTTCGAAGGAGATGCCGGCGTCGCTGGCAATGGTTCGGGCTTCACGTTGGGTAATCCCGCCGCCCCCGATGGCACCCAAGTTGCCTTCATTCAGCGGCAAGGTGCGCTGACGCAGACCGTGTCGCTTTCAGCCGGTACCTACCAGATATCCGCGCAGATCGCGCAACGCGCGCTTTGGCAAGCGCAGGACCAGACTGTACTGGTGTATGTCGATGGGAGCGAAGTGGGCACGTTCAAAGCCAGCAGCGGTGGCTACGCTACGGCTGCTACAGGCGCTTTCTCGGTTTCAGACGGCCAACACACCGTCCGACTGGTCGGCACCGCCGGTGGAGATGGCACGTTGTTGCTCGACGGCATTTCTCTATCCGCCGCCGCTCCTCCCGCGCCCCCACCGCCGCCGCCTCCTCCTCCCGTGCCTTCCTCCGGCTTTGTCGAGGCAAGTTTCGAGGGGGTATGGGTGGGCTCCAACGACTTCTCTGCCTTTCGGTATACGCCGAGTATCGCGGGCTGGTCATTCAATGGCTACGCTGGTATCGCCGGCAACAATTCGGGGTTCACTGCCAGCAACCCCGGTGCGCCTTCTGGATCCCAGGTGGCCTTTCTCCAGATGCAGGGTTCGATGTCCCAGACCGTGTATTTGCCGGCCGGCTCGTACCAGATCTCCGCTTTGGTCGCGCAGCGTGGAAACTATCAGGCGCAGAGCCAGACGGTCGCCGTCTACGTGGACGATCAGCAAATCGGATCTCTCACCGCTCCGGGTAGCGGCTATCAATCCGCGACCACCGCTGCCTTTTCGGTCGGGTCGGGCAACCATACGATTCGTTTCTCCGGGACGGCCTGGGCGGACGGCACGTTGCTCCTGGACGATCTCTCGCTCAACGCCGCCGGCGGCGGCGGAAATGGAGGCGACGTTTGGATCGCCGGGGCAGGTTTTGAGTCACCTCAAGTAGGAGCAAACGATTTCAACGCCTATCGTTATAATCCGAGCGGCGACGGCTGGAGTTTTGATGGAAGTTCCGGCGTGGCCGGCAACAATTCGGGATTCACGCTGGCAAATCCCAATG
Source organism: uncultured Opitutaceae bacterium (assembly GCA_964546955.1). GTDB lineage: Bacteria > Verrucomicrobiota > Verrucomicrobiia > Opitutales > Opitutaceae > CAZJLP01. Next base: position 54,530 of record CAZJLP010000028.1, on the reverse strand, counting down.
CTCCCGGCGGAAGCCAAGTCGCGTTTGTCCAGCGCAACGATTCCGTTGTCGCCCAAAACATCGTATTCCCCTCCTCCGGCACTTACATCGTCTCGGTCGCGGCGGCGCAGCGCGGTATCTGGAATCAGCAAAATCAGATCGTGAATGTGTATATCGATGAGAACTACGTCGGATCGATCGATCCGTGGGGCTCCTCCTATCAATCGTATACGTTTCCTTTTTCGGTCTCCGCCGGCAGCCATCGCCTGAGTTTCCGCGGCACCGCGGGCCAGGATGGCACTGTCTTTTTGGACGAAGTTCGGCTGAGGAAGCAGTAGGATCGAGGGTGCGCGATCGCGTCCGGCAGGTTTGGCCGGCTCGCGATTAGCCACTCGCTACTCGGCCGGGCAGATCCGTGAGCCCCGGACACGATAGGCCCTGATGCCATCGGCCGTGAAGCGAGGTCGTGCGGGCCGTCGCGGGCACGCCGCGTTCCCGCGCCTGGATCATGCTCGACAGCATATCGATGGCGGCGGCCCCGATGTTACCCGGCATTTCGTCGATCCCGGCAATGGTCGAATCCGGATGCGTGTAGGTGCTGGCGAAGCCGACGCGTCCCGGGACGGGGAGGTCGAGCGTCTTGGCCAGCTTGCGGGCGAGGCTGTCGGTTTGCGTGACGATCACGTCGGGCTGCTGTTGAGAAAACCATCGGTCGATGCCCGCCGGCTGGCCGTCGTAGATCAGCGGCTCCACGAACGAGGCACCCGCATAGAGACCATGCCAGGTGACCGCGGCAGTGAAGGCGTGATTGACGCGCAGATCGTGCAGCACGTCCATGACGAGACCGATCCGGCGGTAACCGCGCGCCGCCAGTTCGCGGCAGAGCAGCAGCGTATTCGCCAAGTGGTGCGGCGTGATGCGGTGAATCTGAGGCTCCAAAAGGCTCGATGTCGCCGACACCGCCGAGAGTTCGGTCCAACTGAGCAATCGGGTCAGATCGGCAGGCTGCTGCAGGGGCAAGACAATGATCCCCTGCACATCGCGTGTGCGCAGGAGGCGCTGCAGGCTTCGTTCCTGGCCCAGTTCGAATTGAAGCAGCGTGAAGCCGAATCCCCGATTTTCAGCTTGCCGGCGCGCGCCCTCCACCATCTGCCGCACGTAGCCCGCATTGGGTTCGATTGGGCGGTTGCACAGCGCGCAGATCAATCCCTGGAAAGCCAGCTTCCGCCGGCTTCGAAGGTGATTCATCAGCTTTGAAATCTCGGGATCCGGGCGATAACCAAGCCGCTGCGCCAGGTCGAGAACGTGAGCGCGTATCTCCGGAGAGACTTTCGGTTGGTTTCGCAACGCCCGGGAGACGGACATCACGCTCGTGCCGGCAAGCCGGGCCAAGTCGCGCAGCGAAGGCCGGCTCTGCGGAGAGAACGCCTGTGGATCGCCTGTCAGCGGCGGCAGGGGCGACGATTCTTCAGGGACAGCACCCACCTCAAGCCGATGCTTTGCGTCGGCGGCTCCGATCGTGCGGCCCGGCGGTTTTCGATTCTGCTTCACTGATGCGTCCTCCGGCAAAGCGAAGCGCTCGTCCGAGGGGGAGTGGTTATGGGTGGCAAGACGCGCGGCAGCACGTCGGCGCACCAAGAAGTGGGGTGGCAATGCATGGATCGCGAACGGCCGTTGCGAGGGAGTGGGGGCTCCAGACCGTTTACACAGTGTGTTTGTCTCCCGGAGAGGAGCCATAGCTATTCTACTGCGATTTGGGTGACAAGCCGGCGGTCCACAAGCGCGGGCGCAGGAATAGTTAACCCATTATCCTTGTGGGACCTGACATGGATCCGTCCGGGGTGCCTAATGCCGCTGTGGCGGCAAAAACACCGCAGCCATGAACGTGTCCATGTGCACCCGGCGGACGCAAAGAAGCCCCGCTCTTCCGGGGGAAAAAAGCGGGGCCTCGCCTAAGTCCGGCCAAGGATAACCGTCCTGGCCGGAAAACGGCCGTCAAACGGTAGACGCGATTGCGGCGGCTCTGGCCGCGCGACGACGCTTCCAAACAATGCCCAGACCCAAGGCGGCGACACCCATCAGCGCGTAGGTTGACGGTTCCGGAACCGGTTGGAGTTGGCCGCGAATCTCGCCCGCCGGAAATACGGTGCTGTGGATATTGACGTACCACAAACCGGCGAGAAGACGTGATTCCTGAAGATCGGTCAGAAACGTGCTGAACGAATTCGGCGAACCCAGACCGAGCGGGAAAAGAACGCCGCCGTTGGTACCGCGAGCGCCACCGTGGATGTGGGCGTCAGTCTGCGCGCCCAGCAATCCGCTGAACGTGTACTGAAGGCTAAAGAAATTCGTGGCGGTATCGAGCGTGGCCGTGGCGGTGCCGGTGGCCGGCGTAATGCGAACAGGGACCTCTTCGGAGCCGCTGAGCGTAGCTTCGAAGTTGACGAGTTGGGCCCACGCGAAGTGGGGGAGCAGTGCTGCGGAGAGCAAGAAGACTAGTTTTTTCATAGTTACGGGACGAAAAAGGACACGTCTCTCGTTCGGTGAGAATAGTTTTACTGTAACAGGACGTTTACGCCGCCGCATTTAACGTATCCGTAACTAGGATACATTAATAGGTTGAGTGTGTTCCGCTCAGAGTGAGGTAGGGTTTATGGCGACTCTTGTCGCTGTCCTACGCGCCGGCATTCCGTGAGGAAGTAACAAAAGAAGCGGAGAAGGCTGCCTTGGTTGAATGCCTGCCGTTCGGCAAGGGTGTCTTTTGCGCGTCCGTCCGGCGGGCCGGCGCAGGGTTACTGTACCGTCTAACTCCGCTTGCGCGCCCGGGATATTCAGGGCTTCTCTGAAGCATCACGGACCTCAACCCCGGGGCCTGTGAACTGCATGATGTCGCGCCGGCGTCTACCCCTCGTCTTGCGGCGATTGCAGAGTAATAACCCTAGTCGAAACGCACCCCGTTTTGGCGAGCAACGATACGAAGTATCCCAAACCAATGATTGCAACAATACACCCTCCGCGCCGCGCCGCGCTTGTAGGTCTAGGCGCCCTGGCCGGTCTCCTCGCCCTCGGCTCCACCGCTGTCGCCCAAATCGGCACCGGCTGGACTCAGCGCACTTACACGAAGAAAATCCACCTCGATGACGAGCAAGGTCTGCAGACCTTCAGCTGGACCTCGTACAAGTCGGTCGGCAGCGGGTCGATCTGTGCCGACTATCGGAGCTCGGGCGAAACGGAAACCTTCCGGATCCTCGACAATCGTTCGAATCGCTCGGAAATCCGGTTGCAAAACGAATACACCACGGGCCAGCGCCAATTCCAAGGCTACGTTACGTTCAGCTCGCCGCTCAACGACGAGTCTCTGTTTCAGGTCTTCGGCAGCACGAGCGGCGCTACCCTCTGCATGATGCGCGGCTACTCCACGAGCGGCGGCTCTCTTCGGACCGTCGGCGGCGGCGGCACGATCGCGACCAACGTCTATGGGAAGGAGCAGCGGATAAACGTGGTTCACGTGCAGGGTCAGAACGTGAAGTTTTACGTCAATGGCACGCTCAAAGCGACCATCACGGATAACGAAAACGTGGCCAACTATTGGAAGTATGGCTGCTACGGCACGCTGCGCACGCCCGCGGTGACTGTCCGCTGGCGCCAGGTCCGTTTGTACTCCAAGTAGACGGGCCTCGAGAGGGCTTTCAGCTGCGGCACTGATGTGCCGCAGCTTTTTTTTGCCCAGTCCTGAAAGGAAGGCGCGACGCAGGCCGCGGATCCAAGAGCGGAGCCAATGACGCGGCGCCGTCGGATCGGCTCGGCCGGCAAACTGCGTCGGGTTCTTGGGGCTGAGTGCGCCCGAGCCAGACCGAGGCGACGCTATGTAACCGGTTACCGGATACGCAAAGGCGGGCGAGCCAGTCCGGCCGGGGCAGCCGCCGTGGTGGGAATATTCGCGGACTTCAGGCGACGAGAAACGTAAACGTATTGCAGGCTGAACGAGCCAAACGGGCAGCGGGAAAAGAAGTCGGTAACGAGCCACAAACGAGTGGTCGATTATATAGCTGCTCGCTTGGCCGAGTTGCACCACAAAACGTGGATACAGTATCTCCCTCGACAAAGCGCCATCGAAGCGACGTTTGCCACTACAGCAACGCGAAACGCAAGTGCTAACCTGTGACAATTAATGCCACTAATATTACGACCGAACGGGTGTATATAGTGCGCCTCTCAAAAAAATAATTGGGCTTTCTCAAAATTGGGGCTTGCGGTGAGCTAGTGCGCATTTCAAGAAACCGGAGCCAATGCGCGTCAATCAAGCAGGCGTGCTTCTCTCGATAGAATATCACCAATATACAAGCGACCGGAGCTGGCTGTAAAAACCAGATAAATGCTCCCGGATTGCCGGTACCATTGGTTGACCGTTCCTGGGTTCGCCGTCCTTTGGGGCCGAACTTCAGCCAAACCTGAAATCAATATGCACGGAAAAAACGGAAACCAAACCTGCCTAAAAACCTTCAACCGATTTTACTACGTATGCACTGTTTTGTTCTCTATCATTGTTCCGTCAGCGCTGGCCGACTTCAAGGATGACATTGGCTTCAACCGCCTGAGAAATGAATACGGTTCTTCCCTACCCAGTGGTCAGGGGGTTCGCGTTGCCCAGATAGAATATCCCGAAGGAGCGGCCTGGGCGCCCGATACAAACGGGGAGATCTCGGGCAAATGGGTCAGCTACCGGACCAACTCCGCTGGCGGCACCTCGGGTCATGCGAACCGCGTGGCCAACTATTTGGTGGGTTCCTGGACGAGCATCACGCCGGGCGTGGATGGTTGGAGCGCCTTCGAGGCACTCAGCTACACCGGGCGGGCGTCTCTCAAGGCCGGCCGCGGCGAGGACCCGGCAGGCGCGGACTGGGACGTGGAAAATCACAGTTGGGGTGGGGTAGATCCTATTTGGTCGGAAAACATCCTCGACCGCCTGGATTATCGCATCGTACGGGACAACGTCGTGGCCGTAGCGGGCGTGGACAACTACGCTTCCTCCCGTATGTCGCCGATGATCGCCAACGCCTACAACGCCATCGCGGTCGGTTCGTCATCCGGGAACCATGCGACCGGTACGACACTCGCCGGCAATGGGCGCATGAAGCCCGATCTGGTCGGGACTAATCAGTATACAAGCTACGCGACGCCCATCGTGGCCTCCTGTGCGACTTTGTTGATCGGGGAGATCAACCGGAATGGCAGTCTCTCCGCGGCCCGCGCTCCCGTTGGCATCAAGGCATTGCTGATGGCGGGCGCAACCAAGGAGGAATTTCCCGATTGGCAACATTCTCCCGACCGTCCGCTCGACGTTTTGTACGGCGCCGGGGAGGTCAATATCTATAACAGTTATAAAATGCTAGTGGCCGGTCAGCAACGCGCCGGAGGCGGCGTTGGCTCCACGGGATGGGACGTGAACAGCACGTCGACCGGGGGAAGATTCTACTTTTTCACGGTGCCTTCCGGGCAGTACGTGACGTTTTCCGCGGTGCTCGCGTGGAATCGGCAGCTTTCGCCGGACAGCAACCGGCTCTTTTATAACGCTTGGCTGCACAACCTCGATCTTATTCTGTGGGCGGCCGACGGGGGCTTCAGTCTGACGAATCAAGTGGGCCGCAGCACGAGCTCGATCGACAACGTCGAACACATTTACGAGCGTTCGCTTCCTCCTGGCAATTATGCGCTGCAAGTTGTGGCGCCCGTCGACGGAGAGACCTATGGATTGGCTTGGCGGGGTGATCTCTCGGGCTATACGCCTGCACCGCAGCCGGCTCCGCAACCCGCGCCTGCACCGTCCCCGGCGCCCGCACCATGGCCTGCCCCGCAGCCGGCCGCGCCCAGCAATGGTTCGTTCAGCGATGCCGGTTTCGAGGCGCTCCGCGTGGGCACGGACGACTTCTATGCCTTTGTCTATGGACCGTCAGTGGCGAACTGGAGTTTCCAGGGTTACGCCGGGATTGCGGGTAACAACTCGGGTTTCACTTCCGCGAACCCGGGCGCGCCAGACGGATCCCAGGTCGCCTTCGTGCAGATGACGGGAGCGATCATCCAGTACCTGAATCTGGGGGCCGGTTCCTATTCCGTATCCGCTATGGCGGCGCAGCGCGGCAGTTGGCAGTATGAGCGGCAGTCTGTCGCGGTGTACGTCGACGGTCAGCGCGTAGGCACCTTGAACCCTTCAGGTACGTCTTACGAGTGGGTGAGCACGGGCTCCTTCACGGTTGGCGAAGGCGCTCATGAAATCAAATTCGTGGGCCAAGCGTCGCTCGATGGCACGGTCCTGCTCGACAACATCTCAGTCGGCGCGGGAGGAGCTCCGGCCGCTCCCTCGTCTCGTGGTTTGGACTTGGGCAGCCCCGGGTTCGAGGGCGGTGGAGTAGGTTCGGGCAACTACCAGTATAATCCCGGCGCTGGTTGGGGCCAGTCTTGGACGTTCGAAGGGTTTTCGGGCCTGACCGGCAATGGATCGGGCTTTACCGCGGGTAATCCCGGGGCGCCGGAAGGCGGCCAAGTGGCCTTCGTCCAATCCAATACCGGGGTCGTTTCCCAGTACGTGTCGTTTCCCGGCGACGGGACGTACACGCTGACCTTGCTTGCCGCCCAACGCGGCAACTGGAACGCGCAGAATCAGTGGGTAAACGTGTATATCGATGAGACGTACGTCGGGACCATTGCTCCCGGAAGCACGAATTACCAGAACTTCGCTCTACCGATTACGACCTGGGGTGGTACCCGTCGCCTCAGTTTCCGTGGCACCGCCCAGACGGACGCAACGGTGTTCCTCGATCAGATAGCCATCAGCTATTAAGCGAGAGTCTGGCCGGCTGACCGGTCCGAGTTTGTAGAAGCCGCAGCTTCACGCTGCGGCTTTTTTGTGTCCACGCGGGCGAGGCGGCGCCGCGAAAAAACGGCTGACCGCGTGCTCCACCGGAAAAAGCAAGCATCTTGCGATAAGCAGCTATTTGTTTGCATTAAGCAAAGGGGGCTGGGTTTGGCGGTGCCTCCAAATTTTGTGGCGAGGCCGGGCAAATGTAAAAAACGGCCATTTCCTAGCTTCAGATCATCAACAACTAGGGGGATGCTCTTCGGCGCTATTGCAATCCTATTACGTATCCTTACCACGGATACGACTAGGTCTTTTTGGCCCTAGTGCGCGACCGGATGTATCGGAAAATCCCCTACAAACCCACCGGGCGTTTTTACATTGTTTTGGACAGAAAGAACGGGTCAGGCAGGGGTAACTTGGTCCTAATGTGCCGATCAACTTCGCAATACTATGAAGTGTTTCTCTAGCTCCAAAAAAATAGTTCTGGCCCTCATTCTCGCGGTTCCCTCCCTCGCCTTCGCGGTTCTCCCGCAGGTGCGGATGGCGGTCGCGGCCGTAGGATCAGAAGTCACGATCACGCAAGGAACCAGCCTTGAGTTCGCCGGCACGGCCACGGATCCGGACAACGATCTGCTCGAACATTGGCTAGAAATCCGTAACCCGGCGGGCTTGTGGAGCTGGGAAGGCTGGCTGGGCGGAGAGCCCTGGGGCGGCCGGCTGGAAGGCTCGTCGCGGGCGTCCACCAAAACGGTGGTATACCGGTTCGATCAGCCCGGCTCCTACCAGCTCCGAACCACCGCGCTGGACCCTGCCGGCATCTGGATCATTTCCAACTACATTTACGTCGTGGTCCTCCCGGTCGACGGCTATCAGGCCAACCCGACGGATCTGCCGAGCGGGCCTGCCTTGGGCAATTTTGCCAACGGCAGTTTCGAGTCCTCCTCCGTCGGCGAAAACAATTTCTTCGCATTCCGCTATCAGCCCCCCACGCCGAACTGGACGTTCTCCAATTCAGCCGGCATCGCCGGCAACCGCTCGGGCTTCACCGAGAAGAATCCCTCGGCGCCGGACGGACGCCAGGTTGCCTTTATCCAGGGCGCGAGCGCCATGTCCCAGAAGGTGTCGCTCGAGGCCGGAACTTACCGCATCTCCGCGTTGGTGGCGCAGCGCGCCATTTGGCAGGAGGGCTCGCAATCCGTGAATGTGGTTGTCGACGGTCAAGTCGTGGGTGTGTTCAGCTCGGCCAATAACTCCTATGGCTTGGCCACGACCGACAACTTCGCCGTGGGCGACGGTCAGCATACCATCAGCTTCGTTGGCACCACGCAGAAGGACGCGACGCTGTTTCTCGATCGTGTAAGTCTGCACGTGGTAGCTCCCATCGCTCCGGACCCTTTGCCGAGCCCCGCGCCAGCGCCCGCCCCGGCACCGCAGCCGGCGGCTCCCACTCCGGCTCCAGCGCCAACCCCGGCTCCCGCGCCGACGCCTGCTCCCGCTCCTTCGCCAGCGCCGACACCAGCACCGGTACCAACTCCTACACCTCCTCCTGCTCCGGCCGCCCCGGCCCCCTCGCTGCCGTTGCCTGCGACCGGCCCCACGATTTTCGACGCTAACGGGAATATCGACCCTACGCTCTACGTCGCGTACAATAATGCGTGGGACAAGGTTTCCAAGAGCGCACGCATGGGCCCGACCTTTGCGCAGCTCAATCCCAACGCGGCCGACACCCGTCCGACCCACTTCCGTCCCAGCTCGCGTTCGTGCTCCCTATCGTACGCCAATAAAATCGACCCCTACGAGGTCGGTCCGGTGAGCGGCTGTTATCCTGACGACGACTATTGGAGCGAGAGCGGCCAAGTCGCCTACGTCCCGGATGACAGCAACAACCCGGGCTTGGACCGTATCCAGGTCTTCGCATACTACGACAATGTTTTCGCGCTCAGCCCGCGCCTGGATTACGCGAGCGGCGAGACTCGTCCCGACGCGAACACCAAGGAACCTGAGTATTTCAACATGCTGGGTTATTTCCCGCGCCAGCCCGTCGCAATGGTGCGCAACTACGGGATGCTGCAAAACGAGGCCCTCGTTGTCTACAAGGACGGCCTCCTCGCCATCGCTGGCACGCAGACGAGCCGCGCCTGGTGGGAGAAACCGTATCCGGGAATCCGTTTCCCCGCGAACAAGGTTCCGACCGGTATCGCCGTCACTTCCGGCAACGAACTTGCCCTCATTACGATTTGGGATACGACCGCTCGCAAAGGGCAGCTCGCCGTGGTCGCCCTCGAGGGCAAGTACATCGCTTTCCACACCTGGAAGCATATGGGAATGCAGAACCAGGGAAGCTGGTCCGACTTGAAGCTTTTGGGTTACGTCGACCTGCCAATGGCCGCCCCGACTTCCGTGGCGGCAGCCAGCAACGGTTGGTGGGCGGGCCCCTCACAGACCGCGAACAAAGTTTTGAGCCAAATCGATCTGGACGACGCGGGAGTGCGCGACGACCTGCGCGACGGCAACACGCAGTGGTCCACCATCGTGGCAAGCAAAGGCTACGCGATTGTTGCCTCGAAGCTCGAAAACAAGGTCGCACTGGTCGATCTCGCTCCTGTCTTCACTTACATCCGGAACAGCTATCTGTCGTCAGCGTCGAGCTATCAGCAGACGACGACCAATCGAGGAAACGGTCCGGGCCAATGGCCTGCCACCTTTGCGGAGCGCTCCGACATCAAACCGAGTGTTGTCTGGGAAAGCACCGCCGCCACGCCGACCACGGTTCTTGCCGGACTGCACGTTGATCGCTGGTCGCTCGATCGCTACAAAGCGTATGTCGCCTGCGAAGACGGGACCATTCAGATCCTCGACACCTCGCCATTGATGGCCAAGCAGTCTTGGGAAAAGAGCGGCTCCCTCGGCCTGCTCGGTACGGTCAAAGTCGGCCGCAACCCTGTCTCGATGGCGTTCGTTCGTTACGCCGAATACCCGATGCCACTGATGCCTAAGCAGCAGTCCGGCATGGCTTCCGAAGCCGATCCGCTCAATAACGTGTTCTACGTCGCTTGCCGCGGAGATCGTCGCATCGACGCAGTGATCACCTACGAAGGCCAGGGAACCATCTATCGGACGATTTCGGATAGCCGGATGAGCGATCCCGTCGCGGTCAGTGTGTGCGGTCGCGGCAATATCGTGAGCGTCACGGACTACGAAGGAAAGAAGATGCACAGTTTCCGCATCGGCGGAATCAACGACCGGTATGGCCGCTACTACGGAGCCGGCGCCAATGGAAATTCCGAGTTCGAATACACGGGCGAACTGACCTTCCCGGGGTATCCCTTCCTCATCAATTCCGCTAATGTGAATTGAGCGGTTCTTTCTAGCTCTGTTCGCGTCGCGCCCCCTCTTCGCTTCGAGGGGGCGCATTTATTTTCAGAGCTGGCTGCGGCGATGGGCCCTTGTGATGGGTTACGACCAAGACGGTTGTGCTCTACGTGTTCAGCCAACGTTTCGCGTGCTCCGGCGAAAGGTTGCCGCCGAGGGGCATCACGGCGACCGTTTGTTCTTTGAAGCTGTAAGCTACGGAACCGGAAAAACATAAGACGGAAAGGATCGGACGATGCCGCTGCGTGGAGGCTTAATTTTCAGCCGAACGCGTCGAAGTAGCAAGGGATGCCCGCGTTGCTCGTACCCGTTCCCCCACAATCTGTTGGCAAGACCGATAGGTGTAGGCTTTACGCGCGATGAATAGCACGTCAGGGCTGCCTGAGTCTTCCAGTGTTCGGGTGGAGCAACAGCTCCGCGCGGAAATGACGCAATTGCTCTATCGCTTCGCTCCTCCAGGGCTGGCGCTGCACGTCATTCTGGCGCTGGCCCTGGTGTTGGTGTTGTGGCGGATTTTTTCTCCCGCGCCCCTTCTTGTCTGGCTTGGGTTGATGATGCTGGTGATGACGCTGCGTATTTGGACTCAGATTGCCTTTCGCCGCAAAGATCGCGCCGGAGAGGATATTCATCGGTGGCAAACGGTGTACGTGGTTGGAGCCGTCGGCACGGGCGCCATGTGGGGGGCGGCTGCATGGTTTTTTCTGCGCACCGAGGACTTCATTACGCGTTTGTTGATCTTCGTGATTTTGTGCGGCATCACGGCGGGCGCCGCGCGCGCGCTGGCTTCGGTCCAATGGTGCGCGCGCACCTTTATCACGCTCTCGCTGATTCCGCTGATCGTGCGAATGGCCGGCATGGGGGACGATCGCAGCTGGGTGCCCGCGACAATCACCACGATTTTCTGGCTCTACCTTTTGAATCTCAGCCGAAACGAGTTCGCGGATTTCCAGCGGATCTATCGGCTTATTTTTCAGAATCAGGAACTCGTCGAGACCCTCAGCCGGGCCAAGGAACGCGCCGAGGCCGCCAGTCAGGCCAAGAGCGGATTTCTCGCCACGATGAGCCATGAAATCCGAACCCCTATGAATGGTGTCATCGGCATGCTGCAGATGCTGAGGGGAGGCGTGCTGAGCACGCAGCAGCGCGTGCAAGTCGAAGTGGCATCGAGTTCCGCCGAGGCGCTGCTTCGGTTGCTCAACGACATTCTGGATCTTTCTAAAATCGAGAGCGGTAAAGTCGAACTGGAGACAATCGATTTTTCCCCGGCCGAAGCAGCGTCCGAGGTGGTGGCCTTGCTGCGAGCGCGCGCGGTCGAAAAAGGTCTCGACCTTGCGCTGACGGTCGAGAGCGGGGTGCCGCCCTGGGTGGCGGGGGATCCCGCGCGATTGAAGCAAATTCTGCTCAACCTCGCGGGCAACGCGATCAAGTTTACGCAGAAAGGCAGGGTCGATGTGATCCTGAAGTCGGCGGGCAAGAAACCCCCGGGAGCGCAGGTGGGCTTCGCAGTCCGAGACACAGGCATCGGGATCACCGCCGAGGCACGGGCCAAACTCTTTCAGGTCTTCAGCCAGGGCGACAGCAGCACCACGCGACGCTTTGGAGGCAGCGGTCTCGGTCTCGTCATTTCGCAGCGTCTCGTCGCCCAAATGGGGGGCGAGATCCAGGTGGAGAGCCAGCCTGGCCACGGTTCCGAATTCAGCTTCGAATTGTCCTTACCCGAAGTGAAGGCTCCGGCTCCCAAACGCGTGTCCGCGGCGCACGAATCCGTCCGGGTACTCCAGGGCCGCGTACTGGTCGTGGAGGACGACCGGGTCAATCAACTCGTGATCCGCCAACTTCTCAGTCATATGGGCTTGTCGTGTGTCGTCGTCGACGATGGGACGCGCGCGGTGGAACTGGCGACCGCGGAATCGTGGGACTGCATTCTGATGGATGTACAGATGCCGGGAATCGACGGGATGGAGGCCACGCGGCGCATTCGGGCCAAACCATCCGATTCGCATATCCCGATCGTGGCGCTCACCGCGAATGCGATGCAGGAAGACCGGCAGGCGTGTCACGCCGCGGGCATGAACGATTTTCTAGCGAAGCCTGTCCGACAGCAGGAATTGAAGGAGTGCCTCGAGCGCTGGATGAAACCCGTGAGTCAGGCGGCTCTGCTTCCGGTTGGAAGATAGCAGGACGCTTTAGCCTTTAAGCGGTAAGTTATAAGTAGAAGGCACGACTGCTCTGAAGATTGGGTGAAGGGCGACCGCCGTCGCGCCGCTGGCGCTCGCCACACCGGGATCGCGCTGCATGCTTTGAACTTTGGAGTCTGAAAATTCCAAATCGCGGCCGCTACGGACGTTTCTCCAGCACCACCAGCATGCGGGTGGCGAAAAGGAGGGGAAAGCGGTCGAGAAGGGATTCGCACCGGCGGACGAAGTTGTAGGCCGACGATGGATACAACTGAGGGCCGCTGAACCCACCCGAGGCGATGTAGCTCAGGGCGGAACGGGTTGCGACTGACACCTCCTGCCAGCGGTCGGTCGGAAGGGGAGATTTTTTTTGGTAAAACATGCGCCAGGCGTTTCCCTGCGCCGCGTAATACGTGTGCAGGTCGGCCGCTTCGGCGGGTGGGAACCACTGCGGCTCCCGGTCGAAACCCAGAGGCTCGGGATGAAGCATTCCGTAGACGATGCGGCCCAACAAGCCCATCGCCGGATCGAAGACCACGAGTCGTCCGCCGGGTTTGAGCACGCGATGAGCCTCCTGCAGCGCGAGTCCGGGGTAGCGGAGGTGGTGCCAGACGTCGAACAGGATGAGATTCGCCAGCGAGGCGTCGCCGAAGGTCAGTTCGTACGCGTTTTCCACCCGGTCGAGCCAGGGGTTGGGAAAGATGTCCGAGGTCACGCACTGCGGAATCTGCTCTTTGATGGCGCCGATGCCCGATCCCAGCTCGAGCGTGGGGGCGGCGAGATCGTGGCGGAGGGCTGCCTTGATCGCCGCGTAAAAATTATGATAGACGGCACGGAGCAGGGGCTTGCGTTTCCACGCTTCCGCGTTCCGCTGGATTTCGACATTGTGGCGCTCGATGGGAGTCGCCTCGCGCGCGGTCGAGCTCACGGCAAAAACTTCATGCGGCGCGTGGCGAAAACCGCCATTTTCAGCAGGAGCCATCCGTGCTTCCAGCGGTGAATATTGGTCTGCCCATAGGTGCGGGCGTGATAACGCACCGGGATGTCCATGATCTTGAGTCCGAGCTTGCCCGCGCCAAACAACAAATCGAAATCGCCGAAGGGATCGAAGTCCCCAAAATAGGTTCGGTTCGCCGCGATGCGTTCGTAGTCCTTCCGAAACAGAACTTTGGTGCCGCAAAGCGTGTCTTTGATCGGCTGCCCCAACAGCCAGCTGAAGATGATGCTGAAGGCTTTGTTCGCGAGCATGTTCAAGAATTGCATCGCGCCTCGATCCATCGGGTAGACCAGGCGGGAGCCATTCGCGAATTCGCATTTGCCCGTGGAAAGGGCGGCGTAAAATTTAGGCACATCTTCCGGTGCGACGGTCAGGTCGGCATCGAGGATCAACAGCACATCCCCTTTCGCTACGGCGAAAGCCTCCCGCACCGCATTTCCCTTGCCCTTCCCGGTCTGTTGGAGCGTGACGATCGAGAGCTCCGGGTGCTCGGCGGCCGCGCGACAAATTTCGGCCCACGTGTTGTCCGTGGAATGGCCCTCGATGAAGATCAACTCCTGCTCCGGGGCGACGCGCGGAATTCTGGCGATCGCGCCAGCGACGTTCCCCGCTTCGTTTCGCGCTGGAATAATGATGGAGAGTGACGGCGTGTGCGACCGTACCGCTCGCGTCGAGCGAAGCAGGCGAAAATACGTAAGGCAAAGCGGCTGGAGAAAACAGGCGAGATAACGATTTGCGAGGCGGTCGAGGCCGGCGAAGGGGAAAGGCACGACGACAGCCCCTTCCAGATTGATCGGCTCCCACTGCGAGAGTTTTGCGATCGTATCCAGGTCGTGGGTCGACAGCCAGTTATTGACCGGAGCGCGTTCGCGCAAACCGAGGCGTTCACCGAGCGCAAAAAGCGGCCGCCAAAGATGGTTGTGGTAGTTGACAATCAGACGGGTGCCCGGGTGGGACACTGGCTGCAGATGTTCCAGGAGAGCTTGAATATCGCTCGCGAGATTCAGGGTATCGGAGATGACAATGGCGTCGAATTGGCGATCGAGGCGGAGCTCTTCCCCTGTCTGGCAATAAAACGCAGCATCGGGCAATCGGCTTCTGGCGGCAGCCAGCCGGTTTTCCGAAAGATCGACCCCGGTCAGATCCTTGTGCGGAAGACGCGCCAGGAGATCGCCGGCACCGCACCCGATTTCAAGGATCGATGCCTCCAAGGGAATGAGGTATCGCAGGCGTTCCGCCACCCGATCCCTATACCAGCTCCCGAGAAAACCGGGTCCGGCCGGCGCTCGATTGTAGTGTGCGCGCAGAAAAGACAAACGCCCCCCCAACGAACTCGGGGCGGACTTGGCTTCTTCGGCCGGCGGGGGAGAAGGCATGGGCAACACAGGCTGGATACAGCCCTAACTATCTATCCGTGTAAGGATATAGGGAAGCTGTTTCACAGCATAGCAAAGACGTTAGCTAATTCTTTACCCCTGGGCGCCGCCGATCACTGCCCGCCGCGAGGCGCACTTGACGGGGCTCCGTGCGCGGGGACATGGTCAGCAGGATGTCTCTCGTGCCTGCGACACCCCCGAAGAAATTGCCGGTGGCCAAACTTATTGTCGGGCTGCTCCTGCTTGCCGGCGTTGCCGCGCTGCTTTTGAGGGGACTCGATTATCGTTATTGGATCGAGCGGCTCATGGAGCTGATCCGAGGGTACGGTCCGGTCGCCTTCTTTTCCGCCATGGCGTTGCTCCCGGTGGTCGGCATGCCGATGTCCTTGTTTACGCTGACCGCGGGCGAAGTATTTGCGGCACAGATGACCATGACGGGTGTGATCCTCGCGACGGCGGGTTCCGTGGCGATCAGCATCTCCCTGGGGTACTGGCTGTCGCGCTATGCGATGCGCCCCCTGCTCCTTCGAATTTTGAGCCGCTTTGGTTATTCGATCCCGACCGTCGATCGGGCAAATGCTTTGTCGATTGTGCTCGTCCTTCGGCTGACCCCAGGTCCGCCGTTCTGCTTCCAAAACTTTCTTCTGGGTATCGCCCAGGTGCCGTTTCGCCTCTACTTTATTGTATCTTGGTTGAGCGCGTTGCCCTACATCATCGCAGGAGTGATTCTCGGCAAGGGAATGCTGGCGGGGAATTTTAGGTTTGTCGCGATCGGGGTCGGGTGCGTGGTGGTTGCGGCCGTGATCGTGCAGTGGTTGCGCCGCAAATATGTTAAACGCGAAACCTGAGACCGCGGGAATGGATTTGGGCGAGCGCGCCCAGACCGTCACGGAGTTCACGCGGCGCGTAAAGGAGCTGCTCGAACGCGGAATCCGTCCGGGTTGGGTGCGAGGAGAAATATCGAATTTGCGCCATCAAAGCAGCGGGCACGTCTATTTTTCGTTGAAGGATGCTGGCGCCCAGCTGTCGGCAGTCCTTTTCCGCGGCGACGCCCTCCGTCAGTCCGTCGCCTTGAAGGACGGCATGCAAGTGGTCGTGTACGGCGAGATCAGCGTCTATGAAGCGCGCGGCAACTACCAGTTGGTGGTCCGCGCGGTCGTGGAAGACGGCCTGGGGCGGCTGCAGCGCGAGTTTGAGGCGTTGAAACGCAAGCTTGCGGACGAGGGACTCTTCGCGGCGGAACGAAAACGCTCGCTGCCGTGCCTGCCGGCCACGATCGGTTTCATCACTTCGCCGACGGGCGCCGCGGTGCAGGACTTCGTCAGAATTCTGACCCGGCGGGAATGGCGCGGACGTTTGATTGTCCTTCCGGTGAAAGTTCAAGGCGACGGCGCGGCGGACGAGATGGTCGCGGCCCTCCATTTGGCCGAACGACTCGGCATTTTCGATTTGCTGGTGGTCGGCCGCGGCGGCGGAAGCCTGGAGGATCTGTGGGCTTTCAACGAGGAGCGTTTGGTCCGCGCGGTGGCGGCTTGCTCAATTCCCGTGCTATCCGCGGTGGGTCACGAGATTGACTTCACTCTCTGCGATTTTGCCGCGGACATTCGGGCCGAAACACCGAGCGCGGCGGCGGAGTTGATCTCGAGCAGTTTCGTGGCCTGCGGGGAAAGAGCGGCGAAGTACCGCGAAAAAATAGCGAAACTCACGGTGCAGGGGTGGCGCAACGGCGCGGAACGCTTCAAATACGCCCAAAGTCGCCTCCGGTTGCTTTCGCCGAGCGCCCTGATCGAACAGTATCATCTGCGGATCGACGACTCGACCAACCGGCTCCGGGCTGCCTTGCACCGCGCGATTCAGCACAAGCGCCACGCTCTGGCCGAAGTCCGTGGAGAGTGGAGCCGTCACTCGCCCGACAAGCGCGTGCAGTTCGAATCTCATCGGCTGCTTTCGTTTTGGAAGCGACTCCAGGCGGCCAGTCCGGCCTCGGTGTTGAATCGCGGATTCGCAATCGTGCGCGACGCCGGCGGAAAGCCGGTGCAGCGGAAAGCCAGTATCCCTCCGAGTTCCGCGATCGAGATCGAGTTCGCAGACGGCAAAGTGCGGGCGAAGACGGAGTGAAGCGGTGGCCGGCGGGTGCAGAGGGCCGAAGCAGCCTCTGCGAAAACGTGAGGTAGGGCGTGGCCTCGGGACTCGACTTGAGGCGGGAAACGCTGAGTAAGAACATGCGTTCTTATGCCGTCCCCGCGCTGCGTAGAGGTTGACGTGCTACGTCCGCAGCACACGACGGCGAGTCCAGAGGCCTCGCCCTACCTTTCCCCTGTGCCTCACCGCGCCGCCATCTTTGTCCATTTCCCTCCGCGAGCCGCACTTTT
>CAZJLP010000028.1:27249-37386 GCA_964546955.1 uncultured Opitutaceae bacterium | reverse complement strand
ACGACCGTTTCGATGAATGCCATGCCGTACACGCCGTCGTCGACGGTCGGATAATCGAGATCGTTGGGGAGTCGTTTGCCCGTCTGATGCGCTTCGATCGCTCGAATTGCCTCCACATAGAGATTGGCGAACGCTTCGAGATAACCCTCGGGATGCCCCGCCGGGATACGGGTGAAGGATTTCGCGACAGCGCTGACGTACCCATTGCCGCGCCGCACAATCTCGCGCGGACGATCGGGATATTTCACGACGAGCTCGTTCGGATGCTCCTGGTGCCATTCCAGCGACGCCTTCGTGCCGTAGATTCGAATATTCAGATTGTTCTCCTCGCCAACGCAGATCTGCGATGTGTGCATGACGCCTTTCGCTCCTCCGCGATAGCGCAGCAGGATGTTCGCGTCGTCTTCGAGCTGCCGACCTTTGACGAAAGTCGTAAACTCCGCGCAGACTTCCTCGATTTCCAGGCCGGTGATATAGCGGGCGAGATTCTCAGCGTGCGTTCCGATATCGCCCATGCAGCCCACGGGCCCCGATTTTTTCGGATCGGCGCGCCAAATCGCCTGCTTGTTTCCGGTTTTCTCCACGGCGGTCGAGAGCCAGCCTTGCGAATATTCAACGACAATTTTTCGCACGGGACCCAGGTCGCCGCGGCGCACGCGCAGGCGCGCTTCCTTGACCATGGCATTTCCCGTGTAGTTGTGAGTGAGGACGAAAATCCTGCCTGTTTTCCTCACGACGGCGCGCAATGCTTTCGCTTCGGCCAGGCTGAGGCAGAGGGGTTTGTCGCAGACCACGGCGAAGCCGGCTTCCAGGAAACGCTTGGCCGGAGGAAAGTGCTGGTGATTGGGCGTGACGATGACCACGAAATCGAGCCGTTCGACAACCGGCCGGATGGCTTCAGCCGCAGCCATTTGTTCGTAGTCCGCGTAGACCCGGTTCGGGTCCAGCCCCAGCTCGCGGCCGGATTGAGCCGAGCGGTCGGGGTCCGACGAAAAGGCGCCGGCCACAAGTTCGGCGCGACCATCCATGATCGCCACGATGCGATGGACGGCCCCGATAAAGGCGCCGCGCCCGCCCCCGATCATTCCAAAGCGAAGTTTACGTTTCATGATTGCTCAGTGCGATACCTCAAACGGTAGTGAAATCGTAGGAGCGGTTTTTTAGTTTTTCTTCTGCGCGAACGCGGCATCGAACGCTTGCGCGCTGGGGGGGAAGTCGAGCCGCCGGACGAAGGCCGCCGCTTCGGTCGCGCCGTGCTCGCGATCCATCCGCACGTCTTCCCATTCCACTGAAAGGGGGCCCCGGTAGCCGACGTCGTTGAGCGCGACGATGATGTCCTCAAAACGGATGTCACCTCGTCCCGGAGAGCGAAAATCCCAATGCCGGCGACTGTCCCCAAACGAGGTGTGACCCCCGAAAATGCCGACCGTGCCGTCCCCGTGCCCCCACCATACGTCTTTGACGTGGACGTGAAAGATGCGGGGGGCGAAGGCGCGGATGAATTGTACATAGTCGACTCCCTGGTACGCGAGATGCGACGGATCGAAGTTGAAGCCGAATCGCCGGTGTCCGCGCACGGCTTCAAGGGCGCGCGCCGCGGTCGCGAGATCGAAGGCAATTTCGGTCGGATGCACTTCCAGCGCGAAATTTACGTCGAGGCGATCGAATGCGTCGAGAATAGGCAGAAAGCGCCGGGCGAAATCGTCAAAGCCGGCCTGCCAGTATTCCTGAGGCGTCGGAGGGAAGGCATAAAGAGAGTGCCAGATCGAGGAGCCGGTGAACCCGTTGACGACGGCGGGCAGGGGGCGGGAAGAGGAGGCCGTGGCGGGTTCCGCATCGAAAAACGCGCGCGCGGCTCGCGCCGTGGTGATGAGTTTTTGCGCGGCGCGCTGTCGCACGCCCTCGGGCTGTCCGTCTCCCCAAACATCGGCCGGAAGAATGGACTGGTGGCGCGCATCGATCAGGTCGCAGACGGCCTGCCCGACCAAGTGATTCGAGATGGCGTGGCAGGTGAGGCCATTGTCGTTCAGAAGCTCCCAAGTTTTTGCAACATACGCGGGAGACGCGGCAGCTTGCTCGACATCGAAGTGATCGCCCCAACAGGCGAGCTCGAGCCCGTCATAACCCATCGCCTTGGCCAGCGGCGCTAACTTTTCCAGCGACAAGTCGGCCCATTGGCCGGTGAAGAGTGTGACGGGGCGGGGCATGTTTCGGATCTTTCTTCCGCCTATTCCTGCTGGCAACTCCGCAATTGTTCTCGTTCTCCTACTCTTACTCGTTCTCGTCTCTGCAATGTCGCCGATCGTGAACGCCATGATCGCAGGAATGCACTACATTGGGGAACGAGAACGAGTAAGAGTAGGAGAACCAGAACGATTTGTCGGCCCGACCCCGACCCCGACCCCCTAAAATGCCTGCGGCCACCGGAGTGAACCGATGGCCGCAGAAAACCGACACGCCTACATCTACAATACCCCCTTACTGGCTAAACTCGACGCAGGCGTGACAGCTTTTTCGACGTCATCGTTTGCCGGTGAAGGCAAACGGCAGCGTAGAAAGGGTGGAAAAACTGGGTAAGAACGCGGCCCTGGACGGCGCACACCTCGCCTTTGCGAAGCATTCGGACACTACGAAATTGTGGATTGCGACGGAAAGCGACGTGATATTTACATTGTTAAATGAAGCGAGGTGAAACCGTTTCGATGCGAGATGTCGCCCGGTTGGCTGGTGTCACCACCGCCACGGTCTCACTGACCCTCAGAAACAGCCCCCTGATCTCGAATCCCACCAAGGAGCGGGTCCGAGCGGCCGTCGCGCAGTTGAATTACCGCCCAAATCCGTATGTCCGGGCGCTGATGCGCGCGCGCCGTCAGGGACAGCTTCCTTCGCACAGTCCCGTGCTCGCCTTTGCGACCAGTTTCCCGACCCGGGACGGCTGGCGCAAAACGCCCACGCCGATTTTTCGCCAGTTGTACGAGGGGGCGAAAGCCCGGGCCGAATACCTCGGCTTTTCGTTGCAGGAGTTCTGGCTGCGAGAACGCGATATGACCCCGCGGCGGTTCAGCGAGATGCTCTACTCCCGCGGAATCCGCGGCGTGCTGCTGGCGCCATTGCCGAGCGCCGGTGCGAAGCTCGAGCTGTCCTGGGACCGATTCTGCGTGGTCACCATGGGCTTCTCCGTTTCCGAGCCCGCCCTCCACCGCGTCTCAAGCGACCATTTCCATTCGATGGTGATCGCGATGGAAGAATGCCTCAAACTGGGATACCGGCGCATCGGCCTGGCGTTGAGCGCATCGACCAATCTCAAGGTTCAACAGCGCTGGCTCGCCGCATACCTGATCAAACAGCGTGAGCTGCCGAAAGCGCGCCGGCTCGAGGCTTTGCTCGCGGATGTGTGGGGTAAGGAGGCGGTTCGTCCCTGGTTTGAGGAGCAGAAACCTGACGTAGTGATCGCTCCTTCGCCTTCGCAGCTGATGGAGTGGTTTCAGGAATGGGGGCTGCAAGTGCCCCGGGATATCGGCGTGGTAAACCTGAGCTGTCCCGCCCTGGGCGACCCCATTGCGGGAATCTACCAGAACGCAGAATTGTTGGGGGCGCGAGCGGTGGATCTTTTGGGTGGGCTGATCGAACGTAACGAAGTGGGGTTGCCCGACTTCCCCAATGCCTTGCTCCTCGACGGCACCTGGAACGTGGGGAAGACCCTCAAACGAGCTGAGTGAAAGATTACTACTGCCCGCTTCACTTCGCTTTTGAATCTCAGCTGCCCTGTGATAGCCTAAGCCATGAACACGTTGTGGCGTGCAGTGGTAATGTCCGTGCCGATCGCCGTCTCGGCCTTCGGCGCAGTTGTCGATGTCTCGGCTGACCGCAAGCCGTTGACGATCCATCAGACCGAAGCGCCCGCGTACCCGCTGCGGCTGCGCGAGCTTAATGTCCAGGAGGGCACCGTGCGGGCCGTGATCGAAGTGGACGATACGGGCGTCCTGAGTGACTACTTGATCGTCGCCTACAGTCATCGACTGTTCGCCGAGTCGGCTGAATACGCACTCAAACGGTGGCGCTTTGAGCCCGCCGTCTTGCGCGGCCAGCCGGTCACGGCCCAAGTGGAGGTGAACTTCTATTTCGAAGAACGAGGAATGGGTATCGTGACCGTGGACATGGACACCCACCTTCGCGCTCGTTTTACGCGGGACGAAAATTACCGCCCGTGCACCGTGAGGGAATTGGATCGCATCCCCAGTCTCGTGGTCGCGCCGCAGCCTCAGTATTCTTCCGCGATGGCCGCCCGCGGTGCCGCCGGCTCGGCGACCGTGGAATTCTACATCGACGAGAAGGGCGCGGTGCGAATGCCGGCGGTTCTCGCCATCGACCAACCGGAGCTGGCCGCTGCCGCCGTCGGGGCGTTGAAGCAGTGGCGGTTCGAACCTCCGACCCGCCAAGGGAAACCCGTGCTGGTGAAGGCGCGGCAGGTTTTCAATTTCCGTCCAGGGAAGTAGGGGGGAGGGCGGGGCGGGACGGGAACGCTAATTTTCGCCACTCTGCGCTAATCCCGAAACACAGAACCGCGGTTTTTCCGTGTGAACTTACTGGTAAAGCCAGAACCGCTTTATCTGCTGCTGATAGGCCGCGTTTCGCCGCGCCCAGTCGCGACAGAAGCCCTCCACGTCCAGACGCGCGCCATCGCGCTTGAGGGCCGTTAGAAACTCGTGCGACCCGACCAGTTTGGTGAAGAGGGAGGTCGGCGTGATGTCCGGGCTATTGAAAACGTTTCTGCCGTTGAACCGGCACGCCAGACGCATGAGATGAAAACTCAAGTCTGTGGGTCGCCAGTCGTCCCAATCGGTCACCGCCACCAACACCCCCGTCGCGGGCTGCCCTTTCTTGTTGGTCACGGAAATCTTGTGATAGGCGAGACCGGGCAGCCTCAGCGCTTCGAGTTCGCGGATCAATGTTTCGCCGGTCTTGCCTTCGAAGAAGAGTCCCCGAAAGGGGTGCTGGGTGCCGATTCCATGGGAAAAACCGCCCAATTCACAGCCGAGGCCGGTCATCGCGTAGCCCACGCAGGCCGCAAAGTCCCTGACATAGGGCGACGTGGGAACGAAGGTAAGACCCGTTTCCGGCCAGCGCATGGACCGGCGCCATCCGCGCATCGAAATGACGGTGAGCTTGCCTTGTTGCCGCACCGCTTCGGAAACGTCCAAAACCCCCGGGGTGGCCGCGGCGAAGCGGGCGAGCTCTCCCATCGTCAGGCCATGGACATAAGGTATTGGGAATGCCCCTACATAACTGCGGTATTGATCGTCCATGATCGGCCCCGAGACTTTGTAGCCGCCCAGCGGATTCGGGCGGTCGAGCACCACGAGCTCGATGCCCTGCTCGAAGCAAGCCTCCATCGCCAGACGCATCGCGCTGATGTACGTATAGCTCCGGGATCCGATGTCCTGTAGGTCCAGCACCAGCGCGTCCAAACCTTGGAGCTGGGATTTGGAAGGTTTCCGCGATTTTCCATTGTAAAGGGAGAGGACGGGCAGCCCGGTCCTCTGGTCCCGGTGATCCTGATAATTCTGCCCTGCAGGAATAGTGCCGTGAATGCCGTGTTCCACGCCGAACAATGAGACTAACTTCACTGCTGGTGCGCGGCGAAGGATCTCGACCGTGGCCACCCCGAGGCGATTGGTGCCCGCCTGGTGGGTCAAGAGGCCCACGCGTTTGCCGGCAAGCGGCGCAAAATTTTGCGCCGCCAGCACATCGATGCCGAGCATGACAGAGGGTGTGAACGTCGGGCTCCCTGCGGGCGTGCCATTTGTCGCAGGTGCGGGCGCTTTGGCGGCCTCGCTCGCTGCGCTGGACGCAGCAGGGCGTTGCGGTGGGCGCACATTCGCTGGCTTTTTGGTCGGCGTCGAGGGCGGCGTTTCGCATCCGCTCAAGGCGAAAAACATCCAACCCAGCGCGAGGAAAAGAGAAAACCGGGGCAGGCGGCGCAAGACGGGCATTCGCCGTTCACTGTGCGAGGACCGGCCGCGCCGTCGAGCGGGAACGTGTGATTTCTGACCCGCCGCTCCGGCTTAAATCACCCGCCTCACCGCATCCGCGAGATTGTCCGCCCCGCGTCGGAGCGCCTCCGGCAGGTTCATTTCCGGCGGCGTGATTGCGTGCGCATGCAGCCCTCGCTGTTCGGAAATCTGCACCCGCCCGGCAAAAACGTGCGTCGTTTTGCCCAGCGCGAGGGCGCGCATCGCGATCGCGCCCGGTCCCTTGCCACTCAGGGAACTTTGGTCGAATCGTCCTTCCCCGGTGATAACGATGTCCGCCCGTGCGATGCGCCGGTCCAGGTCCAGCCAAGCCGAGACCAAATCGAATCCGGGAAGCAGCGACGCTCCGGTCGCGCACATGAGGCCGAAAGAGATTCCTCCCGCGGCCCCAGTCCCCGGAAGCTCGGCGAGCGAGTCGGGTTGACGGCAGTGTGCGCAGAGTAACCGGGCCAACCGTTCAGACTCTGCCTCCAGCTCCTGGTATCGGTCGGCCGTCAGTCCTTTTTGCGGGGCGTAAACGGCCGCGGCCCCGCGCGGGCCAAGCAGAGGATTTGTAACGTCGCAGGCGATGCGAATGGAGGGCAGGGCGGTGAAAGGCTCGCCCTCGATCCGAACAATCTTGGACCAGTGCGCGGGAATCGGATGTCGCAGCTTTTCGCCCCGCTCGGTTCTAAACTCAAGCCCAAGAGCCGAGAGCGCACCGAGTCCAAGATCGTGAGTCGCACTGCCCCCAATGCCGAGCAGAACGGCGGCTGCGCCGAGTTCGGCCGCGGCGCGGACCAGCTGTCCCGTCCCATACGAAGTCGTCTGCCAGGGATCCCGCGCGGCTTCGGGCACGAGCGCCAATCCGCTGGCGACCGCCATCTCGATCACCGCGATGTGTGCGGTGCGTCGGGGCCCGTCAGGTATACGAAGGAGAGCGAGCGCCGGGGGCGGGACCGAATCCGCGGGGATCAGGGTAAGACCGGCCGACATCAGGGATCCCAGGGGCCCGCTGACCTGCAAGCCGATCCGCTGCCCCGCGGTGCTGCCGCCCAAGATATGCTCGAAACCTTCGCCCCCGTCGGTGAGGGGGCAAAGGTCGAGTTCCCAATCGCGATGATTTGTCCGCAACACCCGGGCGGTCAGTTCGCAGGCCTGAGTGGCGGAAAGGGAGTCTTTGAACTTGTCGAAAGCGATGAGCGCGCGCATGGAGGGCGACAGAAGGGTCAGCGTGCCCCTCGAGACTCAGGTGTAAATGCGAATATCAGGCGAGTGAAGGACACGCCCTATTGCTCGTTCACGAAAGCGAAGCGCGGCATCCGACGGCCTTCGATTTCCACTGTCTCGAGAAACATCGAGCGCGGTCGCACCCACCAGCTGAAGTCGTCGTATAAAAGCTGATACACGACCAGCTCCTCCTGCGTCTCGGAGTGCCGGGCCAGGCCCAGCACGCGATACTCCTTCCCCTTGTAGTGGCGATAGCGCCCGGGACGGGGTTCAACCTTTGCCATGATGCCGAAGTAGCGATTAGCGGGAAGCGAGTAGCGAGTAGAAAATTCACCTGGCCGCGCCAGGGTTGGTTGGCGGCGTTAGCGTCACCTTCGGGACTTCGATCGTCGCAAGTCTGCCGAATGCTCGCTACCCGGTACTTCCGACTAGGGTTTCACCACGAGGAGGGATTTGACGTCGACCACGCCATCGGTCTCGAGGGCGAGAGCGACGGCTTTGCCGATCAAGGTTTCGGAAGGAGCTGTTCCCCGAAGGGTCACGTGGCCCTGATTGCATTCGACGTCGATCGTCCGGGCGGAAAGCTCCGGGTCGAAAGCGTATTTCGCGTTGATGAAGGTCTTGATCCTTGTGTTGAGCGTTGCGTCCGCGATCGAAGTGCCCGCGTCTTTCGCCTTCGAACGCACGACCTCCCCGTGCGCGGCGAGGTCCTTCTTGATCTCTTCCGGAGTGAGGTGCCACTGGGCGAGTTTGTCGTTGATCGCGTTTTTCGCGGTGACCGCCGTCTCCCGCGCGCGGTCTGCCAGAGAGGGAGCCGGTTCCGCGGGAGAAGATTTGGGTTCAACGCGCGACGAGGACGGCGTCCGGCTGGGTTGGGCTTCCACTTGTCGGCTCGCTGGAGCCGGGTCGACCTCGACCGTGCGCGTGCGTTGATAATAAAAATGCAGTCCGGCCGCACCGGCGGCGAAGCCCAGGAGGAAGATGAAGAAGGATTTCATGGCAAGTGGCGCCCCGAGGGCGAGGTTAGGGGGACAAAGATGAACAAACAGCGACGCGCGATGCAATGTTCCTCCTAGCAACAAAAAAACTCACGGGACCCATAAGACCAGAAGCTCTGTGGTGACACAGAGACCACAGAGCGATGAAACAGAGGGCACAGAGTCACAATTCCCGGGCACGTTTTCGATCACGGGGGTCTCTGAAAACCACGGCGAGATGGATTGAAAGGGCGAGGCCTCTGGACTCGCCGTCGCGTGCAGGCAGCTCGGACGAACCTCTGCTACGCAGCGCCGAACGGCGTGAGAACGCGTTGTGTTAGACGCGATTTCCGCTTCGACGGCCGGTCCCGGAGGCCCGGCCCTACCTCGATCTGCTCCTTGTGGAGTTTTTCGGAGCTTCCCTAAGACGGGTGATTTCTTCTTATCCATTGGGTGCTGTCTGGTCTCGACGCTCTGTGGTCTCCTCTCCGACCTCTGTGGCCTCTGTGTCCCCCTGCCTTGACCGTCTTGGCGGATCGATCGTCGCTAACGCGGTCGCAAGAAACGTCTCGCCGCTAGATTTCGGCCTGCCACGTTCGCCTGATGATCGTGCGCTGCCAGCCCGGCTTTGAAGAGCTTCTCGAAAAGGAGGTTTCGTTGCATTCGGTGCGAACGCTCGAGCGGGGTGGCGGGTGGCTGCGGGCCGAGGGCGAAGCACCGGCGGATTCGTGTTTCCCCCACGCCATGTTGCTGGAGCCAGTTGAAGTGACCGGCGATTCCGTCAATGGATTGGCCACCAGAATCGGCGAACATTTTTTCGCGTCCGCGCGCGCGGAGCGCTTCGAAGGCCCCTGGCCCCTGCTGGTGGAGACCGCCGCCGGCCTTGACGGTCTCGGTCGTCGGGCGGACGGCGTGGAAAAGGCGTTGATCGAACTGCTACGAAAAAAGATGGGGCGTGTGGCCAAGCTCGCCACGGGCGAGAAGCCACGGGGACCGGGTCGGCATCGCGGGCTTTTCGTTTTTTTCGCCGACTTCGGACGGGTTTTCGTTTCGCGCGAATCTCTCTTTGGCGGACAGCGGCGCATGGCGGACGACCCACTGGCTCCCTCGCGCTCCTATCTTAAAATCGAAGAATCCTACGTCGTGTTCGGGCGGGAACCACAGGCCGGCGAGACCGTGGCCGACTTGGGCGCCGCGCCCGGTGGATGGAGTTACAGCGCGGCCAAACGCGGCGCGCGGGTCGTCGCGGTGGACAATGGGCCGCTCAAAGGCGGGGCTTTGGATCACCCCTCGATCGAGCACCGCCGCGAAGATGCTTTTCGTTTTGAGCCACCTCCGGGAGAGGTTTTCGACTGGCTGTTTTGCGATCTGGTGGAGGAGCCTCATCACGTCATGCGCAACCTGGTCGAGCCATGGCTGACGCGCGGCTGGTGCCGCCGCTTTGTCGTCATCCTGAAGTTTGGGCGGGTGGACCCGATCGCGCTCCTGGAAGGCATCAAGGCCCGCGGCGGAGTCCTGGCCGAGCGGGCTCGAAACCTGCGCGTGCGGCATCTTTATCACGACCGCGAAGAGCTCACCCTGGTCGGCGACGTCGCCGGATCCAGTCCACCGTCCGGTGGCGTTCAAAATCACGCGAAAAGCACCGTGCCGCTCGCGCCCCGTCCCTTGCCATGAAACCCTCCTCACGAGCGGAACTCAAGATCCACGGGTTGGCCGCGGTTCAAGCCTTCTTCGCGCGGCATCCCGAAGCCATCAAACGTCTTTATTTCGACCAGGCCACGGGGCGAAAGGTCGCGAAGCTCTCCAGTTATCTCGCTAAAAACAAAAAGATCTACCGGGTCGTCGACGCCTCCGAACTGGAAAAAATTGCCGACACGCTTCATCACGGCGGCATCGTCGCCGTGGTGGAAGGCCGCTCT
>CAZJLP010000028.1:22148-27218 GCA_964546955.1 uncultured Opitutaceae bacterium | reverse complement strand
GCACAACCTGGGAGCGATCGTTCGCACCGCGGCCTTTTTTGGAGTGCAACAAATCGTGATTCCCGCCGATCCCGCACAAGCGGGGCAATCCGCCGCGGCCCACCGTGTGGCAGAAGGCGGCATGGCCCAGGTCGAAATGCATCAGGTGTCAGACTTGGCTAAATTTTGCCAAGGGCTTGCGCGCGACTACATCGTTTTGGGGGCAGCGGCGGGCGGCCGGGCGGTGTCGGTCCACGACTGGCGTAAGTCATTCGCGCAGGAAACGAGCAAAAACGAACGGCCGGTCGCTTTAGTTCTTGGAAACGAGGAGCATGGCTTGTCGCCAGCCGTCGCGGCAGCATGCACCGCGCTCATTACAATTCCCGGAAGCGGACGGGTGGAGTCCCTCAATGTCTCTGTGGCAGCCGCGATCCTGATGTGGGAGTTCTGGGTTGACCGGCCAGGTGTCCGACGATGACGTGAATGGCACGGAATTCGCTATTTTTTTACCCGTCATGACGCCGCCCCCCTTTGGTCCCGAAGAATATTCCCTCCTGCACTTTTCCCTGGCCCCCGCCGAGGCGGGGGGCTTCGTGCAACGGACGGAAACATGTGGAGTGTATCAATCGATTGAAGAAGCCTTTGTGGCGGCGCGACTGCAGGCGGTGCGGGAACGGCAGCGATTGCGCACGATGGCGCTGGCCGCATCCGAAAACGTGTCCGCCTCCATCAACTGGCAGATTGTTGACACCGAATTTGGGTACGATTTGAAGCGGGATTGCCTCGTTGTATCTCGTTTTTGGGTACATGCTCGCGCGTTGCCGGAGCGGTTGCTCGGTTGAGGCGACGCGATTTCCTCGCCGGCGGCTCGACCGTCCGGGCGAGGCTTTAGCGGCCCAACTACCGGCCCGTCACCGGGCGGAAGGTGAAATCGACCATGAGATCGCCCGCGATGCGTTCGATCTCGATGCGTAGTTTATTCAGCGATACATTGGCCGGCAGGTGCACCACCGCTCTCGCCTGAAAGAGCATGCTGCCGTCCATGGGGGCGTTCACCCGCTCCGACGACAATTCCTCGACGTTCACGCCGTGAGCTGCCAAGACGCGCGAAATCTGATGGAGGATGCCGGGTTGATCCTGGCCCACGAGATCCAGCGTGGCCAGCCGGCTGCTATCCGGCGCAGACCCCGCCGCGCTTTCCGGCTGAAGCACCATCCGCAACCCTTCCGCTTCGAGCGCGCCAAGGGCTTGCGCGAGGGCGTCCGCTTTGGCGGTTGCAACTTCAACGCGAATAATCCCGGCGAACTGGCCGCCCAGCCGGCACAAACGGCTTTCCAGCCAGTTGCCTCCTCCGGAGGCGACGCGGGAGGCAACGAGTTCCACCAAGCCCGGGCGGTCGGGGCCAATGAGGGTCATGACAAGGGTAGACAGCATGAGGTCGTTTAAAGCGGAGCGAAGGGGGCGGAGCAACCCCCAGTTGAGGTCCAAGCATGGGGTGCCGCGCCGCAATTCGGAGTGACAACGCTCCCTCTCTGATTGATTGTGCGGGGGCTAGCGGCCCAGATTTCTCCAGCCATGCTTTTCCCCCTTTGCTCGCGCACGGCGAAGTTCGTTTTTCTCGTTTTGGCGGCCTTCACTTCGACCCTCCCGGCGAAAGAGAAGTGGCTCGCCGGACGCAGCCCGCATTTCGAGATGATGACGAGCGGGTCCGAACGCGATGCCCGCCTGCTCCTGTCTGAACTCGAACAGTTCCGGAGCACTTTTTTGTCCGTCTTCTCTCTGCCGCCGGCCCACGAGTTGCGGACGCAGATTGTTTTGTTCGACTCGGAGTCTCAGTTCAAGAAGTACGCGCCGCTTTTTAACGGAAAGCCGCGCGACGGCGCGGGCTTTTTTATGGGCCGTGTCGACCAGTTTACCATCGTGATGCAGTCGGGCCGCGACGTCGAACAAACGTGCGAGCTGATTTTCCACGAATACGTGCACCAACTGCTGTATTCTCGCGGCATCCGTCCGCCTCCCTGGCTTAACGAGGGTCTCGCCGAGCTTTATTCGACGTTCAAATTAATGGGGGACACGGCGGAGATTGGACATCCCAAGCCACATCATGTTTTCATGCTGAGCCGGGGCAGTTTGATGCCGCTGGGCGAACTCTTCTCCATCAAGCGCGATTCACCCGACTACAACGAAGGAACGCGGCGCGGTCTCTTTTATGCCCAGTCCTGGGCCTTGCTTCACATGTGGATGTGCGGCGGCGATCGTCAGTATCAGGCAAAGCTGGCGAATTTCATGGACGCTGTGGACGCCGAGGCGCACACCACTCCGGAGACATTCAAAGCGGCTTTTGGCATCGATTATGAAGAAATGCAGTCCCGGTTGCGGTCGTACCTGAGTGGCGGACGTTATTTGGTTCGGATCGCGAAGATTCCGCCTTCGGATCTCAAGAAGTCGATTCGCTTGCAGGTCGCCACCGATCTCGAGCGCGACGTGGTCTTGTTGGATCTCGGTTATCGGACGCGGAAGTTTCCGGAGTCGCAGTTTCGATTACTGGATTTAGCTGAGCGCCATCCCGCCGCCCCGCGCCCGATGGAATCGCTGGCGATGATCGCACTCCATGAGGATGGCCCGCGGGCCGCTCTCGATTTTTGGAAGAAAGCGGTCGAGCGCCGCACGGACAATGCCTACGCCTACCTGCAGGTTGCCGCGCCACAGGCGCGAGCGCTTTTTAATGCGTCGAACTTGGAGTATCGCCTGCCGCCGGAGATCGCCGCGGAGCAGCGGGCGTGGCTGGATCGTGCGATCGAATTGAGCCCGCACTACGGGGAAGCACACGAGTATCTGGCCCTGGTCGAAGCATTTTCGGAGAAGCCGCGCGTGGCGGTGGTCAACGAAATCCAGAAGCACGTCGACGAAGTGCGCGACCGCAGCCGGATCCTGGTCGCGCTGGCAATCGTCCGCTGGCGGCTGGGCGATGCGAAAACGGCCAGCCAGATTGCCAGGGCCCTCGACGCGACTCCGAAGCTTCGCCCGCCGGTGCGGCGTTTTGTCCGCATGCTGCAAAAACGACTGGGCGAGCAGCCAGCCTCTCGTACGGAACCAGGGGAGGAGGGTTAGGCGCTCACTCCGGCGGCTTGGGCAGAGGACCGGCCGCGCGAATCAGTTCCGAAACCGAAGGCTGCGCGGGCGCAAGTTGGCCGCTGATGGCCATTTTGATCTTTGTCATCGAATCGCTCGCGGCGCGGAGGTTCTGCAGCACTGCGATCTGGGTCGGAGAGAGGAAGGTCTGCACGACCGGCAAGGCGGTGTCCCAGTTGACGGTAACAGGGATGACCGTTCCATTCGGGGATCGTTTGCTGTGTTGCGCCAGCACGGCGGCGAGTTGTTCGACTTGAGCGGCGGTGAGCGGCGCGTCCGCGTAAACGGCGTGTCCGGCGAGGCCGCGCGCTTGCTGACGAGACGGTTCAATCTGGGAGTATTCTTTGTAGGCGGCGACGCGTTCGGGAGTGTTCAGGAATTCTGTTTCCGCCTTCACGCGCCGCTCTGTCTCGTCCTTCACCATCGCCAGAAAAGCACGGTCGCGCTGCGAGAGTCCCTGCGCCGCGGCTGCGGCCTCGATGTCGATGATGTTCTGCTCCGCACGCACGCGCACGTCTTTGAAGCGTTCGATTTCCTCGGGAGAGAATTTTAACGCCTTGTAGAGGGCGCCGAACCGCACATCTAAACTTTCCCGGAACGCGCTGAGGTAGGCCGACGAACGTTGTGGATCGTTTCCGATGACTGCTCGCGGCATGAGCTTGAGGCTCGTGGGATCCGGCTTGGGCGCAGTCGTTGCTGTCGTGGGCGGTGGCGTCGCTCGCTGCTCGGGTTTCGTCTTGGCGGCCGCAAGGCGGCTGCGCAATTGTGCTTCGGCTTCGGTGGCGGCAGCCAAGGCGGCGTTCAATTTTTCAGCCCTGTGGGTGAGCTCATCGGTGGAGGCTCGTGTGGCAGCGAGTTGCCGCGCCGTTTCTTCCCGGCGCTGATTGAAATGCAGGCAGACCGCGGCGCCGCCTAAGGTCACCGCCAGTCCGCAGGTGGAGAGGAGCAGTTTGTTCATGACGATTTCCCTTTCTCCCCGGCTTGTTGTTTTTTGGCCGAGTTCGCAGCTTCTTGCAGCTGGAGTTCTACTTGTTGGAGCGCGAGGGCCGATTGCACCGCCGCTTTTTGTTCCGACGGCAGTTGGGCGCCGATCTCTTTTCGAATGAACTGCCAGTCGAGGTCGCCGCGTTTCCATTTGCCGCCATCGCGGTACGACGGACTCGCGAGGGCCACGATCTGCGTGAGCTGCTCGGCCTGTTCCTGTGAAAACGGAGTGTCGGTATAGTAGGCGCGGCCGATCCATTGCTGGGCCAAATCTCGGGCGCCGGACGCTTCTTCAAACCGGATGAAAGCCTGCGCGACCGGCTCGCCGAGTCGGTTGCGAATCGCGCTGAGCAGCCGCGCATCGGTGGAGGCGTCGAAATTATTGCCCACCCCGGTGGGATTATTGATCTCTTCGCCGAAGCGTTCCGCCAGGATGTTTTTGAAGACGGCGATCTGATCCGGTTGCAGTTTCAGTGCCCGGTACAAGGGCGCGTGATGCATATCGAGGTGCGCGCGCATGCCGCGGATGTAAGTGTCCCGGAAGGCAGGATCCGACTTCAACAACCGCTGCAGGGCATCCTGCGGATCGGCGGCGGGGGTCGCCGGCCCCGCAGCGCGTGGAGTTGCCGGTTCCCTGGGGGCCGCCGGCACCGGCATCGACGCGAGGGCGGCTTGAAGTTCCTTTTGGGAGCGCTCGGTGGCGGCAGCGCGCGATTCCAGGTCTTTGATTTGGGTCTCGATTGCCTGGCGCTGGTGTGTGGCGGCGGCGAGGCGGTCGTCCGCGCGCGAGGTTTCGTTGGCTTGATATACGGCGGTCGCGGCGGCCAGGGCACCGAGGCTACCCAGGACCAGAGTGGTTTTGGTGGCAGTCATAAGATTGAGAAGGACAAATCCCGCGGTGACTGACGTGCCGGCGGCGGCTCCCGCCAAGGCGCTCGCACTGATGGCCGTGGCGAGACCGACCGGCGCGGCTGC
>CAZJLP010000028.1:0-22133 GCA_964546955.1 uncultured Opitutaceae bacterium | reverse complement strand
ACCTCGCGCAAATATACGAGCGATGCTGTTTCGCCGACCGGCGCGGCTGCGACTGTCTGGGCGGTGAGCACGGCGGCGAGAGCAGCGGTCGTGGATGTGATGCCGCGCTTTTCCAACAAGGCGCGCAGGCGATCGAGGGCGCGATCAGCGCGAACGCGGGCGGCGTTATCCGTCACTTGCAACGCTTTTCCGATTTCTGCGAAAGAGCGTTTTTCGAAATAACGAAGCAGAACAACGGCGCGATCGCCGTCGCTCAACGTGTCGATGATTCCGTCCAGCACCGGCCGCAGCCGCTGCCATTCAGCGTCGTGGGTGGGAGCATTCATGGCGTCGTGGAGGTCGTGCGCGGCCCGTTCGCGCTGGCGACGACGGTCTTCCCCCCGGATGAGACTGATGGCCGCGTTCTTGGTAACCGTGTAGAGCCAAGCCGGAAGGGTGCGATGGTGGACGAGTTCGCGAGCACGGCGGGCGAGGGTGGTGAACACCACTTGAGACACATCGGCTGCGAGATGTGCGTTGCCGTTGGTTCTCCGAAGCGCAGCCGAGTACACCAAATTGAGGTGTCGGCCCACCAACTCCTCAAAGGCGACTTGGTTTCCATTTTCGGCGTAGTCGCGAAGCAGCGCGGCATCATCATTCATGGCGGTTCAACGTATAAACGCCGCGGTTCGGCAAACCGAACACAGAAAGCTGCAAGCAGACGAAACGGCGGCGCGACGCGTTAATCGTCCTCGGCTTCCTGCTGCTAGCGGCTCAACCTAAGTTGCTCTAAAACAAAAACCTATAGCTTTGATGCGCTCTGGTCTTCCGGCGCTGCGACGGAGAGCAGCGGGTCGCTCGGGCCGGCCTGGTCGTCAGCGAGCGGCGCACCCCGTGAAGGCGATGCTTCGTGCGCGTGCAAGACCGAGTGGAGGCTCAGTCGTCGATGCCTGGAAGGGAACTGGCGTCCCAGGAGACAAAGCAGCAGAGCGAAATGAGGATGAACAGGACGAGAATCATGGCGTACATACCTTCAACGAGCGACCCACCGCCGTTCGGACAGCCTGTTTGAGATTCTCGCTTTCACCGGCCGCTGTGCATGCCGCGGTGACGCGGATCCTTCGCTTCGATCGAGGATGACAAGCGGGCAGCCCGCTCTCGACTCGGCGCCCTGCGTCTACCTTCTACTCTCTATCCTCTATTCTCTACCCTCTCCCCCAATCGCTGGCGCTTCCGCGCCAGCGACTCAGAGCGCAGAGGCTAGCGATACTCTTCGTTCGAGATCGCGTTGATGATCTTGAAATTCTCGACGTGGTAATTCAGGTCGGCGCGGAATGCCAACTTGACGCCGAAGAGTTTTTCCATGCGCACCAGGAGGTCGGCATCTTCCGTGCGGAGGCGCTCGAGGATGCTCGGGTGCACCAGTACGCGCAGTGAATATTCCTTGCCGTCGTTGCGGGCTTGGAGCCGGCGGACGACGGACGAAAGTTTGCGCTGAAGTTCGACTGACATCGTGGTCGCCGACTTCACGATGCCGCGGCCGCGGCAGTACGGGCAGTCCGTGTACAAGTTGGACGACAACGATTCCTGCTGGCGCTGGCGCGTCATCTGCATGATGCCGAGCTGGGAAATCGGGAGGATATGGTTCTTGGCCTTATCCTCGGACATCGCGGCCACCATTTTCTCGTAAACCGAGTTGCGGTGGCGGCGCTCCTTCATGTCGATGAAGTCCATGATGATCAGGCCGCCGAGATTGCGCAGCCGGATCTGGCGGGCGATTTCCGCCGCGGCCTCGAGGTTCACCGCGTAGATCGTGTTTTTTTCGTCGCCATGCCGCGACTTGTGAGAGCCCGTGTTGACGTCAATGGCGATAAGCGCCTCGGTTTCGTCGATTACGATTTCGCCGCCGGAAGGCAGGGGCACCTTGCGTTGGAAAGTCTGCTCGATCTGGCGCTCGATATTGAAGCGCTCGAAGATGGGGATGTTGTCCTTGTAGAGTGCGATCTTGCCGCGGGATCGTTTGCTGATCTGCCCCACGAGATTTTGAGTGCGCGTGTGATCTTCGACATTGTCGATGAGTACGCGGTCGACCTCCTCGGTCAGGAAATCGCGGACGGTGCGCTCGACCAAGTCCGGCTCCTGGTAGAGGCACGCCGGCGCTTTATCCGACTGCATCTTGGCTTGGATGCCGGACCACGTCTTGAGCAGCAGGTGGAGGTCGCGGACGAAATAACGAGTCTTCTTCCCTTCGCCGGCCGTGCGCACGATCACACCCATGCCCTCGGGGATGGTGAGTTCGTTGATCATCTGTTTCAGGCGCTGGCGTTCCTTCGGATCTTCGATCTTGCGCGAGATACCGCATTGGTCGGAGTAGGGCATCAGCACCAGGTAGCGGCCGGGGATGGCGAGATTGGTCGTGGTGCGGGGGCCTTTGGTGCCGATCGGACCTTTGGTGACCTGGATCACGATGTCCGTGCCGGGCGGATAGAGGCTTGGGATATCCTTGACGGTCGGTTCGGCTGGGCGGGGTGCGGCGTCGCGGCGTTTGTTCACGCGCACGACTTCGACGGAGGAATCCGCGGCGGCCGGAAGCATGTCCCAGTAGTGCAGAAACGCGTTCTTGCTGTACCCGATATCGACGAAGGCGGCCTTCAGGCCCGCATCGAGGTTCTTGATGCGCCCCTTGTAGATGCCGCCGACCATGCGGTTGTCGGAATCGCGCTCGATCTCGAATTTTTCGAGGACGCCGTCGATCAGCAGAGCCACGCGCTTTTCGAGCGGCTCGGAATTGATGATGAGTTCGCGGAAGGAGCTTTTTTCTTTCTTAAAAACAGCCAGGATTTTCTGGAGAAAAGGACGCTGCTGGGACCGTTCTTTGGCGCCGTTTTTTAGTTCGTTGGGGTCGACCGGGTCCGGACTGGTGGTGGGAGGAGGATTGGCTAGCTCCTCATCATAACGCTGGGAGGCATCCGGGGGTGTGGAGCCTTGGGAGCTGGAGTTGGAGTGCGATGGAACGCTCATGTTGCGGTGGGTTTTGGACGGAACGGCCCCTGGAAGCAGCGGTTGCGGCGCAGGAAATTCCGGCAGAGCGGTCGTCGACGCGAGAAAGGTTCTGTTTCATCAGAAATCCCTCCTGAAGCGATAGACGCTCTGAACCAGTCCTTGCAGCAAGCAGCAACTGAGCAAAAAGGTGCCACCGTAGCTGATAAAGGGAAGTGGTATACCCGTGATGGGTACCAGCCCGATGGTCATGGCGACGTTGACGAACACATGCACGGCGAAGAGCACGGTGACGCCGATGGCGAGCAGCGCGCCGAAGCGGTCTCGAGCGAGACCGGCTATGCGAATGCCGTTGAACATCACTATCCCAAACAGGCAGAGAACCGTAAGGCTTCCCAAAAATCCTTTTTCCTCGGCGATGACCGAGGCGATAAAATCGTTGTGCGCGACCGCGGGCGGCAGGTAGCCCAACTGAGCTTGCGTCCCCTTGGTCCAGCCCTTGCCGAGGAATCCGCCGGACCCGACGGAGATCAGCGACTGGTTGAGGTTCCAGGCTTCCTTCGTTCCTTTTGGATCGATTCGTTCGGGCGCGGCGAACGTGATGATGCGGTTGCGCTGGTAGTCGTGAAGCGGAACCCAGGTGTGCGGCTCATACTTTCCTTTGTCCTGAAGGAAGGAGTAGCCGTGAGACTCCATGAATTTCACGTAACTGTAACTATCCCAGGCGACGATACCCACAATCAGCAGAAACGCTCCCAAGGCTCCCGCGAAAAAACGCGGTGACAGCTTCGAAACGTAAAGCATGGAAAAGACCATCGGTGGGAGCACAATCGCCGATTTGAGATCGGGTTGTATCAGGATCAAAAACATGGGGACACCCACCGCAAGAGCCAATTTCCCGAGGACTCCCCACGATTGCTGGACTGTTCCGACGCGCGACCGGCTCAGGATGCTGGCGACGATCAGGAGCACGGCGATTTTGGCCGTCTCCGAAGGTTGGTAGTTGAAAAAGCCGAGGTCCAGCCAGCGTTGTGCCCCATACGCCTCCGTCCCAACGAAAAGCACCAGAATTAATGGGATTAGACAGGCGAGGTAGAACCAATGCGCAACGGTGAGCCAGAAGCGGTAGTCCACCAGTGAAATCATCACGTAAACCGTGCCGCCGAGAACGCAGTAGATGAATTGCTTGGTCCAGAAGTTCGACAGGATAGTCGCAAGCCACTGGCGGACCGTCTCGGGGTGCTGGGATTGGGTTTGAGAATACTGCGCGCTGTAGATGAACGATATCCCGATCGCGCACAGGGCCACGATAGCGAGCGGCGTAATCCAGTCATAGCGCTCCCGCGTCGTCACTTTGAAGACGCTCAACCATTCCAAAGGGGTGCGTGCAGAGCTGGCCATTGCGGGGGGTGTAACGTGGGTGTGACAGGAAGAGAAGGGGGAGGGTCCGCCGGATGCAATCTGAACAAGGGACGAGGCAGAAGATAGAGGATAGAGGATCGAAGATAGAGGATAGAAAGTAGAAGGTGGAGGGTGGACGACAGACCTCCGGGCCGAAAGAACTTCAGACTAGATCTCGTGTGCAACGCCTCCATCGAGAGCGGCTCGTCTCTATCCTCTATCCTCTATCCTCTATCCTCTCTTCGACCCCTCCACCCTCCACCTTCTACCTTCCACCCTCTCTCCTCTTCCGATGCTGCGGGCCGAAGGCGAGCAGCCTTGCCCTGCCGAAAGTCCGCTTAATACTGGAAGCGCTCGTATGTCTTCCCTCTTTGCCGATCGCATGGCATTCCGCCGCGGACTGATCGTCGCGTGCGCCTGCCTGGCGGCATTGTGGGCGGGGGTGGCACTCACGCAGGATCCGTTCGTCGTCTTTGCAGGGGCGATGGCTAGCCTGTATGTTGCGACCCTGGCAGTGAATATGCCGGTGCTGACCTGGCTCGTGATCGCCCTCTATCCTGCGGCGCTCATTGTCCCTTTCTTTCCCGGCCGCCCATTCTTCTGGGAGCTCTGTGCACTGCTTGCCTGGCCGAGTCTCGTGGCTTACCTCATGGTGAATCGCCAGCGGATCGAGAGGCTGGTCTTGGACCGGTCCGAACGCCGCGCGCTCGCCGCCTTGGGCGGATATCTGGTGATTCTTGTGGCCTTAATGGTGTATCGTGGCGTCGGTTTCCGAGCGTTCGGCGGAAGTCAGATGGGTGGGCGATTTTATGTCCAGCAGCTCGTCCTTGCGATCGTCCCCGTGTTGATGATCGTGGCCGACCTTTCTCGCAGGCATCTGCGAACCGCGACGATTGTCGGGTGGTGCATGGCTCTGACTTATCTGATTTCGGATTTCGCGTTCAGCCTGAGCGGCGGGACGATGCAGCGTATTCTTTATTTCTTCGAGGTACCGACGGATGCGGTCAATTTCGAGGTGGGTTACGAAGTGACAGGCATGCGCCGGTATCAGTCCCTTTGGTACCTCGCGGCGGCCGGGCTGGCCTGCATCTGGACCCTGGCTCCGCTGGGCGATCTCCTGGGGCGCTATGTTTTGATTGCAGGAACCGCCATGCTCGGGCTTCTCGCCCTGGGACTCGGCAGTGGGCACCGCACGCTCTTGGTGCTCTCAGTTGCCACCTTGTTCTTTCTAAGCCTGTTCCAGCGTTATTGGACTCCGCTCCGTTCATTGGTGGCGGCCGTGGTCCTGGTCGTTGGCCTCGCGACGACCTATGCCGTGGCCGATCGCCTTCCGATGGCGGTGCAACGTTCGATTTCCTTCCTTCCGGGTATTCGCGTGCAAGCTCTGGCGGAACGCAACGCCGTCGACACGCTCAACGACCGCCTGGGCATCCTCAAGCTTGCGGTGCAGGACATTCCCAAATACCTCGTAGCGGGCCGCGGTTTCGGGATGGAACGATTAGACCAGCTGCCGTCCGGTCTGGTGCAGGATAACGTCACCACCGGATATCTCAACGGGTTGTTCTACAACGGAACGCTGGGCTTGCTGCTCAAGACCGGTCTCCCGGGTTTTATTCTGACGAGTGTATTCGTGTGGTGGATATCGAGCATGGCTCTCGAACTCGTGAGGCTGGTTTGGCGTCGATCTTTGAGGGACCAGGATTGGTTCGACCGGTTTTGCCTGCTGGCTTGTGCCCAATGGTTCGCGTTGGTGGCATTCTATTACCTCACTCACGGCGATGCGTCCCTCTGGGTGCAGGTTTTTGGATTGCCCGCTTCGCTGATCGTCATTTGCCGCCGCCGGCAATTGCACGACGGCCCCGGAGATGAGCCCGCGCCGCAGGTGCACACGAGGACACAAATGGCCGGAGCACGGGGGTGATCCACTCATGTCTCTGGTTTCCGTTGTCCTGCCCACTTGCGATCGGCCTGATTTGTGGCCGCGCGCGCTCACGAGCGTGCTGGCGCAGACGCATGCGGAACTGGAGGTGCTCCTCGTCGACAGCAACCGGACTAGTCCGCCTGTGCGCAGGACGCCGGGCGCGGCGGCGTTGTTGGAAGATCCCCGCGTGGTGCTGGTGGAGCAGCCTCATCGCGCTTGTGCGGCTGCGGCGCGAAACGTTGGTCTCGCCGCAGCGCGGGGCAAATGGGTGACGTACCTTGACGATGACGATCTCTATTTGCCCGACAAAGTGCGGGCACAGCTTTCGCGAGCGGAAGAGTGCAAGGCACCGCTCGTTCTTTGTGGCTACACGGTGATATTGCCGCGCCGTCGCCGGACGCGTCAGGTCCAGACGGACGCGTTTGTGGGCGATCAATTGTTGACGGCCGCAAATTGGGGCACCCCGATGCTGTTTCATCGAAGCGACTCGCGCGTCCGATTCGATGAGGAGCTGGCGGCGGGCGAAGACGAGGTCTTCGCGCACGCCTTCCTTGCACTGCACCATGTCATGAGTGTGCCCAGCTGTCCGCGGGCGCTGGTGGAAGTGTTTCCCCAAGTGGGTCGCTCCCGGGTCCATCACGGGCAGGCCGTGTGGCCGGCTTACAGAATGAACTACCGCCGGGTGCGAAACCGGTTTTCGCGTTCCGCCCGCCGCCAGTACCTGGCCATGGGCCTGCTGGTTCGGGCGCAGGCAGGTTTCGGCGGTCCCACGCATTTTTTTGGCCGGGTTTGTTCAGTGTTGGCTACTCGCGGTTGGGGCGCTTGGAGGCTCGCCCTCAATGCCACCGGACACCGCTTCGGTTTATTCAGACGCTGGCTGGTGTCCTAGCGGCCCGAA
Organism: uncultured Opitutaceae bacterium; assembly: GCA_964546955.1. GTDB lineage: Bacteria > Verrucomicrobiota > Verrucomicrobiia > Opitutales > Opitutaceae > CAZJLP01. The sequence continues at coordinate 14,934 of CAZJLP010000028.1, read as the reverse complement.
ATATACTTCCAGGCCTGGCTCCATTCCGCTCGCAGCCGAGCTGAAATGACCCCGGCGAGCACCAGCGAACCGGCGGCTCCCGCGAACGTCGCGCCTGTCCGAATCTCCGGGGATTGAGCGGCCGCAAGCGCGGCGCTTCCCGCCGCGCCCGCCGCAAGGATGCTAGCGGAGATTATCGGCCCTGCGAGGGCGGACAGATATGAAGCAGTCGAAACGGTTGAACCCCGCAGTCTCCAGGCGAGGCGGGGCAAAACGAGGATCGTATTGAGCAACGCGGCCGCCATTGCCACACCCTCCGCTCCGCCGCTCCACGCGCCTAGGGCCACCGCCGATATCGTCAGGGGAAGCGAGAGCATCGCCAACGCGACCAATCGCCGAGATTGGCCCGCGGCGATCGCGATCGAGTTTGCCACCACCGTCGATTGTACGAGAGCCGCGCTGACGGCCAGCCAGCGAAGCAACGGCGCTGCTTCCGGCCATTGGGGACCTAGGACAACCCGAATCAACGCCTCGGGCGCCGCCACCGCCAGCGCCGCAAGAGGGAGGGTCAAATGCCCGACCACATTGGTACTGGCGAAAGCTTGGCGACGAAACTCCGAAGGCGATTCATGGAACCGCGACAGCGCGGGGAGCGAAACTTGGGCGAGCGGTTCGGCCACGTGCTGCTGGGTGAGATTCAACAATTGGCCTGCTCGGTTGTAGAGGCCGAGTGAATACGCCCCAGCCGCCCGCCCTACGGCCACGATTTCGACTTGAAGGGACAAGTAATTCAAGACCTGGAACTGGATCACCTGCCATCCCGTGCGGAACAGAGGACCCAGTGACGGAGGTGCAGGGGAGGGGCCTTTGGCTTCTCGCGGACAATAGGGCCAGGCAAGGACCGCGCTCAGAAATTCGGATACCAGGAGGAAGATGGCGAAGGACCATGCTCCCGCTCCTGCCACAGCGCTTCCGATCATGGCCGCAGTGCCCACCACCGCCGCGATCGAGTCGATCCGGTTCAATATTCCGAATTGCAAATCCCGGGCGAGGCGTGAGCGGGGCATTCCGCCTATTCCGATAAAGACGAAACTCACGCCCATACCGTTCAGCAGCGGAGCCAACGCGGGTTCGCCGTAGAGAGCCGCCGCCGGACTGCTGGCGGCGACGGTAAGACTCATCGCGGCCGCGCCGAGCAGAACATGAATCCAGCCCAGGCGGCGCCACACTCCCCGGCTTAACGTGGGCGATTGAATCGCCGCCGTGCCCAGACCGAGGTCGCGAAACATCCAAATAAATAGTGTGACCGTCGCAGCCATCGCGTACAGCCCGTGTTCCTGCGGAGTGACCAGTCGCGCGAGCGCCAATAGACCAATCGCTTTACAGAGCACGCGAAGCCCTTGGGAAATAAGTGTGCTTCGGTGGCCCCCGGCGGAGCGCTGTTGCAGCGCCTCGTTCTGAGCAGGATCCATCACAGGGAAATTTGAATGGTCGGTGAAAGCGAGCGAGGCTCAATATCGCTTCTTTTCAATTCTTTCCAGCGCTCCGTGCAGGGCCTGCAAATGGGCCTCAAGGGTGAAGTGCGCTTCATAATGCGCGCGGAGTACGCCGTAGGGGAGGCCGGCCGCGCGGGCGGCCAAGATCGCGTCGGCGATTTGGTCGGGGTGCTGGGGGTCGACCAACCAGACAAATTCCGAAGGCAACATACTCGGGATCGCGCGCCATCGGCTGGCGACAATCGGGACATCGCTGGCGAGCGCCTCGATCAGCACGAGGGGCTGCCCTTCGTGGGGATAATAGGTGGGAAAGCAAAACACGTCGCTCGCTGCGAACAGAGCGCGCTTGTTTGGCTCGTCGACCGGGCCGACATAGCGGACCGCTTTTGCCACCGGAGCTACGGCCGCAAGAAACGCGGCTTTTTCCTCCGCAGAGGGAAAGTCGCCGGCCACCGTGAGACGGAAATAACCGGGATGTTTCTTGTCCAGCGCGACGACCGCCTGTAAGGCGTCGAAAAGCCCCTTGGCCCGGCTGCACTGGCCCAAAAAAAGGATTTCCGTGCGTTCCGTTTGTACGCGGTCCAGTGCGCCGGCCAGCGCCTTCGGACTCGGCAGCCCGTTGGGCACGACGGCGGTTCTGCGCGGCGACAGCGCCTGGGCATCTTCCGCGAGTTCGGGCGCCAGGACAACCGAAAGATCGGCGCGACCCAGCAACCACTGGGTTAGCCAGCGCTCGGGTGCGTACGCTTTGGTCTTCAGCCATTCGCCCAGCCCCACGCCGTGCCAGTGCAGCACGAGCCACGAAAAAAAAGGACGGCAGAGCGCCATCACCAGCCAGTCCCGGTACAGCGCGCTGCGTTTCCCCGGCGCCGGAACGTAGTACAAGGCAATCGGTTCGTGCCGGAGGCGGATCGTGAAGGCCCTGAAGCAAGCCCCGACGATGCGCATCACCTTCTTGAAGCGCCAGCGGCCGATGTCGGCGGCGTCTTCCGAGAGCGGCAGGTTTACATGGTAGACCTCACTGCCCGTTTCGGGGCCGAGGCGGTCCACCATTTGCCGGACCATAAAGCTTTGGCCATGGAGGGGTGGGGGTGTTTGCGACAGCGCAAGCAGTTTCATCGGAAGCTTGGAAAAGGCACTCGGGGTTACGATGCTTGGAAACAGCATGAATCCGGCGCCGCCAACTTACCAGCCGTTCCTTAGCCGGCATTGGCCGTGGGTTATTTGCGGATCGCTTGCATTCGTTGTCTTCCAGTTTTTTGGGAATGCAACCCGTGGATACATCGCGACCGACTCGGTCTTCTATTGGTGGGGATCGCAGTGGTTCGACGACGCGGCGGAAACGCAGCACGGCATCCTGATCTTGGGTCTCAGCGCGGCGCTCGCCATCCGCAATTTGCGCCGGGCCGGGACATTGGAATCCGCGCCGGCTCCCGGGTGCGCGGCGGTGCTGATGGCCGGCGGGTTTTTCCTTCACGTCGTGGGGTACGCCGCCCAGCAAACGCGAATCTCAGCCGTGGCAGTCCTCGTTTTCACGTTGGGCCTAGTTGTATTCGCGAGAGGACGACGGGCCGGCTGGGCCGCGCTTTTCCCAGTGGGCTTTCTCCTGCTGGCCCTGCCCCTGAAGTTTCCCCTGCTCGAGTTCAATCTGCAGGTCGGGGTGGTGCGCGCGGTGGAATGGATCGCGCACGCGGTGGACAGCGAGGTCGTCCGCAGCGGCACGCTGCTCTCCGATCCGGAGCAACGCTACTTCTATGACGTCACGCGCGGTTGCTCCGGGATACGATCGCTGGTCGCGCTCACCGCTTTGACCTTATTGTTGTCCTATCTTTACCTCCGTCCTCTGTGGCTGCGTGTGGTTTTCACCGCCCTGACCCTGCCGTTTGCATTCATCGGAAATGTCGTGCGCATCGGTTCGGTCGTTCTCGCGGGCGAGTGGTGGGGGCAGTCGGCCGGTCAACGCGTCCACGATGCTTCCGGTTTTTCAATTTACCTGGTGGTCCTTGGACTCGAGTTGGCGGTTATCGCGCTGATCCGGCGGCGTCGTCCGGGTTGGATCGAGAGCTCTGCCCAGCCCGTGAGTGTGCCGCCGTCTTCATCCTCCGCTCCCGCGGGTTCGCCGGGCCGCGGTTGGGTCGTGGCGGCGGTGGCGATCTGCGCGGCCTTCTCGATCTATGCCGTCCATAAACTGGATGCCCTGCCCGTGCGTTCCGCGACGGGCGTCCGGCTGGAGCCGGATGGACTGAACCCCGCGGAGCTGCCCTCGCTGATTGGCTCGCGCTGGGTAGCCTACGCGGCGCCGGTCACGGCGGCCGAGCGCGCGGTGCTTCCCCCCGATACTGGGTATTCGCGCAAAAACTACGTCTCCATCCGCGACAATCGCGCCCAGGTTTTTGTTTCCATTGTGCTGAGCGGACGCGACCGGACTTCGATTCATCGGCCCGAATACTGCCTCGAGGGGCAGGGTTGGACGATCAGAGGCAGGTTTCAGCATGCCTTTGCTCTTCAGGGCCTGGCGCAAGGACTGCCGGCGACGGTGGTCCGAATCGAGCGGGAAGTCGTGTCTCCGGAGGGGGTCCGCGCCAAGGTTCCGGGCTTGCTGGCCTATTGGTTCGTGAGCAGCGAAGGCACCTTTGGGCGTTATACCGAGATGCTGTGGCAGAACAGCCTGGACCGGTTGTTCGAATTCCGGGCCGATCGTTGGGCTTACGTCGTGGCCCAGACCACCGCTTTGGACAGCGAAACGGCGGCGCTGCAAAGGCTCCAGGACGTCGTGCAGGGCGCCTGGCCTGAAATGAAATCCGCCGCCGCGAGGTAGTACGGGCGCGGCTTCCCATCTCACGATTTGTCCGGGAGATGCATCGTCGGCGTTCGGCGGCGAGCAACGCGTTTTTGGGCGGCGGAAGGCACCTTGCATTGAGGCGAGCGGCGCACTGCCGTCGATTGGTCGGGGATTAGTTTTACAAGCAGCTCGACTTGGAGGATCGGGCAAGAAAGATTGAACTTTCGCCACACCGTTTTAGCTTGCCCCCTCTTGAATTTCGCCAGCGCTGCCGACTTTGCGTTTCTGATGGCCGAGAGCGACTCCCTTAATTGGGCGCTGGCGGTAGCTTTTGCTATCGGGATCGCCCTTGGATTCGTGGTGGTCTGGCTGCTCACGCGGCAAACCCGCCGAAACGCCGAGCAGTCGGCCGCGCAGCTCATGGACGTCGCCCGTCGGGAGTCCGTCGTCGCGGCGCAGGAGATCAAACAAAAGACGGAAGAGGAAATCCAGACGCGGCGGGCGGAAATGAATCGGGAGTTCGACCGGCGGGAAATCGAGACCGATATCAAACTCCGCGAGATTCGAGCGCATGAAGAATCCCTGGCGCTGCTCGACTACCAGTTGGAACAAAAGCAGGAGCGGCTGACCCGCGAAAACGCCGCGATCAAGCAGGCGCGCGATGCCATCCGCGCACTGTCGAAGAGCCTGCGCAAACGACTCGAAGGTGTTTCCCAGATGGACGCCGAGGAGATCAAGAGAACGCTCCGCGAGGAGGTCATGCTCGAGTGCCAGGACGAAATCCGCGCGTTGCGCCGCGAGACACTCGAGAAATCCGAACAGGAGCTCCAAACCGAGGCCAAGCGCATTTTGGTCACGACCATGCAACGGCTGGCCTCGAAACCGAACAACGACATCACCGCCACCATTGTCCAGCTGCCGAACGAGGAGATGAAGGGCCGCATCATCGGGCGCGAAGGCCGCAATATCAAATCGTTCGAAGCGTCCACGGGAGTCACTCTGCTGATCGATGAGACGCCGCAGATGGTCCTGATCTCATCGTTTGACCCCGTCCGCCGCGAAATCGCGCGGGTCGCGTTGGAAGCGCTGGTCAAGGACGGGCGCATCCATCCGGCAAGTATCGAGGAATTTGTTACGCGCTCGCGGGAAGAGGTGGAGTTGAACGTGATGCAGGCCGGCGAAGACGCGGTGCAGCGGCTCGGCATCAATGGGCTCCATCCCGAGATCATCAAGCTGCTCGGCCGCCTCAAATACCGTTTCTCGTACACCCAAAATGTGCTCGATCACTCGATCGAGGTGGGCTTCCTCTGCTCGATGATCGCGAGCGAGGTCGGCCTGGACCCGAACGTCGCCAAACGCGCGGGATTGCTCCACGACATCGGCAAGGGGGTCGAAGGCGAATTTGAAGGCAGCCACGCGATGATCGGTGCCGACTTCGTGAAGCGGCACGGCGAGACCCCCATCGTGGTCAATGCCGTGGCCGCGCACCATGAGGAGGTGAAACCGGAAACGGTCTATGCCGGTCTTGTCATCCTCGCGGATACCATTTCGGCGGTCCGCCCGGGCGCTCGCGCCGAGTCGATGACTAGCTACATCCAGCGGCTCGACCGGCTCGAAAAACTCGCGCTGTCGATCGATGGCGTTCAGCAAGCCTACGCCATCCAGGCCGGCCGCGAAATCCGCGTCGTCGTATCGCCCCAACAGGTCACCGACGAAAAGGCCCGCGAGCTGGCGAAAATTCTCCGTCAGCGCATCGAGAGCGAACTCCAATACCCCAGCACGATCAAGGTGACCGTGATTCGTGAAAGCCGGTACACGGAGACGGCGACATGAGAAAAATAGCGAGTAGCGAGTAGAAAGGCATCCGCTGGTGGTCCTAGCTGGCACTGGGCCGTGTAGGTGCTGCGGTGCAGCCGGCAGGGAGAACGTTGGCAGTCCCCGGCGAGTGTCGTTCGCGGCTACTTTCCGTGTTTTTCTACTCGCTACTCGCTACCCGCTACTCGCTACTAATAGCCATGTCCGATCCGAAAATCCTCGAGACGTTTCCGAATCCTGCACCGCAGCGGGACTATGTGATCGAGCACACGCATCATGAATTTACGTCGGTGTGCCCGATGACGGGGCATCCGGATTTTGCAGAGATCACGGTCCGATACGTGGCCGATAAGACCTGCGTCGAGTTGAAGTCGCTCAAACTCTATTTCCACGCCTATCGCAACGAAGGCATTTTTTTCGAAGCCGCCACCAACAGGATCTGCGACGATCTCGGCGCCGCGTTGAAACCGCGCAGCCTTGCGATCGTCGCCAAGTGGAAGGCCCGCGGCGGCTTTAGCTCCATCATCACGGCCGAGTGGAAGGGTGGACGGAAACGCATTAGAAAACTCTGAAAAACGCGGACGAGCGGACCGAAAGGTGGGGCGAGGCGTCCCGACTCGCCGTCGTGTGTCGAAGAGGGCATGTGAACATCGAGCGCGGCGCTGGAGGGCGTCAGAACGCATGTCCTGTAAGCCGCGTTTCCACTTTCGACGTGCGGTCCTGAGGCCCGCCCTACCTCCGATCCGTTCCGCCGAGGTTCCTACGAAACAGACCACTCATTTGATTTCACCCGCTTGAATCGATGGATTCTGCGCTTGGCTTTGTAACCACCGGGCGCTTGTGGAGGCGTTTGGTTTCGGATCGAATTGAGGCGTTATGAAACTAAAAACCTTCATGTTCGCGATGCTGACGGTGGCGGCGGCAATCGCAGCGGAAACGGTGTCGGGCCCGGGAGTCATTTTCAATGCGGTCCTCACCTCGGGAAAGAGTCGCCTTTTTGCACTTTCAACCCCCGGTGGAGGGTCGACCGCCTGGCTCGAGCTTGGGGCTGACTACAAGGGATACGTGATCAAAGAATTTGATGAGTCCGACCAATCCCTGGTCCTAGAGAAGGACGGAAAGCGGGAGAAAGTGAGACTGGCCAGCGCCTCTATCAAGGAAGTGGAAACCAAAGCGACCTTGGCCGACGCTCAGGCGGTGATCGAAAAAATGCATTTCGAGGACCTGATGGGAAAAATGGTCGAACAGCAGAAGAAAGGGGCGATGGACATGATCCGGCGCATGGGAGGCGGCGGTGCCCGCACGGCCGAGCACGAAGCTTTCCAGAACAAGATTGTCGACATCATGATGACCGCGCTCGATCCGGCGGAAATGAAAAAGGACATGACGCGAATTTACGCCGAGGTTTTCTCCAAGGAAGAGCTGCGCGCCCTCGGAGAATTTTATGGTACGCCCGCGGGACAATCCTTTATCGCGAAACAACCCGAAGCGCAGGCCAAAGTTCAGGAAGCCATCGCGCCGCGACTGGCCGCGGTCATGCCCGAAATCGCAAAACTTGGACAGGAATTCCGCGCGCAACAACAAGCCGCCAAAGCCGCCGCCGCTCCTTCCACCCCCGCTACACCCACGCCTGCACCCGCTCCCGCGCCGAAATAAAGGTAAGGCGGATTATCCTTAATCCGCCGCGGTTGGCTTCCTAAGGAATCTCTGCCAAGCGGGTTGAGGGTAGCGAGGCCTCCGGACTCGCCGTCGAAGGAGGAGACGCCGCGTAAAAACATGCGTTCTGACGTCGTCCGGCGCCGCCCATAAGTATATGTGCTGCGTTGCGCACACGACGGCGAGTCCCGCCTCGCCCTACCTTGCAGACCAGAAAAACAATGAGAAAAAGCCGTGGCGCTCTGCGAGCTTGTCAGCCGTTCAGGATCTGGATCACACGAGGGTGTAACTCCGCGTTCGCCGCGACGATCGATGATGCGGTGACGGGGTCGTCCCCGTGCCAATCCGTGATTACCCCTCCGGCCCCGCGCACGACGGGAATCAAGGCCTGAATATCCCAGGGGTTCATGACGGGGTCCACCATGATGTCGGCCCAGCCTCCCGCCAGGAGGAGGTACCCGTAACAGTCGCCCCAGGTGCGCAGCATCTTCGTTTGCTGAAAGAGCCGGTCGCACGCCGCTCCATCTTGATATCGCCCCAGATTCAGGGTGTCACTGGTCAGCGCCGTCGCGTCGGAAAGGCGCGCGGTGTTCCTCACGCGTACGGGCCGGTCGTTCAAGGTGGTCGATCGATTATCGCCGATCATCAACTGACGCAGGACCGGTTGGTGAATCGCTCCCAAAACCGGTGCGCCGTTGTGCATGAGGGCGATGAGCGTCCCGAACAGGGGGCAAGCCGTCATGAACGACTTTGTGCCGTCGATGGGGTCGAGCACCCACACCCATTCGGCATCCGATCGCTCTGTGCCGAACTCTTCACCAATGACCCCGTGATCGGGAAACCGTTTGGAAATAGCGGCGCGCATCCGCTCTTCCGCGCCTCGGTCCGCAATTGTCACGGGGGACTGGTCGGCCTTCGTTTCGACCGCGAGGTCCGGGTTTGCGAAATACGGACGGATGAAGTCGCCGCTAAGATGGGCCAGTTCGATCAGGAACGCGCGATACGGTGCGAGGTTCACACGCTGACGTTGCGAGGGAAAGGCGTGGACTTCACCACAAAAGTTTTGGCTGTCGCCGGAATGAACCCCGATCTACGGTTGAGAGGTGCGCTGGACCGACGTCCCCATCCATTTTATCGACTTCGAGGGAAGCGTGACGTCTGGCGTGCTTGAGTTTGGCGTCGTCACGCTTCGCGCGGGGCAGATCGCCGAAACGCGAACCCGATTCTGCCGCGCCAGCGGTCGTATCAAGCCGGAGGACGAAGCCCTCCATGGGCTCACCGCCGAGCGGGTCGCGCCTTACGCGCCCTTCATGGACGAGTTCAATTACTTCGCGACTTTACGCGAATCGGGCCCCCTGGCGGCTCATTACGCGCAAGCCGAAAACACGATGCTCAAAGCCATCTGGCCCTATGTGAGGAAAGTTCCGGATTTCGCGCGGCCGGGACAAACGATGATGGAGTGGGGGCCTTGGATCGACACGGGTCGGCTTTATCTCGATCACTTCCGTGGTGTGACGGCGGGGAAACTCGAGCAACTGGTCGAGGTTTTCAACCTGCAAGGCGAGCTCGCGGCCCTCGCAGCGAAACACTGTCCACCGGACCGGCGACACTACCACGCCGCTCTCTATGACGCGCTCGCTGGCGCATTGCTGCTCCGTACGCTCGAGGGCCGTTTGCAGCGCGGCCCGCTGACACTCCTCTGGCTGCTTCATGCGAGCACGGCCAACCCAGCCAAGAGAGAAAACCTACGGCAGGGGGACCTCTTTTAGGCGGTGCGGTTGGACACCCGGACAAGGCCGGACAGCGTCCGGTCGCAACCTGCCGAAGGTGGAATCCCGCGCCGCGGGATTGGTTTGCCTCCCGCGTGGTCGGCAGAACGAGGTCTAATAGCCTGCCGGGACGGCAGGCTCCACCCCGATCGAGAGGCTCGCCGCTACTGGGCAGTCGGCCACTCGCTCATGCTCGTGGCCACTTTCCCTTCCGTCTGCGTCTGAACAGTCAATCGAGCCGGTAGGTTTTCAATCCGAGCTTCTGCGCGGCCAGTCTTAGGACGAACGACGGCACGTTGCGGAAATAGCGTCCAGCGAGGCGACGCGGCTCGCGACAGATGCGCCAGACCCATTCTAATCCGCTCGTCTGCACCCAGCGAGGCGCCTGGGCGACGCGGCCGGACGCAAAATCAAAGGCCGCCCCGATTCCTAGCATGAGAGTCGTGTCGAGACGCTGGAGGTACTCCGCCATGAACCGTTCCTGCTTGGGGGTGCTCAGGCCCACCCAGAAAAAATCGGGCTGGAGAGATTCGATCGTTTGAATGAGTACGGCCTCCTCCTCAGCGGTCAGATCGCGAAAAGGCGGGCTGAACGTGCCCACGATACGCAATCCAGGAAAACGCTCGACCAATTTCGCCCGGAGCTGCTCGGCGGTGCCCGGACCGGCTCCGTAAAAAAAATGCGTGAGCTCCGACGCGTGGGTGGCTGCGCAGACCGCTTCAAGCAGGTCGGGTCCGTACACACGGCTCACGTCCGAGAACCCCGCCCTGCGTCCGAGCCAAACCAGAGGCATGCCGTCCGGCGTGGTCAGAAAGGAGCGGTTCAGTCGTGTGCGATGGGCCGGATCGCGTCCCGCGCACGATAGGCTGTTCACGTCGCAGCAGCAGACGTAGCCTTTTGTTCGTGCGTGCGCCGCGTTCACCGCCAAGCCACACGCTTCAGCGAGATTGAGCGCATGCACCCCCACGCCGAGTACGTTGTACCGTTGCGGCAGCTTCATGTTGGCGACGGCCCTGGTTCGGCTTCCTGCACTGTCGCAAGGACGAAGCAGGCGATGACGCCGAGAGCTGTCAGCCCGAGAAATCCGAGGCCGAGCCACCAGTACGTTTCTTTCACAAACAGTGCGACACCGGTGCAGGCGCACATCATCAGGGCGCCCACCGCGAAATCGCGGCCGAAGGAGGATCGGCGGCGTTTTCGACTCAGAAGGTCTTTTCGCGGTGTGGGCTCGATTCGAGTGACATGCAGCCAGGCGCATCCTGCAGCCGTTCCGAACGCGGTGGCGAACGTAACCGCGCCTCCCACCCAGGTGGCCAAATAGCCGACGACAACGGAAACGAGAAATGCGAGCACGACTGGCAATGCCATTCCCGCCGCCATCTTGGCTCGGCGCAAACGAATTTCCGGCGAAGGGCTCATCCGGATCAGATCCAGGCACTCTTCTCCCGCCGCTGCAATCTCGGTCAGCAGCGCGGAAAACTGAGTCGCGATGACGACCGCGACCGGCGCGAGCATCGTCGCGCTGCCAAATTTCCGAAAAGCGAAGAACGCCGGGATGATGTACATGGCCGATGGCAACACATGGGTCAGCAGCAGGGGGTCCCTCAGAATCAAGCGAGTGTCCTTGCGGAAGGTTGCGCGCGACAAATTATCGGTGAAGCGATACCGATTCGCGCGCGCAGGTTTGCGGGAAGCTTTTACGTTCGCTTCCTGCAAACCTGAGAGAAACGTGCGGGCCAATTGCCGCGTCGTCAGGGCGACAATGATCGCGGCGCCGCCGGCCAAGGCCAGAAGATCCAAGGCACTTCCGCGGCCGGCGCGCGCGATCGCGCTGAGTCCCGCCGAATCGACGACATCGCGCAGGGCGAGCAGATACACCGTCCGGTCCTCCGGCGGGAGAAAGGCCTGTACCTGAAAACTGAGGTAAACCAGCGTGCCGAGCAATGCGGCGAGAATCTGCACCCACGTGCGCGCTCGGGCTGGCCCCAGCCAGCGCACCAGCGAAAGAGTGAGCCACGATCCTAGTGACGCGACCGATGCCGCGAGCAAAAGCCAGACCGCGTAACCTCCGAAATAACGCGCCGAAAATCCGATGATGATCCCATTGAGGAGCGGCAGAAGAAAGAGCGCCACGCTAAGAAAGGCAGCGGTCGTCATCGTTGTCAGCCGGGCCAAAAGCACCGCCCGCGGATTCAAGGGAGATGCGAGCAGAAGATCGAAGTCCGCGCGCTCGAAAAACATGCGGATGATCGTGTTCATCGAGATCCCCAGCATGGCGAAGCCGAAAAATGCCCAGATTCCCGCTTCGATGCCGAGGGGCGGCCAATCGCGCAGCTGCGAGAAGAGGAGGAAAGTAAACAAGTGGCCCGCCACCAGGACGAGGCCGAGTACTCCGAAGCGCCCCGCCAGCCGCAGGATTCCGGTCCGCGACTCGCGCCAGAGCAAACGCAGATCGTTCCGCAGGATCAGCCGTACTTGAGCGAGGAGGTTCATTCAGGAATCTGGGCTCGGCAATGCCGGCATGGATAGACTACCTCAGGCCGCGCGTTTGAATGGAGGGGACGCCGGTGGCGATGTCCAACCGGCGCGTTAAGGATAACGCGCCCCCGTTTCGAGCAGTCACAAGTAAATTCCGTGTCTTGGCGGGCAGTAGGCATGGATCCCTCGTCTCGCCTTAGGGCAGCGGCGGCGGTGCCGCCGGCAATTCCGGGGGCGATTCCGCTGTCACCCTCAGAAATACATCCTCGAGCGTTCCGCCGCTTTCCCCGGCCTTGTGACGCAGTTCTTCGAGAGTGCCTTCCGCAGCGAGACGGCCCGACGCGATGATTCCGATCCGCTCTGCGAGGCGCTCCGCGACATCCAAAATATGCGTGGTGAGAATGACCGTTCCGCCGCGGCGCACGAAGTCGATCAGAATATCTTTCACCAGCCGGGCCGCGGACGCGTCCAGGCCTGTCAGAGGCTCATCGAGCAGCATGATCGAGGGACCGTGCACAAGCGCCCCTGCCAGGGCCATTTTCTGCTTCATGCCGCGGGAAAACGTTTCCAGGTAGTCGTCGCGTTTGTCCCAGAGGTTCAAGGTTTTTAAGAGTTCCTCCGCCCGCGGTTGCGCCGCGCTCGCCGGCATTTGCCACAGCGCCGCCACGAACTCGAGGTATTCCAACGGGCGCAATTTCCCGTAGAGGACGGGATCGTCGGGCACATAGGACAAAGGCCGCTTCGCCGCAAAAGGGTCGGCCGCCAGCGAGACGCCGTTGATAAAGACCTCACCTGCGTCCGGTTTCAAAAGCCCGGCCATCATTCGAATGGAGGTCGTTTTCCCCGCTCCGTTGGGGCCGAGAAAGCCGTAGAGCACGCCTTGCGGGATTTGCAACGAAAGTCCGTCCACCGCGCGAGTCGTTCCAAACGATTTGCGAAGGGCGCGCGTTTCGCAGGCGAGAGTGGCGGAAGCCGGGGACGGACTCGTCATCATCGGGGCCGAGGAAGTCGAAAAGCCCGGTCGTCGCAATCGGATACTTGTGTCTGCGCGGCGGCCGGGCAAGATCGGCAGCCATGCGTCGTTATCACTCATTCCTCGCTCTTCTCTCGATCGCCGTGGCCTGCGCGCACGGACAATCGACGTCAGTTCCCTTGGTCCCGGAAGCCGGCCGCAGCGCCCATTTTGCCGCGGTGCAGAAGCACCTCGAATTGGGAGGGGTATTTTACGGGTATGTCGATGTCGACGGAGAGGTTGAAAAACTGGGGAAGCTGCTGACGAACTACGCGGCCGAACTCGCGAGCTCCGAGCCCCAGGCCGCGATGTTCAAGCAGGATTACACGGCGATCCTGTCCATGCTGGGATTGACCGATGTCAAAGCGATTGGCGGGAGTTCGGTCGCCGATCGCGGCGGGTACCGCAATCACACGTTTTTCTACACTCCCAAGGGCCGAAGCGGTCTGCTCGCGATGGTGGGCGGTGCGCCTGCCTCGTTCGCCAACGCACGGCTGGCACCGGAAGACACCGACTTGTTCGTCGAAACGGAACTCGACATTCCCGCCGGCTTTGAGGCGATTCGTGCGGTCGTCGCCCGGATCGGCGGCGATGCCTTGGTTGCGATGATGGAAAACGAACTGAAGAAAAAGTCGGCCGGAGTGGATGCCACGGCGTACGATGTGATTCAGAGTCTCAAGGGTCGGTTCACCTACATTGTCCGTTTGGATCCGTCCGAAAAGCTGCGCATTCCCGCGCCCAATGTTCCGGAACTCCCGGGCATCGCCATTCTCATCAGGGCGGACGGCCTTGGCAAAGTGCTCGAACCGGTGCTCGCCGCGCAGCCCATGCTGCCCCGAACCGAGGAGGGCGGCCGCGTGTTTTATTCCTCTCCGATGCCGCTGCCCGGAACGCAGCTGCAGCCCCTCGTTTCAGTCGACGCTTCGGGTGCCCTGCTGATCGCGACCAGTCGTGACTTTCTGGTCGCCTGCGTCGAACGAAAGGCAGGCCTCGATCAGAACGCGGCCTTCAAAAACGCCCTGGCTGCGGTTGGCCAGCAGGGGAATGGGTTATCCTATGTCACGCCGCGCCTATTCGAACAGATCCAAGCAGTCTTGGACAAGGCAACGCAGGCGAATCCGGACATGAAGAAGGCTTTCACCTTCTGGAACCTGCCCAAACTGACCCAACCGATGGTCGGTGTGCGCATCAATCGTCCGGACGGAATTCTGATGAAGTCGCACTCGCCGGAATCGCTCAAACAATCCGCTTTGCTCCTGAGCGGAAACAGCCCTGTCCTGATCGGTCTGGTCGCCGCGATGGCGATCCCGGCTTTTCAGAAGGTAAAGATGAGTTCGCAGGAAAAGGCCATTATCAACAACCTGCGCCAGCTGCACACGGTTGGGCAAATGTACATGTTGGAAACCGGCAAGCCCAGTGCCTCCTATAGCGATATCGTTGGCGACGAGCCGAACAAACCCATCAAAAAACTTCGGTCCGTTGCCGGCGAGGACTACTCCGAAATCGTCATCCGCGGCGAGGAGCCGATCGAGGTCACGACCTCGGCCGGCAAAGTTATCCGCTACCCTAAGAAGTAGCGCCGCGGACCGGAGGGCCAGAAATCAGAGGCCAGAAGCCCAGAGGCCAGCGGTTGGACACGTCTGACGTTCTGAGATCTGGCGCCTCCTGACCTCTCCGGCTTCTGGGCTCTGGTACTCTGGCACTCCGGGAGTCTGGGAGTCCGGCCTCTGGTTCCGGTCAGCCCCTGTCTCAAATCTCAAATTTCAGATCGGGCTCCCCAGGCTCCCCCGCTCAACTCGGTTGAGCAGATCCGCTAGGGATATCTCCGCGAGCGACCCCAGGCGCAGGTCGGCGTGGTCGAACGGCTGGTGGCGGGTGGATTCGTTGGGAACCGCTACACAAAATAAGCCGGCTCGCTTTGCGGCCGTACTGCCGGGCAGCGAATCT
>CAZJLP010000027.1:0-65016 GCA_964546955.1 uncultured Opitutaceae bacterium | reverse complement strand
AACCGTCCTCTTTCTCGCGAGCGCAGTCCACGCCGCCAAGCCGGTCAATGCCACGTTCTTTGGAACGGCGATCAAGGGCTACGATCCGGTCGCCTACTTTGTCAGCGGAAAACCCGCCATGGGAGATTCCCGTTACACGCACGCGTGGAACGGCGCGACGTGGCACTTTTCGAACCCGGAAAACCGCGACGCCTTCAAAGCCGCGCCCGAAAAATTTGCCCCGCAGTTCGGAGGCTACTGCGCCTGGGCCGTCAGTCAGAACTATACGGCGAACTCCGATCCGGAAAACGCCTGGAAGATCGTCGACGGCAAGCTCTACCTGAACTACAACCGCGACGTGCAGAAAAAATGGGAGACCGACGTCCCCGGCCACATCGCGAAAGGCGAGGCGCACTGGCCGGATCTGCTGAAGAAATGAGCGTTCACCTGGACCCGGCATGAGCGAGATTCTCGACGCGCTGCTGACCCAGCTTGGCCAGGGCGGCCTGCTCGCGCTCGTCGCGCTGGCCGCCGCCACGTTGCTCAGCGAGGACCTTGCCTGCGTCGCCGCCGGTGCAGCCGTCGCGGCGGGAACGCTGGGGTTTGTGCCCGCCGCCAGCGCCTGCTTTGTCGGCATCGTGATCGGCGACCTCCTGCTGTTTGCCACGGGACGCCTCGGCCGGTCCTGGCTTCACCGCCCCTTCGTCCGCGCCTGGCTGCCCGCCGAGGCGCTCGAGCACGCCGGACGTTGGTTTCACCGGCGGGGGCCGGTGCTCATCGTCGCCAGCCGGTTCATGCCGGGCACTCGCCTTCCCGTCTACGTGGCGGCGGGCGCCTTCGACCTTCCCCTCGGCCGGGTCGTCACCTGGTTCATTATCGCCTGTGCAATCTGGACGCCCCTGCTGGTGGGCGCCGCCGCCTTCCTCGGTAACGCCGCGCGGCACTCCGCCCTCGGCGGAAGCTCGCCGCTCGCCGTCGTGCTCGCGGCGCTTGCGGGATGTGTGGGCGTCCATCTTTTGGCGACGGCCTGCACCTGGCGCGGACGGCGATTGCTGCTGAGCCGCTGGCGCCGTTTCAGCCGCTGGGAGTTCTGGCCCATGTGGGCGCTCTACGCTCCCGTCGCCGCGTACGCCCTTTGGCTGGGATTTCGCCACCGAAGCCTGACGCTGCCCACCGCGGTGAATCCCGGCATGGGCCACGGCAGCGGGCTGGTCGGCGAATCGAAGAGTCAAATTCTCAAAAACCTGTCGGCGGCAGGGCCCGCCATCGCGCGCTGGACCCTGATTCCTCCCGGCTCTCCCGAACAACGAAAGAGCCATGCACTGGATTTCATGGCGGCGGAGCACCTCGACTTTCCGATCGTCATCAAGCCCGACGTCGGGCAGCGCGGCGCAGGCGTCTCGATTATGCGCACACCCGACGCGCTCGACGCGACGCTGAAGGAACAGCCGGTCGCGGTGATCGCCCAAGCGTATGTGCCGGGCGTCGAGTTCGGCGTGTTCTACGTGCGTTTTCCGTCGGAGCCCACCGGCCGCATCATCGCGATCACCGACAAACGCATGGTGACGGTGCGGGGGGATGGCCGCAGCACGCTCGAGCGCCTGATCCTCAACGACGATCGCGCCGTTTGCCTCGCCCCGATGTTCCTGCGGAAATTTCTCGCGCGCCTGGACGAGATTCCGGTCAAAAACGAAGTGGTGGCGCTTTCGGAGCTCGGCACGCACTGCCGGGGCGCGCTGTTCCTCGACGGGATGGAACTCCTCACTCCCGCCCTTCACCGACAGATCGAGGAAATCAGCCGGACCTTCGCCGGTTTTCATTTCGGCCGTTACGACGTGCGGGCCGACTCCGCCGAAGCGTTTCAGCGCGGTGAGTTCAAAGTGATCGAACTGAACGGACTCACCTCGGAAGCCACGAGCATCTACGACCCGAAACACTCCCTCTGGCACGGCTGGCGTACCCTGTGCCGGCAATGGCAGCTGGCCTTCGCCATCGCCGCCGAAAACCGCGCCCGCGGCGCCCAGCCGCTCACGTACCGCGAGACCCTTTCGCTAGCCCTAAGCCGCAGGCCGCTTCCGTCGGCATCCCGTCCATCCCAGACAGACGCACCCACTCCCGTCGTGGTGCGTTCGTGAGGATACCCTGTCTCCAGGGGCTGTACAGACGGCGTGGTCAAGCGCGTCTGTTTACCCACGGTTCCTCTACGGCCATCTGGACCTTCGCGACATCTGGTCTGGTTAAATGTCCGATGCTGGAGACGCACGAATACAAACTGCAAAGTTCGACCCGTCCGGGGGCCTCGGGGTGGCCCGCGCGGCATTTAAAGATTCACGGTTTGACCCCTTACCCTTTTTGCACCGCTTTCCCGAAGAACTCACCCATGCGCGAGTCCTCCAGGGAGACGGTGCTCGCTGGGGGAGCAAAGTCGGCGGCGGACGCCCCGACCACCAATCCCGCGAAAAAGACCCCACCGATCACCAGCATGTTGCGCATACGTTTGTGTCACGATGGCCGCGCAGAGGTTCCCCCGCCAGCCAGAAGCGGGCCTGCCACGGTGAGTTGGGCGGTCGGGCCATCGTCGCAGACTTGCGCCGTCGCTTGGTGCCCGAGGCACGCCCATGCCGGGCGGCGGTCAGCGCCGCGACGACGGAAAAGCTCGACCGTGATCCTCAGCCCGATGCGTTCACGGTCTCGATGTTATTCCGGTTGGTACCCGCCGTGTCACCGCTTCAGCTACATCCGCGATGATGCGTGCGCGCGCGGTGCTATTTTCCGGACTGTCTGCCACGAAAACCGCGATCGCGATCCTCTCTCCATTGGGTGCAATGAGGAATCCAACGTCATTCGTTGCGGCGGTGATCCCCTGCCACTGGCCGCTGGTGCCCGTTTTGTGAGCAACGGTCCATGTGGACGGTACCCCCGCCTTCAGACGGTCAGGAAACGTCGACGTTCTGGCCATAATGGCCAGAAGCGCCGCCGATGAGCCAGGCGTAAGAAGCTGGCCGGAATCCAGTGCCTGCAGAAAGGTAATCATGCCCCTGGGGGTGCCGGTGTCCCGTGGATCGCCTAGATAGGCGGAGAACGCGCGATTCCGGGTCTCAACCGGGATAGCAGCGATAGCGCGATCCAGCTCTCGTGGATCCGCGAATTCCGACTTCCAAGAGATTCCCATGATTTCAGTCTGGAGCTGCCTTTCGTCCCGGTCTACCCGGAGGCCCTCGATTCTGGCCCTTCTTAGAAATTCCGAAATTGCTTCCGACCCACCCACTCGGACGAAAAGGAAATCGGCTGCGGTGCTGTCACTTTGAATGACGGCCCGGGCGGCCAAATCGATGACCGTGGTTTGAAATCCAGCTGCCGTAATCTGCTTCGCGATAGGCTGAACATAGAGGCTGCGATCCTTAGGATACAGCGTGACCGACTCCTGCAGTCTGGCGCCTTTTCGGTCGGACGCGTCAAAAGCGGCAGCCACTACGATCAGCTTCATAACGCTCTGTAGAGAGAACCGATCGTTTGGATTGAGAAAAACGGTCTGATTTTGCCAAGAAACGCCGACGCCGAGGCGGCCAGTTGTGCGGCGCTCGATCGATTTTAAGTCCTCCTCGAGATCGTTGCTCCAATCTGCCCACGTAGCGCTGGCGAAGACAAAGGCGTGCAAAGCGACCGTCGTCACAAATTTGACGCTGCCGAGCAGAAGACCCGAACGCCACGTATTGGTCATGATAATAATAGACATTACTCGCACGGAGGCCGTCCAGCCGTTTAACCCGTACCGTATTCTCTACCCAGGCCAAATCTAAACCGGGAAGCGCCGCAAATAGGTTCCAACACCAATCCTCGCCATGGGCCATGGCTTTCCCGAGTACTGAGATCCCGTGTCTGAGACTACCCCGCATCGTGGTTCACTTGGTCGTGTTTGCGCTCCCGTCGTAGTGCGTTCGTGAGCATGCCCTTTCTCCAGGGGCTTTACAGAGGGCATGGTAAAGCCCGTTTGTTTAGCTGCACTTCCTCAGCGGCCGTCCGGACCTTCGCGATGTCCCGTCCGAGTTGAATGTCCGATGCTGGAGACGCACGAATGCTAACTGCAAAGGCTAACCCCCCGTCCGTCCTGCTAACACTAGAACGTAACCGTTCACGTTAGACGCAATCATACTGCGTCGTAACGTCACCGACATAAGAACTAGCCACACGTCCGCAGGCATAACTAATGCTACATATTGCGTGCTATGTTAAAACGCCACTTATTTGTCATTTTCAGTCTAATGTTAGGAACGAGCTCTTTGCTTTTATCACAACCAGTCCAGCCATTTTATATGACGGCTGAGGACTATATAACAACCCCCATTTCCATCAGAATTGATTCGTTTATTCCTGATCCAACGCTCCTAGTCCCGATTCCTTGGGGAGGAGTAACCTCCGGAGATAACCGCACTTTCGGTGAACCGGGAACATCACGAACTTCTCAAACCATTATCATCGACCCATACACGCTGAACGTATCCCTTCAACCTCTCCAGATAGGTGAAACAAAAATGGTCACGTGGAATGGTAACCTAGTAACAGGGTTTGCTGACTCTTCTGGAATCACCACGACCGTTGAATACTTAAACGGAGGGGGTGCTGCCATGATAACAATGGCATGCAGCGCAACCAACCCACTCGTTGCCGGCGCGCCAGCAATCAACTATTCCTTCACATTTTTCTATAATATTGGTTCGCCCGTCATCGGCGTAAGAGCAAACACCGACGGATTTCCGGCGACCGAACTTTGGATCAATAATTTTTCCGTGATGCGAATTCATGCCGGATCATCGGTTTTCAACCTGCTCCCAACATTTGGTGACACCACCAGTTCGACGGCCGTCATGCTGAATGGCCCAAATGGGACCGTTTCCCAAGTCTGGGCACTATCAATTCCGAGTTTATTCTTATCTAACACCACCTTTCTCGCCTATCCGAGCGGAAGCGTTTCAATAATGCCAATGGCATACTGGGACGTAAATACCAGTCAATGGGTGCCATTGACACCGAATGGATGATCTAGCGCCGCTCGGGGAATACCCGTTAATGGTTTCATTTTACATTTAAAACGCAATGGGAGCGATTCGACTCGTTCTAGCCTGCACTCTCACGGCGATTCTAACAGCCGTGATAACCGGATACTATTTCAAGCAGCAGCCCGGTAAAGCAGCTAAACAGGTCGAACCAACCGCTGCCTCGCCTAGTTCATCATCGCCGAGCGAAAGCAAGCCGAGAGAGATCCGACAAACCGCTTCGCCGCCATCTCTCGACTTCGGACAAACTGGAGAATTTCCAAATACGGTCGTGGTGCCGGTGGCGCTGCTGAACACGCTACGAATTGACCTGTTCGATGCCGGCGGAGGAATTTCCAAATTGTTTGTCGCTGTCGCCGGACTCTCGGAATCGCAAGCAACCAGGCTAAACGCGGAACTAGGAAAGGTTGAAGCGGATTTAGACCAATTTGCCCAAAAGAGAACAACCTTAAAAATGGATGGCAGTGGTTCGGCAACAGTCGCGGTTTCTTCATTTCCTGCCGAAGGGCTGGGTATAAAAAAGCGGCTTCTGGATAAAATCACTGCGTCGACCAATCCGGAAATTGCGCCGTACCTACGAGACACGATTTCCTCACAACTCGACAGAAAATACGGTTATTTTGGTCAATATCCTCAGGAGTATAAAATCTCAAAAGCAACCGACCCGGCCTTTCTTGGGCGATACATCGTGGTTCAACGATTTCTATTAGAATCTAACAAGACTCACGCCACATCTTTTTATACTGACCGTCCGACGGTGATTGGAAAATTCCCCCAGTTACCCAGTCAATTTTGATGTAGCCTAGGAACACGGACTACTTCATCCCTGCTACCTAACCTGCGCTGCGGACACTTTTACGCCGCAAATCTAACGCCCCTCCTATGCTCCTGCGTGTATCTCGCCTTCTGGAAGGGTAGTGAATTGGGGTCTTCATTTTGACTCCTTTCTCACCCATCGATTTAAGAAACGTGTGGTGAGCAATCAGCAAACGGGTCGACCTGGCGTTGGATTCGGCTCATCGCGCAGGAACGAGAAATGCGAGGACGGAGGTGGGTCCACTCCGGCATTTCAATTTTCACGGTTTGACCCCTTCGACCCCTTCTGTCTTTCGAAGTGAAGCGGTGACTAACTGGCATCGCTAAATGCCTTGGACTAAACGGGGGAAACGTGAGGGAAAAACAGATTCACGACGGACGGGAATCGGCGCGGTGAGCATGCGAACTCGCCTCTCCCCATGCATTTCAACGGCGCAAGGCATGGCGGCTGCTCTGTCGGCGGCGCCAATCACTCATCCGTTCATGAATTCTCGCCCTAAATTCGCCCTGCTGGCGACGGCGCTGGCCGTTGCTCATGCTTTCTCTTCTTTCTGCGCGGCTGCCCCTGACGATCTCGCCGCTTTGAGCCTCACGGAGGCCGCCGCCAAAGTTCGCTCGGGAGCCGTGACTTCCGTTCAATTGACCGAAGCCTGCTTGGCGCGAATCGGTCTCTACGACCCCAAGCTCGATGCGTTCATCACGGTCATGAAAACGCAGGCGCTCGAGCAAGCCCGCCAGCTCGACGCCGAGCTGAAAGCGGGGAAGATCCGCGGGCCGCTGCACGGCGTGCCGATCGCTTTGAAGGACAACATCGATACGGCGAACGCGAGAACCACGGGCGGCAGTGCGGTTTTCGCCGATCGCATGCCGAAGGAGGATGCGACCGTGACCACGCGCCTCGTCGAGGCGGGTGCGGTGATCATCGGAAAGACCAATTTGCAGGAGTTCGCGATGGGCGGGGGCGAAACCTCGTATTTCGGTCCCTCGCGCAATCCTTGGAATCTCGCCCACAACACCGGCGGCTCTTCGTCCGGCTCGGGCGCGGCGGTGGTGGCGAATCTCTGCTACGGTGCGTTGGGCACGGATACCGGCGGCTCGGTGCGCATGCCCGCTTCGTATTGCGGCATCGTCGGTCTGAAGCCCACGTACGGGCTCGTGCCGATTCGCGGCATCATTCCGTTGCGCGTTTCCATGGATCATTGCGGCCCGATGACCCGCACGGTGGAAGACACGGCGTTGATGCTCAACGTACTGGCCGGATACGACAAGCTCGACATCACAAGCGTGGAGCACGCGAAGGAAGACTATGTGGCCGCACTCAAGCAGCCCGTGACCGGATTTCGGCTCGGCTTGCCGGTGGGATATTTCGACCATCTCGATCCGGAGGTGAAGGCGGCCGTGGAAACGGCGGTCGGGGTGCTCGCCAAAATGACGAAGGGGGCGAAAGAGGTCGCTTTGCCTCCGGCGGTCACACCGCCGGCGGGAGCGGCGGAGACGATTGCGTACCATCAGGAATATTTCAAAACCGGAGCCATGCGCTACATGCTGCCCGAGCGGCGGCGCTTGGAAGCGCTGGCCGCCAACAACGGCGGCACGGCCATCGACTATGTGAAGGGCATGTGGGAGAACCAACTGTTGCGACGCACGATCGACGACGCCTTCACCGACTTTGATCTGGTCGTGGTGCCCACGCAGCGCATCTTGCCGCCGCTGCTGGATGATCTAATCAAGCGGTCGCAGGACACCAAGCCGGCCAGTCCCTCTGTCACGTCGAACTGCTCGCCTTTCAATATTTTCGGACTTCCGGCGATTTCGATTCCCTGCGGCTACAGCAAAAGCGGCTTGCCGATCGGCCTGATGATCGCCGGCCCGCGTTTTTCGGAAGGAAAAATTCTCGCGCTGGCGCAAGCCTATGAACGCGCGACCGAGTGGAGCAAACGGAAGCCGCCCCTCGCTCCTGACACGCCGAAGCCGATGGTGGTGAGTTATTGACCGCGCGGATTTCGAAACACACCTCTCCGTCGCGCGTCGTCCCGACCGACACGCAGGTGGTGGTGTAAGCCGATACTCACGCGACCAGCGGCGCGTGGGTGCATCCGGCCGGACGATCGGCGTGGTGACGGGCAGGACGGCGAACGCTCTACGATCGAATGCAAATTGCAAAGTTTGACCCCTTCCGGCCGGCCTGCCAACCGGGCCTCACCGTGAAGGTCCTACGAACGCTCCGCCCGCCTCTCGCAAATGCCGTTGTGATAAGCCGCCGACACCTCATCCTTTGACTAGAAGATTGACGATGCGGGGAGCTATTCCCGCCAACTCACATTCCTCCGTGAGAAGGATAAGGGCTACGTCAATCGGATCGTCTTGCCGCGAAGGTTGGGCAGACAGCTTCGCGATCAATTCGGGCATCGGCGCAACAGGCATCGGATTCGCCTCTGCGCGAGTCGACCATTCATCGTCGAGTTCCGTGGAAAAATGAAATGGCGGATTTAGGAGGGCCGCCTCCGGCACGCCACCCCTCGCGTTGAGAATGTCACGGACCCTGCTATACCTCTCGGATTCCTCGAGCCCGGCTGCCAAATGCAAGAGCCATATCCCTTGATAGATGAAGGCGCGCGCTGATGATTTTTGGAGCTTTTCGAATACCGGCTCCATGATATCAAAGAGCCACGCACGTACTTCGTTGCTCCCGGCTATTGCAGCTACTGCCGCAGCAAAACCCGGGGCCGCGGTTATGATGAATTCATCGTAGTCGCGCGACAGGCCAAAATTCGGACCAATGGTCACAAGGCTCGAATTGCGGTATTGCCAGCGGTTCAAATGGGCGAGGGTCGTCTTGTCATCGATCCGCGCCTCCCTCCGTAAGACGGCAATGTGAAGGGGCTCTCCCCACCACTCGCCGTAGTACGTGTTGTAAGCCTCTCTGCCCGGAATGGCCGCATGCTGTCTGGTCCGTTGCTCAAGCAGGTTCACATAACGGTCTCGGAAAAACCGATTCGTCCGTCCGAAGCGGGCATACCAAGGCAAAAATGCCACGTCGAACTGCAATGACTCAATATGGTCGCATAACTTGTTTGCATCGATGTTGGCCAACCCGCTGCGCCCGAGTGCCTCCATCAGTTGTGGGTAGTCTAATTGGTCGTAGAGCTTGCGATGCTGGCCCAGGATGTCTTCAAGCAATCGTTGTCCCTCATTACCATCGAGGCAATAGATGCGGTAGTTGGCTTGGCCATACTGACCGCGAAGCGAATCTAATGCGGATGACTCGGCGCCACATTTAACCACCACGTGGAAAAAGAAGAGCGGTTTTTCGAAGTCCCGGCTAGACGAGCCGTATACCTTAACCGCGTTATTGGCGTTGGTGTTACCCGCACCGCTCTCGACTTCGAAGATGAACAACGGGAAACGCTGCGTTTCGTCCCGGAACCACGCCAAATCGACGGCCGGTCGTGTGCACATTCCGCATTTCAGGGGGAACTCACGCTGAACGTGATAGCCAAGAACTTTACCCAGCGTCGACAACTGGGAAATGACGGACTTGCCTGGTTTTAACCGATGCTCGGACACAATCGTCAGTTAAAAGCGCCGGGAAGGCGTGACGAGCAAATCCACCACGGACAATCGCAACCACTGTGCCTCAAATCGGGGCAACCTCAGTTTGGCCCCGATGAGCCGGCTGACACCTAGCCGGCATGAGTAGGCTCCATCCAAATCCATCAAACCCCCACCAGCATACCTCATTCGAGTTAATTACTTCGAAGGAGATCTCAATACGACGATGCTTTCGCGTAATTCGGGGACTTTCTTTTCCCCATCTTCGTGCTTCCAGTTCTGGGCGGAGCTACGCAACCGCCGCACTACCTCGACATCTTTCAGCTCCCAGCCATTCTTTTCAGCGATTTCCGCCAAGATAAAATCCACCGGAACCACCACACCGGCGTAGGCTGACGTTCCAACTGCTATCTTAAGCAGTGCATTCGGATTGGCCCGTTTGTTCAGCGCAGAGAGTAGCCGGTCCATGTCTTCAAAATACGCCTGCACCATCTCCAGTATGCGGGGACTCCAGAGATCATTCTTCTTGGCCTGAAGCTCCTTGATCGACTTGGCGTAGAGCGTCCCGAAGGTCTCTTTCTCAGGAGCCTTCCAGTTAGCCTGTACATGTGACCTAACCGTCCGGAGCCGGATCTTCATGAGATCTGCATTGCTGCCCACTTGCCCAGTAAGAAAAAGTTCCGGCCGGTAGACGTCTGAATAGTCGAAGGAATTTAGGTACGGCGGCGAAGTAACACAAAAGTCGAATCGCCGCTTCTTCTCAAATAATTCCATTTGCCGCGCATCCATGCACTCAACTCGAGAAACGCCGGGAATTAATGGCGCCGCTGCCAAATCCTCCTCGATCATATTTGTGTAATGCTCGAAACGAGAAATCAGGTGTTCTTGGTTGAAGCAGTTATAATTCTTCAGCCGCTTATAGCGCAGGCACTTCCCATCTGGATACGCATTACAATTGTCCATTGCGGCGCGCACCAAGGCCAGGCGATAGAACGCGCGGTAATAAGGGCTGCAATCACCCACCGCCTTCCAGCCGCCAGTAAATGACCGCAAGACGTTACGATTGAAGAGCCATTTTTCCTTTCCTGCCCCCTCCGTGAAGGTCGAAAGATTCTCCAACGGTGAGACCGCCGGTTTTCCGAGTCCTTTCAATACCCTGTCGCGCTCGGTGTGCAGCTTCTTTGGGTCGCCTTGGCGCAGCTTCGTGTTTCCGACGAACGCAAGAAATGGATTTACCTCAAACGCGAGGCAATCGACTCCCAATCGCGTGCATTCGACCGGCGTAGTTCCCGACCCGCTGAAAGGCTCAATTGCGAGTGCGTTCTTTCTCTGTTTCTCGTCCAATTGCTGGAAAGAGTCGCTAATCAACGTCGCGCTGAACCCCTCCTTGATTGGATACCAACGATGCCGAGCCAACGCATCATTATCGACGGCATTCGTCAGGGCTCGCCCCATTTTAATGTCAACGACCGCGCTCATACGCACACAGGCTCCAGAAACATGCGAATCGGTTCCTCAAAGTCCTCTCGCTGCTTGTGATATTCTGGCGCATAAGTAACTTCGCGGTCTTGATAGTGCATTCCCGCGGCCTTCGCCACCGTAGAGTCCGTTTCCTTTAGTCGATTTCGCCGGCAATCGAAGATCACCAAGTAGCCACGGGTATCTTCTTTGGCTGCCTGCTGGCGGTGCCACTCTAGATATTCGGCCAGTTGCTTTGCCCCAGCTCGGGCTCGCGCATCGCCGTAATTGGCGGAAATCGTTCGAGTTGTCAGATCAATGGATTTGCCGATCCACTTGACCTCAATGATTGCCGAACGGTTCTCCATCCGCCAAACGATCTTGATATCCACTGGGTGGCTATCATCTACGTTTTGCTCTTCGCGCAGGTCGATGTCGTCATGACGGAGATAAGAATATAGGTAATTATGGAGTGCTCTGCGCAGGCGGTATTCGGGCTTCGTCACGAACCAGAGCCGGTTCTGTTCTGCCCACGCCTCGCGCAACAGATGGCACTTGGAGGTGCGTGCCATTGAATCGCGGTAGGCGTTGAGCGCGTCCTTCAGTTCGGTGAAATAGTTCAGGATAAATTGGCTGATCGCGCCACAGATTACCTTAGGCACTGCAGTGACGACCCCATTGATTGAAAATGTCTCCACCCCCTGCGCGAGCCGATACACGATGCTGGACTGAACGACGGCGCTGATGTCGGCAGGAATCGCCGGCCAGACGAAAGGCGAGTTGTCTTCGCGTATCTCCACGATCAGTTGGTGGATCGAGCCTTTCACCGTGACCCCTGGTTGAAACGGCGTGGCGTGCTTTAGGCGGCGCTGGGCGAGCAGAGCGTCCGGCTGCATTAGCGCAAACACAGTTATATCGCTCTTTTCATGCACCGTTGCATGGCGAGCGCACAGCTTGAGAAGACGCAAGATGCCCTTCACGCGCTCGGAGCCAGCATTGCCGAACTGCTTACCCGCTATCGCAAGTGGTTCCTGGGTTACAACGGCTTGCAGTGTGTCGAGATCAACCTGCGCGACGCTCATGGAGTTCAGAACGGCCGGTTTGGATTAGATACTGCAGCCAGCTGATGAGCGGGACCGAAAGGTCGCGCGGGTCATACGCCAATGCGGCGCGCAGTTGTTGAAAATTCCCATACAGCCGTTCCACGACGGGCGCTGTAAGCAACCAGTCCGTTCGATTGCCCTTTTTCAAGTAGCTGATCGCAGGGTCGTAGTTGAATGCCTCTCGTATATTCCCCGGGTTGAAAACCAGAAGTGCGTCTGCGGCACCTGCGAGATAGCGCTCTCTCACTTTGCTTCCCTCCATTTGCCGAAGTCCGGCCAATTCAGCTCGACCCTCTCGAGTGGTAACGAGGAGCGATCCATGAGGATGGAGCAGCCCAAGACTAATTCCGGTGTCGATCGACTCATCCACCTCCGGTGAAAATGGCAAACCGTTCTCCGTGGACGCGAACTCGTACCCCCAATCAGCCGCGGGCTGGCCCTCATAGAGCGATAACAAGCACGCCGCATAGGTAAACAGATGAAGCTCTGGACGTGAAAAGCCCTCTACCAGATCGCTCATACGCTCCCCTAAGGATAAGGCATCAAAATACGCGGCTGGACTGCTCATTTTGCTGCGCGGCTGGCCAGTTTTTCGACCTCGTTCAGGGTCTTATCGAATTTTCCTTCCTGCTTCTCCTGGACAACTGACATCTCCGTCCACCGATAGAGTCGCTGAATGCTAAATCCGCATTTGGTGGAATGGCTCGCGATGGAACTCAGCAATTGCGAAGTATTGATGTTCGCCGTCATGAACACCTTGTGTCCCTCGTCAGCAAACCGAGCGATCATCTGGCCCGCTTGGGCTTCATATGCGAGGTCGAGGCTACCTTCCGGTGTGTCGATATAGAGCGGTGCACCACTTCCTGTAGGGGAGGCGAACTGCGCGAAGGCCATCCGCAGCGCAATGTCGATGAAGAAGCGCTGACTTTCCGAAAGCTGATAGTCGGCTCGCCGTTTTGTTTTCCGGACCTCCAACACTAACGTGACGTTCTCCCGGTTCTCCAAGCTGATGTCCAGATCTACACCAAGGAAAAGCTTCGCCAATGAATTGAATCGGGGAACGAATCTCTCCCGCACATTGAGATACTGCTGCTCCAGTTTTTTCTGCGCAGTGCGATATTCCTGATCCGTTTTCTTCCCTCGCTCCCGCTCGTCGTCACGCTGCCGCGTGATGCTCTCAATCTGCTCGTCGTAGATTTTCTTTAAGTCAGCAAAATTGTTCGCATTCTTGTCTCCGCGCGTCACGACGCTGCGGTTTTC
Source organism: uncultured Opitutaceae bacterium (assembly GCA_964546955.1). Lineage (GTDB taxonomy): Bacteria > Verrucomicrobiota > Verrucomicrobiia > Opitutales > Opitutaceae > CAZJLP01. The sequence continues at coordinate 51,794 of CAZJLP010000027.1, read as the reverse complement.
TGCTTCGAAATCTTTAAGCTCCTTTTCTACGGCATTGCGCTCGTCCACCCGCTTCGCGCGCTCTGCCTCAAGCTGGGCCACCTGCATCGACTTGGAATCGAGAATCTTCTTTTCGCGGGCAAGCGCGGCGTCGAGCTCCATCAGCTTCGCCATCATCTTCGCATCTTCCTTACCGACCGGAAGCGGCGTGCTGCAAAAGGAGCATTCATTGGCGGCGATCCTCGCCTTGACCGCTACGGCGACCGGTGGGCCATCAGCTCCACAGATGCCACATTTGCTCTCAAGCAGCGCCTGCTGCACGAAGGGATGCTGTCGTGACGATTTCTTTGCGTTCAGCCGATTCGCAAACTCAGCATTATACTCATTTCTCAGGGCCGAGGAACGTGACGCGCTGTCCGCGATGGCTAACTTTGTGTCCCGAATCTTGTCATCGATTAATGCCACACTCTCCACCGCTTTTTTTGCGCGCCCATCCAACTCCTCGTATTCCTCATAGGTTTTCCGCTCGTCCTTACCGCCCTTCTTCTTTTTAAGCGCACTTTCAAGGTCAGCCAAGCGATCCTTTGCCTGCTTGATGTCGAAGGAAAGATTGCGCACCCGCGAACCGGACTTTTCGACTTCGCGACGCAGTCGTTCCACTTCCGCGCGCTGGTCTTTATCCACACCGACAAAAATCAGAAGGCAGGTTTCCAGCACCTTGGGATCCCAAAAAAGCAGGTGACGGCGTTCATCGAATGTCAGGACGAAGGATTGAACGAAAACAAACTCCCGGAACGACCCGAGGCCAATTTCTTCAGTGACCAGCTTCTCGTATGCAGCATGACGTCCCTCGGGCGATTCGTCCGGGTATTCCTTGACATTCGAACCTGACACAACCTTCAAGCTCCGTAACGACTCCGACTCCACGAAACCTCTGGTAAGGGTTATCTGTTTTTTCCCGACTACCATTTCCAGCTCGATTTCCGCGATATCCATGTGCTCCGGGCGCACACGCCCATCAAAATAATCACGCGTGAATGCACGAATGTCCCGATAGTAGTCATCAACGGAGACAAACTTCTGATTCGGTTTGGGAACGACACCAGTCATGCCGTAGCCTACAACCTGTAAAAACGTTGATTTCCCCAGCCCATTTGCGCCCGCCAAACACACAATCCCCTGATCGAACTTAAACTCGATGGTATCCTTAAGCGTATAGAGCGAGAAGTGCGCAAGCCGGACGCGTTGTAGGATAGGGAAGCTAAGTGCTCTGTTAGCTATTGATTTCGAGGCCGGCATCTTCTGGAACGCAATTGGTTAATGAGTACGAATCGGCGTGGCAAAACAGAAACGCGTGGCTGCCGCCAACCTGGACGAAACCTGAGGGGCGGGCACAAAGGGTCAAACCATCAATCGTTGAATTCCAAGGCGGCGAACCGGCAGGTACGGTCACCAACCTTGCCCAAAGATTGCCGCCGGCGCGAACGTCATCTGAAATTGCACTATGGATCCGGCTCCAACAAACCGTTCACCCCGTGTCGTCCCAACTGGCACCCAGGTGGTGGTGTTCGCGGACATTCGCGGGACGAATGGGGCGTTGGTGCATCCGCGCGGGGCAGTAGGTGTCGTGACACGCACGCCGGCGGGGACGGAGGTGCACTACCTCGTGCGGTTTCCGGACGGGTTTGAGGCGTCGTTTGTGGCGGAGCAACTTGAGGTCCTGAAAATTCAAAGTCGGCCGGAAGGGGTCAAACCGTGAATCTTGAAATCCCGTGCTCGAGCCACCGGAACAGTCGCGCCTCCCTGCATCTTTTGGTGGAGGGCACGATCACGGAATTTGCCACCGGAACCCGCGGTGTTGGTATCAAAATCCAGCGGGATCTCCGTAATAACGGTTACACTGCGACGTTGATAGATGTTGCCCATGGTCATCACACCGAAACTCTCCTTCGCCTGTCCTCTTCCCTGGCAGGACATGACTGGTTCTGAGCGAGCGAAAGGCCAGCCGTAAGGGGTCAAACCGTGAATATTGGAATCCGGTTCTGAATCGACCGGAGTCGTCGGGTCGCCTCAGCAGAGCAGCGGCCAATGAACCCCCGGCAGTCCGTGCTCCCCCGAACCCCGCTCATACCGCAACCGTCTTGTGGCGCGAATCGTTCACTAGATCATAAGCCAGCCGCCGTCGGCGGACTTCGGAAAATACTTTCGTACCAGCGGCTGCGGGCGTTGGAGCTCCCATTCGGAGCGGTCCCGCTCGCCTACCCACTTGCCAGCAGCTTTTCCCTGGAATTTGATCTCGCGATGCCTGACGTGACCTTTATCCAGCGCGGCCGGTTTGGCCGCATCATTTTCACCTTGCGCGAGTCGAGTCTCGAAATTTCGGCACATACGGTGTTTGGTCGGAGCGAAGAAGAATTTTTCATCGGTACGATTTCGCCCGACTACGATCGCGTCGGCCCACGATTCCCGAGCTTCGTCATCTTTCCCCTCGTTTGCGCGGTAATTTTTGGGTGGCTTACGTACCTCGTATTCGCTCAAGACACGCTTCCGTGGCCGCTCTTCGGAACCTACAGCATCATGTTTTGCGGAACGTCTCTTTGGGTCGCGTTGTGCCACTCTCGGCGACTGGATACGTACGTTTTCTTCGATCGGTCGAGGACACCGAAGTTCGGTATTATCCGAGAAAAAACCCAGGCTGCCGAATGCGACGACTTCGTGCGCGAGCTACTCGATCGTATCGAACGCGTGGACCAAGGGCTTCCTCTGCCGAAACACAACACCGGGTCCGTCGCGGCGCGGCCATCGGCCATCCACTACAACCGCGTGCCGCGATCCCCTCCGCGGCGTGAGGTCATCTGGATGGTCGCACTCATCACAGGATCTGTGGGAGCGGCGTTTCCCCCCGCGTCGGAAATATGGCCGATCGTGCAGCCGTATAGCTTTGTCGCCGTTTACGGTTCACTGGTCGCGGCAATGCTGACATCGGCTTACTCATTCACGGCGAAAGAACGACTGAAGTACGTGTCTATCCTCGGCGTGGGCTTGGCTGCCACCCCGCTATTCTTGTACTAACGCGAAATTCAAAATTTCTGGAAAAGAAAAAGCCAAAAGGGGTCAAACTGAGGTTGCCCCGATTTGACGGACAGTGGGGATGGGTCAAAAAGGAAAAACTCAATGAGGACCCAAATCCACAAGCCTTCCGAAGGGAAGGCCCGATATACGGCGGAGTACAAGAAAGAGGCGTTGGAGTTATGGCGTAAGAGTGGCCGCAGCGCGGCCAAAGTGGCGCAGGAACTCGGGATACGAGCACCATTGCTCTACCGATGGGCGCGGGACCTTCGGGTCGCCGCCCAGCAGGGCGGCGACCCGAAGGTTGAACCGCAGGAGAACGTCGAGGAGCTGAAAGCCAAGATCCGGCGACTGACAGAGGAAAATGCGAAGCCGCTGGAACAGCGCGAAGTCTTAAAAAAATCTCTGGGCATCCTCTCCGAAGAACCGCCGCGAGGTATGCCCAAATCGAGCAAATGAACGGGCGGTACAAGTTGTCCTGGCTGTGCGAGGCTCTGATGGTCTCGCGCAGCGGCTATTACGACTGGCTTCGACGCCGGAAAGCGCCAGGCAAACGAGCGAAGGAAAACGCCGTGTTACGCGAACAGATCAAACAGGAGTTTGCACGCAGTCGACAGACCTACGGCAGCCACCGAATCGTCCGCAAGATCGGTGGCGGCGTAAGCCGTAAGCGAGTCGCTCGTCTCATGCGAGAACAGCACTTATGGGCGCGTCAGCGTTCCAAGTATCGAGTCGCCACGACGGACAGCCGGCACAGCGATCCGATCGCGCCCAACCGTCTGCCTGGCCTCAAGGGAATCGGCCGGAAGGGGTCAAACCGTGAATCTCGAAATCCAGTCCTCGAGCCACCGGAACAGTCGCGCCTCCCTGCATCTTTTGGCGGACGGCACGATCACGGAATTTGCCACTGGAACCCGCGGTGTTGGTATCAAAATCCAGCGGGATCTCCGTAATAACGGCTGCACTGCGACGTTGATAGATGTTCCCCATGGTCACCCCACCGAAACTCTCCTTCGCCTGTCCTCTTCCCTGGCAGAACATGACTGGTTCTGAGCGAGCGAAATTTTGCGAGCAGTGCGGGCATCATGTGGCCAATTTCTCGCTGCTCACCGCGGACGAGCGGAAAGCCCTGTTGCAGCGGGCGCCGGAAACCGACGCACGGAAGAGCCGCGGCGGGGCCGCGGCGAGAGGTGATATTCATGGAAGCAGAGGCAGACGTCGAGACCCTCGCGGAGCCGCTTACAGCCGCGGCCGACGGGCGGGGACGCGCGGCCTCGCGCCGCGATCACGCGCCGGGGGAATCGCCAAGGGCGCAATCAGCCGAGCGACAAGCAGAATGCGCCCTGCAGGGGCGTCGGGTGTAGTGATTGGCAGGCTGCTCGGCAGCAAAGCCGATGCCATGATGCGGCTGCCGATCGCGAATGAAAAACTTTCGTGCAGTTAGGGCACCGAACGCACGGCGTTTGTCGCAGGCGGCGTGCTCGTGAGAACACTCACGCGACAGAGCGGCCGTACTGGTCGTTCGAGAAAAATCCTAAAGCGCGGCCGCTGATCCTGTTTCGGCGCGGCCCTCGCTCTTGTTGGGTTCAATGCGTTTGAAAAATCGTTTGATAGAGCGCGACCTTCTTTTTGATGGCCGCGATTTCTTCCGGTGTGGGTTTCTCCGGATCGGCGACGGGCGGCAGCGCGCCGTATTTCATGATCGCGGCGGTCAGGAGCAAACGCGCCTTCGTCGCGATCGAATTGCTGCCCTCGATGAAAAGGTTGTTCGCGTTCATCCTCACGGGACCGTGGGCGTCGCCGCGCGCCACCTTCACGACGGGCAGTCCGCTCAGGACTGCCTTTTCGAGCACTTTTTCTTGAGACCGGGACAAGCCGGCGTAAGGCGACGTTCCTTCCGCAACAATTCCGGCCAGAGGATATTTTTCGACGAGCATATCAATCGTGCCCGTGACACCTTTTTCTCCCAGCGGATTGGGTTCGCCCGCATCGTCATACCAGTTGTCGCCCTTGACGATTCCGACTTTCGGAATCGCCGAGGGTATCAGCTCGCCGTTCGCATCCTTGATGTCGACTGAAACCGTTTTCATGTGGCCGCCCTCGCGCAGCACGCCTTCCACCTTATTCGGCAAAATCGTCCCGCGCAGCTCGGACTTCCACGTGTGCTTGCGCGTCGGGACAAACGTCACGTACGGGCCGGCCGTCATGGATCCCATGATGCCTCCGTAACCGCCCGTCGCGACGTAACCGCCGGGATGCGCGTCGCCCTTCACCACTTCACGGGCGGAATAAATGATCTCATCCTGCACCATGACAGCGCCGAGGCGGTTCTTGCCATCCTCGCCGGCCCAGACTTTGGAGAGAATATAGTCAATCGAGTTGAGAATGTTGCCGTCGCCATCCGCGCTGATCGTCCCGCGGTCGCGGTGCGCCGCGTTGAAAGCCAGCGGCAGCGGCGTGTCGACCAGCAGACCGAGCCAGTAACTGGAGTCCTCGACCGTCGGACTGCCTTCCAACCAAAGGGCCCCGGCGTACTTGCCGCTGCTCAGGGCTTTCTGCACGCGGTTGACGGCTTGAGCGAGTTTCGGGCGCGGCGTCGAGGCCGCGTAAGGACCGTAGCTGAAAAAGTCTTCGCCGAGTTTTTCCGGCGGAATGTCGCCCTCGCCAATGTCCGTGCGCTTGTCGTGCGGCAAACCCTTCGTGTAGCCGCCCGCGGGCACACCGCGGAAGAAATCGTAGTCGGCTTTTTCGTAAATTCCGCCGCCGTTGCGTTCGATCTCCTCGAAGATGCGGGAAGGATCGGGCACGAAGGTCTGACGCGATTCCGAAAAGGGCGCGCCGGTACGAGTCGCGACGCCTTCCCACGCTTGGCCGTTGGCCTGCCGGCCCATGTAGGGCAATGCGTACAAGCCGTCCTCGGGTTTGAGCGTCACCGCGTACACCGGCTTGTCGCCCGGTCCCTTCTTCTCTTTGGAAAATTCTCCTTTCGCGTTTACATAGCCATCGGGCGCCGCGTAGAGCTCGGCGACCTGACTTTCCAAAGGATGGGCCGTGAACATCTCGACGTACACCGTCACCGGCGCGGCGAGCCTCTGGTAACGCGGCCAGTCCATGAGCGGCTTGCCCTCGGGGTCTTTCAGCAAGGGCAATCCGTATTGCTCGCGCGCCTTGTTCGAGGTGATCAGCGGTTTGTTGTTTTGGATCGTCGCCGTCGGCCCGGAGAAAACGGCAATTTTGGGTTTCGATTGGGCGTGACTGAGAGCGCAGGCGGAAACGGCGGCAATAAAGCAGCAGAGACGCCGAAGTTGGGCGAAGCGAGAAGCGTGGGTCATGTGATTGGCGCAGGTTCAGCAAGCAGTTCGTATGCCTCGACCCCCTTTTCAGGCCCCTATTCTTTAAGGCGAACAGGGACGTCGCCGCGCGTGCAGCGGAGCCCTCGCGGGAAGGCCGATGGAACGCAGAAGGGGTCAACCGCAATTTTATAACAGTCGATCCGCACGACCGTTCAGACGCTGGCGTAGTCTTTCCATGAGGTAGCTGCACTCGATCAGGCTCCCGCGGCTGTGAGCGCTCAGAACACGGTCAATCACGAGGAGGTTCGATGATTCAAATAGGCCATCGTGGAGCCGTTCGAAAGATTGCAGGCACGGCCAACGTCGTCTGAAGTTGTGCCATGGATCCGGCTGCAACCAACCGTTCGGCACGTGTCGTTCTAGCCGGCACTCTAACGTTGATCGCACCAGCCACATTCGCGGTATGTCAATGATCTCCGGGTTCCGACGGCGTCCGCTCGTCTATTTTTTCCTCTTCGCATACGGAATCACATGGGCGGTCATTTTTTCTGTTCGTTTCTTTCCGGCCGACGTGCCCGCTGTCCTCTACAGGAATCTACTGCCGAATCTCCACGCAGACCGAGATCCCACTTCCGCGCTGCAATTGCTGGCGATGTGGGGTCCCTCCCTCGCGGCAGTCCTGGTGTCTTCGGTTGCTTTTGGTCGCTCCGGCGCTCGCGAGTGGCTGTCGCGCTGGACGCGCTGGCGCATAGGATGGCGCTGGTACGTGGTCGCCCTACTCTTCCCACCTCTGCTGGACCTCGTGCGAACACTGATCGAACAACCCACATTGTTCGCGCCGTATGCCCGTCAACCCCTGACCACGGTCATCACGAATCAATTAGGTCAGTACGTCCTAACGCTCGTGCCCCTTTTCCTCTGGATAGTCGGAGGTGAAGAGGGTGGCTGGCGGGGGTTTGCACTGCCGCGACTGCAACAGCGCTACGGGCCTCTCGTGGGAACCGTCGTTCTCGGGCTGCTTTGGGCTGCGTGGCATCTGCCCTCCATCATCAGGCCAGGCCACACCTACTTCGATATGGGCGGGGTCGCGTTCGCCGTTTTTCTCTGTAAATTCGCGCTGATGGATGTCTGCTACGCGGCCATCTGCACGTGGATTTTCAACCATACCCGCGGAAGTATTTTGCCCGTCATGCTGTGGCATGCGTCAGCTAACGCGTCCGTCGGCGTCGTGTCCGACTTGTTTCAGGGGGGCTACTCAGCTCCTGGAAGTTCGGTCGGGGATTGGCTCCTCTGGCCAATTCTGATGGCAATCTTGATCGGCTTTACCCGCGGCAGGCTCGGCTATGATCGATACCGAGAGCAAGAAAACACGGCGCTATCAACTCGCTGAAAACCGCCATACAAGTCGCCGCCGGACTGCTAGAAGCTCGCTAAGGATCTCTTTAACGGTCAGGGTATTCTTCCGACCCAAGGGTCCAGAGAAACGACTGAAGGTCGATATAGTCGCGCGGCTTTAAGTCGCGTAGGTCGCGCCGGACGCGAGCGCAGAAAGCCAGGTAAGCCAAATACGTTTCGGCCGTCGGACGCGACTGATATGGGAAGTCGTAACCGTAGCGCTTCGCCGCCTGGCGCGTCACCTTCGGCTTGAGAAAACTGTGTTCGTTGGGTTCTGCAAGAAAGCCGAAGACGGTGGCCAGCGGCCAGGTCAAGACACGCGTCTGCCGACGCGGCAAGGCCGCGACGCACTCACACCAATGCGTGAAGCGGGCCTTCAGATCTCCGGCGCCATGGAGCAGCGCATCGAGTCCATCCGCGAACTATCGCGCGCCTTGTGAGGTCCTGACGGCATCGCGAAGAGCCATTTTTTCGAACGAAAAAAGCAGATTGGTGCGCGACTCGATCCTCACCGCGCGCTGCGCAATCTCCGAGTATTTCTCCTCGGTCAGCAGCGCTCGAAAAGTGGACCGGCCGAGCGCCTGTTGCCAGGCCTCATGGGCCGCCCATTTGTAGTCCCTTTCCCAAGCGAGGTATTTCGGGTCCCGGAACCCTTTCGCGAAATAACGCAAGAAATGGCGGCGGGATTCCTCCACGTTCGTCTGCTTTCCGGACGTAGACCGAGCGGCAACACGTGGAGTTTTCATGGCAAGGGTTGCGAGTTCGACCGCCCGAAAGGCCCGAGGTTGTTGGGGGAATTGACGGTAGAGGAGGCAGAGAGGTGCCGGTACCTGCCTCCCGCGAGGGAACGGCAAGAAATGGGTCAAACCGTGAAGCTCAATCAAGCTCAGGGCTCGTAGCCGGTCCTGTCGGAATTCAAAGCCTGACGGCTTCGGCTACGTCAATCCGACCTGCCGGGACGGCAAGTTACACCTCTGCAATCCAGCCAAGTGGCTTACGCCTCGGACGCCGGTGTGGACCCTGCATGCGGTCTTGTCCCGGAGCTGCCAGCCGCCGTTTAATGAGAACAGACCCGTTTGGCCCGCTATTCTGTTCATGATCTCTCTCTCACTCAATCGCCGCGTGGCATTCGCGTTCGGCGTCGCGATCTCACTGCTTCAGGCAGGACGCTCCGTGTTGTGGCGGAGCCATTGGCCGCAGAGTGCAGCGGGCTGGCCCATCTTCCTCGACGCGTATGTGGTCGGAGCCTTGCTCGTATCAGGTTCCATCGTCGCGCGTCGGAACGAAATCGCCGGGCGATTGATCATGGCGGCGGGCTGGGGCTTTTCCTGCGGCATTCTCTATCGCAGCTTCTTCGGCCACCTGGAGGATCCTAATCGCCAAAGCGGCCATGAGATTCTGATCCTGGCTTGCAAAGCCGCGTTGTTGGTCGTTTCCGCCGTCGGGCTTCTGCTCGCGGTGTCGCACAAACGGGAGGAAAGAGCTTAACCGACGAATCACAGGAAGGTCGGAATGCCCCTAGGCGACACCGACCCCTCACTGAGGACGCGCTTCTCAAGCCAGTCTCGTGACGTCCAATGAGACGTTCAAATTACCGTACCCGCCCGACCTCATCACCCGCAAACTGGGCGGTCCGGAGCAGTCGACGCTGAGCGATGCGGACTCGCGTTCCACGTAACGGACGCACCGGACGGAGGCCCAATGACAATCGGCGCGCAGGAAACGACAATTCATGCGAAGCCTTTCATCGAAACTGTGGCAGGGTTCCAGTGTCGTTTTCTCCCTCGACGCTGCGTTGGCGCGGCTCCTCTCTGCCGGTCGTTCCCGTTCCGCTTCACCATGAAAATCTCCGCTCTCCTTTTGGTCTTTTTCGCGCTTGCTGCACTCACTCGGGCTGGGCTGATAAAAGACATCGAGTTCGCCCGACCCGATGGTGTCAGTCTGAAGTTGGACGTCAGTGTGCCGGAAGGCGACGGACCGTTTCCCATGGTCATCCTTGTCCATGGCGGCGCTTGGACGAACGGCGACAAAAAACAATTCGTCACGCCCCTGTTTGCCCCGCTAACGGAGGCGAAGTTCACCTGGTTTACGGTCAATTACCGCCTTGCGCCTCGATATCCGTTCCCTGCGTGCGTTGAGGATGTCGAAGCCGCCGTGCGTTGGGCGAAACTCCACGCGGCGGACTACAAAGGCGATCCGCGTCGAGTGGCGTTCGTCGGAGAGTCAGCCGGCGGCCATATCGCCTCCCTGGCGGCCTTGCGCGCCAACCCTGAAACGAAAGTCAACGCCGTCGTCGCCTTCTATACACCCTTCGACATGCAAATGCGCTCCGCCTCCGCAAAGACAAAGGCGATTTTCGGCATCAAGAGCGACGCCGAAACGGCGCAAGTCATGCGCGAGGCCTCGCCTCTCGTGCACGTGAAACGCGGGGCTCCGCCTTTTCTTCTGCTTCACGGTACGGGCGACCAACGCGTGCGGTACGAACAATCCGTGGCATTCCAAAAACGACTCCGCGACCTCAAAGTCCCTTGCGAGCTGATCACCATTAAAAACGGGCCACACGGCATGTCCGAGTGGGATTCTTTCGATGCAACCTATAAGACGAAAATGGTGGAATGGTTGGCGGGCGCGCTCAGCCCGAAAACCTAAACCGCGCTCCGCGCGGAGACGCGGGTCGTCGGGACCGGCAAGCTCAGAGCGCCCGATGTGACATCCAACCTACAAGAACCAAGGGTTGGCAATTAGTCCGCTCTTTGCGTCGGCCGTAACGATTTTTAGATCAGGCCGATTATCAGAGCTGAGATCACGGACGCTACGATCCAGAAAAGGCTCACGGCCGTGAAGTCGTACTGCGTCGTGGCGCCGTGCCCGACTTGAACTGCTCGATGAGGTGGCCGCTCAGAAGCGATGGTTCCGACGATTCCCGAAACCGTGCCAAGCGACACAATCACCCCGGCTTCAACCCGCGGATATCCTTTGCCAAGTTCGAGATAGAAAACGTCCCAGCTATTGATCCATACCGAGCGACGCACATGAACACGCTCGCGCCCGCGATCAGCCAGATCGTTGGGTTCTTGATGGCTTTGCAGTGTGTGCTCCAAATCCGACGCTTAAGGCCGGTTAGTGAAGATTGGCGTGCATGTATGCCGTCTCCACAAGGCGGTATGCTATAGCCGCGCTACAATTGTGCTGACCCTGACACGGCCGCGCTCAACGTAGGGGCCTTCAGAACCCGAATCTCCATGCACTATCGCTTCCTCCTTTGGAGTTTTGCAGCGCTCTATTTCCCGGGAATGATCGCAGCTGAAGTCACCTACAAAAGCAGCGGCATTATCCCCGTTTCTGGCTCCACGATGGCGTCGTTAGAAAAGGTCATGACTGATGCCGGAATCACGTCCTGCCAAATCACCTCTACGGCGCGGTCGACCTCTGCGCAAGCAGCCGAAATGTTGAGCTACATGGAACGCCATGGCCTTGAAGCGGCGAAGAAAATGTATGGGGTGGAGGGAGACCGGGTGCTCGACATCGGTAGCTCACTCCTCGCCGAGAAACGGCCCAAGGCGGACGTTCTCGCCGCGATGGAGAAAAAGCTTATCGAGGTCCTGCCAAGCGCACGTAAGGCGAACCGATTGATGCACGTGGATCGGAGCGATTTCGACGTGTTCGATGTATCGATTGTCAGCATTGTGCCCGCGGCCAAGGCCAGGGACTTCCTGAGGAAGGCGAAGGCGTCGAAAGAGTTCGAACGTGTTCTCGGCCCTGAGGAAGGAGAGAAGGATTGCTATCACTTCGAGAAGAAGAAGTGAGAAGGATCAAAACTAACGTCGCCGCAGCGCGACGACACACCCATGAGATCAACTGTCGCCATCAACGCCTGTCACTGCGTTGCGCTCGCTATCGGGCTTCTGTTCTGCATTCCCCCCAAGGCGTGGGCGAAGAAACTTAGGTTCGATGTTCCTGGCCCCGTTAACCGCCTAATCGAGACAGCAACAGATACGGTCCAGCAACAGGCGCAGAAATTGGAGAATGCTGGCAAGAGACTAGAAGACGATGTCAAGAGGGACCTCGGGCGCGCCACCCGAGAATTCGACCGCATGGCCGCCGATGCGCGAAGAGAAGTGGATAACGCGGTCGGCGAAATTTCAGACGCCGCAAACGCAATTCAGCATTTTGGCGAGCGACAACTCGACCAGCGCGCGTTGTTTTTGGAGGCCGCCCGGCGAGTGCGAGAAGGCCGATTGGGCAGCGCAGTCTGGCATCTCGGCATCGATCGGTTTAAGGAGACCGAGGCAAACGTCCTGAGAGCAACCCAGGAAAGCCGATTGGTGAACGCCGGAGCTCAAGTCGCTGCAACCGCCTATGGCGGGCCTGGTGGCGGTGCCGCGTACGCGGCGTGGGCGACCTATAAACGAACCGGGGACGCCGACCTTGCCATCCGAACGGGAGTCATCGCAGGTCTAACGAGTGCAGCTACAGCTGCGATCAACAATCTCCCGGTTGAGCAAACTGATTCTTATCTTAGGCAGGCCGCAACGCAGGCCGCGTCTACGGCGGCAGGTGCCGCCCTGAACGGCGCGAACAGCACAGATATCACGAACGCCGCAATAAAGGGTGCCGCAGGCGCGACGGTTCCAGGCGAAGGCGTACAAAGTGTCGCCGCACGCTCCGCGAGGGCCGCGGTTGCCGCTGGTGCTGCAGCCATGGCTGCCGGCAAGAGTCATGACGAGATCCGGAATGCTCTTGCAACAGCTGCAGCCGCCGTTGTCGCAGAAGAAGCAGAAAAGAACGCTATCGGAGCGTCACCCGTCAAACAGGCACTGATTGCGGGCTCCATTGGCGGCCTGGCCGTCGCCGCTGCTGGTGGCAACGAGGAAATGCTCCGCGATGGTTTTGTCCGCGGAGCCGGCCAAGTGCTCGTCCAAGAGTACGTGGAGCGAATCAATTCGGGGTTGACCGAAGTGGCGCTGGAATCGCAGTTGCTAACGGCAGCCACGGTGATTGAGGGTTCAATCGACGAGGTGCGGAGGGCCCAACAAAACCTGCAGTTGTTGGCCAAAGATGTTGAGGCAAACGCCAGGAGTCGGATAGCCACAATGGCATCGCCTCACACCTCTCTGCTCGGCACACTTACCGGTCGGGCCGATTCGGCAATCGCAGCGATCAACGGCCAGTGGATAGTAAGTTGGGACAAGAAACGCTTGGTTAATGGCGCCGGTACGGCCCCGGCTGTCGTCATCACCTATGCGGGCGAAGGAAGTCCAATCCATGAAATCCTCACCAATCGCGAATATCGCTTCTCGGAAATTCGCAAGCGGTGCATCGACCAACTGAGTCCCGGACTTGCCCGGGAACCGGGAAAATCCTTCATCCTGACCTTCCCAGACGGGACAACTCTGGAGATGATCTGGATTAATCGCGGGGAGTTTGTGATGGGCACATCTGAAGATGAAAGCTCCAACCTGGATCGTTACGAGGAGCCGCAAAACGTGGTCCTCACAAAGGGATTCTGGATCGGCAAAACGGAAGTCACCATCAAGCAATGGGCAGCTGGGTTATCGTTTGCAGAATCGCGGAATTTGCTAGGGCGCTGGGCACCTTCAATGCCTCCAGAGCTCAAAGGTTCTAACGAGAACGAGCCGGTGCGTTACGTTGATTGGGGCGCAGCGAGCTTTTTCTGTAACATGTTTATCAAGTTGATGGAGGGCGACCGCGAGCCAGCGGGATACAGTTACGCCCTACCGACCGAAGCTCAATGGGAGTATGCCTGCCGCGCCAATGCATTCGGTGAATCGTGGGAAAATCATTACGACATGGCATGGTATTCCGAAACCAGCGACGGCATAGTCCATGGTGTCGCGACCAAGAAACCCAACGCTTGGGGGTTGCACGATATGCACGGAAACGTCGCTGAATGGTGTGAAGACCATTTCAAATCTCGGACCCGCACGTTATGGCGCCGCCCTACCAACGTGGCCCTACAGGATCCATGCTTTACCGATGCCTTGGCGTCGAAGCGGGTAGTGAAAGGAGGCAGCTTCCAGAATAACTACGATGCCACTCGCACGGCTTCACGGACCGATCTATCACCGAATGCCAAACGAGAGGATGTTGGATTCCGGCTAGTCTTGGCGCCTCGACGATTTCCGGAAATCCCGAGGCGACTTTCCGCACCCAATTAGGGCCAACCGCGGGGGCCAGGCTCTCTGGCGCTCGCGCTCGCACACCGGGCTCGCCATCGAGCAGTCGTTGGCTGATACTGCGGGTAGATTATGACAATCTCCCGCGCTGCAGCCCACTTCTTGCTGTTCGGATGGTGCGTCGTGTCGACTAAGGCCGACATCGTGTTCAAGGGTTTTTTCACCAGCGATGCGGGCACTGTTTTCGCCCTTTCCACCAAGGAGGAAACGAAGACGCGCTGGGTCAAGACCGGTCAACACTTCGAGGGTTATACGGTGACGGCGTTCGACCCAAAGACGACTGTGTTGACAGTCGAGAAAGAAGGTCGACGGGAGCATTTGCCCCTGGAGGAAGCAAAAATCGGTGTGGCGCGGCAGCCGATGTCCGACATTCCGCTAAAAGGGCAGATCGTTGTCACAATCGGAAATGAAACTCTGTCGATCGATCCAGGTTCACCGATCGAAAGGCTCCAACCTCGGCTCGCCGCGCTCGCCAAACAGTCTCCGCAGCCCAAGCTATTGATCAACGCACCCAGCGATTCGTCTATTGAACGCATTCGTGGGCTGATCGATCTCTGTCGTAAATGTGGCTTCAAGCGATTCGCACTCAAGACAGACGAAATCAGCGTCGATCGATCGAAGTAGTTTCACGCTCCCGGCCGCCTGGGCCGGTCGTAAGCGTCAAACCGTGAATATTGGAATCCGGTTAATCGACCGGTGCGCGGGGTTTGTCATGCTGCAGTCCGCCCGAAGGGAGTACGCCCCCACGGCTTGAAGATCGAAATCACCGTGATCACCACGAGGACCGCCAAGCCGCCTGCGGCGTGGAAGAGCAGTTGCTTCTGCAGGGTGCCCGGCGGCGCGAGAGGCAGCGTCATGGTCGAAGCCATGGATGCGACGCGACTGACAAGCGGCATGTGCAGCATCAGGACTGTCGTCGAAACCACGGTGAGCAAGAGTTTCACGACAATCCAATAGTGCCGAAACAAGCCCCAGTCGGTGATAAGCGATTGGATCAGACCCGAGATAAATGCACCAAGGCTGAGTGGCACAATGGCGAACCATCCAATCTGCTCCATTGCGCGATACGTCCCTTTTACGGTATCCGGATCTACGCTTGTGAGTCCGGTGATTGCCAGCGGCAAGTAAGCCAGGACGGCTCCCAACCATCCCACGGACAGGATGACGTGCAGGACTAAGTTCGCGCGGCGGAAGGCACGAGTGCGAGGCGCCACCTTGGCGCCGGATGCATAGGAATTAGCGGGAGAAACAGTCATGTCAGACTCACGATGGCTTGAGCGGAAATGTTCGCAACCAAGGGTTCACGCCCACGCTCAATCCTGGGCATATAGAACGCTCGCCGCAGCGGGTGGGGGGGGGGCGAGATCGCCCATAACGGGTCAAACCGCGAATCTTTGATCTGATTTTGGCCTGATTGGCGTCGCTCGAGGGCTTCGGGTCTCCTAATCGCAGACAGGCCTGTCGCAAGGGCGGTAAAAGGGGGAAGCTCCGCATCAGTGAACATGCGTGTTCATTAGTGGTTTCCGATCTTCGGATTTGAACAGAAGGCCGCGAAGGTAACGAAGGATCGGTCGTGGTTCGGAATTTCAGCCATGGCAGTATCGCTCGGAGCTTGGATGTGGAATCGCTGCAATCTCTTGGTTTCCTTCGTTCCCTTCTGTGCAATGGATCGTGTTGCCGTACGGGATTGTTTTGGGTTTTGGGTTCGCAAGCTGTGCGGTGGCTGGATTAGGGCTCTTGTCAGTCCCCTCCCCCTTATGAATACCCTTCGGTTCCTCCTCCTCACCGGGGCTAGCTTGCTGCTGCCGGTCGCCACTTCCTTGCTGGCCCAGACTTCACCCGTTGCGTCAGAAGTGCCGACGGCTTCGCCGGCTCGGACGACCGACAATGGCGAATTTGTCATCGGACCGAATTATGCCAACGCGCCGGAGCTCACGCACAAGCCAGGCGTGCCCGAGGGGTTCATGCACGGGTTCATCATGAGCTCGGAGGAGAGCAAACTCTACCCGGGCGTGGCGAAGGAAAAAGAGGGCGTCGTGCCTTACAAGCGACAGGTCTGGGTTTACGTGCCGCGTCAATACAAGCCGGGCACGCCCGCGCCTTTGCTCGTTTGCCAGGATGGGAAGAACTACTGGCGCTACCTCGTGCCGATCCTCGACAACATGATCCATGAAAAGCGCCTGCCGGTGATGATTGCCGTCATGATAAACTCCGGGGGCGGCGACGGTCCCGGAAGTCAGCGCGGACTCGAATATGACACCGTCTCGGGCAAGTACGCCGAATTCATCGAAACCGAGGTGCTGCCGAGGATCGCCAAAGACTACGGCGTCGCCTTCACCACCGATCCCGAAGGGCGCGCCACGATGGGCGGCAGCTCGGGCGGTGCGGCGGCTTTCAGTATGGCGTGGTTTCGTCCCGACCTCTACCGGCGCGTCCTCACCTACTCCGGCACATACGTGAACCTGCAGAAGCCCGTCAACCCCGACCTGCCGAACGGCGCGTGGGAATATCACTCGCGACTCATTCCGCAAAGCGAACGGAAGCCGCTGCGCGTCTGGCTGCACATCAGCGACCAGGACAATGGCGCAACCCGCGACGAGGCCTCCATGCGGAACTGGGTCATGGCCAATCAACGCATGGCCGCGGCGCTGAAAGCGAAGGGCTACACGTATCGCTACGTCTTCGCCGAATCCGCCCGGCACACCGATGCGCGGGTGACGCGACAGACGCTGCCGGACGCCCTCGAGTGGTTGTGGGAAGGCTATACGCCCAATCAGTAGGTTGTGAGTTTTGGGTTGTCGACCCGGCCACACGCCGTTGCAAACGTGTTTATTTAACGGGCAACTGGTGGAGCAATGCGATGGGACCAAGAGGGAGCCGATTGCTTATCGCTTATCGCCTATTGGACGCTGCCCGGGGCGCGCTGTGTCGGCAACGAAGTGCTGTCGACGGCGGACGCTCGTTCGCACCCGGTTCCGAGACTGTCCAGAGTCAAGCATCGACCCTATCTGGGCTGTCCGAAATATCACCGATCATTCGTCGAAGATGGAAAGCAGACATCACAATCACATCTAAAACCGAAAACCCTCACATCATGAGCACCCAGACAAAAACCTCCACCGGCCGCCTCCGCGTTCACTGCTTCAGCATCTCACTCGACGGATTCGGCGCTGGTCCGACTCAAAATCTTAAAAACCCGCTCGGCGTCGGCGGTGAGGCTCTGCACGATTGGTTTTTACCCACTCGGACCTTCAAGCAGATGGTGGGTGAAGAGGGCGGCACGATCGGGATCGACGAGGACTTCGCCGCGCGCGGGCTGCAGAACATCGGTGCGTGGATTCTCGGTCGCAACATGTTCGGACCGGTCCGAGGCGAATGGCCGGACGACATGTGGAAGGGCTGGTGGGGCGACAATCCGCCGTACCACGTTCCGGTCTTCGTCCTGACACATCATGCGCGGCCATCGATCACGATGAAGGGCGGCACCACGTTTCACTTCGTTACGGATGGAATCCATTCCGCACTGAATCGGGCGCGCGAAGCCGCGAGCGGCAAAGATGTGCGCGTGGGCGGTGGCGTTTCGACCATCCAGCAATACCTGCGGGAAGGTCTGGTCGACGAGATGCATGTCGCGATCTCGCCCACCCTGCTCGGCTCCGGAGAGTCTTTGTTCGGCGACATTGACGCGGTGAAACTCGGCTATCATTGCGCGGAACACGTCGCGGCGCCGCGCGCCACGCACGTCGTGCTGCGCAAACGGAGCTAACTCCGGAAAGAAGGTGAAGGCGTCAAACTTTGGCAAATCGCACCCGCGACGGCGCAGAAGGCGACCGGGGTTTAGGTTGTCGAACCGGCACGTACGAGGGGGCGATTGCTTAGCGCTGAATGCTTATTGCTTAGTGCTCATCGCTGCGGGCCGTTGGGCCGCGATTTCAAATCTCAAATTTCAAATCCTCGCGCAGCGAGGCTGCCTACTCCGCACGCAAGGCCACCATCGGATCGACTTTGGCGGCGCGGCGAGCGGGTAGCCAGCAGGCGATCGCGGCTGAGAGTGTCAGCAATCCGGCCACGGTCGCGAACGTAAGCGGATCCTGCGCGTTCGTCTTGTAGAGGTGAGCTTCGACGACCCGCGAGCACGCGAACACGCCGCCGAGGCCAAGCACGATGCCGATCCCGACGAGGCCCATCCCGTGCCCCAGCACAAGCCGGAGGAGGTCCCGCCATTGCGCGCCTAATGCGAGGCGAATGCCGAACTCGCGCGTCCGTTGAGCGACGAGGTAAGACATCACGCCGTAGACGCCGAGGACCGCGAGGAGCAACGCGATCCCGGCAAACGCCCCTAAGAGCCCGGTGGCAAAGCGCCGCTGCGCGATCGACTCCGCCACGCGTTCGTTGAGCGGCGCGACGTCGGAGATAGCCAGATTCGGATCCAGCGCGGCCATGCGCTGCCGGATGGCCGCCACCGGTGCGGCAGCACCGGTGGTGCGTACGGCGAGATAAGCCGACCGCATCGGCTCCTGGGCGCTCGGCACGCAGATCTGCAGACGCGGGTCGCTGTCGAGCTGGCGCTGCCGGATGTCGGCGAAAACGCCGACGATTTCGTGCTCCGATGGCCGGCCCATGCCCGTCGAAATCCGTTTGCCGATCGGATTCTCGCCCGGCCAAATACGGCGTGCCAGCGCTTCGTTGATGATCGCCACGAGCGGCGCGCCCTCGCGATCGCGCACGGCGAAGGCGCGTCCCTGCGTCAACCGGATGCCGAGCGCCGCAAAATAATTGGGGCTGATGACGTTGAACTGCGCCGCCAACGGATTCTGCGGATCCACGGGCTGGCCGGGCACGGTGAATGGCCGGTTGAGAATCGCAGGACTGAAAGGCAGCGGGTAAACTGTCGCCGCCGCCTCGATCCCCGGCAGGACTTCGACCTGCGCCAGCAGCTGCTCGAAAAACACAACCCGCTTCGTTGACGGCCGATAGGCGTCGCCGGGGAGGTTGATCCGCAACGTAAGCACGTGCCGCGAATCGAAGCCGGGATCGACGCCGCTCAGCGCGATGAAGCTCCGCACCACGAGAGCGGCACCGGCAAGGAGCACAAGTGAGAGCGCGACCTGCGCTACGACGAGACTGGCGCGCAGCCAGCGGCTGGAAGCTCCACCCTGACCGGAACGACCAGCAGTCTGCAGCGTCGTCTGCAGGTCCGCCTTCGCGCCCTGCCAGGCGGGCGCAAGTCCGAATATCAAACCGGTGAGCAGGCCCACGCCGACCGTGAATGCCAGCACCGGTCCGTCGATCGCGATGCGTTCGATGCCCGGCAGGCTGTTCGGCAATACGGCGATGAACGCGCCGGCACCAAGCATCGCGACCACCAACCCGACGGCACAGCCCGCGACAGCGAGCAGCAGGCTTTCGGTGAGGAACTGCCGGATGAGGCGGGACCGACTCGCGCCGAGCGCGGCGCGCAACGCGGATTCGGCGCTGCGCCTGCTCGCGCGCGCGAGCAGGAGGTTGGCGATGTTGGCGCAGGCGATGAGTTGCACGAGCGCGACCGCGGAGAACACCAGCCACAGCGTGGCACGCACGTCCCTGACCGCCATT
Organism: uncultured Opitutaceae bacterium; assembly: GCA_964546955.1. GTDB lineage: Bacteria > Verrucomicrobiota > Verrucomicrobiia > Opitutales > Opitutaceae > CAZJLP01. Next base: position 32,266 of record CAZJLP010000027.1, on the reverse strand, counting down.
TCCGCGAGTGGTCGCACGAGTCCGCCCCGCGTGGCGTTGGTTTCGGGAAAGTCCTGCGCCAGCCGCCGCATGATGGCGTCGACCTCGGCCTGTGCGGCCGCTTGCGTGGCACCCGGTTTGAGTCGCGCGTGCACGGAGAGAGAGGGTGCCGCGCGGGCCGCACCCGCTTCGACGAGCATCAGCGGCACCCAGATTTGTGGCGGCACTTGAGCGAATCCCAGCGCGGTGCTCTCGAGTGACGGCGGCAACACGCCGATGATAGTGTACGGCCGACCATCAAGCGTGATGGCCCGGCCGATCACCGAGTCATCGCCGCCAAAACGGCCTCGCCACATCGCGTCGGTGAGAAGGACCACGCTTTCCGCGCCCGGCTGTTCCTCCTCGGGTCGAAAGTCGCGGCCGAGCTGCGGCACGACGCCCAGGCTGGAAAAGAAATTCGCCGTCACCCGTGCGCCAACGAGTTGTTCCGGTTCGCCCGCGCCGGTGAGGATGAAATCGTTCCCGGACAAGGCCGCGATTTGTGCGAACGAGCTGATCCCCCGGCGATAGTCGAAGAACGTGGCGGGCGACACGGGCACGTCGACTCGCCGCCCGGTGCTGCCTGCCTCCGGTCGTGTCTCGCGCACGCTCACCAATTCGTCCGGGGCGGCGAACGGCAGCGGCTGGAGAAGCACCGCATGCACCACAGAGAAGATTGTGGTGTTGGCGCCGATACCAAGGGCGAGTGTGAGCACGACAACCGTCGTGAAGCCAGGGCTGCGGCGGAGCGACCGCGCGGCATAGCGCAGGTCCTGCACGAACTGATCGAGCAAGATCAAGCCACGCAAACGCTCATCGCGACATCGCTCCTGCATCTGTGCGATGCCGCCAAACTCACGCTGCGCGGCATAAAGCGCCTCCTTCGGCGGCATGCCAGCGGCGATGTTCTGCTCCGTCTGCAAGTCGATGTGAGCCTGCATTTCGTCCGACATCTCGCCATCGAGAGTACTCTTTCGCAAAAATGCCCGAACTCTTCGGAAGATGTTCATGAAAGCTTCCGCAAGAGCCCCGTTAGGCGTGCCTCAACACGAGATTGATCGCTCCGGAGACGCGCGCCCAATTATCTGTCTCTGCCGCCAGCTGCTTCCGGCCCGCCGGGGTGATCTTGTAGAATCGGGCACGACGATTGTTTTCCGAAACGCCCCACTCCGCCTCGATCCACCCCTTGTCTTCCAGCCGATACAGAGCCGGATAAAGGGACCCTTGCTCGACCTGGAGCACCTCGTCCGACATTTGTCGAATTCGGACCGAAATGCCGAAGCCGTGCATCGGCACGTTTTGCAATGCCTTCAGGATAAGAAGATCTAGCGTTCCTTGAAGCAGGTCAGATTTCTCTTTGGTCATACGCGATGCCTCTCCTAGATGTTCTACAAGAGAAATCAAAAGTCATCTCCTGTAGAACGTCAAGGGGAGAGTACGGATCGGCGTATAGAAAGATTTCTCATTCTTATCGCTCATTGCCCGTTTCTCGACGGGCTCCCCGACCGGAATAGTGAAGATGAGCGTGAATGAGTGGTTTCCAGCCGGTTTGCACTTTTGGTCGAAGTTGGGCCTTGTTCGAGTGTGGCCCACTTGAATCCGACAGAGATGTTTTATGAAGACTTCGCGATCGGGCGTGTGTATCGCAGCGCGTCGGTCGATGTCACGGAAGAGGAGATTGTGCAGTTCGCAAGTCGCTACGACCCGCAGCCGTTTCACGTCGATCCGGTCGCGGCGGAAAAAAGCGTGTTCGGCGGGCTGGTGGCGAGCGGGTGGCTCACGGCGTCACTCACGATGCGGCTGATGGTCTCGAGCGAGATCAAGTTCGGCACGGGCGTGATCGGGCTTGGCGTGGATTCCGTCCAGTGGCCGCTGCCGGTGCGGCCGGGCGATACGTTGACCGCGACGGTGGAAGTCACCGCGATGCGCACGTCGGAATCCAAGCCCGATTTTGGTTTGATGAAGATCCGGACCACGACCGCCAATCAACGCGGCGAAACCGTGCAGGTGATGATGTCGAACGTGATGGTAAGGCGACGCCGCGGGTAGCACGACCGCCGCGGGTTTTGGATTTTGGATTTGCACAAAAGAGAACAAGGGAAACGAAGGCGTCGAGGGCTTGCGGACCACCTACCTTCGGCGACCCTAAAGCCAACCTGCCGGGACGGCAGGTTCCACCTCGGGCGGTCGAACCGTTTCGAACCACACGGGAACCACTCGCACGCAGAAGGTCTTAGCCTAGGTTATGCGAGAACCAGCCGTGACGACGTTCGACATTGCAGGAACACCCGTGGCGGTTCGTCTTGCTGGCGAACGGGAGAAACCGGCGGTGCTCCTGCTACATGGCTCGCCGAGTTCGTCGCGGTACTTCCGGAAATTGATCGGCCCGCTCGCGGGCGAGTGCTTCGTGATCGCTCCCGATCTGCCGGGTTACGGCGACTCTGAACCGATTGAGCCGACGTCCTTCGCGCGGTTCGCGGACGTGATTGACGCACTTCTCGCTCAGCTCGGCGTCAGTTCGTTTTACGTCTATCTCCACGATTTCGGCGCGGCCGTCGGGCTTTATCTCGCGACGCGGGCGCCGCGCCGGATATCCGGCCTCATCATCCAGAATGGCAATGCGCACCAGAGTGGCATTGGGCCGGCTTGGGCGGCGACCAAGGCCTTTTGGAACGATCCCACGCCGGAGCGCGAAGCCGAGGCCATCACCCACTTGAACTTCGAAGGGACGCGCAAGGTCTATGTGGAAGGGGTACCTTCGGATATCGTCAAGCGCATGGATCCCCGGCAGTGGGAAGAGGACTGGCGAATCATGTCGCTTCCCGGCCGACGCGAAAAAGAGCGGGCACTCGTGCTCGATTATCGCAACCATGTCGCGCGATTCGGGGAGGTCGCCGACTACCTGAAACGTTGGCAGCCGCCGTCATTGATGCTGTGGGGACGACACGATATCTTCTTCGATCTCGATGAGACGCTTTCGTGGATGAAAGCGCTGCCACGAATGGAGGCCCACATTTTCGACGGCGGCCACAGTCTGCTCGAGACGCATTCGGCCGAGGCTGCGTCGCTCATGCTCGCCTTCATCACACGCACGCAACGGCAGCCGGAGTAAACCACTCATTGGACTTTCCCAATGGGGAAAATCTTGGATGTGAAGCTCCGCCTCATCGGCTGCGCTGGGCGGCTTGAGGGTCTGCGACTCGCAGACGAGGATTGTCGGAGGAGCCTCGGCCGGATTAGTGAAGATTAGTGTGAACTAGTGGTTTCCAACCGGTGGTCACATCGGTCGGGATCTGCTGATCGCAGACGGCAAGAGAATGCAGTTAGAATCCTTCTCTTTATTCTTTCTCTTTCTCTCGGGTGTGGGTCGAAAGTCTTCGACCTGGAAAATAAAAAAAGCAGGCCCACGCGGGGCCTGCTTGTAGAAGGAAGAGCTTCGAGTTTCGAATTAGGCGCGGCGCTTCTGGAAATGGCGCTTGGCGGCGAATCCGAGCAAGAGCAGGCCAGCGAGGGCCGAGTAGGTGGAAGGTTCGGGAACCGGCGTGTTGGGCACATCGTTCCCGCCGCCGTAGTCGCTGCGATTGCGCTGATCAATCGAAGCCGTAATGAGACCGACTTGTTGCCAGCGAACAGTGAAGTCGGTGGTCGAGTCAAAAAATCCGTCAGCGGACACGAAATTAGGAAGCGTGAAGACGAAAGTGGCCGTCTGGCCAAACTGAATACCGTCGGAGGGAGGGCCACCCTCCGGGTTGTTGCCCGTGCCCGCACCGAGATTCTGGGCAAAAACACCTCCGCCTTGGGAAAGACCGTAAGGATCGAATACGCTCCAGCCAGGCTTGGTTGAGCTGAAGGTAACGTTACTGCCGTTGGCGCCCAATTCCAAGTCGGTGAAAGGCGTATTGAAGCCGAACGAGGTGATCGTTCCGACGTAGCCACCGGTTCCAATCGTGGTGTTGGAAAAATTAACGGTGTAGGTGTTGAGACCGATGTCCGCGCTGACTGAAACAACCGTGGAAGGGTTGAAGGGATTCTCGGTCGAGGAGCCGGTCACGTTAAACGTCCGGTTGATAATCTGAGCGTTAACCGCCGAGGCCAAGCCGAGGCTAACGAGCAAGGCGGTGATCGCGATGTTGGAAGGGAGTGTCATAGTGATGCTGCACTAGAAGCTAGTGATAATTCCTCACGCGTTCTAGAGGGGTTTCCCCTACTCGGGGCTGCGTTTTTACATGGTATTTACACGAGCAAGCAGCCGACCGTAAAAGTTAAGCCGTGATCCTGACTGAGATTCAGGTCGGCTGAGCTCAACGAAATAGAGGATGATCAGTCGCAGCAGTACGCCGAACTTTGCTCAGCCTTTAACACTCTTGAGTACAAGCGGATGACCTCGTTCGCCGACCTCCCTGCTCCGATTGGCAAAAAGCCGGCGCAACCGCCTGCCTAGGGGTCACTGCAGTCGATCACGATCCAGCCGCCGTAGGTGTAGACGCTGAAGGCCGACGCAGTTCGTCCAGGATCGAACAGAGATGCGTGAGATCGGCGACTTGCAGCGCGCCGATTTTATCGAGCGCCGCCGTGTAGGCCGCCATCGCCCGGCCGCCCGCGACCACCTTTACCTGAGATGGCAGCAGTTCATGCAAACGGGTTAATTCCCGCTCCATGCCTGGATCATCCTCCGGATAAACCAGGCTCAGGGCGACGGCACGCGCGCGATTTTGACGCGCCGCACCAGCGATCTCCGGTGCGGGCAAACTGGCGCCGAGATAGGTGACGTGCCATCCAAGGTTTGCCGCCAGCGCACCGACGAGCAGCGCCCCCAGTTCATGCAACTGCCCGGTTGGTGTCGCGACGACGAGGACGGGTTCGTTGCCGCCGAGAGCAAAAGGCCGTGCCGCGTGCGCGAGGTAAGTCCGCAGCACCGCGCTAGCGAAATGCTCATGCGCAGCGGTGATCGTGCCGTCGCGCCAGAGGCTGCCGATGTCCTGCGCGAGCGGTGCCGCGACACGCTGCAACATGCCTTGGGTCCCGAGGGTAGTCTCGGCCTGTTTGAGGATTTGTTCCAGTCCGCGACCGTCGAGGGATTTCACGGCCGTGATGCAATCTTCCAGGAACGCGTTTGAAGCCGGAGGGCTGACAACGGAGCGGACAGGCTGGGGTTCACGCGCGAACGATCCGGCAGCCAATTGCCTGAGTTGCTCCGTCGGCAACTGCGCAACGTAGCCGATGCTTTGGCCTGCCAGGGTAATTTGGCGCAGCAACTGGAGGCGCTCGATCTGTTCCTCCGAATAGAGGCGGCGATTCGTCGCCGTGCGTTCCGGCTCCACCGCTCCGTAACGCTTCTCCCAACTACGGATGACATGCGCGCTCAGTCCGGTGCGGCGGACGACGTCGTTGATGGCATGGGGCGAAGCGGTCATTTGTTAGACAGAATCTAGACAATTTTGCCCAAGCTGAGCAACACTGAATTAATACCGCGTAAATTATTGTCTCATCTGCATTATAGAAATATTGTTATAAAATAACATACACAACCTTCCAAAAGTTAGACAAATTCTTGACACGGCAGCCAAAATCTAGACACTCCGTCTAATTCCCAGCGAACATTTCTCCAGTTCTCTGCGCTGTGAAGTCCCACAAACACAAAATCAAAATGAAATCCTCACTCGTCACAAAAGTCTCATCCGCCCTCCTCGCCCTCGTCCTCGCAACCTCCGTTCAAGCATCGTCGGGCTCCGCCCATGAGAGCAAGGACATCGTCGGCGTTGCCGCAGGCGCGGGCTCCTTCACGACGCTCGTCGCCGCCGTGAAAGCCGCAGGACTCGTCGAAACGCTTCAGGGCGCAGGCCCCTTCACCGTTTTCGCCCCGACCGACGAAGCCTTCGCCAAACTCCCGGCCGGTACAGTTGAGTCGCTGCTCAAGCCCGAGAACAAGCAGAAGCTCGTCGCCATCCTAACCTACCATGTCGTTCCTGGCAAAGTCATGGCGGCCGACGTGAAGACGATGCAGGCTGGCACGGTCAACGGCCAGAAACTGTCGGTTGTGGTCGGAAACGATGGCGTTACCGTGAACAACGCAAAAGTCGTCACGACCGATGTCGCCGCCAGCAATGGGGTGATTCACGTGATCGATACGGTTGTTCTCCCCAACTAAGCGCGCGACTAGGTCTGACCCACGGCGGGGAGCTCCAGCTCCCCGCCTTTTTCGTCGAATTCGACCTTCGCCCAGCCCACGGCGGACACGTCGGGTCTGCGATCGCAGACGGCGGAGACTATGAGTTAGACGGTTCGCTGATATGCTTTGCTCGGTACGGGTGCGGACCTGGTGAGAAGCCGGAGCGGCGAGTCGGGAGGCAAACAGCTCGACGTTAGACTGCGTCAATAATGCTAAGGAATCGACTGCTTGCGTGTCTATAGTACAGCGGCTTCGCAGTTCGAGCTGCGTTATTCTATGCGACCCTTTCTCTTACCGCTCCTTATCCTCGCGGCTCCGGCTTTCGGCTCGACGCCTCAAGCCAAGCCCGGCGAGCGTGCACCGGTGAACACAACGCTGGCTGGTGAGGCCGTTAATTCTCTCGGGATCGATCTGCTGAAACGGTTGGCAGGGGACTCGGCTAATGTCGTGCTGTCGCCCTACTCCATCCAGTCCGCCCTCGCGATGGCGTATGCGGGCGCTGAAGGCGCCACGAAAGCGGAAATGACACGGGGTCTCCATTACCCGGACGATGAATCAGCGCTGCATCAGTCTTTTCAGCGGTTGCAGGAGGACTTTCGGGGAATGGAAGAGCGCGCAGATCGCCACGGAAAGCGACTGAAGGACCACGGCTTGGTGTACACGCCACTCCAGTTGCGTGTGGCCAATCGGCTGTTTGCCCAACGCGGTTACGCGTTTCGGCAGGGCTTCGTCGACTGCCTGAAAGGATTTCATGGCGCTTCCCCGGAAAACGTCGATTTTCAAGACCAGCCTGACGCCGCGCGACTACAGATCAACGAGTGGGTCAGCCTGCAAACCGAAGCAAAAATCAAAGATCTGCTGGCCAAAGGAACCGTCAGCCCGGACACGCGCGCCGTCCTGGTCAACGCTCTGTATTTCCGAGCCACCTGGGCCGACTCTTTCTTTTCCGACCGCACCACCGCTCCTCGCGACTTCCATGTACATGGAAAGGAGGTCGTGCAGGTGCCCACCCTGCTGACCGAGCGGTACCTCGCCTTTCGCAAAAGCGAGGGTTTTTCCGCCGTTGCATTATCGTATTCCGACACGGACCTTCAGTTTGTCCTCTTCATCCCCGATCAGATTGATGGAGCGACGGCGCTGCTCCGTAAGCTAGGCACGGACGACCTCGCGGCGTGCGCTTCCATGAAAAACCAGCGCCTGCGACTGACCCTGCCGAAGTTCAAACTTCAGCCGGAACCCCTCAGCCTAAAACGGCCTTTGATGGCACAGGGTCTGAAAACTGCCTTCGATGAGCCGGCTGGAAGTGCGAACTTCGATCGAATGGCTCCACGCAGGCCCGACGATTATCTCTACCTGTCGGAGGCGATCCACAAGACCTTCATCAGCGTGGACGAAAAAGGAACCGAAGCCGCGGCGGCCACGGCGTTGGTCATGACATTAGGAGCTGCGGCTGACCCAAGCAAACCCATCGAAGTGAAGGCTGACCGGCCTTTTCTGTTCGCGATTCAGCACCGGCCTTCGCGGGCGTGTCTGTTTCTCGGGCTGGTGGCCGATCCGCGGTGAGGGCGGAGCGGAAGAGGCTGGGCTGCCTGCCAGGCGAACGGTTTATTTTGCCCGACCATACGAGCACTCCCGCGGAAAAATTTGAAGTCGCAGGCGGGCACGAGAAAGAACCAACTGGTGCATGTCTCAAGCAACCGACCTCGCTTTCTGGAACGATCGCTATGGCGCAAAGGACTACGTCTATGGGACGACACCCAACGAATTTCTCGCCTCGATCGCCGCGAAAATTCCAGCGGGTCCTGTGCTCTGCCTCGCCGAGGGTGAGGGACGCAACGCGGTTTTTCTCGCCGGGCTCGGTCACGCTGTCACTGCGGTCGACCAGTCGGCCATCGGCCTCGCCAAAGCTCAGGCGCTCGCCCAAGCACGCCAGGTGCCGCTGACCACCCTCACCGCCGATCTCGCTGATTTCTCGATCGCGCCCAAGGCGTGGGCCAGTATCGTGGCCATTTTCATGCACCTGCCTCGCGAACTGCGGCGCTCGGTGCTTGCCCAGGCGGCGGCCGGTCTTGCGCCCGGCGGAGTCTTCGTGATGGAAGCCTATACCCCAGCCCAGCTCACCTATAACACCGGTGGTCCTCGCGATCCCCTCCTCTTGCCAAGACTGGCCGAGCTCCGCCAAGAACTCGGAAGTGGCCTGGACTACCTCGTTGCCCAGGAAATCGAGCGCGATGTGCGCGAAGGCGGCGGCCACACAGGGATGTCTTCCGTCGTGCAGGTCTTGGCTCAACGACCGGTGAGCTGAAGGGGCGCGGCAGACGAATTTCTCCCGTTTGAGTTTCAGATTACCACACGCGCGACCATGCAGGCTCCTGCGTGTTTCGACGCCGTTGAAACAGATTGAGGTGGAACGCGACCTCTGGGCGCGTTGGTTTGGAACAACATGACTCTGCGCACCGCGTCGAAGAACGCGCTCGGAGATCGCGTTCCACCTTCAAGACCCTACGAAGCCCACGACAAAAGCGCGGGCGTTGTTGCGAGCTGGCGGTATATCGCGCCATGATACCTGCTTACCTCCTCATGTTTTCCATTTCATGTTCGTTCGCTTGGCCCGGGTGCTGGAAACTCCGACACTTCCCCCATGCGGCGCTGCGGGTTGTCCTGCTCGTGGTAGCGGCGAGTATGGCTCCCGCCTTCGCAGCGACCGAGAATGCGCGCAGCGTTCCCACCGATCGCCCCGTCAGTTACGAAGCGTTCGGGGCGATCGGGGATGGGGCGGCGGATGACCTTCCCGCCATCGTCGAGGCGCACGCGTTTGCCAATGTCCACGGGCTGCCGGTTAAGACCCGGCCCGATGCCACATATCATCTCGGCCGACGCGCGCTCACCGCTATCATCGCCACCGATACCGACTGGAGCACGTCGCGGTTCATCATCGATGATACGGACGTCGAGAACCACCGTCTTTCGCTTTTCATTGTACGCTCGCTGCTCGAGCCGGTGACGCTGTCGATCCCGCGGCTGACGCGGGACCAGCGGCGCGTTGACGTTCGACCTCCCCAGGACTGCTGGGTGCGCGTGGAGGACAACACCAAACGGCTCTACATCCGCCGCGGCCTCAACCAGAACAACGGCTCGCCCCAGCGCGATTGCTTTATCCTGCGCCGCGACGGAACGATCGAGGGCGACATCGACTGGGACTACGAAACCATCACGCGCGTCGAAGCCCGCCCGATCGACGAGCGTCCGCTGGCGCTCAAAGGCGGGGTCTTCACGACCACGGCCAACCGGATGAAACAGGAAAAGGGATACAACTATTGGTCGCGGAACATCGCGATCTCCCGTTCGAACACCACCGTCGTGGGGTTGAGCCATCACATCACGGGCGAGACCGACGTCGGCCATCCCTACGGCGGGTTCATCACGGTCAACGGTTGCGCGAACATCACGCTGCGCGACTGCTTTGTCACCGGTCACAAGACCTATTCGACGATCGGCGCGGCCGGCAAACCCGTGAGCATGGGCACGTATGACCTGACCGCGAACGACGTGGTCAACTTCACGATGATTGGCTGCCGGATGGACAACATCTGCGACACCACGCGCTGGGGCGTGATCGGCACCAATTTCTGCAAGAACATCCTCTTGGAGAACTGCACGCTTTCCCGCATCGACGCGCATCAGGGGGTTTCGGGGACCTACACGATCCGCGGCTGCACGTTGGGCCACGCGGGATTGAACGCCATCGGCCGTGGTATACTGACCGTCGAGGACTCGACGTTGAACGGTCGCTCCCTGATTTTGCTGCGTAGCGACTACGGATCCACCTGGGAGGGCTCGGTGGTGATCCGCAACAGCCGCTGGATTCCCAACTGCGGCAAGGAAGTCCAGCCTTACCTCTTTGACGCGAACAACGACGGACAGCACGACTTCGGCTATCCGTGCTTCATGCCGCGGGAAATCACGATCGACGGACTGGTCATCGACGATGCGAACCCTCCGAAGGACTACGAGGGACCGTTTCTCTTCACCGATCCAGACGGCAGGCGCGCGGACGCACGGCCTTTTGCTTATCGGCTGACGGAGAAAGTGACCCTCCGCCGGGTGTCCACCACCAGCGGTCGCAAACTCCGAACCTCGCCGGACGCGGATTTCGCCACCCAGGTGCTGGTGATCGAAGCGGAGTGAGGATTCTTGAACCACGTCAAGCATCGGGCGGCCGTGGCTGCGGCGGGCACAATCTTCACACACTGATGTCCGGACGGAGTGCCTCCGTTCGTTGAGTTATCGAACACACAATTCTCACCCGCAAAATTCGATTACCATGTCCTCTACCACTGCCACCGCCTCGAAAACAACGACCTCCGTATCCGGACGCGAACTTCTGCTCACCCGCATCATCAACGCCCCGCGCGAAAAGGTTTACGCAGCCTGGACCCAGCCTGAATTATTCAAGCAATGGATTGCTCCGCGGCCCTACACCACGGCGCACGCGGAATTCGACGTGCGACCGGGTGGCGCGAGTTTCTTCGTGATGCGCGCGCCCGATGGCGCGGAGATCCCCTGCCCCGGCGTCTTTCTCGAAGTCGTGCCCAACGCGCGCATCGTCTCCACCGATGCCTACACGAAAGCGTGGGAGCCGTCGGAGAAGCCCTTCATGACCCTCACGCTCACGTTCGAAGATGCCGGCCCCGGACAAACGAAGTACACAGCACGCATCTCGCACTGGACAATCGCCGATCGCGAGCAGCACGAGAAAATGGGCTTCCACGAAGGCTGGCCGCAATGCACGGAACAACTCGCCGAGCTCGTCGAAACCGCCTGAAACCGTCAGTCATGAAAACGGCGGCCCTGATCTTCACACTCTTGTTGTCGGCCGCCATGTCGGCGCAGGCGCAAAAGCCAGTCACCGGCTATGCGCCGGTCAATGGACTCAAGATGTACTATGAGATCCACGGCAGCGGCAGCGGTGAACCGTTGGTGCTGCTGCACGGTTCGTACATGACGATTTCGAACAATTGGCCCACGTGGATCGGAGAGTTCGCGAAAACCCGCAAAGTCATCGCCGTCGAAATGCAGGGCCACGGACGCACGGCCGACATCAAGCGCGATTTCAGTTACGAAAATCTGGCCGACGACATTACCGCGCTGCTCGGCTACCTGAAGATCGAGCGGGCCGATTTGCTCGGCTACAGCATGGGCGGCGGCGTCGCGATGCAGGTCGCCATCCGCCATCCGGAAAAAGTGCGGAAGGTCGTCAGTATTTCCGCCGTTTTCCGCCACAACGGTTGGGTCCAGGAAGCGCTCGACGCGTTTCCGCAAATGTCCGCTGAGATTTTCAAAGGTTCGCCCATCGAAACCGAGTACAAGAAGCTCAGTCCGACGCCCGACGAGTTTCCGAACTTCGTCAAACGTGTCATCGCGATGGATTTGAAGCCTTACGACTTTGGAGCCGAAAAAGTTAAAGCCACCCAGGCCCCATTTCTTTTTATCCACGGCGATGCCGATGGTGTCCGCCTGGAGCACATCGCTGAAATGTTCCGCCTCAAGGGCAATGAGATTTTCGGAGACATGCGGCCTCGCTCGGAATCCAGGCTCGCCGTTCTGCCGAACACCACCCACGTCTCTCTGATGGAAAAAGGCCCGATCATCATCCCTGTGGTGAACGAGTTCCTCGACGCAGCATCGCGCTCGTCGGAAGATTCCCGCAAATAGCGAAAACTGACCGCTGCGGAAGCGCGGCGGCTCGCGCCGTGCGGTATCGAGTAAGCGCCACCAGCCACGCGTGTACGTTGAGTGGGTTAACGGTTTGTCGGAATCCAAAGCCTCACGGCTTCGGCTACGTCGAGCCAGGACCAACCTGCAGGGACGCGCCGTAACCGCGGAAGTCGATCGGACGTCTACCATGGATGCGTCCGAAGCTTCTCATCGTTTCACTTTTTATCTTGGGTTTGGTAACGGCCTGCACCGGGGGGGAGCTGCAGCGGCGGGAGTGGCTGGTGGATGGCGTGAAGCGCGAAGGGTTGATTCACCTGCCGTCTGCAGGCTCAACGGGTAAACATCCCGTCGTCTTTGTTTTCCATGGGCATGGAGGGAACATGCGCCACGCGGCGAGGAGCATGCCCGCGCACGAACACTGGGACGAGGCCATCGTCATTTTTCTCCAAGGCCTGCCGACACCGGGCCGGCTCACCGACCCGAAAGGCCGGGAGAATGGCTGGCAGATCGAGCCCGGCCATATGGGCGATCGCGATCTTAAGTTCTTCGATGTCGTGTGGAGCGCCATCTCCGACAAAGCCGATGCCGGGCGCGTGTATGCGATGGGGCACTCAAATGGCGGATCGTTCACGTACCTGCTTTGGGCCAAGCGGAGCGATCTTCTCGCTGCCGTCGGTCCGTCAGCGGCCGTGGCGGGACCCAAATATGGCAAACTACCACCCAAGCCGGCGATTCTCGTCGCCGGAAAAAAGGACGAGCTGGTGAAGTTCGAGTGGCAGCGATTGATGATCGAATCGCTCCGGCGGTCACAGGCTTCAGGCCGGTCCGAGACAATCGGAAAGAACCTGACGCTTTATCACTTCGATGAGGGCGCGCCGCTGCTGGTCTATCTCCACGAGGGCGGCCACGCGTATCCGTCGGAGGCCACCAAGCTGATCGTGGATTTCTTCAAAGCTCCGCGACGGAGATAAGAGCACGTTCGCGAACGGGGGACGGGGCGGAGTTTCGGCGACGGGCTTGGCGGCCGAGGCAAGAAATGCGCAGTGTTTCGCAGCCGATGCCGCGGTTTTAGCGGCGGAATCGGGGGATCGACAAGATATGACTTGGTGGAATGCCGGCGGCGTTTGCGACTTCGACACACCATTTTTCATTTCTCCTAAGCTACCATGACTACCCAATCCCCGTTCCGACCAGCGATCCTCCTCACCTGCGGATTGGCGCTTTTCAGCGCCGATGTGGTTTTTTCACAAACTCCGCCGGGCGCACCGCAGAATGCGGCCCCGCAAACACAACCCCCACGCTCACGGCGTTCGTCTCGCGTTGTTCCAATGCAGGAGGTCGCCGTGACAAGCCCGGATGGACGGCTGACCTTCACGCTGCTGCCCAATGCCGAACGACTGACGTTCAAGGTCACGGCTGGCGGCGCCGCCGTCGTCGAGCCGTCACGGCTACAACTCAACGTCGACGGCTTTGACCTTTCCACCGGCGTGGTCTTCGGAAAACTCGAGCGGAGCGAAATCAATGAAACTTACCCGTGGCTCGGGGCGCGCGCTGTCGCGGCAAATCGATGCCATATGGCTCGCATCACGCTCATTCATGACTTGAGCCTCACGGAATACGTGCTCGAGGTCCGCGCCTTCGACGACGGCGTCGCTTACCGCCACATCGTCGGGGGCGATTCGAAGGTATCGCGCGTGCCCGACGAACGATCCGAATTTATCCTGCCGGCAGGCGCGACCCTCTGGTATGGCGGCATGGACGGTCACTACGAGACCGACTACCAACGCAAGACGACCGAGGAGGTCGGCCCGGGCGAATGGGCGAGCCCGCCGTTCACCGCGAAGCTGCCCAATGGCGCCGGCTACCTCGCGATTTCCGAGGCAAATCTGGTCAACTACAGCGGCATGGCGCTCGAGTCTGATGGACGCCGCGGCTGGATCATCGGGCTCGGCCATCGTCATCCGTTGAACTGGCCGTTCGAGCTGCATAACAGCCGCGCCGAGGCCATGCGTCTCGGGCAACCCGCGGCCGTGACCGGCCCGATCACCACGCCGTGGCGGGTGGTCATGATCGGACGCGACCTCAACACGCTCGTAAACAGCACGATCTTCGCGAATCTCTGCCCGCCGCCTGATCCAGTGCTCTTTCCGGACGGCGCCAAGGCTGACTGGATCAAACCCGGCCGCGCGGCTTGGGCCTACGTCGATGGACGGCCCGCGGACGTGAAGGGCTTTGCCGATTTTTCGAACCTCGCGGGTCAACTGAGCTTCGAGCACCACATTGTCGAAGGCATCTGGACGCGCTGGACGCTGGCGGAGCGAAAGCAATTGGTGGAAGAATCGCGGAAGCGCGGAGTCGAGCTGTGGTTCTGGCGCAGCAGCAGCCAGCTTCGCACCCCCGAAGCGCAGGACCAGTTTTTCAAAATGCTCCATGAGCTTGGCGTGATCGGCGCCAAGATCGATTTCATCGATCACGAAAACAAGGAGCTGGTCGACCTCTACCCTGCTCTGCTGCGCAAGGCGGCCGAGTATCACGTCTCCATCAATTTCCACGGCGCCAACAAACCCACCGGACTCGCCCGCACCTGGCCGAACGAAGCAGTGCGCGAGGCGGTCCGCGGGATGGAGTCGCGCAGCATTCAGAGCCGCGCGCGACTGCAGTCGATCCTGCCTTTCACACGCCTGCTCGCCGGACCGGCCGACTATACGACGCTTTTCCTCGGCACCGAAGAACGGCGACGGGACACGACGTGGGCGAACCAGATTGCGAGCATGGCGATTTACTCCGCCCCGCTGCTCACCATCGCAGCCCATCCACAACGCCTCCTCGAAAATCCCGCCGCCGACATCATCAGGAGCATTCCGGCAATCTGGGACGAAACCATTGTCCTGCCCGGTTCCGAGATCGGCGAACTTACGGCCTTTTCGCGACGTAAAGGCGCCGTGTGGTTCGTAGCACTGATGTGCGGCCAAGAAGCAAGAACGGTCAAGGTGCCGCTGAGCTTTCTCGGGGACGGCGACTTCGCCGCCGACATCGTGCGTGACGTGCCGGGGAATCCCACGGCGGTGAAGGTCGAAAAATCGGCCGCAAAAGCGGGCGACACGCTCACGCTGGAACTGCCGGCCGGCGGTGGGTTCGTGGGCCGGTACGTCAAGCGTTAGCCGGGTCGCCGCCTTGGGCACGGGGCGGTTGTTCCCGGGAGAGGGAAGCCTTGGGCCGGGCCGTGAGTGGTCTCGACGATCAAAGAGGATTCAACGTCATTCACGAGCGACGCTGGAGCGACCGCTCAGTATATCCGCAAGGATTTTACCGAGCCGGATTAAGTAAAGAGGCGATTAGCGTGAGGATACCGCGGGCTTCGACGGCTCGGTGAGGACGCCTCGCCCTTGGGAATCTAGGGCGAACGGCCGAGATGCCGGCCTCAGCTATTTCAGATTCTGGATGATCGTCTGCGAAGTGTCGGATGATTTTTTCATCAGGTTCGAGATCGCCTGTTCCAGCTTCGACTTTCGGTCCATGGCCATTTGGAGGGCGAGTTGATCCTGCTCGTTCATCTCGGAAATCGCGTCCTTCTTCTCCTTTATTTTCTGCTGAGCGTCCCGCAGGGCTTTTTTCTTTTCCGCGTTTGCCTGCATTTCCGCCATGAGACGATGAAGGTCCGCAGCCGCGTCTTTTTGGGCACTCTGTAGAACGAGAAGCACCAGGGCATCGATGTCGGCCTCTGTGGTCGCGCCTCCTCCCGCGGACAATTTCTGCCGTGCCGCCGCTCTGACCGCATCGATGGACAGCGTCGTGGCCTTGCTGACTTTGCTACCTTCGGCCGCGACCCAGGACGCCCCAACGGAGGAGCGCTGGACGGCCGTCGCCTTCGGAACCACGGCCTTGCTCTTGTCCTCGGCTAAACAAACCCCGCCTGTTGCACTCAACAGGGCCACAATCGACGCAACGGCTACCCCAGCGATTCGAAGATTCATGAAATGCGTATGAGCGAATGCACGGCCCCCCGCAATGCTGCATCGGAGGGATGCCGATCGTGGCCCCCGGGCCATCGACGCCGCGACCCTTCGTTCTCATTCTCACCCGAGCGTCGTGGCAAAATTGGCGATACAAAATCGAATTTAGGCCCAGTCTGTGGGATCGAGAACGAGTAGGAGTAAGAGAATGAGAACGATGGGGAGCGGCGCACTCTCCTCGCTCTCCTATCGCACTACCGCACCTGAAAAGTATCCTCCGAACGTCGGCTCCAGCATCTAACAGGGACGGCGCCGACGGCGGTCGCGGAGACAACTTACGTCAGCTCATCGACCGCATCGTATCACCGCGTGTTTTGTGTGGTACGAAGGGTGCGTTCGGCGCGTTGGGCTTCCTGGAGTCGGCGAAGAGCCTGCAGTTGGATTGGGGTCAGGATAGTTGTGGCTTGCTGCACCGCCGCGTCAGAAATGGCAGCGGGCGCATCCGGCGGCCGCAACCCAGCCACGATCTGCGGGCCGGGGCCGTGGCGGTACGGACGGTTTGAAGTCGAACCGGTCTCGCTCAACACACGAGCGAGATGCCTGCTTTGCTCGGGCGTGAGGGGCTCCAGGGAATAGCTCAACGAGCGCCGGAGGCGCTCGACCGTGGCTCGTTCGGCGAAGGTTGTCTCATACTCTCGGAACGAGCGGTAACGGTCGGGCCCGAGCATCGTTTCGATTTCCTTGAGCGCCTCAGACTGGGCGCGGATCACACCTTTCTTGATGCTCTCTGGCTGTGCATAGGGATCGATGCCGGACGCCACGGCGGCGCGAAAGCCGTCCCCTCGCGCCTGCTGGGCATCCACCAGTAGTTCGGTCAATCGCTCTCGTTCTTCTGGATTGAGCCGGAGTTGCTCGAAAATTTCTCCATAGAAGAGGTGCATGCGCGACTTTTGAAGTTCACCGATGCGCCGGCGGAAAGCGGGATCGTCGAAGGCCTCGCGGAACATCTGTTGCCTCGATGTGAGTGCGGAAGACGGGCGCGGCTTCGAAAGAGCCCCGGTTTCAGCTGAGGCGTCCGACGCAGCAGGACCTACTTTCGCCCCCGATCGCCCGGCCTCGAGCGCCGCGATCCTGGCTGCATGGGTGGCGACCTCATTCTTCAGTTGGCTGGCCTTGTCAGTCAGTCGCGCCATTTCCGCCCCCACGGCGCTCGAATCCGCTGCGGCTCTCTCCGTCTCAAGAGAAAGGGCGGTCGCGCGGAGCCGGAAGCCCATCGCGAGGACCACCGTGATCAGCGCGACATTGATCAACCACAGTGCTTTCACAGTGATTCACTCCGCGAAAACTTAGTCTGCAACATCTCGTTCAGCGCAGACTGCTCGTTTGATTGATCGACCAAGCCTTTGAGGGCGGTGTACTGGGCAGGCGACAAGACCTGAGCGAACATTGGATCCACCTCCTTGGGCAGCTGCACCGCTCGTTGGTGCCGGAGCCACAGGTACTGCTCATACTCGGTTTGCGGTCGGGTCTGATGCTGCGCGAGTACGCGAATAAGCTCCTCGGTTTGTCCGCGATTCAAGGCGTTCGGCGAATGCACCAGCTGCCGCGAGAGTTGCTCGATCGCGCCGCGCTCGAGCAGGGTGCGCTCATAGTCGCGATAGCGGTCGAAGAAAGCGGGGCCCAGGAATTCTCGAATGGGGGCCTCAGCCAGGTCGACTGCTTCGCGGGCTAACGCCAGGGCGGCGGCGGGATTGTCCTTTGGTTTGATGTCTTGTGCTTTGAAGAGCTCATCCAGATCGGTGAGACCCGCGCGTCGCTCGATGAGCAGGCCCTTGAGCTGCTCAACCCGGACGGCGGGCATTCCGAGGTCGCGGGTGAACATGACGAAAAGATCGCTGTAGCGCTCTTCGATCTCCGCCTGCCAGGCCGCGCGCGAGAGCCGCATGATTTCCTGCTCCTGAAGTACGGGCATCGCGGTCGTTGCAGCGGGGTTCGCACTGCCGACGCCGGGCGCAGCGGCACGCGGAGCATTGAGCGACGCTTCCAGGGCCTTAAGCTGTGCCAGTTCCGCCTGAGATATTGCGACGGCCCGGCGCAGGCCGTCGAGTTCGGCGGACAAACGTGTCTGGGCCATTATGTCAGATTGTAACACCTCGATTCGGCGATGCTCTCGCCAGAGCCAGGCAGTCCCGAGCAGCACGACCGCAGTGGAAGCCGCGATAGCAACGGAGGTGGATTTTGCAGCGCACATAAAGGCAGTGAAAAACACGCCCGAGGCGGGCGTAGTCGCAGCGGCAAGGTGGACCGCAGTGGTTTGAATCGCGGCGCTTGCAAGCGCCGGCGGAGCCTGTACCCCGGCTTGCGTCGACAAGGCGGCGGCGAGCGCACCCGTGGCGGAGGTGAGGCCTCGCGCGCTCAACCGTGAATGCAGCCGGTCGAGCGCCCGGTTCACACGCATCCTTGCTCCGTCCTCCGAGACCCCGATTGTCTGGGCGAGGTCAGCAAAGCTGAGGTCGTCGAAAAACCGCAGCAACAGGGCCTCGCGATCGCGATTGTCCAGCTCCTGCAGCACGTCGTCGATCAAGGGGCGAAGGCGTTCCCACTGGACATCGGGGCTGGAGGGCTGGTTTTCGTCCGGCATGACAGCGGCCTTTTCTTCGTATTTTTTGCGAACGAAGTCCGCACGACGCGCCGTGGCGGCCGCATAGCGGGTGGTGGTGTGAAGCCAGCCGGCGAGGTTTGTCCGGGCGATGAGGGAGGGAGCTTTGGATGCAAGGGTCGAAAAAACGACTTGGGTGACATCCTCGGCGCGATGAGCATCGCCGCCGAGCTGCCTTAAGGCCGCGAAATAGACGAGGCTCACTCGGAGCCGAACGAGTTCGGCGAAAGCCGATTCGGACCCTTGTTCGACGAAGGCCCGAAGGAACTCCATTTCACGGCTGATCATTACCTCATTATCCGCGGCTCACCGCAAAACCGAACAGAATAATTGAGATCTCCGGCAAGCGATTGGGCACTTTTTGGAGAGGACTCTCGGGCCCCGTCGTAATGGGGAGAATCCCGACCTGGATGCGCCGGTGCCGCCTGCCGCAGACCGAATTCGGAGATTGGGCACCGCCAGCGACCTTACCGGGAAGTTTGATACGAGCCCGTCCATACGGCGACGGTTAAGTGATTATTTTTCAGATGCTTACATCGCACTCGTGGGGGCCTTCCCCTACGCGGAGGCAAGATCGCGCAATAAGCGGTAGATGTGGCAGTTGCCTCTCTTCTCCTTCTCAAGTTCGGCACGTCGCGGCCGATTCTTCTATGTTGCTTTTTCGTCTAAATAAATGGGGCGGCCTGAGACGCCGCGTTGAGGGCCCGTGCTCCCTACGCAGCGCAAATGTGCTGCGCGGATTGCTAGCGAGCGGAGCATTGTTACTCGCCGCCGAGACCTCGGCCATTGAACGCAACAACCCTCAAACCGGTTTCGTGACCACGGCGTATGGTACAGACGCGGGGCTGCCTCAGCCGATCGAAGCCATCGTGCAAACCAAGGACGGGTATCTCTGGCTGGCCACGCAGGGAGGTCTGGCGCGCTTCGATGGCTCTCGCTTCCA
Source organism: uncultured Opitutaceae bacterium (assembly GCA_964546955.1). Taxonomy (GTDB): domain Bacteria; phylum Verrucomicrobiota; class Verrucomicrobiia; order Opitutales; family Opitutaceae; genus CAZJLP01. The sequence continues at coordinate 12,806 of CAZJLP010000027.1, read as the reverse complement.
TCTTCATCGGATCAGCAATGCGCCCGCGCTGAACAACAACTCGATTCAATGTCTTTATGAAGACGGTCGAGGCACGCTCTGGATCGGAACCAACCGCGGCCTGAGCAGCTACCGGAACGGACAATTCGAACACCTCGGATTTTCCACCGCCTCGATTCAGACGCTCCTCGCTGCGAACGAGAAGGAAATATGGGTCGGCACCACCGATGGACTCTACGCCCACGTTGAGCACACGCGAGCCGTGCGCCTTTTGATCAAAGGTTCGGTGCGAAATCTATTTAAGGCGGCCGACGGACGCATCTGGGTCACGATGCAGGGCTCTCCTCCCACCTACTACGCCGACGGCGCCTTTCATCCGCTCTCACAGACAGAGCCGCGTATCGCGGACGCGGACGCGATCGCGCAAACCAAGGACGGCGCGCTTTGGTTCACGACCAATGAAGGCGTGTTCCGCCTTGCCGGCACGGAAGTCAGACGCTTCGGCCCGGAATCAGGCCTCGGCAGCAATTCGACGCGGCTGGTCTTCGTCGATCGCGAGGACAACGTCTGGGTGACGGCCGGCGGACTCTTTCTCCTGGGTCGAGGCGGCCCCGGGCGTTTCGGCCAGGTGTTGCCCTATGTGGCCGAGAATTTCCGCGCGATGTGCGAAGACGTGGAAGGCAATCTCTGGCTGGGAACGTTGGGCGAAGGACTCATCCAGCTGCGGCCCGCGGGTTTTCGGCTGTTCTCCCGAGACAACGGATTGCGCGCGGGGACCGTGCGCAACGTCACCGAAGATTTGCAGGGCAATCTCTGGACCGCCCCGGGTCGCGAAGGTCCGGTGCGGATCTCGCCGGCCGGAGAGATCACGGAGTTCAAACCCGCGGACGGGTTCGACGTCGACATTTTCACCCAACGCGGGATGGCAGATGGCAGCGTTTGGCTTGGAGCGCGCCGGGGACTGCAGGTTTACGACCGCGGAAAATTGACGACGTATGCAGAGCATAAATTCGCGCGAGGCCTTTTCCAGGACAGTTCCGGCGCGGTCTGGCTGGCCACCGAGCGCGGACCGGTGATGCGTTTCAAGGAGGGGCGGTTCGAAAAACTGGGCGGCACGGCCGGTATTCCCGAGGCACCTGCGATTTGTTTCGCGGAGGACCGCGACGGGGCAATTTACATTGGGTACCAGCGAGCGGGCCTCGCCCGCCTGAAAGACGGCAAGGTCGAGCTCTTCGACCAAAAATCCGGACTTCCGTCCCAAGAAGTGCGCGCCATCTATCCCGACCGCGAGGGCAACTTGTGGCTCGGGACGAAAGGCCGCGGACTTGCGGTGTTCTCCGAAGGTCGCTGGTGGAATCCTCCGCCCTTCGTCGACGTCGCCACCGACCTTGTCTGTGCGATCGTCGAAGACGACGACGGCCACCTCTTTCTGGGCACCTTGCGCGGCATCGTCTGGGGCGACAAAGCCGAGATTCTCGCGATGGCACGAGGCGGCCCGCCCGCCACGTTTCACCTGATCGAAGTCGGAAACGGAGTCGGTAGCAGCACGGTTTTCTCCACGGTGCAACCGGCCGCATGGAAAGCCCGCAACGGCACGCTCTGGTTCGCCACGCGACAGGGCCTGCTCGGCATCGACCCCAAAGACATTCCCCTGAACCGGGTGATTCCCCCTGTCTACATCGAAAGCGCTTCCGCCGACGACCGCCCGCTGAACCTTCGGGAAAAAGTGCTCCTCCCTGCAGGCACACGCCGCCTGTCTCTGGAGTACAGCGCGCTCAGTTATGTCCGCCCCTTGCAGGTGCGTTTCAAATACCGAATGGAGGGCTACGACCACGACTGGATCGACGCCGGGCCGCGACGCATGGCCTACTACGCGAATCTTCCTCCGGGAAGCTATCGATTCACGGTCATCGCGTCCAACAACGACGGTGTTTGGAACGAAACCGGCGCCTCCCTCGTGGTCGAGCAGGCGCCTCAATTCTACCAGACCGCATGGTTTCGAATTCTGCTCGTCGCGGGGCTTGCCGGTGGCACCTTGGGCGCATTCCGGTGGCGTGTGCGGCGTTTTCGTAGCCGCGCCCTAGCGCTGCAGCACCAGAATGTGGAGCTCGAACGCCGCATCGCCGAGCGCACGGCCGAGCTGGCCAAGTCTTACGACACCTTACGGGCGTCAGAGTATTTCTACCACTCCCTCGTGGAGAGCCTTCCCCAGATCATCGCGCGCAAAGACGTCGACGGCCGATTTACGTACGCGAACTCTGCCTTCGCCGACCTCGTCGGCCAGCCCCTCGAACAAATCCTCGGTAAACGCGACGAGGACTTTTATCCGGCAAAGCTGGCGGAAAAAACGCGCACCGACGATCGCGACATCCTGACCGCCGGAAAAACGCTGGAGTATGAAAACGTCGTCGAAAAACCGGGACAAAAGAAACGTTATCTCCAAGTCAAAAAGGTGCCGCTCTACGACCGTGCGGGACAGCCGCTCGGAATCCAACTGTTGTTCTGGGACGTCACCACATTCCGCGAAACCGAAGAGCAACTGAAAACCGCCCAGAAGGAATTGCTGGAAGCCTCGCGGCTCGCGGGCATGGCCGAGGTCGCAACGGGAGTGCTCCACAACATCGGCAATGCGCTCAACAGCGTGAATATTTCCGCCACCGTCGCAGCGGAGCGCATCGCGATGTTGAAAATTCCCAACCTGACAAAGGTCGCTCAGCTCATCCTGGACAATAAAGACCGGCTGCTCGAATTTCTGACCACGGACCCGCGCGGCTCCCAATTCCCGTCGTACCTCGCGCAGCTCTCCGAAAACCTGCAACGCGAGCAGACAGGAGCCGTCGATGAGCTGCATGCGCTGCGCCTGGGCATCGAGCACGTGAAGGAGATCGTGGCGGCGCAGCAGAGCTATGCCCACGTCTCGGGCCTGACCGAAGACGTCTCGGTCGAAGAACTGGTCGACGGAGCGTTGCGGATCGCCGACGCTTCGCTCCAGCGGCATCGCATTATCTTAAAACGCGAGCTGGCGTTCTCACCGCGGCTGAAGATCCAACGCCAAAAAGCGCTCCAGATCCTCGTCAATTTGATCAACAACGCCAAAGACGCGATGGTGGAATCTCGTCGATCCAACCCGGAGCTCACCCTACGATCCGAGAAGGACGGCAATGACGTGCGGCTCACGGTGGCGGACAATGGCTCCGGCATCGCACCCGAAAACATCACGCGCATTTTCGCGTTTGGGTTCACCACCAAAAAGGACGGCCACGGCTTCGGTTTGCACAGCAGCGCACTCGCGGCCCGCGAAATGGGCGGTTCGCTCCGGGTGGAGAGCAGTGGCCTGGGTGGCGGAGCAACCTTCATCCTGACGCTTCCTCTCGCGAGTGCCCCGGCGGTGCCGGCTCCCGCGGCGTGATAAAAAAAAGCACACCGGCGGCCGGTGTGCTTGAAAACTGCGGCAGGTGAAGCTCAGCTCACTTGCGCCAGAAGGCGATGCTCGTCCACGTGACGGTCGCCGGGCCGCGGCCGCTGGCCGTTGCATAGCATCCCACCTTGTCGTAGACCGGGTCGCTCAAACCGGAACGCGAGTGCGTCCGGGAGCCGTTGATGTAGACGTTCACGGTGCCGTTGTTGGCGCTGGCGATCGTGTTCACCCGAACGGTGCTGCCGATCGAATACGATGCGATGGTGTCGCCACCATTCACTTCGTACAGGCGGCCCGGCTTGGCGACGGCGATCATATTCTTCACGCCGGCCGATTCGGAGTAGGTCTGCTTGAGCGAAACGCGGTCGCCGCCAAGGCTGACCACGCGGACATTGCCTTGGAACTGGCGTTCGCCCGACGAGAAGCTCGGATACCGGCGCTCCGCACGGCCGGATCCACCGTCGATCGAATAGTTGTTGCCGCTGATGGAGCAACCGCTGGAGATGTGGGTCCTGTAAGACAGAGAGGTCGAACTCCAACCGGATCCGATCTGGGCTTGGGCTGTAGCGATAACGCCGCAGGTAAACGCAGCGGCGGCGAGGAATTTGATCATTCCTGATTTCATAGGGTATTGTTCTAGGGGTTTAACGAAAGGCCCGACGGCCATTCGTGGGGTGAACGGCTCGTCATGAGCGGTCCGATGCGGAGCCTCGGCGGATTTCACGGACCTTGCACGCAGCCATTCCCTTTATCCGTTAAGGTAAACCCGGGGCCACTCAGCTGGACCCCCACGGCACCGACGGTCAGCATTGCCGAAGGAACCCTCTGAAAAACTCCCGCAAGGAGCAGATCCAGGTGGAACGCGATCTCCGAGCGCGTTGGTTTTAAGCCCGCGTCCCTCACAGAATTCGCCGAATAGCGCGCTCGGAGATCGCGCTCCACCTCGGAAGGGGTTTTTCAGAGAGCCTCAAGCGTTGGCGTCCCGATGCCTGCCGGCGCAGTAAAATGGAACGGTTCGTGACGTTTTCCGCACACCACGGCTCACCGGGAACGCAGGTCGCCCTTGTCTCGAATCCATTGATCGCGTAGTTTCGGCAGCCGTGCGACCCCCACGCGCTTTCTGCTCTGTGTTTGTGTTTAGTCTTGGCGCGGCAATCGCGTTGGGCGCAGGGGGGGTGCCGGGCTCGCTGACTGCGGCGAACAACTCGCGCTGGCTGGCCGAGGTCTGGGATGCGGAGGCCCTCGGCAGCCTGAACATCAATGGAATCACGCAGAGCGACGACGGCTTTCTCTGGATCGCCACCCCTGCGGCCCTGCACCGTTTCGACGGCAGTCGCTTCGCGGCTTTTGAGCCGACGACTTTCGCCGACAAGCCGGGCGGGCGCGTCGCCACCGTGCGCCGGAGTCGAGCCGGCGGATTGTGGGTCGCGATGGATGGCGGGCGTATCATCCGCATCCAGGGAGCCGCCAGTCGGGTGATCCTGGCGCCTTCGCAGGAATCCGTGGACGACATGGTGGAAGACGCAGACGGCAACCTTTGGATCGCCTACCACGGCGGGATTGTGGTGCAGGTCCGGGGGGACACCGCGGCCATCGTGCGAAATGGCGGCGGTCAGACGGATTGCTCCCTCGCGCTCGACCGGCAAGGTCGCGTCTGGCTGGCCCATGACGGTGTCGTGGGCACCCTGCAGCCGTCCGGTTTCACACGGCGGCACGATTTTTCCGCCGCACCGACCGCGGTGTGCGGGAGTGCCAGCGGCCCGGTGTGGGTGTGCGCCGGACCGAGGTTGTATCGGCTAGGTGAGGACGGGCCGCCGATCGACGTCGGGCTGGTCTCAACGGCGCCGAGAGGGATTCGTCCCACCGCCATGCTGGAGGATCGTCGGGGCGTGCTTTGGATCGGAACGTCCGACATAGGGCTGCTGCGGCGAACGGAAGCAGGGTGCGAACCGATTCCTACGTCTTTTCGCCGGATCAATCAGCTGTTTGAAGACGACGAAGGCAACCTCTGGGTGGGAACCGGCGGCGGCGGACTGAATCGTCTGAAAGAAAATATCGTCGCCATCGAAGGGTCTGTCACCGGCCTTCCAGCCGAGTCCGTGCAGTCCTTATGCGAGGATACCGAAGGTCGCGTGTGGGCCGCCACGCAGGGCGGCCGCCTATTGGTGCGCCAAGGGCCTGGCTGGGCGGCCCCTGACATCGCCAGCGTCCCTCGCGGGGGCGCCACGTGCGTCGCCGCGGATCAGCAAGGAGGAATCTGGGTCGGCACGCGCCTGCAACGCGTGCACCACCTCGTAGGCGGCGAATTTCAAACCTACGGCGAACGCCGGGGAATCGTGAGCCGCACGACGAACGATCTGCTGGTCAGCAGAACCGGCGATGTTTGGATCGCCGGCACGTCGCCGGCCGCCGTCCAGCGCATCCGCGACGAAACGCTCTCGCGGTTTGAACTGCCCCGCCTTAGCGCGCTTCCGGTTCGCCTGGCCGAAGATCGCGACGGCCGGATCTGGGTTGGCACGACCGATGGCGCTTTGCTGCGGGTCGAGGGGGACGCGCTGGTCGAGCAGGGAGGTTGGTCGCCGCGTGGCATGAACCGCGCCGTAACTTGCCTCTTTCCGACCGCTGACGGGACGTTGTGGGTGGGTTATGAACGCAACGGCCTTGCGCGTGTGAAAGGCGGGCAGTACGTGCACTTCGAGACAAAGCATGGCCTCGCCAGCGACGATGTCCGGCTTCTCACCGCGGATGTCCACGGCCGCCTCTGGATCGCCTCACAGCGTTTTTTATTCAGCCTCGATCCGTCCGAACTGGACGACGTGGCGACTGGACGCCGCAATCAGGTGCAATCTCTCCGCTACGGCGGCGATCGTAGTCCTCTGCTGGCTACGCGGACGGAATCGGGCGATGCGCTTCAGGCGAGAGACGGCCGCCTCTGGTTTCCCATGGGCAATGCGCTCGCGATTGTCGCCCCGGACAAACCCACTCATGCGCCGCAACCGTCCGCAGTGCGGATTACCGAAGTGAGCGTGGACGATCGCGTGTGGATGGAGGAGGCGCGGCCCGGCGCGAAGGCACAGGTCACGCCGAAGCAGGTCGCCCCGGGCGGCGCGCTAGAACTTCCGGCGACCCACCGCAAGCTGGTGCTTGCGTTCTCCTGTCTCAGCTTCAGCTCGCCGGAAAATATCCGATTCCGGTACCGCCTCGATGGGTTCGACGATGCTTGGACCGAAACAGCGTCCGCGCGCTCCGCCACCTATCCTCGCCTGCCGTCGGGCACTTATCGCTTCGAAGTGCTCGGCTGCAACAGTGCCGGCGTGTGGACGCCCTCCCCGGCCGTGATCGCTCTCGCGGTACCGCCGTTGCTGTGGCAGCGTCTCTGGTTTCAGCTGTTGCTGCTGCTCATCTTCACGGTCGCGGTCACGGCAGCGGTGCGCGCGATCTCGTTTCGCCGGCTGCGGCGGCGGGTCGAGTCACTCGAGCGGCAGGCGGCGATCGAACGCGAGCGGTCGCGCATCGCGCGCGACATCCACGACGATGTGGGCAATCGGCTCACCCGCATCCTCATGCTGAGCCAGCTAGCGGAGCGGGATTTGACCCAGCCGGACCAAACAGCCCAGCATCTTCGCGGAATCTCGACTTCGGCGCTCGAAGTCACGAACTCCCTGGACGAGATCGTGTGGGCGGTAAACCCGCGCAATGACACCCTCCCCCACCTGCTCGATTATCTGGGCCATTACGCGGTGGAGTTTCTGCGCACGGCCGGCGTGCGATGCATCGCGGATCTGCCGAAGACGCCGCCGCCGGACCCCGTCGCGACCGAGGTCCGGCACAACTTCTTCCTGGCCGTGAAGGAAGCGCTCCACAACGTGGTGCGGCACGCCGCCGCCACGGAGGTGACGCTTCGGGTGGCACTCGACGGGCATGAACTGCGGGCCGAGATCGAGGACAACGGACGCGGAATCGTCGCGGTCGGAACGACTGCGGGCGAGGACGGCCTCGCGAATATGCGCGAGCGGATGGCGGAGCTGGGAGGACGTTGCGATATTGTCAGCACGCCCGGGACCGGCACCCGCGTGATTTTTGCGTTTCCTTGGTCGCGCTGAACGCTAAACCCGGCCAAAGTTGAATTTGTCAGAGCCCCCCAAGTCACACGGTGTTCAATCTACCCCATGCCCATCACTGTCGCCGTCATCGAAGATGACGCTCCTTCCCGCGATACCATTGTCTCGTTGTTGAACGGGCAGACGACAATGCGCTGCGTCGGCGCGTTTGGCAGTGCGGAGGAGGCGCTTCGCGAATTGCCACCGCTTCGCCCCTCGGTGGCGCTGGTCGACATCAACCTGCCCGGAATGAGCGGCGTCGAGTGTGTCGCGAGGCTCAAGCACGCAATGCCGAAGCTGCTGGTTCTGATGCTGACCACCTACAAGGAGAGCGATTTGATTTTCGATTCCCTGCGGGCGGGAGCGAATGGCTATCTGCTGAAGAAGCAGATGCCGACCCGCCTGCCTACCGCGATCGAGGAGGTGCATGGCGGCGGGGCCCCGATGTCGATGGAGATAGCGCGCAAAGTGGTGGCGCATTTTCATGCGGCGCCCAAGTCAGCGCCGCCGGCCAATCCCTTGACGGCCCGTGAGACGGAAATCCTCGCCTTGCTTGCTCAAGGTCTTCTGTACAAGGAAATCGCCGAAAAAGTTGGCGTCGCCTACACGACGGTGTGTGCGCACGTGCGCAGCATCTATGACAAGCTGCATGTGCAGTCGCGCACGGAAGCGGCGTTGAAGTATTTGAAGCGGTCGTAGGGCGGGGGCACCCCGAATCATTCTCGTTCTCCTACTCCTACTCGTTCTCGATCTCCACGGCGTGGCCCAGCAGTCGCTTTAGAAGCTGAGGTGGACGGGCGTCTTCGGGGCCGAGAACGATTAGGAGTAGGAGAACGAGAACGAGGGTGCGGCTGCGCCGCACCTAACCACGCGGCCTAGTTAGAACTAACGATGCGGCCTCCGGGGCCCTGGTATATAGTCGGTTTGGCCTCTCGTTGCGCGCCCCCCTGGTTGCGCGGGCCTCTACCCTTCATGAACTGTTACCCTGTTACCCCCTCGGGTGGCCGCGCTTTGCTGCGGTCCCTTCTCTCACCGGTCACGCTTGCGGCAGGCTTCTGCCTCGCCGCGTTTTCCGTGTCGGCCGCCACGATCAACGTCAACAGCAACAGCGCCCTGTCCTCGGCGCTGGGCAGCGTCAATCCGGGCGACACCATTGTCCTGGCCAATGGCACCTATTCCGGCTTCACGATCTCCCGCAGTGGAACGTCCACCGCCCCCATCGTCATCCAGGCTGCGTCGCTCCATGGCGCGACGATTTCGTCAGGTACGATTCGCTATAACAATGGGGTTTCGTATGTGACGATCAAAGGACTCCGGATCACGACCCCCGGCTCCTCGCAAACGATCGACGGCGAAAGTTTCCGCGTGGCCGTGTGGTTTCAGGCCGCGCAGAATTGCCGCCTGTCGCAGTGCTATCTGCGCCTTTCCGGCCACTCGAGTTCGACGGAATGGGTGATGCTCAGCGGCAACTCCAATAACAATCGGATCGATTACAACGAATTCGCCAACAATACGGTCCAGGGCCACTACATCTGGCCGCGCGGCAACCGGTCCGGCATTTCCGTGCCGTCGGATCGCACAAGCTGGGCCAACGGCAACGGTCCGAACAATCCCAACATGGCGCGCAACACCCGCATCGACCACAACTACTTCCACGATCAAGGCACGGGGACCGGCGCCGCCATCGCCTTCGGTGGCATTGGCCTGGCCGGCGACTACCAGGAGACCTTCACGCTGGTGGAGCAGAACCTGTTCACCAACTGCGACGGCGACGCGGAGATTCTCGAGGTGAAATCGTCCCGCAACACGATTCGCAACAACACGATTCGGACGTCTGTCGGCATGATCTCCCTGCGGGCCGGCAACCAGAGTTCCATCACGGGCAACATCATGCTGCAGGGCGGCAAGAGCGGCACGGGCGGCATCAAGATCTACGAAAAAAACCACACGGTCACAGGCAACCACATCGACAATCCCGCCGACTACGGCTTCGTCGTGGGACGCGGTACCGCCTATACGTCGCCGAATTTCAGTCATGCGCAGGTCGTCAACGCCACGATCACTGGCAACAACTTCATCAACATGAACGGGCGGGGCGTCATCATCGGACACGGCGGCGACGGTACGGTCAGCGGCCCCAGCGGCGGCACGTTTTCGAACAACGCGCTGCGGGGCAGCGCTTCGCCTCTGCTCAACCCAGCGAACCCTGGCACGATGACGATTGCCAACAACAGCACGAGCGGCAGCAATCCGCCCCCGCCCAGCACGCCCCTCACCAGCACGAATGTCGGCCCGAGCGCGACCCCTTACACTTCCCCGGGGACCGGCACGGGTACGTTTGGCGGCAACTATCGGATCATGGCGCGGCATAGCGGAAAAGCCGTCGTCGTGCAGGGCGCTTCCACCACGAATAGCGCCAATGTGGTTCAGTACACCTATGGCGGCAGCACGACCAACGACGAATGGCAGGTCAACGACCTCGGCGGTGGCTATTATGCGATCATCAACCGCCACAGTTCCCTGGCAATGGTGGTGCAGAGCGCTTCGACCACCGACGGCGCGAATATCATTCAGTATACGTTTGGCGGCACGGCGACGAACGACGAGTGGCAGATCGTCGACGCCGGCAGTGGCTACCATCGGATCGTCAATCGGAACAGCGGCAAGGTACTGACGGTCGTCGGAGCCAGCACCGCCGACGGCGCCCGCATGGAGCAGCGCACCAACACCGGTGCGACCAACCAGCAATTCCAGCTAATTAGCGTTCCGTAAGGACGCTCTTACGAGTGGGGACTCATCAGGCGGCCTGAGGTAGGCCGCCTGACTTCGTTTTGGGACTGGAAGCAACCCTGATGGCTGAACGTGAAGAGGGTGAGCGCGGGGATTTGACCACGGATGTCGCGGAGGGACACGGACGAAGCGAGGCTCTGAAAACGATCGATGTCGGCCGAGCCCAGAGGTCTCGCCCTACCTTTTGATCAGCCCAATCACGCCGGTGTTACGGCGTTAAGCTGCGTGCGGACGTAATCGACATGCGCGCGCAGGGCGTAGAATTGGTAGGCGAAGGAAGCGGGCACGCGGAGCTTGTTCACGTCGCCCTCGATACCCTGCAGTCGGGTCAGCAATTGCTGGGCGCGTTCGGTCGTTATGGGCGGCTGCGTCTCCTGCTCCAGTCGCAACAACTGGCGGTAGTGGCGGAAAATCCGGACCTGAACGCTCCAGCGGAAAGCAACGGGAACAATTCGCATGAGCGGGATGATCAACAAGGCGAGCGGCACGATCGCGACAACCACCCGGTTGATGAGGCTCGCCAACCAGAAACTGCCTACAAATTGATAGGTGAAGCCCAACCCGGATTTGTAGTAGCGCTGAGCGTCATCGCTGATTGGGTATTCCCGCGGCAAAGGCGCGGGAAATTCGTTGCGCCGAGCCAACAACCCCGCGCGGCCGTGCACCGCGCGCGCGGTGTCGAGCACGATGTCGCTCAACGCCCCGTTGAATTCCTTGCGCACGAGCAATTCGACCGTGGGGCCGACCAGGTCGACGTCCTGAGCAGGCAGGTTTTGACCGAAATCAATCCCTCCTCGCGGCAGCACGATCTTGTTGAGGTACGAAAGGCGCCGGACGTAGGCATCGGCCTGCGTGAAGTGATAGAGCTGCACGTTGGGCGCGCGCAGCAGCGTGCGCAGGGTTTGAACCGACGCCGCCTCCCCCATGAGAAAAAGGGCGTCCAGCTGCCCTTCCCCCAGCGCGGCAGCGGCAGCGGCGGCGTCTTGTTCGACCAGCGTCGAGGGCGCGCCACGGATGCCATTCAACTCGAGCAAGGTCGTGGCCAGGCGGTGGCTAGCCGTGCCTTTTTCGCCGATCCCGATGCGCTTCCCCGCCAGTTCCGACAGCAACGCGATGGGCGTCGGGCTGCGATAGAAAACCCAAAGCGGTTGGTACGCCACAGTGCCGAGCGACACGAGTTCGGGCGGTGGATTGTCGTCGACGAGACCGCCTTGAACGAACGCCGCGACATTATTGGACTTCGACGCCAGCAGGCGCTTCAGGTTGTCCGCGGATCCTTCAGTCGACACGACTTGCAGCGCAATTCCCCGTTCGGCTAGTCGGGCTTGATACGTCCGTGCCTGACGAGCGCCCCCCTCGGCGGTGTGGGCGTAGCGATCAAACGAGCTCCCTGACGGCCCCGTCAGCAGCGTCACCGTTCGCGGTGGAGCGGAAAGCCAGAGCCAGCAGAGCGCCGCTCCCGCGAGGAGCACGATGAACAGCGCCACCACTGACGCCAACCAGGGGCTAAACCCAAACGTCTCGATCAGCGCGGTTACCAGTTTCGTTCGTTTCAGGGGAGAGATCTGCATGCGATCAAGAAAGTCGATAACGGCACGGTCGGCGCGGAGATTCAACCCTTCCTGTTTTTAACCGCGAATGGACGCAAATGGACGCGAATTTTTCGGACGAGAGCATCCGGAGGGAACGCTAATCTCACTGGTGGACGCGGATCCGAGGGTTTGCCGGGTGAAGAGCCGCGGAGGGGACGGAAGCCCATGCAATTCCTCAAACCATCTCGCAGAAGATAACGAAGGGAACGAAGAGACTCCCAGGGCCCACACCCTTCTTCCAATTTGACGCGCTATCGCTCCTAGACAGGAGGACATCCTGCGATCCTTTGTTGCCTTCTGTTCAAGATCCGATCCGCGAAGCGGAAAAGGTCTCTCGCGAAGGGCGCGAAGGAAACAGGCTCGGAAGGCCACCGAGCCCACGCTCGTAGCCCCGCGTGTGTGCGGCTTTCCTGCGTAAATTGCGAATGCGGTCGGCCGGAGTAGTCGGCGAACAGAAAGTCGAATTTTCATCATATGAAACTGATGATTAGGGATTTATGGGCAGATTCATAGGTAAACGAGATGTAAACAAAATGTGAAGAACCGAAGCGTGTCCCATGGACAGGGAATTGCCTTTCCCTGCGAGACTATCAAATGCAAGTAAGTTGTGCTTATTGTCTCATGCTCGCGATGACCGCTTCTCTCCCCCGCCCTCCATTCGGCCTGCGTCCTTTATCCAGGACAAGGGCCTTCCGCGGGCTTTGTTCGTGACCGAGCGATGATGTCTGCATGTCCTTGATGAACCCTACTATCGCTTTTTTGCGGGCACGTATCCTCGTGCTGATTTGGGTCGCGATGCTGACCGCGGGTTTCGGTTGGCTTATCGCCTACGAACAAAGCGCGGGTGCTCCGGCCGATCCGCCGGAAACGTGGCCGGCCGCAGCAGGCCTGCCGTTCGATCCCGACCGGTATAATTTGGTCCTGTTT